>DXFM01000013.1 GCA_019114465.1 Candidatus Lachnoclostridium avicola
TGTGTATTTCTTCTCGGACATTGCGTTCATGCTCTTCTCAGTAATAACTGGTTTGAGGATTACGTCAAAGTACTGTACGTTTGCCATTATGCATACACCTCCTCGATTGCTGCAACAGCGGCCTTGGTGGCTACTACTGTGTTGTATTTTAAGATGTCATATACGTTGATGGTGTTTACGAGAGCGGTCTTTACGTCTGCCACGTTTCTTGCAGATCTTACCACGTTCTCATTGTTCTCGCCGAGAACTACCAGAGCCTTTGCCACGTTTAAGTTCTTCATCACGTTTACAAAGTTCTTGGTCTTGATCTCGTTTAAGGTCAGCTCATCCAGGACGATGAACTTGCCCTCCTGAACACGGCTGGTCAGAGCGGACTTAAGAGCCAGTCTCTTCTCCTTCTTGTTCAGTCTGATGGTGTAATCTCTCGGAACGGGAGCGAATACCATACCGCCGCCGGTCCACTGGGGAGCTCTGGTGGATCCCTGTCTTGCATGACCGGTTCCCTTCTGTCTCCACGGTTTTCTTCCGCCGCCGGATACCTCAGAACGGGTCTTCGCCTTCTGGGTTCCCTGACGTTTATTTGCAAGCTGTGCAACCACGGCCATGTGTACCAGGTGCTCGTTTACTTCCACACCGAATACCGCATCGTTCAGCTCTAAGGTGCCAACTTCTTTGCCTTCCATATTAAAAACGGATACGTTTGCCATTTTTCGTGTTCCTCCTTTCCTGTAAAGCTTACTTACCGGACTTTACAGTCTCTTTGATTGTTACCAGGCACTTCTTCGGTCCGGGTACAGCGCCCTTTACCAGGATCAGGTTGTTCTCAGCGTCAACCTTTACCACAGCCAGGTTCTGAACCGTTACCTTCACATGGCCCATGTGTCCGGGCATTCCCTTGCCCTTGAATACACGGCCGGGGGTGGTTGCGGAACCGTTGGAACCCTGATGACGATGGAACTTGGAGCCGTGAGCCATCGGTCCTCTGTGCTGGCCGTGTCTCTTGATGGCACCCTGATATCCCTTACCTTTGGAAATCGCGGTAGCGTCTACCTTATCTCCAGCTGCGAAGATGTCCGCCTTGATCTCATCCTTTACGGAGTACTCCTCAGCGTTCTCAAGTCTCAGCTCTCTCACATATCTCTTGTAAGAAACGCCAGCCTTGTCAAAATGTCCTTTCTGGGGCTTGTTCACAAGCTTCTCTCTCTTGTCAACAAAACCAACCTGTACGGCCTTGTAGCCGTCATTCTCCTCGGTCTTTACCTGCGTAACTACGCAGGGGCCGGCCTGAAGAACGGTTACGGGAACGAGCACGCCCTCATCGTTGAAGATCTGTGTCATTCCAACTTTCGTCGCTAAAATCGCTTTCTTCATTGTTTGACCTCCTGTCTTTTTCTACAGCGGAACGCATTCTGCGTTCATCCTAGAACAGTCCAGAAATCTATCTAAACCCTTCAGGATCCTGTGTTCTGATTATATTAAAATGAAATAATTATTTCATTTTAATGTTGATGTAAACGCCTGCCGGCATTTCCAGTCTGGACAGTGCATCCACCGTCTTCTGGCTGGGAGTAATGATGTCGATCAGTCTCTTGTGAGTTCTCTGCTCGAACTGCTCTCTGGAATCTTTGTACTTGTGGGTAGCTCTTAAGATGGTAACTACCTCTTTCTTCGTGGGTAACGGCACCGGTCCGCTCACCTGGGATCCCGTTTTCTTTACCGTCTCGATGATTTTTGCAGCGGACTGATCTACTAACTGATGATCGTACGCCTTCAGTGTGATTCTCATTACTTGACTTGCCATAAAAAAAGTCGCCTCCTTTTCGCACTTTCACAGTACGACAAGCGGTGACTGTACACGTTTCCGTGTGTGTCCCGAGGACTACACACATATGGCCTGCTTTGCTTGTTGCAGAACTTAGAAATCTCAATTTGTACAGTGACTTGTCGCCAGTTTCCTAACTTGACATTCGCTCCACGGAAAACCCGCCATTTTCAGGCGGCAACCTCGCGCTTCACAGCTATCATGCCACAGCGTTATGAGTGTAGCACATTTCCATTTTATTTGCAAGCACTTTTTTTACGATTTTTCCTGTATTTATCAGGGTTTTCCTGTGCAGCTTTGCCTACGCCTTTTTATATAGAAGAAACGGCTCCCGGAACCGGATTCCGAAAGCCGTTTTACATCTTTCAGTCTGTCAGTCAGCCGCCATTCCCGGATCGTCCGGTTCCTCCCCGGCCGTCTCTTCGCTCAGATACTCCACCGCGGCCTGCACCTGATTATCATCTTCCAGCTCCACCACTGCCTGCTGCAGAAGTTCCTCTGAAAGCTCCACTGGAATGTCCGGCTCCAGGCCTTTTCCGTGAAGGTCAAAGCCGCTGGGGGTGAAATAGTGGGCGGTGGTGATCTTGATGGCATCCCCGTCGGTGAACGGGATCACGCTCTGCACAATCCCCTTTCCGAAAGTGGTGGTTCCCACCAGAACTGCCCGGTCAAAGTCCCTCATGGCCCCGGCAAATACCTCCGCAGCGCTGGCGGAATTGCCGTTTACCAGAATGGCCATGGGAATATCCAGCTCATGGCCGTCCTCCACCGGGTACTGGTTCAGCCGGGTGCCGGCGGTGCTGTCCGCCTTCAGCTGTCCATTCTCTGAATAGTATTCGTCGCCTTTGCCGTTTTTATACTCCGTCCGGACGATGGTTCCGTCGGGAAGAAGGTAGGCGGCCATCTCCACCGCAGCGTCCAGCAGGCCGCCCGGATTGTTTCTCAGGTCGATGATCAGTTTTTCCATGCCCTGGCTCTCCAGATCATCCACCGCCTCCTTAAACTGCTGGGCGGTCACTCCCTCGAACTGGGTCACCAGAATGTAGCCGATGCCGTTTTCCATCATCTCGTGCTCCACCGTGGGAGTCTCGATGTTTGCCCGCTTCATGGTCAGATCCAGATACTCATCGGTGGTTTCCCGGTAGACCGTCACCGTCACCTCCGTGTCCTCTTCTCCCTTGATGTAGTTGTTCACCACCAGATCCAGCTCCATGCCGGTGACATTTTCCCCGTCCACGGCGGTGATTACATCTCCGGGAAGCATCCCCGCCTCCGCGCAGGGAGTTTCCTCAAACACCCGGATCACTGTCATGAGCATGGTTCCCCGGTTCTGGCTGATCATGGCGCCGATGCCGCAGTATTCTCCCTCAATGCTGTTTTCCATCAGTTCCTGGAAGTCTTCCTCCGTGTAGTAGGTGGAGTATGGATCTCCCAGCCCGGCCATCATTCCCATGAAAATGCCGTCCTCCACCATCTCCGGGTCTTCCTCAAACAGATAATTCTCACTGATAATTCCCTGAATCAGCTCCATCTTCTGGCTGATCCGGTCAATGTCCAGGGATACTTCGCTGGGCGTTGCCCGCCCGCCGGAGATGCCGGCAGTCTGATTGCCCATCACGCCTTTCCCCACAACCCATATTCCCGCCGCCATGCCGATGACGATCAGTCCGGCAAAGGCAGTCACCAGCGCCCCTACCAGGACGCCTTTCCAAAATTTGTTCTTACCGTCCACTGTGATATTTCTCCTATCTGTCTTACGGGCTCACATACTGAAGGGGATTGACATAGGCCCCGTCCGCCCGGATTCCAAAATGCAGGTGGGGGCCCGTAGAATAGCCGGTGGATCCCACCTTCGCGATCACCTGCCCCTGGGTCACTTTCTCCCCCGCCGAGACGAGGAGGGAAGAGCAGTGCATGTAGACCGTGGAAATGCCGCCCCCGTGGTCAATCATAATATAATTTCCAGCGGATACGCTGTATGTAGAGATAGTCACCGTTCCGGAGGCCGCCGCCAGAATGTCGCTGCCGGAGGAAGCTCCGATGTCCACCCCCTTATGGTTGGTGGACGCCCCTTCCGTGGGCGAGGACCGGCCTCCAAACTGGGAGGTGATCCGGCTGCTGGACGGGCACGGCCATATAAAGCTAATATTCCCCAAACTCACCGGAGTATACGTTTTCCCTGCTTCCTCCGCCTGCTTTCTGGCTTCCTCCTCCCGGCGCTTCATCTCCGCCTCAATGGCCCGGATCTTCTCCTCCTGGGCCTGGATATCTGCCTCGTAGGCGGATATCTGATCCTGGGCTCCGGCAATCTGACTGTCATAGTCCGCCAGCTGGGCCTGTTTTTCCGCCAGCAGAGTCTCCATCGACTCCTGTCTGGCCTCCGTGGATTCCTGAAGGGCAAGCAGTTCCTGCCGCTCCGTCTCCAGGGCAGCCTCCCTGACCGCGATATCTTCCTTCTCCTGCACATATTCCGTCAGTTTTTCCCGGTCATAGCTTGAGATCTGACTGATATATTCCGCCCGGTTCAGCAGTTCGGAAATGCTCTCCGACTCAAACAGAAGATCCAGAAAACTGGTTTCCCCCCGCTCGTACATATACCGGATCCGCAGCTTCATAGCCTGATACTGCTCTTCCTCCGCAGCCTTCGCCGCCTCCAGCTCCTCGCCGGCCGCAGCGATCTCCTGCTCTTTGCCGGAGATCTGCCCCGCCAGATCGTCCAGCTCCTGCTCCAGCTGGGTCAGGCTGGCATCCAGCTCCGTCACATAGGCCGCAGCGTCACTTTTCAGGCCTTCCAGCTCCTCCAGGGTATTCTCCACCTTCTGCTTTTCTTCCTCCAGAGAGGAAATCTCACTCTGGGCGCTGTCCACATCCATTCTGGTGGCGCCAGCCTGACCGCCCTGCCACAGAGCGGTGAACAGCAGCGCCAGAGCTGCCGCCGCAGCCCCTTTTTCTCGTCTTCCCATAGGCATTCTCCTACACTTTCAGGTGCTTCCGGATGGTGAAAAAGCTGACAAAAAAGCCGATTCCCACTCCCAGGGCCAAAGACACGGCCGCCATAACCGGGAACAGCTCCTCAATGGGCAGAATCCGAAGAACTCCGCCCAGTCCGCCCGCAGTGCCCAGAAAATGTTCTCCCATATAGGTTACGGCACGCCGGTACAGAATATACATGGCCCCCAGGGGGATCAGAGCCCCCGCCAGCCCCAGAACCGTTCCCTCCACCACAAAGGGGGCACGGATCATGAAGTTGGTGGCTCCGATGAGCCGCATGATCTGGTTCTCTGTCTTCCGGAAGGCCGCCGCCACATGGATGGTATTGCTGATCAGGAACACAGATACCGCCAGCAGGATCCCGATGATGGCCGCAGACAGCGCCCCCACCAGACGGCTGAAGCCGGAAAAGCCTGCCGCCACATCCCGGGAGTAATTTACCTTGCGCACTCCGTCCAGCCCCTGAAGATAAGCCACCATCTCATCCTGATCCCCAATATCCTGGAGAAAAATCTCATAGGACGCGGAGGACGCCAGGGGATTGTCGTCAGCAAAGCCGTCGGCCAGCTCCTCCATCCCCGCGAAATACTCGGATTTAAAGTTTTCCCAGGCCTGATCCGCCGAGACAAAATTCATCTCCCTGATCTCCGGCCTGGCGGAAATCTCCTCCCCCAGAGCCTGGATCTCCTCCTGGGACATATCCTCGTCAAAAAACACCGTGATCCCGATGGTGGTCTCTGCCAGATGGGTGATATTTCTCACATTGGCGATCACTGCGAAAAACAGGCAAAATAAAAAAATACACGCAGAAATCGTCGCCACGGATGCCAGGGAAAACAGACTGTTTCTGCATATATTTTTGATTCCTTGCCGGAAACTATAGCAAATTGTGCTGAATCTCATAGATCTCTCCGTCCCTCTTGTCGCTGACCACCATTCCCTTATCCATGGTGATCACCCGTTTCTTCATGCTGTCCACGATCTCCTGGCTGTGGGTCACTACGATCACCGTCGTGCCCCGGGCATTGATCTGCTCCAGCAGCCACATGATCTCATCCGCGTTCTGGCGGTCCAGATTGCCGGTAGGCTCATCCGCCAGAAGCACCGCCGGGTTGTTGATCAGCGCCCGGGCGATGGCCACCCGCTGCTGCTCTCCGCCGGACAGCTGCTGAGGATAAAATTTGTATTTGGACGAAAGACCCACCAGCCGCAGCATGGCCGGCACATTCTCCCGGATTTTTCTTGGGGAGACGCCGATCACCCGCTGGGCAAAGGCTACATTCTCATAGACCGTCCGGTCCTTCAGCAGCTTAAAATCCTGAAACACCATTCCCAGGCCCCGGCGGTACCGGGGCACTGCCCGCTTCGGCATCCGCTGAAGGTTCTGTCCGCCCACAAGAATACAGCCGGAAGTAGGCTCCACCTCTTTCAGCAGCATCTTCAGCAGGGTGGATTTCCCCGACCCGCTTCTGCCGACGATGAATACAAATTCACCGTCGGCAATCTGGATGTTCAGCTTTCGGATCGCCTTATTTCCGGCCTTATAGGTCTTGGTTACATTCGAAAACTCTATCATAAGTCAAATCCTTAGTAGTCCATATTCTCCATGTACTTCATGTATTTTACTACCATCAGCGCGATCTTGAAGGTGATGGCGTCCTCGAACACTCTCAGATCCAGACCTGTGGACTTCTGGAGCTTGTCCAGACGGTACACCAGTGTATTTCTGTGGATATAGAGCTGTCTGGAAGTCTCGGACACGTTCAGGCTGTTCTCAAAGAACTTGTTGATGGTGGTCAGGGTCTCCTCGTCAAACTCGTCGGGAGACTTGCCGTCGAAGATCTCCTTGATGAACATGCGGCACAGAGGCAGGGGAAGCTGATAGATCAGACGTCCGATGCCCAGCTTGCTGTAGGCCACCACATTCTTTCCGCTGTAGAAGATCTTGCCCACGTCCAGAGCCATCTTGGCCTCCTTGTAGGAGCGGGACACCTCCTTGATCTCGTTCACCACCGTGCCGAAGGCCACATGGACCTTGGACATGGCCTCTGTATTCAGCATATCCAGGATCATATTGGCCGTCTTCTCCAGATCCTCGTAGGTCTCTCCCGGCTTCACTTCTTTCACCAGGATAATATTCTTCTCATCCACCGCCGTCACGAAATCCTTCGTCTTGGTGGCAAACAGGCTGCGCACCGTCTCCAGGGCGCTGCCGTCCTTCTCGTGGGACGTTTCAATAATATATACTACACGCTTTACATTGGTCTCAATGTGAAGCTTCTTCGCCCGATTGTAAATGTCTACCAGGAGCAGGTTGTCCAGAAGCAGGTTCTTAATAAAGTTATCCTTGTCAAAGCGCTCCTTGTACGCCACCAGCAGGTTCTGGATCTGGAAGACCACCATCTTCCCCACCATGTAGACATCCTCGTTGCTTCCCTTTGCCAGGAGGATGTACTCCAGCTGGTTCTCGTCGAATACTTTAAAAAACTGATAGCCCTGAATCACCTGGCTGTCCGCCGGAGAATCTACAAATGCAAGGATGGAATTCTCATACTCCTCCGCCTCTGAAAAGGTAGACGCGAGCACTTTTCCTTCCGTGTCGCAGATGCAGAAATCTATCCGGGTAATCCCCTTCAACCCCTCAATCGTGGACTGTAAAATCTGGTTTGAAATCATTTGCTGCACTCTCCTCTTTGTAATTTACCCTGATTTTATCTTAATTCAAAAAGAAAAAAAAAGCAAGCGAGTATTACGCCCGCTTGCGCAATTTTTACAAAAATAAGTTCTTTATCCGATGGCTTTCTGCGTATCTTTATCAAAAATGTACACTTTTGACGGATCCACCGCCAGCGTCACCTGGTCGCCCGGATGAATTTTACCCTCCTCCGGCACCTTTGCCCGCAGGCTTTCATCTCCGATCTGGAAGGTCATATACGCCCCCTGCGCATCCGCTTCACACGCTTCCGCGCATGCGTGGATCAGATTGTCGCCCCATTTCTTTACGCACTCCGCCTCCACATGAATGTCCTCCGGCCGGATGGCGATGATGATCTCCTTCCCGGCATAGCCGCCGTCTATCAGTATCCGGCTGTTCTCCTCGGAAAATACGCCCCGGTTTTCCGCGGCCTTCAGGACGGCCTTTCCGTCCTTCTCCTCCACCTCAACAGCCAGCACATTCATGGGCGGGCAGCTGAAATACTCCGCTACAAACCGGTTCTGGGGCTTTCGGATGATCTCCTCCGGGGTACCTGTCTGCTCCAGCACTCCGTCCCGGATCACTGCCAGCCTGGTGCCCAGAAGCATGGCTTCCGACGCATCCTCCGTCACATAGACTACGGTCACTCCCAGCCTGTGGTGAAGATCCGCCAACCCCTGCCGCATCTCCCGTCTCAGCTGGCCGTCCAGCCGGATCATGGGATCATCCATGAGCAGGACCTGCGGCCGGCGGGCCAGAGCCCGTCCCACCACCACCTTGTAGCGGTCAATTCCTGTCACCTGCTCCGACGGAGTTTCCAGAAGATGGCCGATCTCCAGCAGCTCTGCCGTCTCCGTCACCCGCTGGTGCATCTCGTTCTTCCCGCATCCCGTCAGTTTCAGACCGAAAGCCAGGTTCTCGTATACGGTCATCTGGGGATACAGCATATAATTCCGGAAGATCATCGCCACATTCCGCTCCCGCGGCTCCAGGTCGTTCACCCGGACGCCGCCGATATAAATATCCCCCAGGGAGATGTCCTCCAGACCGCCGATCATCCGCAGAAGGGTGGATTTGCCGCTGCCGGCAGGTCCTACCAGCACCGTAAACTCCCCGTCTCCGATCTCCAGACTGAAATCCTTCACGCCCACTCCTCCGTTGGGGTACAACTTTGCTACATTTTTCAGCAATAAACCAGCCATTTGCCTTGTTTCCTCCATAATGTATCACGATCCTCCGGCCAGTCCGGAGGATGTCGTCCTTTGCTGTCACCATTATACAGGAGATCAGCTCAAAATGTTATGGGGTGAATAGCCAAATCCAGTTTCCTTTCTTTAGCTAATTTGCACAGCCCCGGGAAAAAGTTTTCCTAAACTTGGAAAACCTGTCCCGGAACCTGATATTTTACTGTCTATATTCCATAAAACCTTCCCCCAGGACCTCCCGCACGTCGCTGACGATGACAAACGCCCCCGGATCCGCGCGAAGCACGATCTCCTTCACTTCCACAATCTCTTTTTTCGATACCACGCAGAACAGGATGTCCCTGCGCTCCCCGGTGTAAGCGCCTCTGGCGTCAATAATGGTCACCCCCCGCTCCATGCCGTCCATGATCTCCCGGGCCACTTCCTCCTTGTGGTCCGTGATGATGTAGGCCGCCTTCGCGAAATGGGTTCCCTCAATGATGCTGTCGGAGACTTTCGCCAGCACTACCACCGCAATCACCGCGTAAAAGGCATAGCGGATGCCGAACACGCTGGCGCCCGCCAGCACCACCAGCCCATCCAGTACCTGGAGAATCTGGTTGATGGAATAATGTTTGATCTTCGTGTGAAGGAGCGCGGCCATGGTGTCCGTCCCTCCGGTGGTGGCGTGGCACAGCAGCATCATTCCTGTGCCGATGCCGCTGAACACCCCGCCGAACAGAGCGGTCAGAACCAGATCGTCCTTCAGGAAGGCGTACTCCGGCAGAATCGCCAGAGACAGGGTCAGAGCGGCCTCCGCCACCAGCACCCGCTTTACAAATTTCCATCCCCTCAGCCGGAAGGAGAGGAGAAATAAGGGGATATTGACTCCCATATTGGTGATCCACAGGGGCAGGCCGATTTTCTCCTTCAGGATAATAGCCAGACCGGAGACGCCTCCCGTCACCAGTCCCTGGGGATCATAGATATTTTTAATGGCAAAGCCCATAATAAAAGCTCCCAGAACTATGATCAGATAGTCCTGGGCAGCCGTCTTTTTCTTCCACATACTCAATTCCCTTGTCGTCTGTCAGTCCGTTCTCTCAATAAGCCTATTTTTTCCTGGCCAGCACATGGATCCAGCCATTTCCCTCGTAGCCGCGGCGGATCTCCTCATCCCTGACCTCCCACACATTGAGAATCTGGAATCCGCATTCCTCCAGAAGATCCTTTATCTCTTCCTTTTCGTAATCGGTGAAATACAGTTCCCCGCTGATTCCCTCGAATTCCCCTTCGCAGACAGAAGTATAGAACACGCCGTTTTTCGTGAGGGCGTTTTTCACTTTGGCGAGGATATCCCGGATCTCTTCCTTCGGCACATGGATGAAAGCCGCTCTGGCCCATACTCCCTCGAAAGCGTCGTCGAAGTCCATGTCCTCGTACCGCTCGCAGAGCACCTCAAGGTCCGTATGTACCTCGGCCAGCCTGCACATTTCCTCCGATCCGTCCAAGGGAGTCACGTCATATCCGCGCTCGTAAAAATCCAGACTGTCCCGGCCGGAGCCGCAGCCCAGATCCAGAATCGCGTCGCCTTCTTCCAGGTAAGACAGAAATTCTTCCCGAAATTCTTCCTCCACCTCTTCTTCCACAGTCTCTTCAAAAATTTTTGCTGCGTACTTATTATAATAATCTATCGCGTCCAAAACGCCCCTCCTATACTCTCTCTATGGTTTTTTCCGTAATAGTGATCTTGCCTTCCTTTAACAGGCGGCCAACCGCCCTCTTAAAAGCATTTTTGCTCAGGCCGAACTGCTCTTTGATAACTGCCGGCGCCACCCGGTCGTTGAAGGGAAGAACTCCTCCCAGCTGATCCATTTTTTCCAGAATCAGCGCCGCATCCGTCTCCATCTGCTGATAAGCCTTGGCTTTCGGGCTCAAATCCAGTTTTCCGTCGCTTCTGACCTTGGAGACTCTGGCCTCCACCACGTCCCCTTCCCGGTAGTCTGTAAACATCTCGCCTCTGGGAATCAGTCCGTAATAGCGGTTGTCCACCGCCACGAAGGCTCCCAGCTTTTCGTTGATCTCATACACTGTTCCTGTAACCCAGTCGTCCTTCTCATAGGGAGACTGATTGCTCATGTAAGAATATACCTTCATGGTAGCCGCCAGGCGGTGGCTCTTGTCCACATAAAGCGCCACCAGGCACTTCTCTCCCACCTGGACTTTGTGGTTCTGCTCCTTAAAGGGCAGAAGCAGGTCTTTTTCCAGCCCCATATCCAGAAACGCTCCAATCCGGGATACGTCCTTAACCTCCAGGACTGCCACCTCTCCCACTTGCAGGAGAGGCGTCTCGGTGGTGGCAATCAGCCGGTCCTCCGAGTCTTTATAGATAAATACATCCAGCTCATCGCCTATCTTTGTCCCCTCTGGCACATGTTTTTTGGGGAGAAGCACTGCCGCTTCCCCGCTTTCAGGCTCCCCAACATATACCCCGAAGTTCTTCTCCCTCAGGACCTGAAGCCTCTGTATTTTTCCCAACTCAATCATACTATCCCTTTCTTTTCTGAAAACCATGCGGCTGCGTAGCGTCCGCCTTCCGGACTGCACAGCTCTACGGTTATCCCGCCGCCGCTCTCACCGATCCTGGGAACGATCACATCTCCCAGCACAGCGGCTTTTGTGTATTCCATGCGCAGTTCTCCCACAGAAAAATTCTCCGGCAGAAGCTCTGCCGCGATCTCCGCATACCTGGCATTGTTCATGTGGTGGTTGGTGTCGATGTAATGTCTGGTCACCGTCAGAGGCTGGCTCTCCCGGTACTCCTTCAGTCTTGCCAGCTTCCGCGGCGCATAGTCCATGGGAAACGGTTCCGCCTTCAGGTCCCCGTAAGCCCTCACATCCTCCTCCGTCACCCGGACGGGGCATCCCGCCTTCAGGTCATAGAGAAACCAGACAGAATTGGCACGCACCAGGTAATTTCCCTCCCGGTCCAGAATCATAAAATTCCGGTAGCCGTAGATTCCCTTAAAATCATAGGGATAGGTGGCGATCACAATGGACTCCCCCAGAGCGGGGCAGCGGTCAAAAACGATCTGCCAGGAGGAAAGCCACCAGGCCTTTCCGTGTTCTGTCAGGTAACGCACTCCAATTCCCACGTCCTCGGACTGGAAGGTGGAGCAATCCTGAAAATAATTGACGGCTGCCGTCACCGACAGCGTTCCGTTCACATCCGTCTCGCTGTACCGCACACGGCTGTCAAAGGTATACATGGATACACTCTTCTTTCATTTAAATTACGCCAGACTATAGTATAATGCTTTTTCCCGCGAATGTCCAGAGGGTGATTCCGGTCTTAACAGTTTTTAAACTTTTTCGGAAAATTTATACAAAAAAGGTTTTTTTATTCCCTACTTTCATGATATACTTATGAAGCAGACTTTAAGACTGTAAATAATTAATGTGAGGTGAACTGTTTGAGAAATGAACGAAACGAAAAACTGCGCGAAAAGCGGAATGAAGCCTTAAAAGCCGTACTCCCCATTGTGGCTCTGGTGCTCCTTTTAAGCTTTACCATCGCCCCCATCTCTTCCAGTATCCTCCTGTGTTTTCTCATGGGAGCCCTTCTGGTGATCGCGGGAATGATGTTTTTTACCCTGGGAGCTGAGCTTGCCATGACGCCCATGGGCGAGCGGGTGGGCAGCAGCCTGACCAAATGCCGGAAACTTCCGATCCTGGCGGCGCTGACCTTCATCCTCGGCTTTATTATTACCATATCTGAACCGGATCTGCAGGTCCTCGCCCAGCAGGTTCCGTCTGTACCGAATATGACACTGATTGTGTTTGTCGCCTGCGGCGTGGGTATCTTTCTGGTAGCCGCACTTTTCCGTATGCTGTTCAGCATTTCACTGCCCCGTATGCTGCTGTTTTTCTACGTCATCGTGTTCGTGCTGGCGTTTTTTGTCCCCGACAGCTTTCTGGCAGTGGCTTTTGACTCCGGCGGCGTGACCACCGGTCCCATGACCGTCCCCTTTATTATGGCTCTGGGCATCGGTATCTCCTCCATCCGCGGAGACCGCCATGCGGCGGACGACAGCTTCGGCCTGGTGGCCCTGTGCTCCATCGGCCCCATCCTGGCCGTCCTGCTCCTGAGCCTGATCTTCCACGTGGACGGCAGCACTTATGAGGCGGCAGCTCTTCCGGAAATCAGCAACTCCGTAGAGCTGTGGCACCTGTTTCTGGTGAGCTTTCCCCATTACATGCAGGAGATCGCCGTATCCCTGCTCCCCATCGTCCTGTTTTTCGCCATCTTTCAGGTGACGGTCTTAAAAATCACCGGGCGGACCCTCGTCCGCATCGGAGTAGGTCTGGTGTACACCTATCTGGGCCTGGTGCTGTTTCTGACAGGGGCCAACGTGGGGTTCATGCCTGCCGGAAGCTATCTGGGAACGGTCCTTGCCGGGCTGAATTACCGCTGGATTCTGGTTCCCATCGGAATGATCATCGGATTTTTTATCGTCAAGGCGGAGCCGGCGGTGTACGTCCTGAACAGGCAGGTGGAGGAGATCACCGACGGCGCCATCTCCGCCTCCGCCATGGGAGCCAGTCTCTCCGCGGGAGTTGCTTTTTCCGTGGGAATCGCTATGGTTCGGGTGCTCACCGGCGTCTCCATCCTGTGGTTTCTCATTCCCGGCTACACCATTGCCTTAAGCCTGTCTCTGGTGGTGCCGAAAATTTTTACCGCCATCGCCTTTGACTCCGGCGGCGTGGCCTCCGGCCCCATGACCGCCACTTTCCTTCTGCCCCTGGCCCAGGGCGCCTGCATCGCCGTGGGAGGAGACATTGTAAAAGACGCATTCGGAGTGGTGGCCATGGTGGCTATGACCCCCTTAATCACCATCCAGATCCTGGGCGTGATCTACAAGCTGCGCAGCAGGAAGGCAGCTCTCATACCCGCCGCCATCCCCGCTGACCCGCTGGCCGCCCTGGATGACGACGCCATCATTGAACTGTAAGGAGGTTTGGAATTATGAGTGAATTGTACCTGATGATAACCGTCTGCGACTGGTCCAGGCAGAAAAAATTTCTCTCCTTCTACCATGAAAAGCAGCTGTCCACCGCCTTTCACGTGGCCGGCCACGGAACGGCTGCCAACGAAATGCTGGATTATCTGGGCCTGGACGGGGCGGAAAAGATTCTGATTCTGTCCGTGGTCACCGGCGAAAAATGGAAAGAAGTGAAGGCCGGCCTCCAGTCCCGGCTGAAGATCGACGTTCCGGGAACGGGAATCGCGTTTATCATCCCCATGAGCAGCATCGGAGGAAAACGGCAGCTCATGTTTTTCACAGAAAATCAAAATTATGTAAAAGGGGAGGAATCCAGCTTGAAAGATACCAAATATGAGCTTCTCATGGCCATTGCCAATCAGGGATATACAGAAATGATCATGGACGCCGCCAGAGACGCCGGCGCTTCCGGCGGCACCGTCATCCACGCCAAAGGAACGGGCATGGAGCGGGCAGAGAAATTTCTCGGCGTCTCCCTGGTGTCCGAAAAGGAGATCGTGCTGATCGTGGTGAAAAAAGTTGAGAAAAATCAGATCATGAAAGCCATCATGGACAAGGCGGGAACCGGCACCAAAGCCGGCGCTCTGGTATTCTCCCTTCCCGTCACCAGCACCGCAGGCATGCGCCTGATGGAAGCTGAGACGGAGGAGGACTGACCGGCTGGCCGCCAGGCCGCCGAAAAAAAAGCACTGCCTGAAGCAGTGCTTTTTTCAGCTGGGCTAGAAGGATTCGAACCTTCACAATGACGGAGTCAGAGTCCGTTGCCTTACCATTTGGCGATAGCCCAGTAACAAATACAGTATAGTCTATCTGTCTTTGGCCGTCAAGGGAATTCTTCCGGAATCTTTTTTTAAGAGAGCCCGGCTGCAGCAGGCAGCCGGGCTCCTCTGAATAGAACTTTTTTCTCATTTACGCCAACGGGTATACCAGATTGGCCATGAAGATTACCAGCGCGCCGTAGATAAGCCACAGGGGCAGGCAGACCTTCACCACGTCCTTGATCTTGTACTGGCCGGCGCCGAAGGCGATGGCGATGGACGGAGATGCGGTGGGGGTCATCATGGCTGCCGTACATCCGGCATAGATGGCGATGCAGAACGCTCTCGGATCCAGTCCCAGGTTCAGGGCGGTCACCACTGCCAGGGTCACGAAAATATTCTGGGTGGCGGTGTTGCTCATAAACTGAGTCAGCACAGCTCCTGCCACATAGAAGGCGATGAGCACGGTGATGGGCGCCGGATTTCCTCCCAGCAGGGAAAGGATAAAGTCCGCGAGAACCGTTCCCGCGCCGGTCTTCTGCATGGCGGTCGCCAGGGGCAGAACGCCTGCCAGCATGAACAGGGTGTCAATATTCATAAAGTTCTTCACGTCATTTAAGTTCAGAATTCCGCAGTACAGCAGAACCAGGTCGGCGATCACCGGAATCACCTGCATGTCAATGGGCAGGTAATTGGAGAGCAGGATACCTACAAAGGTGATGATAAACACCACGTACACAATCTTCTCCTGAAGAGGAGTCAGATCGCTCTTTGATGCCGTGGCCTTCACCGCGTCCGTCTGCACCAGCTTGTTGGACTTAAATCCTCTCCATCCGATAAAGGCCATGTAAAACAGGGAAAACAGGGCCGGGATGGCTACCACCTTGCTGTAGTCCAGCATTCCCAGACGCACGTCGGTGCCGCTGGCCTCCAGATAGGAGTTTAACATGACGAAAAACGCTCCCGGGAACATTCCCTGCCAGCAGTGAGCCACCACCGCGCCGGGAAGAAGCAGGTGGGAGGGCTGGATCTTGCTCTCATCGCCGAATGCCGCCATAAAGGGGATCATCATGGCCACCAGGGCGGTAGGCATGCTGAACTGAATCAGAATGGCGTTGGCCAGCAGATAGAGGAACACGATCAGTCCGCTCTTGCTGGAATTTTTCATGATCAGTTCCTTTAAGGCCGGAACCAGGCTGGTCTTTCCCAGAGCACCGCTCAGGATGAAGATGGCTCCAACCATGATCACGTTGCCGTTGGAGAAATTGGCGTAGGCCTCGCTGAATGTGAGCACTCCCGTCACACACAGAACGGTGGCCGCCGTCATGGCCACCAGGCCCAGCTTAAATTTTCCGCTTAAAAATCCTACAATCAGAAATATGGTAACCGCAAGGGTAATAATCAAAGGTACGTTCATGATTTTTTACCTCCATTCTCCTTTTCCAGTTTCAGCTGACGCTCCAGACTTCCCAGCATTCCCTTCAAGTATCCCAGGAAATAGGCCTCTGAGGTCTTTGACATTCCCTTCCCGTCCGGGTTGAAGAAAGAATGGTCAATGTTCAACTGTCCGTCGTAGCCGCAGCGGGCCAGCTGTTCCAGGATGGCGTACATGTCCGCGTAGCCGTCCTCCAGAAGGGTCTCCTCAAAGTAGGGCATGGTGCCGCTCACATTGCGGAAATGAACCACAAAGATTTTTCCCTGTTCGGTGAAGGTGCGGATATCCTCCATCAGATTTCCAAAATTTTCGCTTTCCAGCCAGCAGCCCACACACATTTTCATTCCCAGGTAGGGGCTGTTTCCCGCCAGGGCAAAGGCTTTCTTGTAGCACTCTGTGTTCCAGATCAGGCTGGGAACGCCGCAGACGTCCGGCACCGGCGGGTCATTGGGGTGAAGGGCCAGACGCACGTCCGCCTCCTCGCACACCGGAAGCGCCCGGTCCAGGAAATATTTGAAGTTGTCCCAGATCTCCTCCTGGGTGTAGGCCCGGTCGTTGGCCACGGGGCGGGCGTTCAGCTCGTCCATGTCGCAGATCATGGATTTCTCCCCTCTGGTGTAATTTCCCACGTCAATGCGGCTGCGGAAAATGCCGTTGGGCTGCCAGGCGATATAGTTTACCTTAATTCCCGCTTTCCCCAGAACTCTGGTGAAATCATTGTATTTTTCAATCCACTGGTCCCGCCCCGGTTTTCCCAGATGGATCTCCGGACACTTCTGAAGCGCCGGACATCCCGCGTCGGCGATCTTCAAATCGAAGGACGCCGCCCGGTCCTGGAACCACATGACGCTGTCATAGTCCACAGCGTCCGGCAGGAAATTCACCGCCAGATACTCGATGCCCATGCCGCGGATGCTCTGCATTTCCTCATTCGTCATCCTGCTGGAGCAATTTGCCTGTACTTTCATCATATCTTCCACTCCCGTTTGTGTAATACCACTATTTTTTCTTATTTTTATCCGGATAAATTATACTTTTATTATAGTTTCCCTTGTAAAAAAGTACACTTTACGTTATAAATAGAGGTATAGCGAAAAACTATACTTCATGGAGGAAGCTATGGATCTTTATCAGCTGGAATACATTTCAGAGATTGAAAAAACGGGAAATATCTCTAAAGCAGCAGAACATCTCCACATCTCTCAGCCCACTCTCAGCATCTATCTGAGCAAACTGGAGCGGTCTCTGGGCATGCCTCTGTTCATCCGGCAGAAAAACCTTCTGATCCCCACAGAGGCGGGAGAAAAATACGTAAAGGCCTGCCGCCAGATTCTGGCCATCCGGGACAACCTCTACCGGGATCTCTTCTCCCAGAACCGGTCTTCCGTGCGGCTGGGCGTACTCCGCTCCACCATCCACACCTTCAACGAAATCCTCCAGGGCATGAAGGCGGAATTTCCCCAGACCATCTTTCTCCCCCAGATCTTCTCCTCGGAGCTGATCTACCGGGAGCTGACGGAACACCGGGTCGACCTGGGCTTTGTCACCTCCTACCAGGAAAACATCAAAAGTATTTTCCCGAAAACAGACTACACCATTGTCAAATCCTATGAACTCATGCTCATGATCTCTGCCCACAATCCCGTTTACAGCCAGCTGGAGTTCCAGGACGGCTGCCTGGCGGAGCAGTCCTACCGCCTTCTGGCTGATCTTCCCATCTTTCAGGGAAAAAACGACATGGTGCAGAAGCGGATGGAAGAAGATATCTTTCCCTCCCTGGGAATTCGCCCCAAATGGCGGGAAGGGCTGATCGACATCGAATTTATGTTCCAGACCATGGTGCTGGAAAACTGTTTCTCCATCCTCCCCGTCAGCCGCATCCGGGGCGGAGACATTGTGCAGATCCCCTTTCTGTTTCACCCGAAGGTGCAGCGGCTGTTTATCTATCCCGCCAGGCACCACCTGACTCAGCCGGAGCGGGAACTGATCACCAGAGTGAGCGACGTCTACCGGGACATTTCCTATTATTATGACGTCTCTTTGCTGTGAGCTTCTTTTCAATCAAAAAAGCGCCTCCCGGAGGTTTCATCCCCGCGGGAAGCGCTTTTTGGCTTTTCTATTTTCGATAATCCTCGTCAGACTCCAGCCCCTCAAACTGCATCTTGTAGTAGTGGGCGTAGATACCGTCTTTTTCCATCAGCTCCCGGTGGGTTCCCCGCTCCGCGATCCCCTCGTTGCTGATCACGATGATCTCATCGGCATTGCGGATGGTGGACAGGCGGTGGGCGATGGTGATGGTGGTCCGGTCTTTAGACAGATGTTCCAGGCTCACCTGGATGTGGCGCTCGCTCTCATTGTCCAGGGCGGAGGTGGCCTCGTCCAGAATCAGGATGGGCGGATTTTTTAAGAACACCCGGGCAATGGAAATCCTCTGCTTCTGTCCGCCGGAAAGTCTGGTGCCCCGCTCTCCCACAAAGGTGTCGTACCCGTCGGGAAGGCTCATGATGAAGTCGTGGATGTTGGCCTTTTTCGCCGCGTCCATAATCTCCTCCATGGACGCTCCCGGCTTACCGTAGGCGATATTTTCCTTCACCGTGCCGCAGAACAAATACACATCCTGCTGAACGATTCCGATCATGCTCCGCAGGCTCTTTAAGGTCACATGGCTGACGTCCTTTCCGTCGATGGATACCTTTCCGCCGGTCACGTCATAAAACCTGGGAAGAAGGGAGCAGATAGTGGTCTTTCCTCCGCCGGACGGTCCCACAAGGGCCACGGAACGGCCGGCGGGAATGTCGAAGGATACATGGCTGAGCACTTCCTCGTCGTCGTTGTAGTGAAAGCTCACATCCTCGTAGGTCACATGTCCCTTCACGTCCTTTAACTCCACAGCGTCCGGAGCGTCCACGATCTCCGGCTCCGTCTCCATGACGGCCACAAAACGTTTGAATCCGGACAGACCCTTCTGCATCATCTCCGCCAGCTCCACCAGGATCTGGATGGGGCTGATGAAAATACCGATGTACAGGGCGTACATGGCCAGATCGTCCACCGCCATCAGTCCGTTGGCGATGAGCCAGCCACCGTACACCACCGTCACCAGGTACATCATTCCCTGGAAAAACAGGTTGCCGCCCATAAAGCTGCCCATGCAGTGGTAGTTATTGTCTTTGGACTGGAGGAAATTCTCATTGCTTCTGCGGAATTTTTTCCGCTCCACGTCCTCGTTGGCAAAGGACTGCACCACCCGGATGCCCGCCAGGGTATCCTGCAGGCTGGCGTTCACGTCTCCGATCTTTCTCCGGTTGTCCATGAAGGTGGCCTGCATCCGCGAATTCTGCCTGGCAGAGAAAAAGATCATAAACAGCACCAGGGCCAGCAGGGGAACCGCCAGTCTGGCGTTGATCATAAACAGGCAGATAAATGATCCCACAATCTTGATCAGGGAAATGAACAGATTCTCCGGCCCATGGTGGGCAAATTCCGCGATGTCAAACAGGTCTGAGACCAGCTTGCTCATCATCTGTCCGGAATTGTTGTTGTCATAATAGGAAAAGGACAGCTTCTCATAGTGGTCAAACAGCTGCTGCCTCATGTCCCTCTCCATGTGAGCTCCCATCATGTGTCCCTGATAGCTCACGTAATACTTGCACAGGGCCTGGACCACATACATGACAAACAGCCCGGCCGCAATGGGAATCAGGGCTCTCAGCACCGTCTCCCCGCTCTCCCGAAACAAAGTTCTGGTGAGCGTTCTCAAAATCTGGGGATAAGCCAGATCCACCAGACTGATCACCGCCGCGCACACCAGGTCAAAATAAAAGACCGCCTGGTACGGCTTGTAGTAGCGGATAAATTTTCTGATCGTATCCATATTCTCCTCCTCTGTCAGTCTTTTTGTCTTTTAACAGTTTACTATAACTTATCACCGGTGGCAAGCCGGAAACGAAGATCCGGAAGCGAAGTTTCCTATGAGACAAAAAATCCGGGAACAATCGCTCGTTCCCGGATTCATCAGCTGGGCTAGAAGGATTCGAACCTTCACAATGACGGAGTCAGAGTCCGTTGCCTTACCATTTGGCGATAGCCCAATATTCAAATGCAGAAGTTATTATACCGCATCTTTCGGACTTCGTCAAGAATATTTTTAAAAATTTCCCCGCTGCCTCTGAAGCTTTTCCACCCGTTTTTTCTGCCCCCGGCGGACCCACCAGAAGGGCCTGGTCTGTTCCTTCAAAATCTCATAGACCTCCTCCAGTTCTCTTTCCCCCAGCACCCGCTCCATTCGGCGGAGTCTCCGGTTGATGGCTCCCGAGGCCCGCCGGCTTCTGCAGATGATGACGTCTCTCCCCTTCCTCCTCACCTGCAGACGATCCAGCCGGTCGTTGAAAACCACCACCGACACCATGGGAAGGCGGTACCCCCGCTCTTCCAGCAGCCGCCGGATATGCCGCACATGACCCAGATTCTGATAAACCGGGCTGTAAAATGTCTGCCGCCTTCCGGATTGGATATGCTCCCAGTACTCCCGGTCCGCCCGGCCCTTTACCCGTCCGGAGTAATTTTTATTTTCAATGACAAAAATCCCTTTCTCATGGATCATCACAATGTCCGTCTCCGTGCTTCCGCCGCTGCGGCAGGGAATATAAGCGTTGAACACAAACCGGCGGTTTCCCCGGACGCGTTTCTCCAGGGCCAGAGATGTCTGGTATTCTCCCTCCGTGCCTGGACTGTTCTCCACTTTCTTATACCGTTTCCCCGTCTCTGCCCGGTATTCCGACCTCCGGTATTCCCGCTTCTTTCTCGTCCTCCAGAGCCATCCGCAGACCGCAAGAACAGCGGCCAGAATGACCGCCATCTTCCATTGCTCCACCGGCCGTTCTCTCCTTTTCTCTTAAGATCCGATAATACAAAAAATCCGGGAACGATCGCTCATTCCCGGATTCCTCAGCTGGGCTAGAAGGATTCGAACCTTCACAATGACGGAGTCAGAGTCCGTTGCCTTACCATTTGGCGATAGCCCATCACAGCAACGGTTGATATTATACCCAATAATCCTTCATTCGTCAAGGTTTTTCCACAATTTCCCTCAAATATTTTCCACTTTTTCTACCTGCCGTGGCCGATGCACACGTTCAGCAGGTACACCTGCTCCACCCCCGCCGCCAGCAGGGCGCGGGAACAGGCCTCCGCCGTGCTTCCGGTGGTGTAAATATCGTCGGTGAGAATCACCCGTCTCAGCTCCGGGCCGATCCTGCTTTGGTCCGCCTCAAACGCCTGGGACAAATTCCGCAGCCGCTCAGCGGGAGTCAGATCCTTCTGGGGCATGGTCTTTTTATTTCTCAGCAGAACGTCCGTCCGGACGGGGATGGGCACGGGAAGATGGCGGGAAACGCTGTCTGCCAGAGCCTCCGCCTGGTTAAATCCCCTCTCCCGAAGGCGGTCCCGGTGCACCGGAACGGGAATCAGCGCCCCGGCGCTCATCCGCAGAATCCGCTTTCCATATCTCGCAGCCATGGCCTCCCCGTAAAAATCCATATATTCCCGCCGGCCATGATATTTGATTCTAGCCATGGAAGCCCGGGAAATGTCATCGTAATTGAGCAGGGCGATGCCGTACTCGAAGGACTTTCTCTTTCGGGTACAGTCGTAACAGTATTCGGTGGTCTCCCCGATCACTTCTTTCCCGCACTTTTTGCAGACGGGGGATCGGGTAAAAGATAGTTTGGAAAAACATTCGGGACAGATTTTCCCGGATCGGAAGGGCAGAACCCGATCACAGACGGGACAGCGCCTGGGAAACAAAAGCTCGGACAGAACCTCCGGCGCCTCTTCCAGATAAGACAAGATATTGTTGAAATTCATGATCCTCCTTGAGATGAAAAAAGAAATGAAAACCGCTCCTCTGCGGCGGGCAGGAGAGAGTCCTCCCCCCCTGCCGTCAGAGCTGTGCCAGCTCCAGGATCCGGTCCTTTAAGCCGGAGTACCTTCTCTGTTCCATACCGTTGTCCACCATGGCCTGAAAAGTCTCCGGAACGCCCACCAGACAGACGCATTTTCTGGCCCTGGTGACTGCCGTGTAGATAAGATTTCTCGTCATGAGCATCCGGGGACCGCTGTGGACGGGAATTACCACCGCCGGATACTCGCTTCCCTGGGATTTGTGAATGGTGATGGCGTAGGCCAGCTCCAGCTCTTCCAGCTGCTTAAAGCTGTACTCCACCATACGGCCTTCATCAAATTCCACCGTCATGGTCTCCGCAAAGCTGTTGATCTCCCGGATCACTCCCATGTCCCCGTTGAACACCCCGAGACCGGTCTCCACGGGAATCCCGTACTTGCTCCTGGTCTCCCACTGGATCTGGTAATTGTTCCGGATCTGCATCACCTTGTCCCCTTCCCGGTAGATAATGCCTCCAGACTCCTTCTCCGCTTTCTTCCCGTCAGGAGGATTTAAGTACTGCTGCAGGATCCCATTGAGCCGGTCCACTCCCAGGGCCCCTTTTCTCATGGGGGTCATGATCTGGATGTCGAAGGGGTGGGCGTTCACATATCCCGGAAGCTTTTCCCGGACCAGAGTGATCATGGCGCTGATAATGGCGTCCGGGTGGTCTCTGCGGATAAACAGGAAATCCCGGCTCCGCTTGGCCAGATCGATCTTCTCTCCCCCGTTGATCCGGTGGGCATTGACCACTATGTCGCTCTGAGATGCCTGCCGGAAGATCCTGGTCAGCTTCACCACATGGAAGCAGCCGGATTCAATCATGTCCCGCAGCACATTTCCCGGCCCCACGCTGGGAAGCTGGTTCACATCCCCCACCAGGATCAGCCGGGTTCCCACAGTCACCGCTTTCAGCAGAGAGTGGAGCAGATAAATGTCCACCATGGACATCTCGTCGATAATGATCACATCCGCCTCCAGGGGGGTTTCCTCGTTCCGCTCAAAATGCATTCCCGACGTATTCCTGTCGTCCGGGGCGCCGGTGATCTCCAGCAGGCGGTGGATGGTCTTCGCCTCCATCCCCGTGGCTTCCGTCATCCGCTTCGCCGCCCGCCCGGTGGGGGCCGCCAGCAGGATTTCCATGCCGGCTTCCTCAAAATACCGGATGATCGTGTTGATGGTGGTGGTTTTTCCCGTTCCGGGACCTCCCGTGAGGATCAGCAAACCGTTCTCCACCGCTCCGGCCACCGCCTGAAGCTGCATCTCATCCAGCTCCAGCTTCTCCTCCTTCTGAATCCGGTCCAGCTTCTTTCGGATCTCTCCCTCATCAAAATCTCCCCGGATATTCAGATCCGAGAGCATTTTGGCGGAGTTCAGCTCCAGATAATAGTACTGGGAAGCGTATACGATCCGCCTTTCCCCCTGGGTCTTGACCACCAGTTTTTTCTCCATCTGGAGATCCATGAGCTGGTCCCGGATCTGTTCCGGATCCACCCGCAGGAGCTCGGAAGCCGAGGCCAGAAGCTCATCCTCCGGCAGATAGGTGTGGCCGTTTCCCACCGCCTGGAGCAGGGTGTAGAGCACGCCGCTCTTGATCCGGTAGTCGGAATCTGTAAAAATTCCCACTTTTCTGGCGATCTCATCCGCCATTTTAAAGCCCACGCCGGGGATATCATCCGCCAGCCGGTAGGGATTCTCCTCTATGATCCCGTACATGCGCGGCCCGTACTCCTGGTAGATCTTCACCGCCAGGTTCACAGAGATCCCGTACTTTTGAAGAAACATGGTGGCCTGGCGCATCCCCCGTTTCTCCTCCATCTGCTCTCCGATGGACATGGCCATCTTCTCGCTGATGCCCTTCACTTCCGCCAGCCGCTCCGGTTCCTCCTCCATGATCCGGAAAGTATCCGCCTTGAACCGGCGGACGATCCGGGCGGCCAGGGCCGCCCCCACTCCCTTGATGGCGCCGGAGGCCAGATACCGCTCCATGGCATCCGCATCCTCGGGAGTCATGATCTCATAGCTCTCCACCTGGAGCTGCTCCCCGTAAATGGGGTGCTCCGTCATGGTGCCGGATGCCTGGATCATCTCCCCCTCCGTAATATAAGGGAAGGTTCCCACCAGTATGTACTCGTCATCCTCCGCCGCCAGACTCAGGACCGTATAGCCGTTGTCTTCGTTGCGGTATTTAATTTTCTCCACAAACCCACGGACAGCCGCCACAGGGATCCCTCCTATCTCTTTTCAGCCATATCCTTTCAGGCATGTCTGCCTCTTTTCAGGAAAAAATTGCCCCTGCCGGAGGGGCAGAAGCAATTATGTCATCAGTATTCTTTATTGTCACCGCCGTGGGTGAACTCGATAAAACGTCCCGTGCCGATGGCCACAGCCGTCAGCGGATCCTCGGCGATCATGGTATTGATGCCGGTCTTCTCCTGGATCAGCACATCCAGGCCGCTGAGAAGGGAACCGCCTCCCGTGAGCACGATGCCCCTGTCGTAAATATCTGCCGCCAGCTCCGGGGGAGTGCGCTCCAGCACGCCGTGAACGGCGTCCACAATCTGCATGGCCGGCTCTCTCAGCGCTTCCAGAGTCTCGTCCGACGTCACCATAATGGTCTTCGGAAGCCCGGTCACCAGGTTCCGTCCCCTCACTTCCATGGTCAGGGACTCCGGCCGCTTGTAGGCTGCGCCGATATTGATCTTGATCTCCTCCGCCGTTCTCTCGCCGATGAGAAGATTGTGCTTCTTTCTCATGTAGCGCACCAGCGCCTCATCAAAATCATCTCCCGCCACCTTGATGGAGGTGCTCACCACCGTGCCTCCCAGGGAGATCACCGCGATATCCGAGGTTCCGCCTCCGATATCCACGATCATATTGCCGCAGGCCTTGGAGATATCAATTCCGGCTCCGATAGCCGCCGCCACCGGCTCCTCAATGATGATTACCTCTCTGGCGCCCGCCTGGTAGGTGGCGTCTTCCACCGCCTTCTTCTCCACTTCCGTGGCTCCGCTGGGAATGCAGACGCTGATGCGGGGTTTGCGCAGCGTTCTCTTTCCCACGGCCTTATTGATAAAATATTTCAGCATCTTCTCCGTCACAGTGTAATCAGAGATCACGCCCTGACGCAGAGGACGAACTGCAACAATATTGCCCGGAGTCCGGCCGATCATCAGCCGCGCCTCCTCGCCGAATGTAATAATTTTATTGGTATCGCGGTCAATGGCGACCACGGACGGTTCCTTCAACACAACGCCTTTTCCTTTAATATAAACCAGGATGCTGGCTGTGCCCAAATCAATTCCAATATCATTGGACATGAACATATTCATAGTCTCCTCCTGTCTCTTCCTCTTTCCTATTATATACAATCTCCCTGGTTTTTCAAAGAGATTTTCATATTTTTTTTATTTTCCTCCTTTTTAATTTTTCCGTCATAAATTTTATGATTTTTTTATTGGGGGTACATATTTTTGACACATTTTCTCTTTATATTATAAGTAAGTTATCCGAAAGGATAACGAGCCTTATTTCAAGCAGCAGGTGCTTGGGATTAGAAAGCTTTTTCATACTCATACCGGACGGGTCACACCGTCCGGCCCCCCTATAACATTTTCTTATTTATATACCTACCATTCCCAATAACAACGAAACGGGCCGCTCCCAAAAGGAGCGGCCCGTTTCGCTGTGCCGGATTCCCCCCTTTCCGACATGTACGAACCAAAATTAAGATTCGAACCTGAAAAATCCATCTTTTTCCTTCTTTCCATCTGTGCTATACTGGCACCACAGACAACAAGCGGCCGTCCAGGCTCTCTAAGTGCCTTCGGCCGCCGGTTTTAAGGAGGTTACCATGCACATTTATCACTACACCTGGTATCAATGGCTCAGCTTTTTCTATATATACTGCTTTGCCGGCTGGATTTTTGAATCCACCTATGTGTCCATTCGGGAAAAACGGCCGGTCAACCGGGGATTCCTGCGCCTGCCCCTGCTCCCCCTCTACGGCACAGGGGCGGTGATGATGCTGTGGGTCTCCCTGCCGTTCCGGGACAGCCTGTTTCTGGTATATATCTCCGGTGTCATAGCCGCTACGGCTCTGGAGTACGTCACCGGATGGACCATGGAACGGCTGTTCAAGATGAAATACTGGGATTACAGCAATCAGAGGTTTAATGTAAACGGCTATATCTGCCTCAGCTCCTCTCTTGTGTGGGGGCTTCTGACGATTTTCCTCACAGAAGTACTTCATCCTCCGGTGTCCGACCTGGTACTGGCCCTTCCGGTCTCCCTGGACATCGCCGGCGTGATTCTGATCTCCATCCTGTTCGCCGCAGACACCGTACAGTCTGTGAAGGATGCTCTGGATCTGGGCCGTGCTTTGGAGGCTATGACCGGCATTCGGGCTGAGCTGGACGATGTGCAGGTGCAGCTGGCTCTCCTGCGGGCGGAAACAGCTGACCGGCTGAGCGAATACCGGGACGATGCGGCCCAGAAGCTAAACGGCTACCGCGCAGGAACCGCCCAGCAGCTGAACAAATACCGGGAAGGCACCGCTCAGAAGATTGGCGAATACCGAGAGGAAACTGCCCAGAAGATCGGCGAGTACCGGGCAGAAACCGCCCAGAAGATCGGTGAGTACCGGGCGGAAACCGCCCAGAAGATCGGCAGCTACTGGGAAAACGCCGCCCAGCTGCTCAGTGACTGCCGGGAGGAAGCTTCTCTTCAGGTGGAACGGCTGAAAACCACCGCCCTCCAGAAAGTGGGGCAGGCTCAGGCGTCCGGCGCTGACCGGATGAACGCTCTTCTGTCCAAAGGACAGGACCTTCTGGACAGACATCATACCCTGGTCGGTCATCTGAACCGCCACCGCCGGGATCTCCTGCTCCGCAATCCCACCGCTGCATCCAAGCGGTTTGGCGAAGCCTTAAAGGAGCTGTCGGAGCTGGCAAAAAAGAACCGGTAAGGTTTCCGGTCTATCTGGAAAACAGCGCATATCTCACCGTATTTTCCCCATCGCTCATCTCAAGAAACAGATCCTGAAACAGACCGGTCTCCGACATCAGGCGTCCCTTCCCCGGCGCCTGCCCGGAGGGGCCGGCTGTCAGACCTTTCCAGGCGTCCGCCAGCTCTGCCCCATTATTCAGCCGGCAGAGCTCCTCGGTATCCAGATACAGAAGATACATGTGGTCTTCCATCCACTCCCCATTCTCAGAAAATCCCAGGATCATTCCATTTCCCCCATTCCCCAGCACCTCGAATACAGGGCCGTCTCCTCCTGTCCGGCTGTACATCTCCCCGTACAGACTGTCCACCCCGGCCATGTCCACAGACGCCGCCAGCTCCAGGTCTTCTCCCGTTCCCCGGAACACAAATACGCCCTGGGGCCCGTGGAAGACAGCCAGGCATCCCTTTTCCGGCAGATTTGGATTTGCCTGATCCAGCCACAGATTTTCCGCGGCGGAACCCTCATTCCACGCCGCCTCACCATAGGCAATGGGAATTTCCTTTCCGTCCGTCTTCCCTGCCAGAAAAATAGAGGTAGGGCCGTCCGCCCCGCCGATGATGGACGCCGCTCTGGACACCCCATCCGGCTCCGGACTGGTCACAAGGCCGCAGCCTGCCAGTACCGTACAGCAAACCGCGGCGGCTGTCGCCCGGACAGACCCGTGCCGGACAGACAGCACCTGCTTCACTCTCTGTCTCGTGTGGCTCTCTCCAAAAGCCGGCGAGATCCACAGGCCGCTCCTTCTGCCGGCAAACCGCAGCAGCGCCATGCTGTACTCCTTTCTCTCCGCCAGCTCCATGCCCCTCACCGCCCGTTCATCGCAGCTGATCTCCATATCCAGACATAATTTCCCGTAGCTGAGCCAGACCAGCGGGTTAAACCAGTGGACCACAGCGATCAGAAAGCAAACCGCCTTTACCAGATAATCTCTCCTGACAATATGAATCCGCTCGTGGGCCAGGATATACCTCTGATCCTGCTGGGAAATCCCATAGGGGAGCACCACCGACGGGCGAAACAGCCCCGCCACCACCGGCACTTCCGCCCATTCCGAGAGCTTCACTCCCGTCTCTCCATCCAAAGGCACTCCCGTCCGTATCCCGGCAGAGAAACGAATCAGGCGCAGCAGCTGCACTCCGCCGATAATAACCGCTCCGGCCGCCCACAAAAAGGCGCAGACCCCCAGCACAGCCTGCATGGGGTTGAGGGAAGTCTCCGGGCTTCCCGCCAGCGCAGTCACAAGTACGGAATTGACCGTCCTGTCCACTGCGCCGATCCCTGTATTCACCGCGGGAAACATCTCATAGACAATGTCCGGCTCCACGGAAATTCGGTTTACGGGAAACAGACGCAGGGCTGTCTCCACAGAAAACGGACTGATAAACCGAAAAAACACCAAAATCCACAGAATGTAGGAATAGATCCTGGAAAACCGTTTCAGAATCAGGCGCAGAAACAGCACGATCACCGCGGCCCCGCTCCCTGCAATGGTCAGGTTCAGTATGGAAACAAACATCTCAGTCATCTTCCACCGCCTCCTCGATCATCTTCTGAATCTCATCTGCCTCCCGGTGTGTCAGCTTCCGATCCTTTAAGAAGGCGGTGAGAAAAGCAGGCAGAGAGCCGCCGAAACTTCTGTCCACCAGCGTCTCGCTCTCAAACCTCTGCACCTCCTCCCGCTGTACCAGAGCCGTCACCACCGCCTCCTCGTTCTTCACAAACCCCCGGCCGGCCAGCTTCTTTAACACCGTATAGCTGGTGGACTTCTTCCAGCCCAGCTCATAAGCCGCCAGCCTGGCCAGATCCATGGACCGCACCGGCTGAGCCTCCCAGATCAGTTCCATAAAACGGTATTCACTCTCATGCAGCTTCAATTCTTCCATCTCAGTTCCTCCTGAATCTCTCCCTCTGAATTTTCCGGGAATCCTCCGGTCCTGGCACAGTCCTTTTCCGGGGCCGCCGCTCTGCGTGAAAAGGCTTCCAAGCAGAAACTGGTCTACCAGGATAGTCCTGCTCTTACAGCAAGTCTATCACAGTAGACCAGTTTCTGCAACTCTGTGATTCTTACAAATTTATAAACACCGTCTACGGACGGTTTTCCCTCCGCTTCACCGTCCCTGCCAGCCGGAAGGGAAGCTCCGCCAGCAGTCCGAATCCCCGGTACACCGGGCCGGAGGCCAGAACCGCCGCCAGCGCCACACAGCCTCCCATCAGAATCAGAACCTGCGCCTTCGAGTGGACGTTGAAAAAACGGTACAGGTCAAAATACTGGCACAGATCCCGGATCAGGCGGTGAAGCACGTACACCGGCAGCGTTCTCTGGCCCAGCACCGTGAGAAACGGCAGCCGGCGGGCCGGCAGGAACGCCAGCAGCCCGAAGGACAGCGCCCCGGCAGCCAGATAGCAGACCAGCCGGATCAGCCAGCAGACAGAATAGAGCTCCGGGGCAAAACGGTCATACATAGCCCCGTAGACCGCCAGCCGGTACGGCTCCAGATAATCATAGGTGCCCAGGAAGATCACGGCAGCCGTCACGGCTCCCAGTCCCACCGCCGCGGCACGCCTTTTTCCGGAGCACACTGCCCCCAGATTTTCCGCCGCGAAAAAATATCCCAGATAAAAGAACGGGGCAAAGGCCAGCACCCGGTCCGCCGCCAGAAAATCCCCCAGATTTCCCGCATAGCCGCCGGCCAGCCCTATGACCAGAACCGCTGCCAGAGACACCCATTTTCTCAGATGGAAAAACAGGGGAATCAGCAGATACCACAAAATCAGCGCCAGCAGATACCAGGGAGCTCCGCTCTCGTGGAAAAAATCCACCCGCCAGCCGATATGGCCTTCCAGCAGTCCTTCCGTGACGTGAACTCCCAGCTCGAACAGAATATAAAGCCACACCAGCCTCGCCAGTTTGTCCCACCGGAACCTGCCGTCCCGGTACACTCCTTTTGCCAGGTAGCCGGATATGAAAATAAAACAGGGCATGTGGAAGGTGTAGATCAGATACAGACTGTTGGTGGTAAAGCGGGTGCTGGCCACAGGCAGCAGAAAATGGCCGATCACCACCAGGATGATCAGTATCCCCTTTGTGTTGTCAATTCGGTAATCTCTTTTTCCCATGGGTTTTTGCTCTCCTCAAGGCAGCAGGCCGCCATCCCTCCTGCCGCCGTACATCAAAAGGAGACGCCGCCGGCCGGAGAAATCTTCTCCGGCTGCAGCGCCTCCCGGACTTATGCAGTCATCATTTCAGCATTTACATCAGTTTGTCCACCATGGCCATCACGGCATCTCCCAGCTCTTCGGATTTCTTCTGTCCATCCTCTAAGGAGGTTCCCTTTACGCCATAGTAGAATTTGATCTTCGGCTCCGTGCCGGACGGTCTCACGCATACCCATGCGCCGCCTTCCATGTCGTAGTAGAGCACGTTGGAGGACGGAAGTCCGGTGGGTTTCACCTTTCCGGTGGCCATGTCCTTGATGGTATCCAGCTTGTAGTCTCTGGCGGAAACCACCTTGTAGCCGCCGATCTCTGCCGGTGTGTTGTTTCTCAGATAATCCATAATGGACTGGATCTTCGCCAGACCTTCAATGCCGGAAAGTCCGATGGACTTCACTGCGTCGATGCAGTAGCCATACTTTTCATACATATCGATCATGGCATCCCAGAGGGTCATGTTCTTGGTCTTGTAGTAGGCTGCCGCCTCGCAGAGGGCAACGGTAGCGGAAACGGCGTCCTTATCTCTCGCGTAGGTTCCGATGAGACAGCCGTAGCTCTCCTCCATGCCGAAGAGATAGGTGCCCTTGCCGGTGCGCTCATTTTTCAGAATCTGCTGGCCGATCCACTTAAATCCGGTGAGAACCTCCACCAGCTCCACGCCGTAAGCCTTCGCCACCTCGTCGATCAGATTGGTGGAAACAATGGATTTTACCACCTGTCCGTCGGCGGGGATCAGGTTTCTCGCCTTCTTCTGGCTGAGCACATACTCGCACAGCAGGGATCCGGACATATTTCCAGTCAGCGGAATATACTCGCCGGACTTGGTGTCTTTTACATAAACGCCCAGACGGTCTGCATCCGGGTCGGTGGCCAGCACCAGGTCTGCATCCTGCTCCTTTGCCAGCTTTAAGCCCAGCTCAAAGGCTTCCTTGGATTCGGGGTTGGGATAGCTCACCGTGGGGAAGTCTCCGTCGGGAAGTTCCTGTTCCGGAACTACAGTCACATGGGTAAACCCAATTTCCTTTAAAGCTCTTCTCACCGGAATATTTCCAGTGCCGTGAAGAGGCGTATATACAATCTTGATGCTGTCCTGCATCTTGTCGATGGCATCCTGATTGACCACCTGGGCCTTTACCTGAGCGATGTATTTGTCGTCGATCTCCGCTCCGATAATCTGATATTTTCCGGCCTTTACAGCCTCCTCCACGGTGGTGGTCTTCACTGTGGACAGATCCTCGATCGCCAGAACCTCCTCCGTAACTCCCTTGTCATGAGGCGGCGTAAACTGAGCGCCGTCCTCCCAGTATACCTTGTATCCGTTGTACTCCGGCGGGTTGTGGCTGGCGGTGATATTGATGCCGGCGATACAGCCCAGCTCGCGGACTGCAAATGACAGCTCCGGGGTGGGACGAAGGGATTCAAATTTATAAGCTTTGATGCCGTTGGCAGCCAGGGTCAGGGCTGCCTCCTCAGCGAATTCAGGGGACATATGGCGGGAATCGAAGGCAATGGCCACTCCCTTGTCCGCTCCGCCCTGCTTGATGATATAGTTGGCAAGGCCCTGGGTCGCCCGGCGCACCACATAAATATTCATGCGGTTGATTCCGGCGCCGATAATACCTCTCAAACCGGCGGTACCAAACTCCAGATCCATATAGAAACGCTCTTTGATCTCATTCTCATTTCCGGCGATGGCACGGAGCTCTTCCTTTGTCTTCTCATCAAAATACGGATTGCTCAGCCATTCTTCATAAATTTTCATGTAATCTTTCATAGATGCTGTCTCCTCCTGAATTCCGCGTGGTTCGCGGCATATTTGGCGTCAGCAGGAGGCCGGTGCCTGGGGGCGGGGAAGAAGTTCCTGGCCTGGGCGGGCGCGCCGGCGGCCTGGCGGCCTGGGCTCGCGGGGGAGTCCGCCGCGCTGCGAGACCTTCGGAACAGAGACCTTCCGGTCTCTGTTCCGAAGGTCTCACGGGCTTCGCCCTATGCAGGGGAACGAAGGCAGACCCGCTTTTGTGCGAGCACAACGCGGATCTGCCTTCGTTCCCCTGCGCACGGCTCATTGCTGACGTGGATATTATACAACATTCTGCACAAAAAAGGAAGTATCATCCGCGCAGCTGCCGTAAAAATTTCCATCTGTTTTCTTCCTGTTCTTCCAATTTTTTCAGCTTTTCGACGTTTCTCTCCGGGATCCAGGCTTTGTTGGCGTTGTAGTAAAAATTAATCTGTTTCCAGTATTTTTCCGGGTACAGGAACAGGTAGTACAGGCATTTGTGCTCCAGCTCTGTCAGGGGCAGGGTTTTCTCGTAGATGTTCAGGACGGACCGGCCCAGGGCGCTGTTCCAGTCGTGTTTTTCCATGACTTTCCGCAGGAAATGATAGAGATCGGTCACCTGGACGCCCAGGTGCATGCGGTTGAATTCGATGACGGCGATGTCCCGGCCGGTCATGAGCAGGTGGTGCTGGTCCAAGTCTCCGTGGCATAAAAAAAGGCCCTGGCCGCTGTGGTCTGCAAAGATGGCATCCATGCCGTCCGCCGCTTCCAGTGCCTGCTCATAGAATTTCTGAAAGCCGGCGATCACCTGGAGCTCGAAGGCCGTCTTTTTCCGTTTGCCCCGGACGAAATTCCTGGCCCGCTGCAGCTCCTGGTTGTGGCGGCGCATCTCCCCGGCCAGGGATTCTCCCAGGATGGAGCCCATGCTCCACTCCTCCCGGAAGGGGAGACGGCGCAGAATTCTGTGCAGGGAGGCGATCTTTGACGACGCCTGGAGCACCTCCCTGGTGTCCTTTAAGCTGCACTCCCGGTCGGAAAACCAGTTTTTTACAACATAGCGGGTTCCGTCCCCCGCCAGGCTCAAAAGCCCGTCCTCCCGGTTGCGCTCATACTGGTCCGCCAGCAGGCCGCCTTCCTCCATGGCGAATCTCAGCACCTCTTCCTCAAACTCCAGCCGGCGGACAGTTCCGCGGTACTCTTTTACCAGCTTTAAGCCATGATCCGTCTCACAGATCCAGGCTCCCCTGCCCTTTCTGGCCGACAACAGCTCCAGATCGTACTGTTCCAGAATTTCTATATATTTTTCATTCACGGCTGCCCCTCCACATTCCTCACATTTCGTGCGGGCAGGACTCTCCTGTCCGGCTACTTCTAGGGTATGTGGGCGGCTGCTTTTTTAGAATCGCAGCAGATATTCTTTTGTGTTGTGTTCCGGGTGGCGGAGCACGTCCTCCAGCATCTCCTCCAGCCTAAGGCCGATCTCCCGCCCAGGCTTCATTCCCGCGGCGATCAGGTCGTTTCCCGTCACCGCCAGCATCTTCAGGGAAATGCAGTCCCCATCCCGGCGGATCTCCTGTGCCATGGCCTGGAGAGCCTCCGTCTTTTCCCGGCTGTCCGTCCCGGCCGCCAGCCGGAACCGCAGAAGACTGTCAAACATCTCCCCGCTCATCCGGCTCATGGCCCGGCGCAGCTGGTATTTGTCCGCATCCAGCGGACATTTCCAGTTTCCCACCAGCAGACGGACTCTGGAAATGGTGTCGTTATCCGCCTTCAGCTCCTTTAAAATCCGCTCCGCCTCCTTTTCTCCCAGACGCCGCAGAAATGCGGCCCAGCGGACATATTTTTCCGGCTCAAACTCCGCCGTCAGCCAGTTCTCCCCGTCCTTCTCCCCGGGATTTCCCGCCTCCGCGAAGTGTGCGCTCACATAGGGAGCGATCCCCGTGTCAAATACCAGACTCATCCGCTCCGGGTGGGGGGATTTCAACAGTTTCGTCAGCTCCACCTGAATCCGTTCCTTGCTCACATGGACCAGGTTGGGGGCGATCTGCCTCACCGCCTCCAGGGTCTGCTCCTCGATGGAAAAGCCCAGCTGGGCGGAAAAACGGATGGCACGCAGAATCCGCAGGGCATCCTCCGTAAACCGCTCCTGAGCCGCTCCCACGCAGCGGATGATCCCCCGCTTTAAATCTTCCATCCCGCCGAACTCATCCACGATCCCCGTCTTTTTGCTGTAAGCCATGGCGTTGATGGTGAAATCCCGCCGCTTCAAATCCTCCGTCAGGCTGGCGGTAAACTCCACCTGCTTGGGATGGCGGCCGTCCTCATACTCCCCGTCAATGCGGTATGTGGTCACCTCATAGCCCTGATGGTTTTCCAGCACCGTCACCGTTCCGTGCTGGATCCCGGTGTCCACCGTTCTGCGAAACAGGCTCTTTACCTGCTCCGGGCGGGCGGAGGTGGTGATGTCCCAGTCCTCCGGCTCCCGGCCCAGAAGAGTGTCCCGCACGCAGCCCCCCACCGCGTAGGCCTCAAAACCTCCTGCTTCCAGCGTATCTATGATCTTTTCCACTGCCTGGGGAATTTCCATATCTGTAATCCTCACTTTCTCTGTCATCCATCTGCCCATCATACCATTTTTTCCCTGGTTTGCCAAATAAAATCACCCTTCCCGCAGAAAACCTCCCCCGCACCGCTGCTGTTCCCGATCGGATAGGGAAAGTCCCTTCCCCTATCCAATTCGTGATACCACGGGCAGCTCACAGCAAAGCTGTTCGCTGTCCGTTGCCCGGCAAATGTCCGCCCATGCAAGCATGGCGTCCCCTTGCCGGGCGTATCCCGCCAAAAAAGAGGAACCGCTCCATCCCAAATGGATGAAGCGGTCCCTCTCTTTTTTCTTTTTGGGCAGGAATCAGCAGAAATCTCCGCCTATCAATATGCCCGGCCCCAGTATACCATCTTTTTGGCCGGCTTGCCGCAGCAGACGCACTTGTCAGAGAGCTGCTCCTGGTCGAAGGGCATGCAGCGGGAGGTGGCTCCCGTCAGCTCCTTGATCTTGTCCTCGCACTCCTGGCAGCCGCACCACATGGCCTTTACAAAGCCCGGCTTCTCGTTGATGGTCTTCTCAAACTCCTCGAAGGTGGTCGCCGTGTAGGTGTGGGCGTCCCTGTGGGCCTTCGCCTTCTCAAACAGGTGATGCTGAATCTCATCCAGCAGTTCTTTCACCTTCTCGTTGATCTCATCCAGAGACACCACCGTCTTCTCATGGGTATCTCTGCGCACCAGCACTGCCTGGCCGTTCTCAATATCTCTCGGGCCGATTTCCACGCGGACCGGAATTCCTCTCATCTCAGACTCGCTGAACTTCCAGCCCGGGCTCTTGTCGGAGTCGTCCACTTTCACCCGGAAATTGGACAGAGTCTCCTTCAGCTCAAATGCCTTGTCCAGCACGCCCGGCTTCTGCTGCTGAACGGGAACGATCACCACCTGTACGGGGGCGATGGCCGGGGGAAGCACCAGACCGTTGTTGTCGCCGTGAACCATGATGATGGCTCCGATCAGACGGGTGGTCATGCCCCAGGAAGTCTGATGGACATATTTTAACTTGTTGTCCTTGTCGGAATACTGAATGCCGAAGGCCTTCGCGAAGCCGTCGCCGAAATTGTGGCTGGTTCCGGACTGAAGGGCCTTTCCGTCGTGCATGAGGGCCTCGATGGTGTAGGTAGCCTCCGCTCCCGCAAATTTCTCCTTGTCCGTCTTCCGGCCCCGGATCACCGGCATGGCCAGTACCTGCTCACAGAAATCCGCATACAGGTTCAGCATCTGGATGGTTCTCTCCTCTGCCTCCTCCGCAGTGGCGTGGGCGGTGTGTCCCTCCTGCCATAAGAACTCTCTGGAGCGGAGGAAGGGCCTGGTGGTCTTCTCCCAGCGCACCACGGAGCACCACTGATTGTAAAGCTTGGGCAGATCCCGGTAGGAGTGGATGTCCCTGGAATAAAAATCACAGAACAGGGTCTCGGAAGTGGGGCGGACACAAAGCCGCTCCTGAAGGGGCTCTAAGCCGCCGTGGGTCACCCAGGCAACCTCCGGCGCAAATCCCTCCACGTGATCCTTTTCCTTCTGCAGCAGGCTCTCCGGAATAAACAGGGGCATGTACACATTCTGTACGCCGGTCTCCTTAAACCGCTTGTCCAGCTCCTTCTGGATGTTCTCCCAGATGGCATAGCCGTCCGGCTTGATCACCATGCAGCCCTTTACGCTGGAATAATCGATCAGCTCTGCCTTCTTCACCACATCCGTATACCACTGGGCGAAATCCTCGTCCATGGATGTGATGGCTTCCACTAACTTTTTGTCCTTTGCCATGATTTCTCTCCTTCTTTTTTATTGTTTCCTATGGCGGGGCGGCCCTGAATCCCTGCGGAATCTCTGTTTTCACAGAAATGCAGCGACTCCTCATGTTCCATAAAACAAAAAGCGCCCCGGCCCCTCTCTGAATCTGAAAGGGACCGGAACGCCGGCGGTACCACCCAACTTAGCGGATCCCCGCAGCCTTCCCGGCTGTCAAAAACTCCGCTCTCTCTGTTACCCGTTAACGCCGGTGTACGCCGCATTCCTCATACGGGGCTCCAGGGCCGGTTCGGAATCCAGGGACATGGCTGCTTTCCACCCTCCGCAGCCTCTCTGTCATGTATGAAAACCTACTATTCCTCTTCATCGCCTTTTTCTTATTGTAGGTCGATTCTACGCCATTTTCATCAAATTGTCAACCGGATATCCCCATTCTCCCGCCGAATTTTTGATCCCGGCCCTCCATCCGGATCTCTCCCCGCCCGGCCGTCATATACGGCCTTCCCTTCACATACAATGCTATTAACACCCGTCCCGCGGAGATCTGTCTATGAAACTGAAACACCGTCTTTCCGAAAACGCCCTGTTCTGGATGGCGATTATCTTCCTGGCCATCGGAGCCTCCCTCACCTTCTACCAGCAGGGAAATCTGGCTCTCACCGCCAGTTCCATGCGCATTTTCCAGGCGGAGGGCACTGCCAGCCATCTCTCCGGAAAACGGCAGCTGCCCATCTACTGCGTCCAGACCGACAAGCCCCAGGTGGCCCTGTCCTTCGACGCCGCCTGGGGCAATGAAGATACCGCCCAGATCATGGACATTCTGGCAAAACACAACGTAAAAGTCACCTTTTTCATGACCGGTGGCTGGGTGGAAAGTTTTCCTGAGGACGTCAAATACATCGCCTCCCAGGGCCATGATCTGGGCAATCACAGTGAAAATCATAAGAACATGAGCCAGCTCTCCGATGAGGAGATCCGCTCTGAACTTCAGAAAGTCCACGACAAGGTAAAAACTCTCACCGGTCAGGATATGACCCTGTTTCGCCCGCCCTACGGGGATTACGACGACCAGGTGATCACCGTCTCCCGGGACATGGGATATTACCCGGTTCAGTGGGACGTAGACTCCCTGGACTGGAAGGACTACGGGACTGAGTCCATCATCAAAACAGTTTTAAACCACAAGCACCTGGGGAACGGCAGCATTATCCTGATGCACAACGGAGCCAAATACACCCCCGCCGCCCTGGATGCCGTCATCACCGGACTGCAGGACGCCGGCTACGAGCTGGTCCCCATCTCCCAGCTGATCTACCGGGACAATTACCACATTGACCACGAAGGACGCCAGGTCCCCGACAGCCTGCCTGAAGCCTGAGCCTTCCCATCTGTCTCCGGCCGGACTCAGATTCCGTCCGGAGATTTTTTCTCCTCTTCCTTCTCCTTCTTTTTCTTTCTGATCCAGGCAGCCAGCGCCGCCGCGGCCAGCAGCAGAAGCCCCAGGGACAGCATCAGCGCCGCGGCCCGAAACAGAAGGCTCAGCCAGCTTTCCCCTTCCCGTTCCGAGCCGGAAGCACCATCCGGCGCCCTCTCACCGGCCGCCTGGCCGCCTGCCTCCCCGGTTCCATCCTCTATTTCCACGGTGCGGTAGAGAACCGCCTCGTCCCAGACCCGCTTCTTCCCGGAAGCCAGGGCGCTGCGGCAGAGAATCCCCTCTTCATTTCTGTAGCTCTCCCCGTCCCACACTACCTGTTCCACCACATAATCGGCGGGACTTACCCCGATGGCGGACAGGAGCAGAGCTCCCCGGTCTTCATAAAAGGGAGTGTCCCCGCCGGCGGCTATTTTCTGCCCTTCCAGCAGATAAAAATCCGATCCGTATTTCTCAAAAATCACCGGGAAGGAAAAATTGTCCTCCCACCGCTCCCGGAGCCTCTCCCTCTCCGCCAGCTGCCAGGGCGCCTCATTGTCCTCTCCCGGCAGGGTCTCCGGAATCTCTGTAATCCCCTCCACGTCCCGGAAAACCACCTGTTTTTCCCCGGGAGGCAGCCCATTCCCGGAGCCGGCCGCTCTCCCGGCGGCTGCCTCTTCCGTGTCGGCAGTCTCTCCCACAGCAGCACGCTCTTCTATGGCAGCACTCTCTCCCACGGCAGCACGCACTTCCACGGCGGCAGTCTCTCCCACAGCAGCACGCACTTCTACGGCGGCAGTCTCTCCCACAGCAGCCGTCTTCGCAGCAGCAGTCTCTCCCACGGTTCTTCCCGCGGCAGAGATCTCCCCACAGATGCCGGCTCCTCCCGCCAGAGACGCCGTCAGCAGAATCACCCAAAGATATTTTTTCATAGTTCCGTCTCTCCTTTCCCACGCAGGGAAAGTCTCAGGCTCCATCATTTTCTATTCAGTTGTCAGTTTCTGGAAAATACCGCCCGGAACAGGCGGCCTTGCTTGAATTCAGACAGGCTTCTCTCATTATACGGAAAAACGGGAAAAAGCTCAAGACTTTTTCCCGCCTTCGTTTCTATATTTCCCACTCTTTTTTCTTTCTGCCGAATACCTGGCCGCAGAGGGTCACATACTCTTTGTAGGGCTCGCATTCCGCCAGTTCCTTCAGGCACTCCGCCATGCTCCAGTAATACCAGCCCTGGGCCTCCTTGCGCTTGTCGTTGAAACGGTCCCACAGGGCCTCTCCCATGGTGAGGTAATCCCGGGCCACGGAGCGGATATTGCTCAGCTTGTCTCCCAGCACCACGATCTTCAGATCCCGGCTGCCCTCTCTCACCCGCCGCAGCTTTTCCGACTTTCTCTCCATCCAGGAACGGCTCTTGTCATCCGTCTCCTTCACCACAAGATCTGCCACCCGGTCCCCGAACCGGCTGCGCACCTCCTCTTCGCTGGCGTCTGTATCCTCCAGCACGTCATGGAGAATAGCCGCGGCAATCAGCTCCTCGTCCTCCGTCACGCTCCCCACGATCACCGCAGCTTCCAGCGGATGAACAATGTAGGGGATCCTGGTCCCCTTTCTCACAGCCCCCCTGTGGGCTTCCACAGCAAATTCCACGGCTTCTTTTATCATATCTGCCTTTCCGGCCAGCGGCCAAAATGCACTTTTTTCTTACAATTCTTTCTATTATCTTAATCATAGCACAGCCGGCCGAAATTTAGAAGTTAAAACTTGTAAGACAGGAAATTTTCTGCTATGCTATAGGTCAGGGTACGGGCTGGCCCGTACAAATAAACCATCAGGAGGCGTTTCATGAAGCAGAATCGGACCCGCAGAAAAAGACAGACAGAATCCCATGATTTTTTGACTGTCATCCTCTTTTATATTCTGCCGTTCATTATCATAAACTCTGTGATCTTCTATCTCTTTACGGCAAAGCCGAAGCTGGAGATCACTGTAGGGGATACGGAGGACTACCTGACCACCACAGCCACCGTCCACATCCGCTCCTTCCTTCCCACTAAGAATCTGACCATCGCAAAAGACGGCGACGCGGTGGAATATGAGCAGACAGACAGCAAAACCTACTCCGTTCCCATTACTTCCAACGGAGTGCTGGAGGTTTCCATCCAGAACTTCAACGGCATGTCCGCCGCGGAATACGCCCATATCAGCATTCTGGACGACGTGGCTCCAACCGTCACCGACTACTCCTTAGACGATGACGACGTGCTCACCGTCGTCCTGGAAGACACCCAGTCCGGCGTGGATTTTGAAACCATCTACGCGGTGGATTCTGACGGAGATCATGTTTTCCCCATCAGCCAGGACCGCTCCGCCGGGGAAGTGAAATTTGAAATGGATTCCATGGGCCTGACCCTCCACGCCAGCGATCTCACCGGCAACGAGCTTCAGGTGACCTTCTCCACCCATCTGGACGACGGCGAGGAAGTTCTGAACAATATTGAGGGCACAGAGACCACCATTCTCGCCGGAGAGCACGAAAACGAGACCGACGCCTTCCAGGCGGAGACGGAAGAAGAAACCAGCACAGAAGAGGACGAGGCGGAGGAGTAATTTCCGCCTTCTGAAAAAGCCCTGGGGCAGGATCCCGCAAGATCCGCCCCAGGGCTTTTTGTCTGCCGTATCAACCGTTCGGCTCCGCATTTCCTTCTGTTTGCTCTATCCGAGTCTGCCGTAGACCCAGGCCAGATCCCGGCAGGCCTCCGCCAGTTTCCCGTCAAATTCATCCGGCAGAAGCCGCCATTTCCAGTTGTCGCCCAGGGTGGACGGCTCGTTGATCCTGGCCTCGCTTCCCAGCCCCAGATAGTCCTGCATGGGAATGACCGCCAGTCTGGCCCGGCTTCCCAGGGCCGCCCGGATGAAATCCCAGTGAATCTCTTTCCTGGGCGTATGGCGGTTCCCCAGATAACGGATGGAAAAATCCCGATCCCACTCCGGCATGGCCTCATACCAGCCCTGAATGGTGTCATTGTCGTGGGTGCCTGTGTAGACCACGCAGTTCTCATCGTAATGGTAAGGCAGGTAAATGCTCTGCCCGTCTGCGGAAAAGGCAAATTCCAGCACCTTCATGCCGGGAAAGCCCGACTTTCTCACCATCTCAAACACGCTGGGGGTCAGAAATCCCAGATCCTCCGCGATAATCTCCAGCTTCCCCAGCTTCTTCTCTATGGCGTCAAACAGCTCCAGGCCCGGTCCTTTCTCCCAGTGGCCTCCCGCCGCCGTATCGTCCTCAGCGGGAATGGAATAATACTCGTCAAAGCCCCGGAAATGGTCCACCCGCACCACGTCATAGAGGCGGAAGCAGTAGGCCATCCGGCGGATCCACCAGGCATATCCCGTCTTTTTGTGATAGTCCCAGCGGTATAGGGGATTGCCCCAGAGCTGCCCCGTGGGACTGAATCCGTCCGGCGGGCACCCGGCCACAAAATCCGGCTCCCGGTCCTCGTTGAACTGAAACAGCTCCGGATGGAACCAGCTGTCCGCGCTGTCAAAGGCCACGTAAATGGGGATATCCCCGATGATCCGAACTCCGCGGCTGTTGGCGTAGTCCTTTAATTTCTTCCACTGCTCCTGAAATTTCAGCTGCTGAAACTCATAGAAGAGAATCTCATCCGCCAGCTCTTCCTCCCAGGCTTTTACTGTCTCCGGCTTCCGCAGGCGGATATCCTCCTCCCACTGGGCCCAGCTCTTTCCCTGGAACTGGTTCTTCACCGCCATGTACACGCAGTATTCCTTTGTCTCCTGCTCCAGCTTTTCCCCGGACTTCTGTCCCAGAGCCTTCCACCGGTTAAAAGCTTTCCGCAGCACCTGGAACCTGGTTTTATAAATCCTTTCATAATCCACATATCTGGGATTCTGTCCGCAGTCCGCCTCCAGGCATTCTTCCTCTGTCAGAAGTCCCTCCTCCGCCAGGGTATCCAGATCGATGAAATACGGATTTCCCGCGAAAGCGCTGAAGGACTGGTAGGGGGAATCCCCGTAGCCTGTAGGCCCAAAGGGAAGCACCTGCCAGTATCTCTGTCCCGCGGCTTCCAGCCGGTCCACAAACTCATACGCTTCCTTTGAAAACCCCCCGATTCCGTAGGGAGACGGAATACTGGTGACAGGAAGCAGAATTCCACATTCCCTCATTTTCTTTTTTCTCCTTTATCTATCATTTCCCCATAACTCACATGGACGTCCATCTGATTAAAGGGTATTTCAATCCCCGCCTCGTCCAGGCGCAGCTTGATCTCTTCCGTTATATCCCACCGCGTCGGCCAGTAGTCGTCGGTGGCCGTCCATCCCCTTCCACCGATGATCACAGCGCTGTCGGCCAGCTGATCCACAAACACCTGGATGGGATGATCCTTCAAAACTTTCGGATGGCTGGTGTAAATATCCAGCAGAATATCTTTCGCCTTCTTCAGATCCGCCTGATAGCCGATGCCCACCGTCAGGTCCAGCCGGCGGAACTTCTCCGCGGTGGCGTTGGTGATGGGGCTGTTGGAAAGACTTCCGTTGGGGATGACCACTGTCTTGTTGTCCATAGTGTTGAGAGTAGTGTACACCAGGCCGATGACCGCCACCGTTCCCTCCCCGTACTGGCTCACAATATAGTCCCCCACTTTAAAGGGACGCACGAGCAGAATCAGAACTCCCCCCGCAAAATTGGAAAGGCTTCCCTGAAGCGCAAGTCCCAGGGTCACACCGGCGGAGCCCAGCAGGGCGATAATAGAGGACGACTGGATCCCGATTCGCTCCGCCGCCATAAAAATCAGCACGGCGTACAGCCCCACCTGAATCAGGGACAGGAGAAATTTTCTCAGGGAAAGCTCCAGTTCCATCCTCGCAAAGGAGCGCTCCGCCATCCGGCGGACCGCTCCCACTACTTTAAATCCGATAATCAGAATCAAAACTGCTGCCAGCAGGTCCATGGCAAAGCCGGACAGAGCCGGCAGCCAGTTTTTTACAGTATCAGGCATGAATCACACTCCTGTTATTGTTCTTTCTTCCCATGGGAAACTTTTCTTCCGGCCGCTTTTACCGTGGCTGCCGCCGCCGACGCCGCTTTCTTCACCGCCGCCGAGGTCTCCGCCAGAGCCGTCCCGGTCTTCTTCTTCGGGTCTTCCTTCTCCTTCAGAGCCGTTCCCGCTTTCTTCTTCGGGTCTTCTTTTTCCTTTAAGGCTGTTCCCGTGGTCTTTGCCGGATCGGTTTTCTCCGCCAGGGCCGTCCCAGCCTTTTTCTTCGGATCTTCCTTTTCCTTTAAGGCCGTTCCCGTGGTCTTCTTCGGGTCCTCTTTCTCCTTTAAGGCCGTTCCCGTGGTCTTTGTCGGGTCGTTCTTCTCCGCCAGGGCCGTCGGGCCTGTCTTTGCCACTTCCATCTTCTCCGCCTTCACCGCGTGGGGCGCAGCCTTCTTTCCAGCTGTCTTCCTCACCGATTTTTTTGGAGCCTCCGGGGTGCAGGTGAAGACGCTGACGCTCATGGGAGCCACATTGATGACGATGGAGTTGGGACGCTCGTTCCACTCCTCCTTCTTTGAAGTCTTCACCCGGGGATTGGTGACGCCGCTTCCGCCGAACTCCACGCTGTCGCTGTTTAAAATCTCCTTATACTTTCCGGCGAAGGGAACGCCCACCTGGAATTTCTCATGAACCACAGGAGCGAAGTTGCAGACGAACAGAAGAGTCTCCTCCTTCTTTCTCGTCTTTCTCACAAAGATGGCAATGTTCTCCGCCGCGTTGTTGCACTCGATCCACTCGAAGCCGTCGGGATGGTAGTCCAGCTGGCTTAAGGCCGGATACTGGCTGTACATCTTGTTTAACACTTTCACATACTCCTGCATCTGGCTGTGGATGGGGTACTGGAGCAGATCCCACTCCAGTTCTTTGTTTTCATTCCACTCGTCCATCTGGCCGAAATCCTGGCCCATGAACAGCAGCTTCTTTCCGGGATGGCCCAGCATGAAGCCGTAAGCCGTCCGCAGGTTGGCAAATTTCTCCTCAAAAGTGGCCCCCGGCATCTTGTTTACCATAGATCCCTTTCCGTGCACCACCTCGTCGTGGGAGAACACCAGGATAAAATCCTCACTGTAGGCGTAGATCATGCTGAAAGTCAGCTCGCCGTAGTGGTAGTTGCGGAAGTAGGGGTCGCACTGCATGTAGCCCAGGAAATCGTTCATCCATCCCATGTTCCACTTGTAGTCAAAGCCCAGGCCGTCATCTTTCACATCTCCGGTGATCTTCGGCCATGCCGTGGACTCCTCGGCGATGAGGATGGCTCCGTTTTTCTTCTTCTTGAAAATGGAGTTTAAGTGCTTCAGAAACTCCACCGCATCCAGGTTCTCATGGCCGCCGTAAATGTTGGGCACCCATTCTCCGTCATTCTTTCCATAGTCCAGATACAGCATGGAAGCCACCGCGTCCATGCGGATACCGTCGGCGTGGTATTTCTCCGCCCAGAACAGGGCGTTGGCAATCAGGAAGTTGGAAACCTGAGGTCTGGCATAATTGTAAATCAGGGTTCCCCAGTGGGGATGGGCGCCTTTTCTCGGATCTCTGTGCTCATAGAGACAGGTGCCGTCAAATTCCGCCATGCCCCAGGCGTCTCTCGGGAAATGGGCGGGTACCCAGTCCAGGATCACGCCGATGCCCTGGCCGTGCATGTAATCCATAAAATACATAAAGTCATCAGGGGTTCCGTAGCGGCTGGTGGGGGCATAGTAGCCGCTCACCTGATAGCCCCAGGAAGCGTCCAGAGGATGCTCCATCACCGGCAGCAGCTCCACATGGGTGTATCCCATCTTCTTCACATACTCCGCCAGCTTCGGGGCGATCTCCCGGTAATTGTAAAATTCGGATCCCACAATGGGATTCCCTGCCTCGTCCATCTGAAGCTCTTTTCTCATAAAAGAGCCCAGATGAAGCTCATAGATGGACATCGGCTTCGTCTTGGTGTCCGTCTTTGCACGCTTGTCCATCCACGCCTTGTCGTTCCATTTATATTTCTCAATATCCCATACGATGGATGCCGTATTGGGGCGCAGCTCCGCGTAGTTCGCATAGGGATCCGCCTTTAAAATGGGATCTCCGTTCATCTTCTTGATCTCATACTTATAGAGAGCGCCTTCTTCCAGCCCGGGAACGAACAGCTCGTACACCCCGTAGCCCTCATGAAGCTTCATCTGATGCCTTCTGCCGTCCCAGAGGTTAAAATCTCCCACCACGCTCACCCGCATGGCACAGGGGGCCCAGACGGCAAACAGCACGCCCTTTACTCCGTCCACGGTCATGGGATGGGCTCCCAGCTTTTTGTAGACCTCATAGTTCACGCCGGCGTCAAACTTCTTTAACTCCTGCTCCGTGATCTGATTGGAAAAGCTGTAGGGATCCCGAATCTCCGCCTTCGTCTCATTGTCGTAGGTAATGCGGAGTGTGTAGGGAGCTATGGTTTTTCTCGGTATGAGAACAGCAAAAAATCCCTCTTCATCCGCCATCTCCATCTGGTAGGTGCCGGATCCCATCTTCACCTCTATACTTTCAGCCGTGGGAATAAAGGCCTGGACCAGCACGCCGCCGTCCACCACATGAGCTCCCAGCAGATTTTCCGGATGGCGCGCCTCCGAATAAACCATTTCCTCTATTCCAGCCCAGTCCATTAAGTCATACAGCATCTTGTTCATATGAGAACCCCCTTTATGGAAATCTACTACTTATTTTACCATTTTGAACCGTATAACACAACGATATTATTTTCTTTTTTTCCCTAATATGATAAAATTGTATCAGCAATTATGCAGCAGTAATCTATGATTTCAAACGAAACCACGGGAAGGAGTGAATTTTTCAATGACGCGAACTGAAGAAATCAAACAGATGGTTGCAAAACGCCAGGACCGGCTGAACGCCCTGAATGACGAGATCTGGAATTATGCGGAGCTCTATTTCCGGGAGGAAAAATCCTCCGCGGCCTTAATCCGCATGCTGAAAGAAGAGGGATTTGAAGTGGAAGAACAGGTGGACGGCATGGACACGGCCTTTATCGGCACCTGGGGAAGCGGGCGGCCGGTTATCGGCATTCTGGGAGAGTTTGACGCCCTGCCCTCTTTAAGTCAGAAAGCCGCCTGCCCGGTGCACGAGGAGATCACTCCCGGCGGCAACGGCCACGGCTGCGGCCACTGCGCTCTGGGCACCGCTGCTCTGGGAGCTGCCGCGGCGGCGAAGGAATACATGGAAAAGCACCAGATCCAGGGAACCATAAAGTACTTCGGCTGTCCGGCGGAGGAAGCCGGCTGGGGCAAAATGTTCCTGGCCAGGGACGGCTACTTTGACGGCCTGGACGCCATCTACACCTGGCACCCCGGCACCGCCAACATGATCTGGAGCGCCGGCTGCCTGGCCAATGTCTGCGCCTACTTTACCTTTAAGGGAAAAACGGCCCACGCCGCCGCTTCTCCCCACCTGGGCCGCAGCGCCCTGGACGCCTGCGAGCTGATGAACGTGGGCGTCAACTATCTGCGGGAGCACATTGTGCCGGAAGCCCGGGTTCACTACGCCTACCAGGATGTGGGCGGGCCGGCTCCCAACGTGGTTCAGAACCACGCCCAGACCAAGTACTTTATCCGCGCTCCCAAGATCCGTCAAGTGCTGGAGATTGTGGACCGGATCAAGGACATCGCCAGAGGCGCTGCCCTCATGACCGGAACTCAGGTGGACATCGACATTCCGGCGGGCATGTGCGACTTTGTGTCCAACGAAGCCCTCTCCCGGGTTCTGGCCGACGCCTTCCAGGCTGTGGGCGCTCCCGCCTTTGACGACGCGGACCGGGCTCTTGCAGGAGCATTTTTCAAAAATTACTCCGACGCGGAGATCCAGGCTTCCCTGGACCGGATGTACCCGGCCTACGCCGATCCGGATCAGTACCGGAACTCTCCTCTCATCGAGGATGTGGCTCCCTATGTGAAAAATCCGTCCTACCTGTTCGGCTCCACGGACGTGGGGGACGCCAGCTACTGCTGCCCCACCGCCCAGTTTAACGCCGCCTGCTACGCCAACGGCACCGCCGACCACTCCTGGCAGGCGACAGCCATGGCAGGCTCCTCCATCACCCACAAAGCTGTGGCCTGCGCCGCCGCTGTGCTGGCTCTGGCCGCCGTCAACACCATGGAGGATGAGGAACTGTTAAAGAAAGCCCATGAGGAGTATGTAAAAGCCACAGGCGGCAAATACATCTGTCCTGTAGGAAAAGAGGCAAAACCCCGCATTTAAGGGGTTCTGCCTCCTCCTTGTCCGCCGGTCAGCTCCTCCAGAGTCTGGAGCAGAACGGCAAAATCGATGGGTTTTGACACATGGGCGTTCATTCCCGCCGCTGTGGTGGCGGCGATATCCTCGGCGAAGGCGTTGGCTGTCACCGCGATCACCGGCACAGTCCCCGCATCCGGCCGCGGCAGGGCCCGAATGGTTCTCGCCGCCTCGCAGCCGTCCATCCGGGGCATCTGCATATCCATGAGAATGGCGTCAATGGAAAAGGGCGGGGATTCCTTAAAACGCTCCACTGCCTCCAGGCCGTTCCAGGCCTGGAGGATTTTTATGCCGCTCATGGTGAGAATCTCCGTGGCGATCTCCATATTCACCTCATTGTCCTCCGCCAGCAGCACCGTTTTCCCCTCCAGGGAAGTCCCGGGAAGGTCTGCGGGCTGCTCTTTTTTCTCCTCTTTTTCCTCCTTCACCGCCGTAAAGGGGATGACAATGGTAAATGAGGTTCCCTTTCCCGCCTCGCTGTCCACATAGATCTGGCCGCTCATCTGGGTGACCAGATTTTTCACGATGGGCATGCCCAGGCCGGTGCCCGCCACCTTTTTTACGCCGAAGCGGGTCTCCCTGGCGTAGGGCTCAAAGAGCTGGGGCAGGAAGTCCTCCGACATCCCAACTCCCGTATCCTCCACCACGATCTTGTATTTAGCCGCATCCTGGTGAGCCAGCTGCGTGACAGAAACTGAGATCCGGTCTCCTTTTCCCGTAAATTTCATGGCGTTGGAGATCAGATTGTTCATGATCTGGCTGATCCGGAAGGAATCCCCCAGCACCGTCTCATCCTCCATGTCAAAAAATGTTTCCAGCTCTTTCTCCTCCACCTGGGCCTGCAGCCGGAAGGTGGACGCGCAGTCCTCCACGCATTTTCTCAGATTAAACTGCTGATAGTCCAGGGCCACCTTTCCCTGCTCCATCCGGGACATATCCAGAATATCGTTGATCAGTCCCAGAAGCTGACGGCTGGACAGATTGATCCGGTCCATGTATCCGGAAATTTTCTCCGGGTCGTCCAGATTCTGCTGAACCAGCTCCGACAGGCCGATGATGGCATTGAGAGGCGTTCTCATATCGTGGGACATATTGCTGAAAAAGGCATGCTTGTTCTTCTCGCTCCGCCTGGACGCCTCCAGGGCCTCCTCCAGCAGCTTCTGCTCCTGGAACCGGCGCTGTTTTTCCTCCTCCACCTCCCGGAAGCAGAGCACCGCCTCCTCCGGGGACAGGGATTCGTCAAACAGCACCCTCACGTTGACCCATCGGTAGGAATCCCCAAACAGCCGCCGGAAATCTCCGCCGAAATCCCGCACCCGTTTGGACACCAGGCCGCGGATGCTCTGAAGCGAGAAACTGTCCACATACTCCTCGTAGGCCTCCGGCTCAATCACTTCTTTCATGGCGTCCAGAAGAGTCTGATAATCCCCCGTCTGGGCAATGCGGCCCCGCATATAGTCGGAGCCCTTGATCATCTCATAAGTGCCTCTGGCAAAATCCACCCGGTACAGGGCAAAGTAAGAATTTCCCAGCACCCGCACCGTCTCGTTGGTCCGCTTGACCTTCGCGTTTAAATGCAGCTCCCGCCAGATCAGCACGCCGATAATAACAGCTCCCGCCGCCAGTATGCAGCCGAACACCGCCGCCGTGTAATTCAGTTTCTGGAGAATGGTGGCGAAGGGAACAGTGATGATGGAAATCCAGCCGTTGGGCAGGTAGCTGTAGTAAACCCCCCGCTTGTTGCCGGAGGTGTCCGTTATGTAGGCGTCATAGGAATCCTGCTCTCCCCGCTCAATGCTCTCCAGCAGCTTTCTCACATAATACTGGACTCTCTCCTCGCTCGCATTCAGAAAGGAACGGCTGTAGATCAGGGTGCCCTCCCGGTCGCACAGATAAAAGGAGGCGTTGTCCGGCAGCTCCGACAGGTCCAGCTCAAACTGAAAATTTTCCGGAAATATGTCAAAAGCCATGACCGCGTCCGACGTCCGGCATTTCCCCGCCACTGTGATCACCGGGCGGTCGTAGATCACATCGGTGTATACGTCTGTAAATATCACTCCGCCGTCCGCCTCCAGGGCCTGACGGTACCACCCCGTCCCGGTCACGTCATAGGAAGCGTCCCCCTCCCAGGGGTTGGCCGCCACAATCCGTCCGTTTAAAACGATGTAAGGGTCCACCTTTCCCTTCCCCAGGGTATCTTCCACCCTCTGGAAGAAAGACAGCACCATGGCTTTGGTCTCCTCCTCCGGCTTTCCCTCCCGCACCTGGCTGTCCACCATTTCCGTGCCGAAGTTCAGCAGGGTGGAGTAAACAGTCAGGTTATTTCTCTCCTCAGAGGAATAGCTTCTGGCCAGGGCCTCCCCCAGATCCTGGGTATTTTTCAGGAGCTCTGTCCGCAGCAGAAAAAAGCTGAAGATCCCCAGCACCACCAGGGCGGCCAGGGTAGCCCCGTACAGATACCAGTTATGGAGAAAGCCGGCCCTCTTCTTCTGTTTCGGGCCGCTCATACCTGATCACCCCCGGATTGCCGCCGCAGCCGTCTCATAAGCCTTTTCGATCTCAGGCATCAAGGCCTCCGCTTCCTCCCACCGGTCTTCCCGCATCAGGGCCACCTGGCGGGTGACCAGATCATAAAGGCCGCTGATGGAGAGATTGCCGCAGACTCCCTTTAAGGTGTGGGAGGCTTTCAGCTCCTCCTCATGGTCCTGCCGGCCCACCGCTTCCTTCAGCAGGCTGAAATTCACGTCGTCCAGAAACTTCTTTAAAAACCGCTCCAGCAGCATTTCATTTCCCATAAACCGGCCCAGGGCGTCCTCCACTCGGATTCCCGCCGCCTCCAGCTTCACTTTTCTCATCTCATCCATTATTTTACCCCCTGTCCGTGATCGTACATTTTCCATATTTCCGGCTCCGCCGTCATAAAATTCTCAATGAGCTCCGGATTGAACACCCCGCACTCCCCCTCCCGGATCATCCGCAGAGCCTCGCTCCGGTCAAAGGCCCCTTTGTAGACGCGGCTGCTCACCAGGGCGTCATAGACGTCCGCCAGGGAGACGATCTGCGCCCAGATAGAGATCTCATCCCCCTTCAGGCCGTCGGGATAGCCCCTGCCGTCCCACCGCTCATGGTGGTGTCTGGCAATGTCGTAGGCATACTCGTAGGCTCCGTGCTCCCGCATCTGGGGAATTTTCTCCAAAAGCATGGCGCCCTGTACCGTGTGGGTCTTCATAATCTCATATTCCTCTGCCGTCAGCCTGCCAGGCTTATTTAAAATGGCGTCCGGAATGGCGATTTTTCCCACGTCGTGCATAATAGCCGCCATGGAAATCCAGTCTATATCCTGCTCGGACAGCCCCCTTCCCAGAGGGGTGTGGGTGAGCATATATTTGGTAATGTCGTGGATCCGTCTGACGTGCTCTCCCGATTCCCCGCTCCGAAACTCGATGGCGGTGGACAGGGATTCGATCATGCCCATGTTCAGGTCGATAATCAGCCTGGCCTGGCGCAGCAGCTCCGTCTGCTGCTGATCCACCACATTGCCCAAGCGTTTTCTGGCCTGAAACAGTTCTACCACAGAATTGACCCGGCGGCGGACCACATAGGGAACCACCGGCTTGCTGATCACATCCATCACGCCCAGCTCATAAGCCTCCCGCATCACCGTATCGCTGGCTTCCGCCGTGATGAGAAAAACCGGGATCTGCTCCTGAATGTTCCGCTCATTCAGCGCCCGCATCACCTGGATCCCGTCCATCTCCGGCATCACCACATCCAGCAGCACCGCGCAGATTCTGTCCCTCTGGGCCAGAATCTTTTCCAGGCCGATCCGGCCGTTTTCCGCCTCCTGGATAACGTAGGTTTCTGAAAATAAATTGTCCAGGATCGCCCGGTTGATCTCATCGTCGTCGATGATCAGCACCGTGTCCGGCGGTCCCGGAATATTGTCGTACAGATGTTCCATTTCCATATGAATTGATCCTTTCCGAAGTTTCTCTGTCTCATATCTATGCTCCGCATTCGGAATATGGGCCGGCGGCCCGCTATACGTTCAGTATAAGGGAGGGAAAAATGATTGTCAATCGGATGGAACGGCCCCCTCACAGGGAACCGTTTCCTCAAACCAGCCGAGCATCAGATCCACCGCCATGCCGTAGCTCTCCACTCCATGCTCCTGGCTGTTGGCTTTTAAATATGTATCGTTGACGGCTTCCGCCGCGTCCGCCACCTTTCCCTCATACTGATCCCAGAACCGGTTGTTTGCCTCCAGATCCGTCAGAATTTCTGCTTTTAACAAACCGCGGATCTCCACGTAGCTCTCCGGATCCGCCGCTGCCAGGGCATTTCCCGCGTAGACCCACCCCATCACGTAAGCGCTGTAGAGGAACTGCCTCTCGTCCGACTTCAGGCAGGCCAGAAAGCCGATGAAATTGGCCTCGTCCTCCCGCATGAACCCTTTCAGATGGGAGAGCTCATGGCAGATGGTGTGGGGAATGTTATAGCTGACCATGGCGTTGTTGTAGTTGGCCTCAACAGTAAAAGGAGAATAGATTCCCGCCAGCTGCTGCACCGATAAAATCCAGGGCACCGTCAGGTATTTGGGCCGGGGATAATAGCCGGACAGCCGGGGATACTCCTCTCCCAGTGCCGTCATGGCCGCCACTCCCGCTTCTCCGTACTCTTCGCCGCTCATGCTCTGCCCCGCGCAGTCGGCATACGCGTTGGCCTGTTGGACCAGATATCGGCAGAACCGCTCCAGTTCCTCTTCCGTATGCCCTTCCGTCTCATAGGGCAGGTAAGAGGAAAAGGGGACGCAGTAGTAATTGATCCCGCAGTTTAGGCTGTAGGACAGCAGCAGGGCTCCTGCGAGAAGCACAGCCCTGCTGAAAATTCCGGGCAGACTTCGCCGCCTCACCCCATATACCGCCGCCGCCAGAAGCAGCAGATAGATGCCGATCTCGGCCGCGGAAAAAGGCAGAATTCCAAACAATCTTCCCAGCAGATTCACCCACAGGGGATAAACGTGCACCGTGTACCAGTCCGCAAATCCCGGAATCTTCCTGGCGGCCGCCAGCAGGGCCAGCGCCGCCGCCAGGAAGACCGCTCCGGAAACCAGGCACCGGAAATCTCTCTTTTTCTCCATGATGTCACCTCTTTTTCGCTGAAAACAGACTGGGGCCATCCGATGGCCGTATGGAGACAGAACCCCGCTTACAAGCGAGCTTGACGCGGGGCCCTGCCTCCCCCAGCCGCCGTCCTGGCCTGTTACAGGTATTATACCGATTTCTTCCTGGGGTTTCCATGGGGATTTCTGGCAAAAGTATGAAAATTTTATGTCCATTTCCGAAAACCCCTTGCACTTCCAGAATTTCTCATATAAACTTAGTGGGTGTGTGAATCTGATGCGAGAAAGGAACGTGTATATATATGGAAAAAGAGAAAGATGCTCAGGAGAAGGAACCGTTTTCCCTGAAGAAAGAAATCCTCAGCTGGATCTGGATTATTGTGGTGGCCGCGGCCATCGCCTTCTTTTTAAATACATTCATCATCGCCAACAGCCGCGTGCCCAGCGGCTCCATGGAAAATACCATTATGACCGGAGACCGGGTCATCGGCTCCAGGCTCTCCTACAAATTCCACGAACCGGAGCGGGGTGACATCGCCATCTTCCATTTTCCCGACGATCCCACGGGAAAGACCCTGTACGTAAAGCGGATCATCGGCCTGCCCGGGGAGACCGTGGACATTGTGGACAGCCAGGTCTACATCAACGGCGAGCCGCTGGATGAGCCCTACATCCGGGAGCCCATGGACCCGGAGGAACCCATGCACTTTGAAGTGCCGGAGGGCTGCTACTTCATGATGGGGGACAACCGAAACTATTCCTCTGACGCCAGATACTGGCACAACCATTACGTGGCAGAGGACCAGATCATCGCAAAGGTGCTGTTCCGGTACTACCCCTTCTCCAAGATTTCCTGGCTGGATGAATAAAAGAAAACAGAGAACGTAAAAGACACCGCCTGATCTGATGTAAGGACTGATCAGGCGGTGTCTTTATATTTCCCTGCAGTTTTTCAGCAGCCTTCGGTAACTCAAATCCATCCCCGCCGCCCCGAGAGGCGCCGTGATCAAAATAGCCAGCACCGCCACGGACAGAACCATCTGCCCGCAGGGCAGGCCCATAGCCAGGGGAACTGAACCGATAGCCGCCTGCACCGTGGCTTTGGGCAGATAGGCAATCACGCAGAAAAGCCGTTCCTTTCCCGTCAGTTCCGTTCTCATAAGGCAGAGGGCAACGCCCGCGGACCGGAACAGAAGAGCCAGGACGATCATCAGAACGGCAGCTCCTCCGGCTGCCAGCGTATAGCGGATATCCACGGCGGCTCCCACCAGCACAAACAGCAGAATCTCCGCCGCCAGCCACAGCTTGCCGAATTTTTCCGAGAGACGCCTGGTCACAGCCGGAATGCTCTTGATTCGGATGGCGCAGGCCATGCTCACCACTGCCAGCAGACCGGAGACAGGCACCTTTCCCTCCAGCCGGTCTTCTGCCGCCATGAGAAGAAAGGACACGCCCAGAACTAATATCACCTTCATGCTGTTTCTCACATAATCTCCCTGTCTGTACGCCTTTTCAAAAAACAGGCTGACCCCGTATCCCACAGCCGCGCCCAGCACAATTCCCAGAACGATGGATATGGGAATCGCTGCAAAATCCGCCGCATCCGCCTTCCCTCCCTGGGCCATTCCCACAAAGGTGGAAAACAGCACGATGACAAAGATATCGTCGCAGGACGCTCCCGCCATGATCAGCTGGGGAATCCGTTTGTCCGTGCCGTATCCGGATTCCATGAGCTGAACCATCCGCGGAATCACCACCGCCGGGGACACCGCTCCCAGGACAGCTCCCATGACGGCGGCCTCCACCGGTCTGATCCCCATAATCCGGGGAGCAAACAGAAAAAAGGCCAGAATCTCGAAGCTGGCCGGCACGCAGGACATCATGAGAGCAGGTCGCCCCACTTTCTTCAGATCTGCCAGATCCAGGGACAGACCGGCCTTCAGCAGAATAATGATCAGGGCCATCTGCCGCAGATCAGCGGAAATGGACAGAATGGACGGATCCAGAAGATCAAGAACATATGGCCCCAGAAGAATGCCTGTTATAAGCATTCCGATAATCCGCGGCAGCCCGATTTTTCCGCAGAGGGCCGCCATGGCCGGGCCGGCAAGCAAAATAAATCCAAGTGACGTCAGCATACATTTTCCTCCTTCAGACGCAAAAAAGCCGATGGCTTTCCTGCAATTTTCCAATCACAGAAGTCATCAGCTTATCATAAGCGGTTTAGGTTTCCCACGGGAGAACTTCATTCCCGGGTGGTATTATAACCTGTGGGGATATATTTGTAAATGGTTTTTTACCGGCGGACGCCCCGTCGCTCCGTGATCTTCGTCTGGTTTTGCATTTACAATTCCTGCCATCCCGCAGTATATAGTGGAAGAAAATACGCAAGATAATGCGGAAGTTAAGGAGGTATGTTTATGGAAAAATAACCGTATTAAATCCATCCATTCGTCCCTGAAAATTGAAGCGAATTCCCTTTCCATGGGACAGGTTCGGGATGTCATTAACGGAAAGCCTGTATTGGGCGAACAAAGGGAGATTCAGGAAGTAAAGGTTCTGATACCATTGAAATTGAATATGGAAATCAGCGCATCACTCAAGAAATTCAGCCTGGAACCAACAAAATTACATTCACTGCCCATGATGACTATAGCGGAGGTTTTAGTATTACCCTTCATGGTCCAAACACCATTTATATCCGAAATGCTGTATTAAACCCGCAATAATCAGCCAGTTTCACTAAACAAATCCGGCCTGCCGCATCACCTGCGGCAGGCCGGATTCTCTCATTTTTACTTATTCTCAATCTCCATAATCATATCCACCCGTCTCTGGTGGCGGCCGCCCTCAAATTCAGCGTCCAGCCACTCCTTGACGATCATCTTGGCCAGCTCGTCGCCCACCACTCTGGCGCCGAAGGCCAGGACGTTGGAATTGTTGTGCATTCTGGAGAGCTTGGCAGTGTAGGGCTCGCTGCAGACGCAGGCCCGGATGCCCTTTACCTTGTTGGCAGCCAGGGAGATGCCCACGCCGGTACCGCAGATGGCGATGCCCAGATCTGCCTCGCCGTCCGCCACGGCCCGTCCCACCTTCTCGCCGTAGATGGGGTAGTCGCAGCTCTCTCTGCTGTCTGTGCCCAGATTGATCACCTCATAGCCCAGTTCTTTCAGATAATCGCTGATGGTGTTTTTTAAATCCACCGCCGTATGGTCATTTCCGATTGCAATTTTCATCAAACTTGTCTCCTTTTCTATCTGTTCTTTATCATGAGAAAAATTTCTGAATTCTGTCCAGCCGGGACGTCATGGACTGAAGAAGCAGATCCGCCGCCGTCAGGGCCGCCATGGACTCCACCACCACCACAGCCCTGGGCACGATCACCGGGTCGTGGCGGCCGGTGATGGCGATCTGAGTGTCCTCCCCGGAGCGGGTCACCGTCTGCTGGGGACTGGCGATGGACGGGGTGGGCTTAAACGCCGCCCGAATCCGAATCTCGCTTCCGTCGCTCATGCCGCCCAGAATGCCGCCGCTGTGGTTGGTACGTTTTTTTACCTCTCCATGATCCATGTAAAAACCGTCATTGTTCTTCGATCCCCGGCTCGCCGCCGCCAGGAAACCGTCCCCGATCTCCACACCTTTAACGGCTCCGATGGACATGACGGCCTTTGCCAGGCAGGCGTCCAGCTTCTCAAACACCGGCTCGCCCACGCCCACAGGCATACCCATGATCACGCACTCCACAATGCCGCCGGCGGAGTCCGTCTCCGACATCCGCTTATCCAGCAGCTTTTCCGCCCGCTCCGCCGCCTCTTTGTCAGGCATGTAAAGGCGGTTCTTTTCCATTTCCTCCCAGGAAAAGCGGCTCCTGTCGATGGACACGTCTCCGATGGCGCTGGTGTAAGCCCGCACCCGGATTCCCAGGCTCTCCAGGAATTTCGACGCCACCGCTCCCGCCGCCACACGGCCGGCAGTTTCCCGGCCGGAGGAACGGCCGCCGCCCCGGTAGTCCCGGAAGCCGTACTTCAAATCAAAAGTGTAGTCCGCGTGGCCCGGCCGGTACACCTCCATGAGATTGCCGTAGTCTTTGGATCTCTGATCCTTGTTCCATATTATCATGGAAATGGGCGTTCCCGTAGTTTTCCCCTCAAACACGCCGGAGAGGATCTCCACCCGGTCCCCCTCCGCCCTGGCGGTGGTATACCGGCTCTGTCCCGGCTTTCTCCGGTCCAGATAAACCTGAATATCCTCCTCGCAGAGAGAAAGACCGGCGGGGCAGCCGTCCACGACTGCCCCGATTGCCTTTCCGTGAGATTCTCCCCAGGTGGTTACACGAAATATTGTTCCAAATCCTGAACCTGCCATGAGTCCTCCTTTTTATTTCACCCGCACAAACACACAGCTGTTGGGCTCGTCAATGTTAATGGAACGGCCGCACATCACCAGCAGACCCTTCTCATAATTCACCCGGAAGAAGGAGATATTTCCGCCGTGGTTGATGGACGCGATGTGCTCGTCATCCGGGAATACCGCAATGTCCTTGGGGTAATCTCCGCTCACCGGCAGGCAGCAGATAAACTCCAGAAGTCCCGTCTCCTTGTCCCGCTTGTAGACGCTGATGGAGTTGTCCCCGGCGTTGCTGCAGAACAGGTGGTTCTCGTCGTTGGAGAACCGCATGGCGCAGGCGGCGGTCAGCTGGCTCATGTTCTTCGGGCCGGTGGTGGGGATGGTCTGGATCCGCTCAATCTTCGGAACCCGGTCCCCCGTCTCATATGTAAATACGTCGATCACATTTTTCAGCTCATACACCAGATAGATAAACTTGCCGTCGGAGCTGAACCGGAAGCACTTGGGCGCAGACTGGAGATCGCAGCGGATGGCGTCCACCAGAGAGAGCTTTTCGTTCTGCTCGCTGAACCGGTAGATCTTCACCTGGTCGATACCGGAATCCGCCATCATCACAAACTTGCCGTCCGGTGTTCTCCTGGTACAGGTAATATGGGGACGGAATGTCCTCTCGGCCACTGTTCCCAGTCCCTTGTGGAAGACGCTGTCCACGATCTCGCCCACAGAACCGTCCTTGTTCAGGCGGAGCACTGTGGATTTTCCGTCATGGAAACCGGACACAAACAGATACCGGTCGTTGGCGTCCGTAGACAGATGACAGCCTCTCATTCCCCGGATGGACGCCGTGTTCAGCCGGGCCAGGCTACCGTTTTCCAGAATGCGGAAAGACACGACTCCCTCATCCGCTATGGAGTAAAGGGTTTTCCCGCTGCTGGACGCCACCAGATAGGAGGCGTTGTTCACTTCCTCCTCGCATCTGGGGATAAACAGCCCCTTCTCCAGATCCACATCAAAAACCGTAATGCCCTTTGCCTTTCCCATAAATGTATAGGAACCGACATAAGCCATGTATTTGCCTTTCATCATGTCAATCCTCCTGATTTTTCCTTCGGAAACACCGAGTCTTCTTTGTCTTTCATTATCCACATTTTTCATTCCGTTGTCAATGTTTACTACTGGAAAAAACGCGTTTCCCCCCAGGCTCCTCTCCACTTTACGGGATCTTTACAAAATTCGACAGGAAGCGTATTGACACCGCTCTGTTTTTCTGTATAATGAATGGTGCTGTTGTTTATTATTACTAAACTTTTTGATTAATAATATAAAGTTAAGGAGGAGTGACATGGATATCGGCAGCAGATTGAAAGAGCTGCGCATCTTAAAGGGACTCACTCAGGAGGAGCTGGCTGATCGGGCGGAGCTGTCCAAGGGCTTTATCTCTCAGGTAGAGCGGAATCTGACTTCCCCTTCCATCGCCACTCTCATGGACATTCTCCAGTGTCTGGGAACCTCCGTCAGTGAGTTCTTCAGCGAAACGCCGGAGGAACAGATCATATTCGGCCGGCAGGACTATTTCGTCAAATACGACGCAGAATTGAAAAATGAAATCCAGTGGATCATCCCCAACGCCCAGAAAAACAGGATGGAGCCCATTCTCCTCACCCTGGAGGCGGGGGGATCCACCTGCCCGGACAATCCCCATGAGGGGGAGGAATTCGGCTATGTACTTCAGGGATCTGTGACCATCCACCTGGGAAACCGGATCCAGCGGGCGAAAAAGGGGGAATCCTTTTATTTCACCGCAGACAAGAACCACTATCTCACCAGCCGGGGAGGAGCAGTGCTGATCTGGGTCAGCTCCCCGCCCAGCTTTTAAAACACACGCAAAAGGAGAAGGAACATGGAACACCCACTCATTGATTTGGTAAATATTTCAAAAACATTCGACGACACCCTGGTGCTGGACGATCTGAATCTGGCCGTAAAGGAAAATACCTTCGTCACTCTTCTGGGACCGTCTGGCTGCGGCAAAACCACCACCTTAAGGATCATCGGCGGATTTGAGACCCCGGACAAGGGAAAAGTGATTTTCGACGGACAGGATATCACCAGCCTGCCCCCCAACAAGCGGCAGCTGAACACCGTTTTTCAGAAATACGCCCTGTTCACCCACATGACCATCGCGGAAAACATCGCTTTCGGCCTGAAAATCAAAAACAAGCCGAAGGCCTATATCGACGACAAGATCAAATATGCCTTAAAGCTGGTGAACCTGGACGGATTTGAAAACCGCAGCGTCTCCTCCCTCTCCGGCGGCCAGCAGCAGCGGATCGCCATCGCCAGGGCCATTGTAAACGAGCCCCGGGTGCTTCTGCTGGACGAGCCTCTGGGTGCTCTGGACTTAAAGCTGCGCCAGGATATGCAGTATGAGCTGATCCGGCTGAAAAACGAGCTGGGAATCACGTTCATCTACGTAACCCACGACCAGGAAGAGGCCCTGACCATGTCCGACACCATCGTGGTCATGAACCAGGGATACATCCAGCAGATGGGCACGCCGGAGCAGATCTACAACGAACCGGAAAACGCCTTCGTGGCGGATTTCATCGGGGAGAGCAACATTGTGCCCGGCACCATGATCCGGGACGAGCTGGTGGAGATCTTCGGGGCAAAATTTGCCTGTGTGGACAAGGGATTCGGCAACAACCGGCCGGTGGACGTGGTGATCCGGCCGGAGGATATTGAGCTGGTGGAGCCGGAGGAGGGAACTCTGGCCGGCGTGTGCACCCACCTGATTTTCAAGGGCGTTCACTATGAGATGGAGGTGACCACCCCCGACGGCTTTGAATGGCTGGTCCACTCCACCACCATGTGTCCGGTGGGGAAAAAGGTGGGCATCCGGGTGGATCCGTTCAACATCCAGATCATGAACAAACCTGCATCTGAGGACGAGGAGGCCGTGGGAGTCAATGAATAGCAAAGCATCCAGATTACTGGCGGGGCCCTATATTGTGTGGATGGTCGGTTTCACCGTCATCCCCCTGATTCTGATTATCATCTACGGACTGACTGACGCAAACGGCCACTTCACCCTGGCCAACGTGGCGGCCATCTCCTCGCCGGAGCACTTAAAATCCCTGCTCCTGGCCCTGGTTCTGGCCCTGGCAAGCACGGTGATCTGCCTGGTCATGGCCTATCCCCTGGCTCTGATCCTGCGAAACCGCAACGTGGGAAAGGGGAGCTTTATCGTATTTATATTTATTCTTCCCATGTGGATGAATTTCCTGCTGCGCACCATGGCCTGGCAGACCCTGCTGGAGAGAAACGGGGTGATCAACGGAATCTTAAATTTCCTTCACCTGCCCTCCCTCTCCATCATCAACACCCCATGGGCCATCATCCTGGGCATGGTGTACAACTTCCTGCCCTTTATGGTCCTTCCTATTTATAATGTGCTGGCAAAAATCGACGACGATGTGATCAACGCCGCCAAGGACCTGGGAGCCAGCAATTTCCAGACCATCACCAGAATCCTGATCCCTTTAAGCGTTCCAGGCATCATCAGCGGAATCAACATGGTGTTTGTCCCCGCCCTGACCACCTTCGTGATCTCCAACCTTCTGGGCGGCAGCAAGATCCTGCTCATCGGAAATGTCATCGAGCAGGAATTTACCAGGGGAAGCAACTGGCATCTGGGCTCCGGCCTGTCCCTGGTGCTCATGGTCTTTATTCTGGTGAGCATGGCCTTCATGGCCAAATATGACAAAGAAGGGGAAGGAGCTGCATTCTGATGAAAACTTCACGGCTGAAACGATTTTTCCAGGATTTTTACCTGGTGTTCGTTCTCATATTTCTGTACGCCCCCATTCTCACCATGATGGTGCTGTCCTTCAACACCTCCAAATCGAGAACGGACTGGGGCGGCTTCACCCTGGACTGGTACGTCCAGATGTTTGAGAGCTCTTCCATTATGGACGCCCTCTACAACACCCTGCTCATCGCCTTTATCTCCGCCCTGGCGGCCACCATTTTAGGGACCGCGGCGGCCATCGGCATCAGCAGCATGAAAAAGACGCCGCGGAATATTGTCATGGGAATCAACAACATCCCCATGCTCAATTCGGATATTGTGACAGGTATCTCCCTGATGCTGGGCTTCCTGGCTTTCGGCATCTCCCTGGGATTCAAGACCATCCTGCTCTCCCACATCACATTCTGCGTGCCCTATGTGATCCTAAGCGTCATGCCCAAATTAAAGCAGACCAGCCGCTATACCTACGAGGCGGCCATGGACCTGGGAGCCGGTCCGGTGGAGGCATTCTTCAAAGTGGTGCTGCCGGACATCATGCCCGGCGTCCTCTCCGGCTTCCTCCTGGCCTTCACCATGTCCCTGGACGATTTCATCGTGACCCATTTTACCAGGGGCGCCGGCGTCAACACCCTGTCCACCCTGATCTACAGCGAGGTGCGCCGGGGAATTAAGCCGTCCATGTACGCCCTGTCCACAGTGATTTTCGTGACCGTGCTGGCCCTGCTCTTAATCACCAATTTCGCGCCGGAAAAGCAGGAGAAGAAAAACGGACTGCCCCTCACGGAAAAAGAGAAGGCCAGGAGACGCCATGTGGAACATGTGCGCAAGGGCCTGCTGGTGGCCGCCTCCTTCTTCGTCATCGCGGCGGTGTCCTTCACCACCTACTGCCACTTTGCCGTCCCGGTCTCCAACGAGCTTTACGTCTACAACTGGGGCGAGTACATTGACGAGAGCGTCATCGAGGATTTCGAGAAGGAGACCGGCATTCATGTGGTCTACGACCTGTTCGAGACCAACGAGGAAATGTATCCGGTAATCGAGGCCGGAGGCGTGGCTTACGACGTGGTCTGCCCGTCGGACTACATGATCCAGAAGATGATCGAAAACGACCTGCTGGCAGAAATCGACTTTGACAACATCCCCAACATCGACCAGATCGACCCGGAGTACATGGAGCGTTCCAAAGCCTTTGACCCGGAAAACAAATACTCTGTGCCCTACACCTGGGGAACGGTGGGCATCCTCTACAACGACAAGCGCCTGGAGGAGCTGGGCGTGGAGCCGCCGGACAGCTGGCTGGATCTGTGGGACGAGCGCCTGGCCGGGGAAATTCTCATGCAGGACAGCGTGAGAGACGCCTTCATGTGCGCCCTGAAGCCCCTGGGCTACTCCTTAAACTCCACAGATCCCAATGAGCTGGAGCAGGCCAAGGACATGCTCATCGCCCAGAAGCCCCTGGTTCAGGCCTACGTCATCGACCAGGTGCGGGACAAGATGCTGGGGGAGGAGGCCGCCGTGGGTGTCATCTACTCCGGCGAAATGCTCTACCTCCAGGAGCTGGCGGAAGGGAAGGATTTCAACCTGGAGTACGTGATCCCGAAAGAGGGAACCAACCTGTGGATCGACTCCTGGGTGATCCCCAAAAACGCGAAAAACAAGGAGAACGCGGAGAAATGGATTGACTTCCTCTGCCGTCCCGATATCGCCAAGCGCAACTTTGAATACATCACCTACGCCACCCCCAACCGGGGCGCCTTCGAGCTTCTGGACGAAGATCTTCAGCAGAACAAGGCCGTATTCCCCGACTGGGATTCCCTGGAAAACGCGGAAGTGTACCAGTATCTGGGAGAGGAGGCGGACAGCCTGTACAACGAGCTGTGGAAGGAAGTGAAGTCCAATTAAACGACAAAATTCTGATACGGAAAACCGGCAGGCGGCGGAGCTGTCCTCCCGCCTCTGGTCCATCGCCAATGACCTGCGGGGGAATATGGACGCCTCCAAATTTAAAGACTATATCCTCAGCATTATCTTTTACCGGTATCTGTCAGAGCACGCCGCCCAGTGGGCGGAAAATATGTGGCCGGGAGAAAAAGGCTCCTATGAGGAACTGTTTTCCAGAGATCCATCTGCCTTCCGCAGCTGGTCTCTGGACAGCCTGGGATATGTGCTGGAACCCCGATACCTGTTTTCCTCCCTCATCCGCCGGATTGAAGCCGGCACCTTCTCCGTCTCCCTCTTAAAAGAGGCGGTGGAGTCGGTGACCGCTTCCCCCCGGACGCCGGAGGCGAAGGCCGCCTTCGACGGCATCTTCGACTCCCTGGATCTAAACGCCATGGAGCTGGGGAAAAATGAGGAGCAGCGCTCCCGCCTGATCTCCCGGGTCCTCTTAACCATCAGCGAGATCTCCTTTGGGGCCGGGGACGCCGCCATGGATGTGCTGGGAACCGCCTACATGATTCTCATCGGCCTGTTCGCGTCGGACGCGGGGAAAAAAGGCGGGGAGTTTTTCACCCCCGTCCAGTTTTCCAGGCTCTGCGCCCGCCTGGCCTGTCTGGGACTTGAGGAGATCCCTTCCGCCTGCGACCCGGCCATGGGCTCAGCCACCATGCTCCTGGAGGTCAGCCGGGCGGCGGGAGAGATTCCCGTAGGCCATTTTTACGGCCAGGAAAAAAACCGCACCACCTACAACCTGGCCCGGATGAACATGCTGGTCCACGGCATTTCCTGCGGAAAATTCTCTTTCTACAACGACGACACCATCGCCTCCGACCAGTTCGGCAGCCGCAGGTTCCGGGTACAGGTGGCCAATCCACCCTACTCCCAGAAGTGGGACGCCCCCGGGGAATATCTGAAAGATCCCCGCTTTGCCGGCCCCGGGCGTCTGGCTCCCAGATCCTATGAAGATCTGGCTTTCGTCCTCCACATGATCTGGCATATGGACGAGGAAGGCCGGGCAGTGGTGCTGCTGCCCCACGGTGTACTGTTTCGGGGCGGGGCGGAAGCTGCCATCCGTTCTTACTTCATCCGAGATCTCAATGTGCTGGACGCCGTCATCGGACTCCCCGCCGGCTGTTTTCACAGCACTCCCATCCCCGTCTGCTGTCTGGTATTTGCCCGCGGCAGATCCTGTCAGGACAGCATTCTGTTTATGGACGCTTCCAGAAGCTTTGTGCCGGGAAAAAGGATGAACACCATCTCCGACCGGGACCTGGAACACATCGTGGCCGCCTGCACGGCCCGGGAGGACGAGGACCGTTTCTGCCGGAATGTATCCCGGAAAGAGATTGAAGACAACGACTACAACCTGACCATCTCCCGGTACGTGGACGTGAGGGAGACGGCTCCGCCGGTGGATCTGGGCCGGGTGCAGAAGGACCTGGAGGAGCACCGTGCCCTCTGCCGCCGGCTGGAACAGCAGGTAGACGAATATCTGTCCCGTCTGGGACTATAGGAGAATGTTATGGACGCACCTTCCCTGCGCTTTCCGGAATTTTCCCGTTCCGGCCCCTGGAAGCCTCTCCCCTTCGGGGAGCTGGCTCTGTTAAAAAATGATAAAATTTCTCCCCGCACCGCTCCCACTTCCCTTCCCTGCATCGAGCTGGAGCATCTGGAATCGGACACGGGACGGATTCTGGGCAGCACGGAGGTGACGCCCTCCATGGCGGTGAAAAACCGGTTTGAGGCGGGGGACGTGCTCTTTGGAAAGCTGCGTCCCAACCTGCGCAAATACGCCAGGCCGGACTTTGACGGTGTCTGTTCCCAGGAGATCTGGGTGCTCTCCGGCCTCCTGGCGGATAAGGGCTTTCTGTATCAGCTGGTTCAGACAGACCGTTTTTTCCAGGCTGCCATGGAGACCACCGGCACCCGGATGCCAAGAGCCGACTGGAAAACTGTGGAAAAATCCGTCTTTTTCCTTCCCGCCCCTGAAGAACAGCAGTATCTGGCCCGTTTTCTCTCCGCCGCCGATGAGGAAACTGCCGCCCAGAGGCAGGTGGTGGAGGACCTGAAGAGGCGGCGAAACGGGATTCTGGAACAGCTGTTTCGTCCGGCCCGGGAGCTGGAGGACGGCCGCCCGGAGCCGGGACAGGCTCCGGTTCCCTCCCGCGGTTCCTGGCGCCTTCTTCCCCTGTCCGTCATCCTCACAGAGCGGCGGGAATACGCAAAAAAAGACGGAACCTATCCACATGTCTCCCTGACAAAGGACGGAGTTATCCCCAAAACCGCCCGCTACGACCGGGATTTCCTGGTGAAAACGGCGGAAAAAGCCTACAAGGTCACCCGTCTGAACGATATCTGCTGCAATCCCGCCAATCTGAAGTTCGGGGTCATCTGCCGCAACCAGCTGGGGGACGGCATCTTCTCCCCCATATACGCCACTTTCTCCGTAAATGACGGCTTTGATCCGGCCTTCGCGGAGCTTCTGGTCACCAGGCCTTCTTTTCTGGCCCGGGCTCTCCGCTACCAGGAGGGAACGGTCTATGAGCGGATGTCTGTCCGTCCGGAAGTCCTCCTCTCCCTGACTGTGGCCGTGCCGGAGCCAGAGCTCCAGCGGGAAATCGCCGAAACCGCCCGCCTTCTGGAACGGCAGATTCAGGCAGAGGAGGCTGTGCTGGCGGATCTGCGCCAGAGAAAAAAAGGACTGCTGCAGGAGGTGCTGATGTGAATATTCTGGATCTTTCCCAGCGCTATCTGCTCAACGCCACAGAGCTGCGGGTGCTGGAATATATTTTAAAGGCCGTGGAACAGGGGGAGCCGAAAATCAATATCCGCACGGTGGCAAAGGAATCCTTTGTCTCCACCACCGTGGTGGTGAACCTGGCGAAAAAGCTGGGATACCAGGGCTACAGCGACATGATTTACTCCCTCCGCCGCCGGGCAGAGGAAGAGCACAGCGCCGCCGCAGGCATCGACCTGACCAGTATTCTGGAGACGGTGGACCTTTCGGCCATTGACGATTTCGCCGGGGAAATCCTCCGCTGCCGAGACCGCTGCCTGTTCATCGTGGGACTGGGTTTTTCCACCATCGCCTCTTCCTATTTCATGCGGAGGCTGGCCACCCTGGGCATCCTGGCCTACGACGGGGCACCTGTGGACATGATGCGGGGCGGCAGCCGTCCCAGCCTGACCATTATCCTGTCAAAAAGCGGGGAGACGAAGGATCTGGTGGATGTGGCCGCCCACGCCCGGGCCATGGGGCACCGGCTCTACACCATCACCGCTCACAAGGACTCCACCCTGGCAAACATGAGCGACTGCGTGCTCACCGTCCGCTCCGGCAGCCCGGTGGCCTACAACGTTCCCGACTTTTTCATCGGCCGCACCATCATTCTGTTTGAATATATTCTCTCCCGTCTTGCGGACCGCCTGGAAAAAGATGAATAAAAACATGTTTTTTATGCAGTTTACAAATTTTTTATTCATTCAAAAATATTGAAAAATCAACCGTATTCTTTTTATGATAACTGTAAAAAGAATACGGTTTTTCTTTTTCTATTTCACAGGAGGTATCACTATGAAATCATTTTCCATTGCAATCGCAGGAGGCGGCAGCACCTACACTCCGGATATGCTGGAGATGCTCTGCCTGGTCCGCAGTCATTTTCCCCTGCGGCGGGTGGTGCTCTACGACATTGACGAAGAGCGTCAGGGACATGTTGGCCGCTTCGGGGAGATCCTGTTCCGGGAGTACTATCCGGAGGCAGAGTTTTCCTACACCACCGATCCGGAAACCGCCTTCACGGACGTGGACTTCGTTCTGGTACAGATCCGCGCCGGCGGCTTAAAGATGCGGGAGCTGGATGAGAAGATCCCGTTAAAGTACGGGGTCATCGGCCAGGAGACCTGCGGCCCCGGCGGCTTCGCCTACGGCATGCGCTCCGTCCCCGCCATGATCCAGCTGGTTAAGGACATCCGCAGATATTCCCCGGAGGCCTGGATTCTCAACTATTCCAACCCCGCCGCCATTGTGGCGGAAGCCACCAAGCGGATCTTCCCCGACGATTTCCGCCTGATCAACATCTGCGATATGCCCATCTCCATCATGGACGTCTTCTGCCCCCTGGCAGGCGGCAGAAAGCGCACGGACGTGGAGCCCCGCTACTACGGCTTAAACCACTTCGGCTGGTTTACCGCCATGTACGACAAGAAAACAGGGGAGGACGTACTTCCCCAGATTCTGGAAAAGCTGAAAAAAGGCGGCTGCGACGAGGAGCTGGGATTTTCCGGCAAGAACGACGAGTACTGGACCTTCACCTTCCGCCATCTGGAAAAAATGGTGCAGGACTATCCCCACTCCCTGCCCAACACCTACATGCAGTACTACCTCTATCCCCAGACCATGGTGGACCACAGCGATCCGAATTACACCAGGGCCAACTCCGTCATGGACGGCCGTGAGAAACGGGTGAAGGAATACTGCGACTCCATTTACGCTCTGGGAAAGATCCGGGGAACCCGGTACGATCTGGACAAAAAATACAGCGCCGGATCCCACAAAAACGCAGACGGAGAATTTGAATCCGCCACCGTCGCCCACAACGACGCCCACGCCACCTACATCGTAGAGCTGGCCATGAGCATCGCCTACAACCAGGGGGATGTGTTCCTTCTCATGACGGAGAACAACGGCATCGTGCCCAACCTCTCCGACGGCATGATGCTGGAAGTGGCCTGCCGGGTGAGCAGCCGGGGAGCGGAGCCCTTCCGTCTGAAACCGGCTGGGACTTTTGAGAAAGGCCTGCTGGAGAGCCAGTACGCCTATGAAAAACTGACGGTGGACGCCGCCCTGGAGGGATCCTACCAGAAGGCCCTGGAGGCTTTGGTGGTAAACCGCACCGTGGTGGACACGGACCTGGCCCGCCGGCTGCTCAACGAATATATTTCCGTCAACGGGGAATATTTTCCGAAGCTGCGCTGACACGAAACGATAAGGGGGTATAGAAATGAACAAAATGACAGATTTTATGGAAAAGTATCTGATGCCGATCTCTGAAAAGCTCTCCGGCAACAAGTATCTCATCGCCCTGCGGGACGGCCTTATGATCTCCATGCCATTGCTGATCATCGGCTCCATCGCCATAGTCATCGGCGATTTCCCCATACAGGCCTTCCACGATTTCATGACGTCCCTGGTGGGTGACGTCTGGGGGGCCTGGTGCTGGGACATGGTGAATCCTGCCACCATGGGACTGGTGGCCCTGTTTGCCGTGGTCGGCGTATCCTACAGCCTGGCCACGGAGGAACACGTGACGCCCCTCCCGGCAGTGGCCATCTCCCTGTCCGCCTATTTCCTGCTCCTGCAGCAGATGGACGGGGGCGGCTACGCGGCTTCCAGCTTTGAGTCCGGCGGCCTTTTCACCGCCATGCTTACCGCCCTGCTGGCCACCAAACTCTACGCGGTCCTGCTGAAGAAAAATATAAAGATCAAAATGCCGGAGTCCGTTCCCAGCTTTGTGTCCGGCCAGTTTGAGGCCCTGATTCCGGCTCTGTTCGTGGTGATCCTGTTTCTGGCCATTCGGCTGGTGTTCGCCGCCACGCCCTACGGCACCGTGACCAACTTCATTGTCACCGTGATCCAGATGCCTCTGACCCACATCGGCACCACTCTGGTGGGCACCATGTTCATCACCATCCTCAATTCCATCCTGTGGTTTTTCGGCATCCACGGAACGGCGGTGATCGACTCCTTCATGGGCCCTCTGTGGTACGCGGCCCGATTTGCCAACCTGGAAGTGTTCCAGCAGGCGGCTGATGCGGCCCGCCAGTTTATCGTGACCCAGGATTTCGCCAACCACATTATCTTCCTGGGCGGCACCGGCAACACTCTGTCCCTGGCCCTGATCATGGCCTTTAAATGCCGTTCCAAACGGATCCGGTCCCTGGGCAGACTCAGCTTCCTTCCCGGCCTGTTCAACGTCAATGAGCCGGTGATTTTCGGCCTCCCCCTGGTGTTAAATCCCATGATGGCCATTCCCTTTTTCCTGGTGCCCGCGGCGTCCGTGCTGATCTCCTTCTGCGCCATGTACTTCGGCCTTGTACCCTATCCCACGGGAATCACCGTTCCCTGGACCATGCCCGCCCCCTTCGGCGGCTGGATGATGTGCGGCGACATCCGGGGCGGCATCCTGCAGCTGGTTATCCTCCTCGTGGGCGGCCTGATCTACTATCCCTTTATCACAGCCCTGGACAGCCAGTACCTGAAAGAAGAAGCGGAAGGTCCGAAGGAATAACAGAAATTACTGCACTGCGAAATGGCGGAGCTCCCATGCCCCGCCATTTTCCATTTACTGAAACACCACCGGGTTCTCCAGCAGTTCCGTCTTCACCACAATATAGGGATAGGACTTTTCCGTACCGCCGTCTTCTCCCTTCTCCGGACCGATGAGCTCCGCGTCAAACACGATGGAGTCCTCCGTCAGATAGAGCTGCCGGACGGCTATGCTGTAGCCTCCCGTCTCCTGCTCCCCGTAACCCTGGACGATGTAAAGCCCCTGGCCGTCGCTGTAGGTCAGCTTAAAGGGAGCGGCCTGCTTTTCCCCGATAATATTCTTAAGCTCCTCCGGCACCTCCCCGTCTCCCACCACTGTAAACTCCAGATCCCGCAGTTTCTCCGGCGCATCGTTTCTGGTGCATCCTGCCAGGCAGTTTGCCAGAACCACCCACAGAAAAAGGACCGCGGCCAGAGCCTTCTTTCCCCTTGATATCCGTCCCATTTCAACCTCCCATTTCCGATTACTGCCATTTTATGACGGGAGAAGCCGGGATATACCGTCCTATCCCGGGCAAAAATCATTCCTCCCCCATGGATTTTTCTGCTATACTGAAGATAAATCAACGGACACCACCGGACGGACAGGAGGAACTCTCACCATGAAATATAAAATCGGAACGGTCGCGAAGCTTTTAGGCGTCTCCCCGGAGACCCTCAGGCTCTACGAGCGCAGCGGTATTCTCACCTCAGAGCGGAAGGACGGGGAGAACGGCTACCGGTATTACAGCCGGCTGGACATCACCGCCCTTTTGCGGGCAAGGACTTACCACCAGTACGGGTTTTCCATGAAGGAAACGGAATCCCTCATCAACACCGACGACGTGGACTTTGTGCTGGAGGAATACCGCGCCCGGGCCCGCACCCTGGAACAGGAAATCTTTCTGAAGCAGCAGACCCTCCGCTTTCTGAACCAGGTCTGCGCCATCCTGGAAAAGCTTCCAGAGGAGCTGTGGACCATCCGCCGGGAAATCAGCCCCGCCCTGTTCCGCCTGGAATTCATGAAGGGGGACGAGCTGATCCTGGAACCGGAACAGCAGAAAATGTTTCCCCGCTGGGTCAGCCTGGCGCCATTCGTGTTTCCGTCCCAGAGGAACGGCTGGGACGCCCTGTTAAACGGCAGGGACGAAAGCTACTCCGCCCTGGGCATTCTGGAGGAAGACGCCAGAGCCCTGGGACTTCTGGATCCGGATTCCTCCGGCTCCTCTCCCCTCGCCTGCGGCGTCCGGGTTCCCCCCAGGGAGTGCCTCTACACCGTGGTGGTTTTTCCGGTGAGAACGCCTCCTGCGTCCGCTATCTGGCCCATCTGGCGGAATACGTCCGGGAGCACCGCATCGCCGTGGCGGGAGACCCCATCTGCCGCACCTTCCTGTCCATGAACAAGAAGGAAAACTATCGGAGATTCCGCCAGGTATGGCTGCCCATCGAACCCGCTCCCCAGTCTGCTCCTCTGCAGCTCCCTTGACTTTACACATGGTGTAGGGATTATAATTTTATCTGGCTTTCAACAGAAAAATCAGACATAAGGGAGGAGTAACTTGTGAAAAACTGGAAAAAAATGCTTGTGCTTTTCTGGCAGTTCTTTCAGTTCGGCTGCTTTACCTTCGGCGGCGGCTGGAGCATCATTGCCCAGATGCAGAAGCTGTATGTGGAAAAAGAAAAAACCCTCACCAGCCAGGAGCTGTTAGACATCACCAGCGTGGGCCGCAGCCTGCCGGGAACCATGATCGGCAACGTGGCCATGCTCTACGGCTGCCGGGTGGGAGGATTTGCCTGCGGCATGATCTGCGTCATCGCCATGATCCTGCCGCCCATGATCATCCTGTCCCTGATCACCTATTTCTACACCATATTTAAAGAAAACACATGGGTGGTGAGCGCCATGACCGGCGTCCGGGCCGCCATTGTGCCCATTATCGCCAGCGCCGCCGTCAACATGGTAAAGGGAGCATTCCGTTTTCCGCCCTGCTTCGTGCTGGCCGCCGCCGCCTTTGTGCTGTACCTGTTCTTCAACGTGGGGTGCGTGGAGCTGGTAATCATGGGAATCATCGGCGGATTCCTGATCTGTGAATTTTATGAGAGAAAGGAGGCCGGAAACCATGATACTCACGCTGCTTAACCTGTTCTGGAGCTTTGTGAAAATCGGTTTTACCAGCTTTGGCGGCCTCTCCATGATTCCTCTCATCTCCAATGAAGTGGTCTCCCACGGCTGGATGAATTTAAGCGAGGTATCGGACATTGTGGCCATCGCGGAGATGACTCCCGGCCCCCTGGGCTTAAACTGCGCCACCTTCGCCGGCATCCATGCCGCCGACATTCCCGGCGCCGTCACCGCCAACCTGGGAGTTCTCATGCCCACCTTCACTGTGACCGCCCTGGTGGCCGTATTTTTCCGGAAATTCCAGAAAAGCCATCGGATGGAACAGCTGCTCACCGGAGTTCGTCCGGTCTGCATCGGCCTGCTGGCAGGGGTAATCGCCTCCTTCTGCCAGACCAACTACGTGATAAACTCCGCCGTCAGCCTTCCTGCCATCGCCATCGGCGCCGTGGATCTGGCTCTGCTGTTCAAATGGAAGCTGAGCGTTCCGAAGGTGATTCTTTTAAGCGCGGCCATGGGGCTGGTACTGTTTCACTGAGCTATAAGAAAATTTTTGCTGACAATAAAAGATCCCTGCCGGTTTGGATTGCGTCCCGGCAGGGATTTTTATGGCTCAGATATTCTTTTTGTCAGACTTTTTTATCTGACTCTTACTTCAGGACTTTTTTCTCAGATGAAGAGTCGGCCGGCTCAGATCCTGGGAGTTCATATTCACCCACCGGTCCACCTTCACCTCATCTTTGTCCCAGGTGATGGAGACGTGGTCGAAAAACGCCATCTCCGGGAACCGCCACTCCATCATCAGAGTCTTCTCCCCGCTCCAGTAGGCGATGGCGGAGATCCTGGACTGGTCCGGCTCATACTGGTGGTGGAGATAGGCGCCGGTCATGGTGGTGACCCCGTCCACCCAGCGGTCCAGTCCGGCGGTGACTTCATGTCTTCCGCGGCCATCCTCCATCACATAGACCACCTCTCCCCGGGGGGTAAAATGCAGTTCCGCCGCCGTCACTCCATCCCCGTTTTCTTCCGGGACAAAAAGCATATCCCGTTCTTCCGGCTCCCAGTGGCCTTTTACTGATACATTTTTCCCCTTCAAGGTCATTCGCAGGCCCTTCTGGCGGAGGATATCCTCACAGGGATCCGCTCCGGTCCCTTCCGCCTGCCCGCCGTCTGCTTTCTTCTCATCTTCCTTCACCCGGTCGATCACTTCCCGCTGGAAGATTCTCATGGCCTTGTAGCCATTGTCCGCAGCGGTAATGGCAAACACCATATTTAATGATGGAACCAGGCCGCAGGTCTGTCCGAACATTCCCCTGGCAGCCCAGATGTCCTCCCAGTGATCCCAGTGGAAATTGTACTGCATTCCGTCCACCGGCGGCAGGGGATCCCGGTAGCCCATGGCGTATTCCACCCACTCCTCAGAGATCAGCTGCTCCCCGTTCCAGTTTCCTCTGTTGAGATAAAGCAGGCCGATGCGAAGCATATCTTCTGTGGTCAGGGAAACTCCGTTTCCTCCGGAGCAGACACCTTCCGGACTTAACATCCAGGGAAAATCTGTCAGGCCGATCTTTTTTCCAATTCTCTCCTGCACCAGCTCCCGGCAGGTCTTTCCCTCCAGCTGCTGGACAATATAGGAGAGGATATAGCTGTTTCCGCTGGAGTACATATAGGTTTCTCCCGGCTCCTTGTCAAAGGGAACTTTAAAATAGGCTTCCTTCCAGCTGGTCTTTAAGGGCCGCCACTCATTTCCGCCGATCCCTCTCTCCTGTCCGTTTCTCATGGTAATCAGATTCCGGATGGTGCATTTTCTCAGATACTGGTTGGCCGTGGCCTCATACTCGGGAAAATATTTTAACAAAGGATCGTCCAGCTTCAGCAGCCCGTCGGAATAGGCCAGGGCCACCGCCGTATTGGTGAGAATCTTTGTAAACGAGTGCATGATATGGGGAATATCCGCGGCGTAGGGGGCATTGTAAGCCTCAAAAATCACCTGGCCGTTTCTCGCAATCATGATCCCGTGGATCTCAGAATCCACCTTTTCACAGGCATTGAGAAAATCAATGATGTGCTCCGCCGCCACCCCCTGGGCGGCCGGAGCGGATCGTCTCAGTTCATTTTTCATATTAGTTGTCTCCTCCGTTCTCTTTTGATAACTGGTTCCCCGTCAGATCAGAAGAAGGGGAATACCTGGGGCAGAATCAGCACGCAGCAGATCCAGGAAATAATCAGCAGCGGCCAGCCGAATTTGGTGAAATCCTGGAATTTCAGCTTGGTGAACAGCATCATGGTCTGGTTAGTTCCGGATGCGATAGGCGTCAAATAGGAACATCCGGCGCCGATGGCGATGGCCAGCACAATGGCCTGGGGATTGGCTCCCAGAGATTCCGCGATGGAGATGCCCACCGGGGCCAGCATTCCGGCGCAGGCCATGTTGTTCATAAACTGAGTGGCCACCGACGCTCCGATGCAGACAATGGCGGTGATCACGTACAGGTTCCTGGACTCTCCGATGAGATTTACAATAATGTCGCCGAACAGATTTCCCAAACCGCTCTGGTTCATGATGGCGATCATCAGGTTGATGCCGGCACAGAAGATTACCATGTTCACGTCCAGGGAGCTCAGCACTTCCTTCGGCGTCACGATGGTGGAGAGAACGGCAATGGCGATCATGGCGTAGCCCACAAAGTTGGGATCAATGGAGATTACTCCCAGAGAACCCAGCACCAGGGCGATGATAAACACCAGGAACGCGATTCCCACAACCTTCTGCTTGTTCTTCTGCTCTTTTGTCAGCTGCTTTTCCACCATCTCCTCGCCGTAGTCATCGTAGGAGGCGCACCAGCGGTTCATGACCACCATGTAGATTCCGCCGATGATGAAAATGGGAACGGCCACCCAGGCAAAATCCAGCAGGCCGAACAGGGGCAGTCCCGCTTCCTCCAGAGCCGTGTTGGCGTACACGTTGGTGGGCGTTCCGATCAGGGTCACGGCGCCGCCCAGAGTGGTGGAGTAGATTACAAACAGCACCAGCTTGGAGAGGCTGATCCGGTTCTTCTTTGCGATGCTCCGCAGCACCGGCAGGAAGGCCAGGGCCACATAGCTGTTCTGAAGCACAGTAGAAATCAGTCCGGATGTGAGGTAGACGATGGCAAAAATCATCATTTCCTTTTTGGCTCCCGTCTGGGAACTGGTCACCCGGTCCACAAAATCTCCGATCACCACATCCAGCCCTGTTGCGGCGATCATACCGGAAAACATACAGATAATGATCATCAGATGCAGGCTGGAGCTGTTCAGCACCGCGTAAATATCGCTGCTGCCCATAATTCCCGTAAATAAAGCCACCGGTGCCAGACAGACAAATGTCATCCAGTTGGGCAGCTTGGGATGGGCTAAAATTACCACAAAAATCACCAGACATACAAGCGCCCACAGTAGTGTCATACTCATAAAAAATCCTCCTTATACGTATCTTGAAACCTTCTGTCCGGCCGGGCAGCTTTCATCTGTTGATTTCAGTATAAGGGAATTTTCTGTTTTTTGCCAATGCCGGAAAAAAATGGGGGTATAGCAGAATGCTATACCCCCCGAATCCGTTTCAGGATCTCCTGTTCACCTTCCATCATGGCTTTTTTTATGCAGGAAATGCAGTATTTTTCTTCCTCCAGAAGTTTTTTCCCCCTCAGCCGGATCACTCCCGCCGAAGAACAATTTTTGTCTCCTATCTGATAAAACCTCAGCCTTTCCCGATGATTCAGAAAAGCCAGATGACCCAGCGCGGCAACACAACATCCCATCTGGTTCTCCGCTGCCTGTATGGCAATGGTACTGCTGGTGACCTGAAGCTTCGGCTCAATCCTGCATCCCAGCTCCTGGCAAAACCGATCAAATACCTTGCGCACCGCTGTCGTGTCATCCTGCAGAATGTAATCCATCTCCGGAAGCGTGCGCAGATCAACCAGCGGCAAAGGAAAACCCTCTCGATATTCCGCATATGGTTCTATGTTATACCGTTCCGGCACTACCAGGATCAGCGCATCCTGATAAAATTTGTCAAAGACCAGTTCCTGGGGCCATCCCAGATCCGGCCCGATGGCAAAATCGTATTTTCCCTCCTTCAGCGTGGCAGGAATATCCTTTGACATCAGGTTGAATAATTCCACGTCACAGTCGGAATACTTCTCTCTCACTTTCTCCGCCACATTGAAGGCGGAGAGAGAGACGGCGTTTAAAGTCATCCCGATCCGTATTCTTCTGGCCTCTGATTTCTGCATCTCCCGCAGCTTCGCCTTCAGAGTGCCCCGGAGACGTCGGATCTCTTTGGCGTACTCCACGTAGAGTTTCCCTGCTTCCGTCAGCTCTGTCCCGTTGATCGTCCGGATAAACAGAGCCACCCCCAGCTCGTTTTCCAGGCTGGACAGATAGCGGCTTAGGGACGGCTGGCTGATGTACAGCACCTCCGCCGCCTGGGAAATGCTCCCGCACTCCGCCACCGCAATTACATAATCAATGTCCCGCTCCATCCCTTCCCTCCCGTCTCTTCCATAGAATTGACCTTAAAACTATGATACAGCCGAAGACCCAAAAGGTAAAGCAGTCAATTTCATTTTTCCATCAGGCGGACACTGTCCCGGAGCCGGCAGCCTTTCCCCCGGGCAGTCCTGCCCGCACCCGCCTCCACAAAACTGCGGAGAGGATCACCGCCGCGTAGTCCGTCACCGACTGTCCGAAGATCACTCCAGTCAGGCCGAACATGGCCTGGAGCAGATACAGCAGGGGAATGAGCAGCACTCCCTGGCGGAGCACAGACAGCACCGTGGCCTCAAGGGCGTGCCCCACCGACTGAAGACTGTTCATGTTCACAAAGAGGAAACCGATCACAGGCCCGGACAGCATATAGGCCGTGAGCATTTCCACGCCGTAGGCCACCACCTCGTCGTCGTTGATAAACAGGCGGATGATGGGTTCCCGGAGAGCAAAGTACAGCAGGGTGGCCAGAATTCCCACCACCAGGCAGCTTCTTTTCGTAAAACTCTCCACCGCCCGGAACCGCTTTCCGTCCCCGGAGCCGTAATTATAGCCCAGCAGAGGCTGAACTCCGTTGGCCAGCCCCATCTGGAGGAAGGTGATAAACATATTTGCCTTGAACACAATCCCGATGGCCGCCACCGGCGCGTTTCCATAAACCACCAGCATCTGATTCAGCACGATGGTGGAAACGCTCATCAGGGCCGAAAAGATGGCCGTGGGCAGACCGGTGGAGCAGATTCTGGTGAGAATGCCGTTTTTCCAGGTAAAATCCTTCCATGAGATGGAGAGAACCCGGCTCTTTTTCAGAAAATACCACAGATAGTAAAGGCTGGCCATAATATTTCCCAGGGAAGTGGCGATGGCCGCCCCGGCCGTTCCCTGTCCCAGCACGCTGATAAAAATGGGATCCAGCACAATGTTGGCGATGGTACCGATCATGCTTCCCACCATGGCCTCCCGGCTGGCGCCCTCCGCCCGCACAATGAAGCTGGCTGCCGCCGACCAGATGATAAAAGGCGCACCCCAGGCAATGTGCAGGGTGTATCCCCTGGCAAATTCATAAGTCTCCGCGTCCGCCCCGAACACCGCGAGAATGGGATCCATAAACAAGATCAGCAGGGCGGCAAAAACCAGGCCCACAAATACAGAAGCGTAGGTCACAAAAGAGGATGCCGCCCGCACCCGCTTCTCATTTTTCTCCCCCATGGCCATGGACAGCACAGTGCTTCCGCCCATGCCGAACATATTGGCAAAAGCCATCATCAAAATAAATATGGGGTTGGTCAGACTCACCGCCGCCACCTGAAGGGGATCCCCTGTCTGCCCCACAAAAAAAGTGTCCGCCATGTTGTAGAGAACCGTCACCAGGCTGCTGATCACACTGGGGACGGCCATGACGGCCACCGCCTTTGACACCTTCATAGAGCTCATCAGCTCATGCTCATATCCCTGTTTTTCCATGTCTGTCCTCCCTCTCGTCCAGGTTTCTTAACATCCTTCCTGCTATTTCCAGAAAAAGCTCTTTCTCCTCCGGCGCAATTCCCTGAAGAAGAATCGCCTCCGATTCCTCGATTTCCCGCCGCAGGGCATCCTGCACTGCCTCCGCCTTCGGCGTAAATACGATCCGCTTGTACCGCCCGTCTTTCTCTTCCGGGATCCGGCAGATCAGTCCCTTTTCCTCCAGCAGCTTTAAGGCCTCCGTGGCCGTGGACGGCCGCAGGCCGAACTCCTTTTCAATCTCCTTCTGATAGACGCTTCTCTGCCTGCTCTCCACCAGAATATAGTCCAGAATATTTCCCTGGGCCCCGCTGATGCCGATGGCCTCCTGCACCTGCCTGGAACGGCGGCGCAGCCGGTTGGAAATCTGGTTGATCATTTTTCCTGTTTCCATGATCATATCTCCTCTCCGCAATTACTTCGGTTCCTAAATATATTAAGGCGGATTGGGGAGAATGTCAATGGGGAGTTGAAAACGGAATCCGGCGCTTCGCGAAATCTGCACGGTCTTTTGCGCAGCCAATCATAAATAATTCCGTAAATGAGTATTGCCATCACGCTGACGTAATGACATATACTCTGGTACACGGAGAAAGGAAAGACCGTGATGAAGAAGATCAAAGAGGCAAGCCAGCTTGCGGGGGTGAGCAAACGAACCCTGCAGTACTATGATGAGGAGGGAATTCTTGTCACCGGCAGAGATGCGGGCAATCACCGCATTTACGATCCGCCGGTCCTGGAACAGATATGGCAGATCCTGATTTACAAGGGCGGAAAAACGTATGTGGAGCGGATCCGGGAAATCCGGGAAGGCATGCAGAGAGAGCTCATGAAGGAGGCGAACGGAAAATGAAACTGCGAAACCGTATTCCAGGCGCAGGTTTTGTTGTATACTGTACAGGAAAAATGACTCAGTGAGAGGAGAACAGGGAAATGAAACAAATTATGCAAAAGATGAATGTGAAAAAGGTGATATCAGTATTGCTGCTGTTGGCTGTACTGCTGCTTTCGGTGAACGTGATTTCAAAGAAGGCCGGCGACCCTGAAACCCACGCAAAAACCATACAGGCGCTGGATGACAAGAAAGCGGACGTCCTGAAGCTGACAGCGGCTTCCACAGCCGCTTCGGCTGCCCTTGCGGCAGTTCCGGGGGACTCTACAACGCCGGTGGCCAACAAACTGGTGGATCTGACCTCCTATTTTCTGGTAATTCTGATCGTTATCTTTCTGGAGAAGATCCTGGTTTCGCTCACAGGCTACGCCGCCTTCTCCGTACTGATCCCGGCGGCCTGCATTCTGCTTATAATCGGGATCTGCCTGAACCGATCGGCATTAAAAATACTGGCAGGAAAGGTAGCAGCCTTCGGACTGATCCTGTTTCTGATCATCCCAGTGAGCATGAAGGTCTCCGCCATGGTGGAAGAGATCTACAATGTCAGCGTGGAAAGCGCAGTGGAAGAAGCCAAGGATATCACCGAAGAGATTGACGAAACCTCCGACTCCGAAGGCAATTTTCTGGATAAAGCCCTGTCCAAAATCAAGGACGGAGTGACCGGGGTGCTGGAGAAGGGAGAAAACCTGCTGAACTACTACATTGAGACCGTTGCCGTCATGATCGTCACCTCATGTGTGATTCCCATACTGGTGCTGGTGTTTATGATCTGGCTGGCCCATCTGTTATTTGGAATATCGGTCCATGTACCGAAGGAGATGCCTGGCTGGATCTCCTCAAAGCTCCCCCGCCGCAGTTCCGACAAAGAATCATAAATCGACGGCGTATGTATAAAATTCCCCGGGAATGAATAGGATGTAAAAACAAGATTTCCGGGGGATTTCCGTGAAAGAATATATCGAAGAGCGGGCGGTAGCCATTGCCAATTACATCATAGACTGCAATGCCACAGTCCGGCAGACGGCGAAGAAGTTTGGAATCAGTAAGAGTACGGTTCACAAGGACGTCACCGACCGTCTGGAACACATCAACCCGTCACTGGCCGCCCGTGCCCGGGTGGTACTGGATATTAACAAGTCTGAGAGACACATCCGCGGTGGAATGGCGACAAAGGAAAAATACCAGCACCGGCTGCAGATCTGCAGCAAGGACGAGAAATAGGAAAGGTCCCCGGCTGGAGCAGAGAAATGGGCTCCGGCCGGGGACTTATATATCAAAATTCACATTATGTTTTTCCAGATATTCCTTTATGAGCGGCAGAATATATTCTACAGATTCTAGCTGGGCTTTTGCCTCACCTGCAGATGCAATGAAAAAATCATTATAATCACTCTCTTCCCTTTTCATTTTTAATCTAGCCAGACGTCTACCCATTTCTCCAGGAAATTTTCCAGTTGCAACATATTCTTTATTAAAAAATGCTACCACATCTTTATGCCGTTTAAAATCTATGCTTTTTAAAGCAAGAACGGCACGTACCCCGTAAAACACTGCTTAATAGGATCGATTAATGCAGTCTCTGTAAAAGCCATTATCATAGCACATTTTTGCATTCCTGTAAGTTTCCTCCGCAGGAGAAAATCTATATTTTATTATGCACTAATCTTTACCCCTTCATCTCTGACACTGCGGTAATAGGGCAGATTGTCTACCCAGTAATTGAAATGATCCGTGTTAGTTATCACAGGGGAAATGTCAATTCCATATATCAGCATATAATCAAAAGCTAGATCGCTGATACGATTTGACACTGTCTTTATCTGGTCTTCTGTTAAAGAAACCAACAGCATACCATCACGCCTCTTTCCTAGCACAAATCACTTCCGTAGCTCCAGAGTTTTTTCCTGCTAATAGTATACACTTTTCATCCCCAATAACAAAATCAATATTAATTTATATTTCTTCTACTGCTAGCCCCTTCCTCATCGCAGCAGCGGCATGCTCCCCGTCAGCCGGTTCACCTTCTTTTTCGGCCCGCAGAGAGCCAGGCCGAAATAATTCAGCTGGTTTTCCGGTGTCCCGGCCATTTTTTCCGTAAATTCCAGATAGGTCTTGCAGCTCTGGGCCAGATCGGAAAAATCCACAGCGGCCACCTCCTGAAATTCCGGCTCGTACAGTTTTTCCCGGATATTCCGGATGATCTCCGGGGAGCCTTTCAGTATGGGGACGGGGAATTCTATGATCCCCAGATGGCAGTTGCCGCTCTGGTCCGTCACGTCGGCCCCCACTACCTCCGGAAGCTGTTTTCCCAAAGTGATTCCCATGATCGCCGCCGTGTTGGCAATCAGCCCGGCAGGCAGGTTCTCATCAATTACCATGACACATTTCTCATTTTTCAGATCCATGACTGTTCTCTCCTCTTTTCCAAAATATATCCCGGTAGGCACCGGGAGACAGGCCGATAAAACGGCTGAAATAATTGGTAAAATGACTCTGATCGGAAAATCCGGCGCTCAGGGCGGCCTCCGCCGGCGCCGCGCCCTGCTCCAGCAGCTTCCTCGCCGCTTCCACCCGGATATTTTCCAGATAACAGTAGGGGGTGACTCCCTTCGCCCGGGTAAAGGCCCGCAGCAGGGTGGATTTGCTTAAACCGGCGTGGCGGCAGATCTCGTCCAGACGGATCCGTTCCCCGCAGTGATCTTCCATAAAGCGGCAGGCGCTTCTGATTTTCTCCTCCCAGTCCGGGACCGTCTCCCCGCCTGCCTGCCCCCACCGCTCCATCAGCAGAGAGAGCAGCAGAATCAGATTCTCTTCCTTGCAAAATCCTGTCTCTCCAGCCATCACCTGTCCGTGAAGGCTCCGGAAACAGCAGCGGACCTCCTCATCCCGGATCACCGCGGCGCCAAACAGAGGCGGCCCTTCTCTGCCGGTGATCTCTCCGGCCAGCTCCGCCATCACCGGTTTGGAAAGGTTCATTCCCCGGTAGTCCATAGTCTCCCCGCCCGACTGAACGCAGGAGTGACTGTCCCCCGGGTGGAATACCAGGATGTCCCCCGCCCCGATGAGATATTCTTTCCCCCAGCAGATCATGTTCCGCTCTCCTCTCTCCACCAGGCCGATCACATAATAGTCGTGAAAATGGCTGGGAAAAGGCTGGACCACTCCCTCAAAACGGTACGCCTCCAGATGGAGATCCGGATCATAGACCGCCTTTTTTACTGCCCTGTCCATCTGCTTCCTCCTCTCTCCCCGCCGGGCTGTCATATGTGCCCCATTATATCACCTCACCTTTTCCGGTGGCTTGTAAAATATCTTCATTTTTCTCCGGCGAACAGACAAAACTGCCTGGCAGTGGACGGGCCCACACGGGCGCGACGGTTCCCCATACGGCAGGCATGGCGGCCGCTCGCCGGGCGTATCGCGCAAAAACGGGAGACCGCCCCGCCGGCAGCCCCCCGCTCGTTTCTGTCATTTATTTTTCTTCTTCCGCCTCTTTTTCCAGTTCTTTCGCGCACACCAGATAATAATGTCTGCCGTTGGCACTGGTCTGCATCCGCCCCAGACCCACCAGAGCTTCCGCCTTCATCCTCTTCACATCCAGGCAGCGGGAATCAGAGTCCAGCAGAATGTCGCACAGCTCCGCCGCCCACTGGTACCGGCCGTCCGCCAGGCTGGCGGTGATTTCCTCTCTGATCCGGTCCGCTCCGCCCATCATGCGGATCTGATTGTCCGCTTTTTCCTTCTTCGGAAGACTTCCCAGATTGGTGGGATTTCCGTCAAACCAGCCCAGATAGCCGGTGAAAATAGCCCGAACCGTCCAGCGGACCGTTCCGTAGTATTCCTGGAGATAGGGAAGGGACGCGAAAGGTTCCGGCAGCACCACCGTCTCCGCCAGCTCGTCGGGAGTCAGCCCCCGATCCATCCCCTTTAAGGTTTCCGTCAGCACATACTGGATAGCGTCCCGGTAATTGGTCAGAGTCTCCCGGATCCGGTCTTTCCCCCGGATCACCGCCGTATGACCAGGGATGAGAATCTCCGCCGGGTACTCCAGCATTTTCCCCAGGGAATCGATCCAGGAGCTGATGTCCCGGTACTGGCTTCCCCGGATGGCATAGAGGTTGGGCCAGGACTCATAGTAGTTGTCCCCGCAGCAGAGAATGCCAAACTCCGGCATCCACACAAACATCTGATCGTCCGTCTCCCCGGGAGCCGCCACCAGCTGGAACTCCATCCCCGCCCGGGAAATCACGTTCTTTTCTCCGTCCGCCAGACGGTTGGGCGGGAGCATGGCCCGGGTGCTGAACGGGTTGTTCCAGATGCCGATTCCAATGCAGATGCTCTCCTCCCTCGTAAGGGTGGGACCAAACTGCCGCATTCCCCGTTTCTGACTGATGTGGCCGATGAGCTGACTGCTGCCATACACCTGGGTTTTGTAGGTGTGGGCAATGATTTCCGTATCCTTCTCCGCAAATACTCCCGCCCCGGCCGTATGGTCAAAATGGGTGTGGGTGTAAATAATGGTCTTCACCGGCTTGTCTGTGATCTTTCTAAGCTCCGTCAAAGCCGCTTCCGCCACTTCTTTTCCGTTCAGGGTATCGATGAGCACGCAGCTGTCCCCACCGATCACGGCGGTCATATTAGAGCCGCCGAAACCTGCGAAAAAATACACCCGGTCATTGATTTTCTCCACTCTCCTGGAAAAGCTCTCCGCGTGTTTTAACAGCTTTTCCTCCCCCTCAAATACCTGCAATTTTCGTACCTCCTTAATCCGGCTGCTGGCCGTCATGGGGCATCCAGCAGCACTCCGTCAGCTCCATATGGGAAAACTCCGCCCGGAAGGAGGAATCCTCCGGCGAACAGGCATAAATTCCAAACCGGATCCTTCCCCCGCCCTTGCACATATGGCAGATCCGCATCTGCCGGAAAACAATCCCGTCTTCCGAACATTCCACCCGGTAGTCATCCTCCCTGCGGCTGAACCGGTACCACATGCTTTTGACGGAAGCGTCGATCTCCGTGGTTGCCCAGTCGGAATATCCTTGATTGGTAACCACACTGCCGAGATGCTGGTATTCACCATTCTCATATTCCACAGACGCTTTCAGCCAGTTTTCGCTGTCCAGGTACATGACGATCCCGCATTGGTCAAACCGGTGGTGGCTGTCAGAAAAATCTGTTTTGACCACAAAGCTGAAATATGGCTCCTCCGTTTCCATCTGAAAAACAGGGGCATTATCATTCTGAAAATGGTAATAGGTTCTCTGCCACAGATCCGTGTGGGGCCTGGTCACAATCTGGATCACGTCCCCCTTTATCTGAAAGCTTTCCGGTTCCCTGGTCCATTTAAAATTCGCAGTATCCATGCTGATTCTCCTTTTTCGTTTATTTTCCATTTCCGCCGCCGAAGGTGCGTCAAAACCACTCTTCATCTCCATTAAAATCCAGCCCGCCGGTGAGCAGAGCTTCCACCTCTTTCTCATAAATCTTCAGCCGTCCGGCAAGACTCTCCTCTCTCTCCTTGTCGCCTTTTGCCTGGCAGAGAGCAATGGCTGCCATAAAGATGACATCGTTGTTGTCATCACAGGCTGTATTCTCCCCGATGTAGCGGTCCACAATCTCCTCCGCTTCGTCCATATCTCCGGACTCAATCAGGCAGTAAATGAGCGCGGCTCCCGCCAGAGTATTGTCCGGCTCCTCCCCGTACCAGTCACGGCAGAAATCCAGAGCCTCCTCCTTCTTTCCCTGGGCCCGCAGAGCCAGGCTGATCTGAAAACGGATGTCCGAGGGAGAATCTGCTTTCCAGTCAAACAGTTCCAGAATTCCCCGGCAGGTATCCTCCAGCTTTTCATACTGTTTCTGCTCGTCCAGCTCATCCAGATAATCCGCCAGCCAGTCGCACACATTGTGCTCAAAATCCGTGTCGTCGTCCAGCTGGACCAGCTCCCTGGCAAAACCCGGATCCTGGGCCCGGCCGGTACGGATGATCTCCAGCAGAGTCTCAAAGCCCTGATCCCAGAGGTCCATCCGGTTCTCCTGTCTTGCTATACTCATGTAGGCGTCGTCGCTTAATTTATCAAATTTTTTCCACAGCTGTTTCATGATTCGTTCTCCTTATCCACATTTCCCTGGGATTTTATTTTGATAACCTCATTATACTCCACAGGTCCAGGATACTCCAGACAAATTTGCAAAAAACAGATGCCCCGCCTGCGGGGACATCCTCGCAGCGGGGCATCTGTTTCCTTATTATTTTATGTACGCATCCGGGTGGGCACAGCCGTTGGTTCCGTCACACACCTGATCTTTCAGCATCAGATGAACCGCCGCCAGCTTGTAGGTCTGGGGAAGGGCCAGAATTCTGGGATTGGGGCCGGTGTACTTCTTCATAGCGTCTGCCAGCGCCTCCTCGAACGTAGCTCTGGTCTTCAAGCCCATGCTTCTGGCGTAGCCCGGCTCCTGAGCTCCCACAATGTAAATGGCCGCCGTGTTCATCTCCGCGATCTGGCCGCAGCTCATCATGGAAAAGCCGTGGAAGGGATGGAAGGCATTGCAGTACCGGTATTTCCGGATATACTCCTCATTGGTGGCAAAATACTCTCCGTACCGGTTCATGTCCGTGAGCACGTTCATGTAGTCGTGCTGGAACATGTCATAGCATTCCCTCAGATAGGGCCACAGCTCGTCGTGGAAGTAACCGTTACAGATGGAGGAGCAGATGATCACGCAGTTTTCCTTCATCACCCGTTTGTGTCGGATCACCTGGGCGGACAGGGCCTGCATCATCATGATGGGGTTGGTGCCCATACCGTTTCCGTAATGGAAATCCTGGGGCATGCCGAATACCATAATATCGTATTTCTCCTCCGCGAAGGGAACGTAAGTCCTCTTGTCCGCCATCTTCCAGGAAATGGGCTGCATTTCCGCCGCATAGCCGGAGTTAATCTCAATCTGCCTGGACTGGGTGTCCAAAACGGCGTCACAGCAGAAGTATTTCTTGCCCATATGTTCTTCCTGCTTCATTCCGATCTCGTCAAATTTCGTTCTCATGAGGGAATGGCCGCTCACCGGAGTGAAATCCGCCCGGTGCATTACCTGGGGCACATGGTGGGACGCGATGGACGTCCAGTGATTCAAGCCGGTGGCACAGTGTTTGTAGCCGCCGGAATAGCCGCCGTATGGGTTGCCCTGAGTGTGGCCAATCAGGATGGGAAGGTCACAGTCGTGAACATATTTATTTAAGTACACCGGATCTCCCCGGTCTGTGAACCCGCAGTTGACCATGTGCTCATGGTCCTCGCTGTCATGGTTGATAATCTGTCCTGTGTACCAGAACTCATTGAACAGCTCATCTCCCAGAATGGCCCGCAGCTGGGGAATCTTGTTCTTCGGATGAAGTCCGTTGGAGCAGATAAGCATAATATCCTTCTTCTCCACACCTGCGTGATAGAGCTCGTTTAAAATGATCCGGATAGACATTTTCCGGTGCGAGGTGGGCTGAAGCCCTCCCTTTACAATGTCCGGAAATACGATGGTCACTTTGGTGCCCTTGTGGGCCAGCTCCGAAAGAGGCGGCATTCCGATGGGGTTGCGGATGGATTTTAAATATGCTTCCTCCAGCTGGTCCTCCGGAATATAGGGCGGATCCGGTACCGTCACTCCCGGAATAAATACATCCGTATTATCCGGAAGGGACGCGTTCATCAGGCCGTAGCCGTATTCAAACTGTAAATTTTTCATTATCAATACCTCATTCTATTTCCGCCCCGGCGCCTTCGCACGGGGCATTTGACTTTCTGCAGGGCCAGCGTTTACCTTACGCCCAGATAAATTCCCGCAATTTCCAGATATTCCTCCGGATAGAAGCCGATCTCACCGGAAAATCGGGTCAGGGCGATGAGCCCTCCGTCAATGGACGGGATCTCCGACAGCATCTTCGCATTGTCCTGCTTTAAGCCGCCGCCGTAGACCACATCCCGGCCTCCGGATACTTCCTTTACGTAATCTGCGATCTTTGTGATATATGCCTGATCCGGCGGAATCTTTCCCGGCCCGATGGCCCACACCGGCTCATAGGCGATCACCACCGGCGCCGCTTCCGGCACTCCCGCCAGCCCCGTCTCAATCTGCTCCCGCAGCACTTCCTTCCAACGGTCCTGCTCTTCCGCCTTCTCCCCGATGCAGTAGAGGACGGAAAGGCCGGCTTCCACTGCCCGGCATACCTCCTGGTTTAACAGGCGGTTTACCGCCGCCGTATCCGTCACTCCGGCCTCCGCCAGAATACCGGCCTTGTCGTTTCTCTCCTCACAGTGGCCGATGAGCACGCTGCCGCAGCCCAGGGCTTTCATGGCCTTTGCCGTGCGGTTTGAAGTAAATGCTCCAAAATTGTGGCCTTCCGCCACGTCATCCCGGAACACGCTCTGACAGCCGATGACCACCGGGCTGTCCGCTGTTTTGGCCTGCACCGCAGGAATCACATGAGCCTCTGGAACGTACATGACGAATTCTGTCTCTTCCTTCGCTGCCTCCAGCAGCTCTTTCACGCCGTCCTGGGTATGATTCACAATATATCCGCCCCAGTCTGCCGGCTCCGCGATGCTGTTGACGCCGCCCCAGTCTCTGGGAATGTCAAAGCGCTTCAGATTCAAAAAAATATGCTTCATTTTTCTCCCTCATTTCCAGCCTGAAAATCCACGAAATCTCTCAGTTCCGGACCGATGAGCGGCCGGCACCAGTCGGTGAACGCCGCCGTCACATCATTGCCTTCCGGGCTGATGAATTCGTCCGGCATGGTCTTCTCCACCATCATCACCTGCTCAATGGGAATCAGGAAAGTGTCGATTCCGTATTCCTGACTTTCTCTCCGCTTAAATCCCACCATCACTCCCGTATGGCCTTCCAGAGCGGCTTTTAGCGCCTCGGCTCCCGCCAGGACTGCCTCCTCCCGATCCACCGGGGACTGCCAGGCGATGGAGGCCCGCCCGCAGAGGCCAGGCTTTTCGCTTCTTGCCTTGATCCCCAGCCGGCGGATCACCAGATTGGCCAGATGGGCGCTCACATCCCCATAGTAAACGGCCCGCTCCGTCTTAAAGATGGGATCCACAATAGGCGTTCCGTCCGCCTTCTTCAACCCCTCACTGACCACCACGACTACGCCGCCCAGGCGGTCATAGAGTTCTTTTACATCCTTTAAAAACTGCTCCTCGTCAAAGGGCCGCTCCGGCAGATAAATCAGATGAGGAGCGTCGTCCTTTTTCTTACGCGCCAGGGCGGAAGCGGCGGTGATCCAGCCGGCGTTCCGGCCCAGGGCCTCCATCACGCACACATGGATGGGAAGGGAACGTACGTCTGCTCCCACCTCCTGCACAGAAGCCGCCATGTACCGCGCGGCACTTCCATAACCGGGAGTGTGGTCGGTCACTGCCAGATCGTTGTCAATGGTTTTGGGAATTCCCACCACCCGCAGATCACTGTATCCTTCCTTTACGCACGCCTGATAGATTCTGCCGCAGGTATCCATGGTTCCGTTTCCGCCGTTGGGCAGAATATACCGGATGTTGTACTTTTTCATGATTTCCGGTGTTTTTTCGTAATCTTCTTCCGTCACCGGATAACGGGAGGAGCCGATGGCCGTTCCGGGAGTTTCCAGGAGCTTTTGAAGAACCGCGTCATCCACCTGGGAGAGATTGACAAATCTCTCTTTAAAAATTCCTTCCATCCCGCCGAGGGCCCCGTACACGCACCCGATCTCCGGATGCTTTCTGCTCTCCATGATCACCCCGTATAAAGAGGCGTTCATCACGGGGGTCGGTCCTCCCCCGTGGACAACCAGCACATTTCCTGTCATGTTCCCTCCATAGAACGTCAGCATCCGGCGTTCTTATAAAATTCCTTCATTTCCTCCAGCGTAGGCTGCTTCACCAGGGGAGCTTTGCCGTAAGCGCCGAACTGCACAATCAGGGTACCCACAGCCTCCTTCACACCCTTTTCCACACATTCCATCAGCCGGGCCACATCCTCATCCGGCACGTTTCCGTACATCACCGTATCCATCACCGGCGGCAGGAATACCCGGGGATCGAACTGGTCCCTGTTTTCCTCCAGCAGACGGTAAACGCCGCCGATGGACGGGCTCTCCTGGAGCTTTGGACTGCCGGCAAACAGCTCCTTCATATTTCTGGTCACTGCCAGTCGGATATCCGTATCCACGTTGATCTTGTTAATGCCGCATTTGATGGCTTCTTTCAGTTCCTCCAGAGAAATGCCGTGAGCGTTCTGAATATTTCCTCCCAGGGCGTTAATCTCATCCACAATGTATCTGGGAACGGTGGATGAGCCGTGGGACACCAGGCCGCCCCGGATGCCCTCATGATTTAGGCACTCCCGAATGGCGATGGGAATCTGTTTTCTCAGCTTTACATCCTTTCCCTTGGATGCCCCGTGCATGGTACCGTAAGAGATAGCCAGGGCGTCCACCCCGGTCTTCTTGAAAAATTCCACTGCCTTTAAGGGGTTGGTGTAGGTGGAATTGCTGGCAAACACGTGATCTTCCACTCCAGCCAGCACTCCCAGCTCGCCTTCCACGCTGACGCCTCTCCCGTGGGCGTATTTTACCACCTCTCTGGTCAGCTCCACATTCTGGTCAAACTCCAGGGAGGAGCCGTCGATCATCACCGAGGTGTAGCCCCCGTCGATGGCCGCCTTGCAGGAGTCAAAATCCCGTCCGTGATCCAGATGGAGGACCACCGGAATGCTGGCGTTCTCCCCGTATTTTTTTACCGCGTCCGCGATTAATCTGGCTCCCCTCTTTTTGTCCTCCAGAGTGGCGTTTTTAAAATCCACGCAGCCGCCCATAAAGCCGTTGGCAAGGTCGGCGCCCTGAAGCACCGCCGGGGCCCGGAACATCTCATGAACCTCAATTACAGCCTTTGCCTGGGCCACCGCATTTACATTAAACGCGCCCTGGCCATAGCCGTAATCCAGAGCCGCGTCGATAATCGGTTTTAATGATACTAATGCCATTGTCTTCCCTCTTTTCTCTCTGCCGCCGTCACAGCAGGGTAATGGTCATGGAATAGGTTTTGGACCTTCCCTTCTCCAGTTTCTGCAGGTGGTTCTTGTGAAGAAACTCATCATCTTCGTCGGAGCAGACCGCCGAGCCGTTCCAGGGTTCCACGCAGAGGAAGGTGCCTTCTCCGCCGGGAGTGGTCCAGAAGGCCACCGTGTCAAAGTCGGAAAATTCTACTTCCACGCCCTTCTCTCCCGCTCTGCTCTTTAAGGCCACCTTTCTGGATGGAGTCTGGTCAAACCAGATGGCGTCGTTCGCAAACAGCTCCCTGGTAAGGGAAATGGTTTTCCCGTCCGCTCCCGGAAATGGATGTTCCTCTGAACGGTCGAATTCCAGCTTCTTCGTGTCATATCCCCGGTAGCCTTTTTCCTGATGCTCCGGAAACTCCAGATAATAATCCTCAAATCTCTCTCCCGCTTTCAGCGGGCAGTTAAAGCCGGTGTGAAATCCCAGACAGTACCAGATATCTTCTTCATCCCGGTTATTCACCTCCAGTACCGCCGTCAGGCCAGTCTCCTCCAGGCGATATCTCACCCGCAGTTCAAATTTCCAGGGGTAGGTACCGGCAGGAAAGCTGTCCTGGTACAGGCCGAATACCGCCTCCCAGCCGGTCTGATAGAGGAGGCGAAACTCCAGAGATTTGCAGGGACCGTGCTTTACAATGGAATACTCCTTCCCGTCAATCCAGGTTCTGTCATTTCTCAGGTTCCCCACAATGGGAAAGAGGATGGGAGAACAGTTTTTCCAAACTTTTGGATTTCTCTGCCAGATGTACTCCGTCTTTCCCCCGTCCATCAGGGAGATCAGCTGGGCGCCCATGGTGTCTACTGCCGCCGTCAGCTCTCCCTTTTTCAGTCTCACAATCATGCTGCGCTTCCTCCCGGCTTAAGCCTTTCCCTCTGAGCCGGCCAGCCGGATAATGTCCCGGATATCTCCCCGGAGCTTTTCCTCCGCAAACCGGGACAGCTTCCAGGCATGGCCTTCGTCCTTTCCTTCTGCCAGTCCTTCCTTCAAATACTCCACATACTGGCAGCGGATCTGCGTTCCGAAATTAATCTTTGCCACTCCCGCGTTAATGGCCCGGCGGATCAGCCCTTCATCCATTCCAGTGCAGCCGTGGAGGACAAAGGGAATGTCTGTAAATTTCCGGCACTCCTCCAGCACTTCCACCCGGATATCCACCGGTCCCTTGTAAAAGCCGTGGGCATTTCCGATGCCGATGGCCAGGGAATCGGGACGGCACAGGGTCAGATACTGCCGCACCACCTCCGGATCCGCGATATTGGAACATCCCATGGCACGCCCCTGATCATCCAGCCTGGCCAGTTCTCCGATTTCCGCTTCCAGAGGCACGCCGAAAGCCCGGCACACCTTTCCCACTTCTTCCGTCCGCCTGGCATTTTCCTCCACTGGATAAGCGGAACCGTCGTACATAATGGAGGTAAATCCGATCTTCAGCATTTCCATGCACCGCTCAAAGCTGTCCCCATGGTCTAAGTGAACCGCCACGGGAACGGACACTTTTTCCGCCATCCATCTGGCCGTCTCAAAAAACCAGTCGTGTCCGGAGTACTCCCCCGTGCTCACATAGTGGGCAAGAATGATGGGGGATTTCAGCTCCTCAGCCGCCATACAGACGGCACGGATGATATCGTAGGTTCCGCCCTGAGTGTTGATGGCGGGAACCGCATAATGTCCCTCATAGGCTTTCTGAAGCATTTCAAAACTTGTCGTCAGCACAGTCCTACCTCCCTGAGTGTCAGATTTCTACGACTACCTTGAGATAATCCGCAGGATTCTTGATCATATCCTGAATCACCGTCTCCACTTCCTCCAGTTTGCAGGTTTTCGTGGTCAGAGCGTCCACCGGCAGTTTGCCCTCGTGGATCAGTCTGATGGCCTCCGGGAACTTCTTATTGGAGTTTCTGCTGGGCAGAACGTCAATTTCCTTCTGCATGAGACGCACCGTATTGATCATCACCGGGTCATGGGGCCAGCCGATAAGGGCGATCCGTCCGCCGTGGCATACGTAGTCGTGCATCTTGCCCAGAATAGCGGGAGCTCCGGTGCAGTCGATCATGGCCTCCGGCAGTTTGCCGCCAGTCACCTCTTTCAGATATTCCTCCACGTCTCCCTTTCCGGAGTTGAAGGTGTAGGGCACACCCATGGCCTTTGCCTCGTCCAGCCTCTCCTGGATTAAGTCCACCAGAATGGGGGTTGCCCCGTAGTTGATGCAGGCAAAGGACGCCATCAGTCCGATCACGCCGGCGCCGAACACTACCACATGCTCGCCTTTTTTCACTCTGGCTCTGGTGGCTCCGTGAAGTCCGATGGTGAAGGGTTCCACCAAAGCTGCGTGGATGAACGTCATATCGTCAGGGATCTTAAAGCACTGTCTGGTGGGATGGAGGAAATACTCCGCCATCATTCCATCCTTGTGGACTCCGCACACGTGCAGGTCCACGCAGTTGTTCCACCTCTCCTCCGCGCACATATGACATTTTAAGCAGGGCACGTAGGGCTCCAAAGCCACACGGTCGCCCACCTTTAAGCCTTCAGGATTCTCCCCCACTTCCACAACCACACCCACGCCCTCATGGCCCAGGCCGTTGATGGGATATTTCATGGTGGGGTTGACGCCCCGGTAGGCCGTCACGTCAGACCCGCAGATGCCGCACATCTCCATCTTGATCACTGCCTGTCCCGGCTGCAGCTGGGGCTTCGGAAACTCCTTCAGCTCCAATTTTCCAGGTTTTTCAATACACAATACTTTCATGTTCCTTCCTCCTTTTACCACCATTTGATTTTGTCTGTGATATAGTTCCTGTATTCAATGAATTTGGGGGAGGTGATATCCCTGGGTCTCGGCAGGTCGATGTAAACCTCCTCCTTGATCTTGGCCGGCTTATTGGTCAGGATCAGCACTTTCTCCGCCAGATACACCGCTTCCTCAATGTTATGGGTGATGAAAATAACTGTACTTTCCAGTTCCTTCCACAGGCGAACCACCTCATCCTCCAGGTAGAATCGCATTTTTACATCCATCTGGCCGTAAGGTTCATCCATGAGCAGCAGGTCCGGCTGCATAGCAAAGGACCTGCCGATGATGATCCGCTGTTCCGCGGAAACGGACAGTTCCCCGGGATAAGCCTTCCGGCTCTCCTGCAGGCCCATCAAATCCAGAATCTGATTCACCCGGCGGTCGATCTCATCTTTTGGCACCTTTTTGATCTTCAGGCCGTAGGCGATGTTCTGCTCCACCGTCTGCCATGGCAGGGCGCTGGGTTCCTGGAACACAAAGGAGATGTTGTGCTTCCTCGGGTCCGCCGGCACACCGTCGATATAAATATCTCCGGAACTGGGCTGGTGAATCCTGGTCAGGCAGTTTAAGAATGTGGACTTTCCGCAGCCTGTGGGGCCCACCACGCACACAAACTCTCCCTTTCGAATATTAAATGACATATCGTCCAGCACCAGCAGATCTCCAAACCTTTTTGTCAGGTTCTTCACTTCCACTTTTACTGGTCTGTTATCTTTTTCAGGCATACGCTTCTCCTCCTGAGATTAAATGGACAGATCCGTATTATCCGAGATCACCGTCCGCAGTTCTAGGAATTCCCTGCTGACCATATCTCTCGGCCTCGGAATATCAATGGGATAAACCTCTTTCACCCTGGCCGGGCAGTCGCTGAGCAGGATGATCCGGTCTCCCAGATAGCAGGCTTCCTCAATGTTGTTGGTGACGAAAATAACCGTCCGCTTCTCCTGCTCCCACATCTTTAACAGGTCTTCCTGCATTTTGTACCTGGTTTGGGCGTCCAGCTTGCCGAAGGGTTCGTCCATAATCAGCAGCTTCGGGTCCGCCGCATAGGCTCTGGCGATTCCCACTCGCTGCTGCATGCCGCCGGAGAGCTGCCTGGGATAATAATCTTCAAACCCCTCCAGACCCACCAGTTTGATGTAATGTCTGGCAATCTCCCGGCGCTCTTCTTTTTTCATGCCCCGGAACTTTAAAGCCAGCTCCACATTTTCAATAACCGTCTTAAAGGACATGAGGGCAAGTTTCTGAAATACCATTCCAATCTCCGGGTTCAGCCCCTTCCACTCTTTGCCGTTGTAGATGATCTGTCCTTCTGTGGCGTCCTCCACTCCGGCGATTGGTGTGGTATAAAAAAAGTTGACAGCTTATTCTCAAGGATTTCATAATAAAACCAAGAGAATAAGGAGGTATTCAAAGTGGCACGTAAATATGACCATGAATACAAAGTACAGGCAGTAAAACTTGCC
>DXFM01000014.1 GCA_019114465.1 Candidatus Lachnoclostridium avicola
AAAACGGGCTGTCATATACAGTTCATCCAGCACTTTGGCCTGGCAGTCGCCGTCAACCTGAAACAACTGCCTTTTTTCTTCTTCGTTAAGTTCCATGTGAATTTCCTCCTTCTGAAAATGGGCGCAAAAAAGGGCGCCCATCAGATCAGATGAAACGCCCTGACAAACAGCGGTCCGGTAAAACACCGCACCGCTGCTGTAATATTCAATTTTGTCTTTTAGGTAACACCTCCCATCATTCGACAGATTTTTCGTTAACTATCAAGGTTGGAAAAGGAATTGAATAGGCAACGACAAACGCTGAAACCCTTGAAAATACTAGGTTTTTCCGTTTGTCTTTATTATACCGTAAGGGCATACATTCGCCACCAGATGTGTGGAGCTGGGATTTGATATAAAGTCTCTCAGTGAACTGCTGGGACATTCCAGTGTAAATATTACCATGAACCGGTATGTGCATCCGTCCATGGATCTGAAACGGGATCATATGCAGAAGCTCTCTCTTTCATTTCCCGTCAAATAAATAGTCAGAAGCACCGCCTTTTTGCCGGAAATACGGCAGAGGCGGTGCTTTTTTCGCAGAGTACGATACTCTACGAAAATTAATTGGGAAAAAATGGAAGGAAAGAAGGAGAACGGATGGACAGCATGAGGGGCAGGAGCAGGAAAAGGCCCGGCAGAAGGCGGTGGATCCGGACGGGAAAACGGAGGCTCTGTGCGTTTCTGATTGCGGCGGTGTTCACGTCTGTTGTTGCGGATGTTCCGTTCCTTGGGATGGGGACGGAGCTGGGAATGACAGACGCTTTTGCATATGACGGCAAAGACAGTCTGTGGGCGACGGCAAGCAATATCAAATACAAAGAGGGAAATCAGCAGGATGTGGATATCTACGTGATTTCCGAGGACAACGACGTCTGTCCGGGAAACATTTCCGCTATGACGCTGTATTTGAAAAATAATACGGGGCAGGAGATTTCCGGTGGGGAGCTGACCTTTTCCAGCCGGTACATAGAGCAGGAAAACGGCGGATTTATGGATTACGCCGCGGCAGAAAACGGGGAAGATCCTTCCGCGCTTACGGAAATTACCCTGGAACCGGGAGAGCTTCGGGAAATCTTTTTTGAATTTTATACGGAAGAGGAGGCTGGTCCGGCAAAGGCTTCAGTCACATTTCATTTCAGAGGAGAGGCGGGAGAAAAGGAAATCCGGTCTTCCCAGCGGTTCCACTATGGCATCGGTCTTCCAAACGTCAATCTGGAGCTTCGGGATGGAGATGTGGTGGAAACGGGAGTGCCTCTGGAGATGGAAATCTGGATGAGTGAGCCGGACTGGCAGGACTGGACAGAGGAAACGAAAGCGTCGGAAGTTTGGACGGATCCGGAGGCCACCGGTTCAGATCTTGTAAAGGCTACGGATTCGGAGCTGAGAGGGGATCCGAAAGCCACGGATTCGGAGCTGAGCTGGAAGGAAGAAGAGGATCTTGAAACCATCAGGGAGTTCCGGGACAGAGCCATGGAGATTCCGGAAGCCAGAGTTCAGTATGAGCTGGAGATTTTTGGAGCGGATTATAAGGGATTTAAGCCGAGAAAGGCAAAGGAAACGGAAGATCTGGGCTGGGTCAGCTGTATTTACCGTCTGGCGGAGGATGTGAAGCCGGGAATTTATTACGGCAAAGTAAAGGCTTCCGGGAGCTGGAACAGGCGGTCCTTCACTGCGGAACAGGGATTCTTATTTGAGGTGACAGGGGAAGGAATTATCACCCTGAAAGATGGAATTCACGGGACGGAGGTTGAGATTTCAGGTCCCCCGTCGTCGTTTCCAGAGGCGGACGAGCTGGAGCTGCGTCTGGAACCACTGACAGAAGAGGGGGAAAACCTGCTCAGGAAAAACGGCCTGGAGGCAGAACAGATTTACACAGGTGTAAGTCTTAAACTGCTGGCGGACGGAGAAGAGAGCAGTTTGACCGGACCGGTGACGGTAAAGCTCACTGACAGCGCAATGGAAGAAATAGCAGCCGGTCTGACGACGGATTTAAAAGGTCCTGTGGAAGAACAGGAGGCGGCAGAAACTGCAGAGGCGGACTTGGTGGAACCGGAAGAATCCGGCGGAGAGAGCCGGGAGGCAACTCCGGCGGAGATTCCAGAACCGGTAATCCGCCAGGGGCCTGGAGCGGTCTGGGCTTATATGACCGGGGAGGAAGTAACGTCTCTCAAGCGGATCGACAGGGACGGCACTTTGATTGTGCGGCAGCCGTCGGAGGAAGGGACGGAAGATTTCCTTGTCGCGGCAGGCGGACAGGCCGGCATTTCCCTTCTGGCGTTGGATCTGAATGAAGAGTGGGCGGAGGCTGTGGAGTGCGCAGTGACCGGCCGCGGCTGGATTCAGACGGAGACGGATGAGCTGCCGGGAGCTTACGCGGCAGTCCGGGGTGAGTGTTTGACCGATGGATGGACGGGAATCTACGAGGATGAGGAGATATTTGTCTCTGTGACGATTCCCGGAATCCACACCATGTCGGAAGATGCGGAAGTTTTTGTGGATAAAATAGCCAGCGAATCTGAGACTGGTGGAAAAGAAGAGTATGAAGCCCTATGGGACGGCGCACAGAGAAACCTGTCTCAGGGAGTGATTTCCGCAGATTTTTATGAGATTCAGATAAGGGATAAAGGGACCGGCGACGTGTGGTCTCTGTCGGATCTGGGAGATTCTACTGTTTCCGCGAACGTGAAGGTCCATCTGAAAAAGGGTCTTCCCCATATGGATATGGAAGGAACGCTGGAGGTTCTGCACTTTGACGGCGGAGAGTCGCCGCCGAAGGTATTGGATGCCGTCACCGGCAGGGCACAGGAAAGCAGAGAACAGAATGTGCTGACCGCCTCGTTTCAAACCGGCGAGCTGGGGCTGTTTGGTTTTGCCTGGGCTGATCCGGTGGAAGGAGTGGAGACCGGCGGGCCGGGAACGGCAGGCTTTGCGGGAGGCGGAATCCTCCTGATGGCGTGGGCCGTGTGGTTGTGGAAGCGGCGGACCGCGGACAGAGCCTGAGAGAAATAATTGAAGTAGTATGAAAAATCTGCCCGGCGGCAGGAGCCGTCTTTGAATGTGCCGGGACGGCTGCCGCCGCCGGGCGGGTTTCTCAAATAAAACAGGTGGGAGTAACCTGGGAGAAGTAAAAGGAGAGAAAGTATGAAGAAAATGAAACAGAAAATCATTTCGCTGATTCTCACTGTGGTCATGATCTGCGCCATGCTGCCGGTGACGGCGTTTGCGGCGGGGACTGTGGCGAAGATCGGTGATGTGAAGTATGCGACGCTGGATGAGGCAGTGGCGGCGGCAAAAGATGGTGATACGATTGAGCTGCTGCAGGATGCGACGACAAACGGATTGAATCTGAGCAAAGATCTTACGATCCGGGCGGCTGATGGATTGGCGCAGAAGCCGACAGTGACGTTTCAGCAGCGTGGTATTGCACTGTGGGGAAAGGCACTGACATTTAAAAACTGCAATGTGGTGATGGATGGGATTGGATCCACTCCTTACGGTGAGTGGAGTTGGATGTCTATTTGCGCGAGTAAAGATGCTTCTCTGACATTGGATAATGTGAATATGACGATGGACGCAGAGGGAACCACTAATTCTCCCCATGCGATTTATTTCTGCAATAATAATGTTTTAAATCTGGTAAACGACACGAGTCTGACCATCAAGAATTACGCCAATGACGCTTTGGAGTGGGATGGAGGAAATGGAGGATATAATGTAAATATCACAGACTCCACATTTGTTTCCGACCACAACCGTTCCGGATTTACGGGTACATTTTACGCGACGATCACTAATTCAGATGTGGATGTTATCAACAGCACGGGAAATGGTTCCAATGGATCTCATTTTGTCATTGATCATTCCAAAGTCAATTTTAATGATAATGGAAGTCATGGGCTTTCTGCAGGCAATTTAACAATTAAAAATCACTCAATAGTAACAGCCAATGACAATGGAATGTATGGCGTGACCTACACTGGCACCATGTCCATGGATGGAACTTCTGTATTAAATGCCATAGGAAATGCATCATCAACATCGGGAGGCGGTTTGCGTGCGGCTAACAGCACGACTGTTTCCACTGTTGAATCAGGCGCAAAAGTAACTATAGAAGAAAACCTCCATAATGGTCTGGAAAACTACGGTACATTCACATTTGAAGATGGAGCAGAACTTACAATTACCGATAATGATGAACGTACAAGTAACGGCGGCGGTATTTTTAATGGTTCCTATGGTGTATTAACATTGCCGGACAATGCAGTTATTATGAATAATCACGCCGGACAGACCGGCGGCGGCATCTGCAATGCAGGAACAGTGACCTTTGGCGAAAATACAAAGCTCTATAATAATCATGCCGATCAGGCTGGTGATGATATCTATAATAGAGATGGGGGAACGGTTAATGGCATTCCTGCAATAGGAAAAGGATGGTCGCTGGACGGCGGAGAAGACTGCAACGGAGAAGAACATCGAATTGACGGTTGGTATGACGATGCAGCAGATAGCCGTTGGCAGGCACATGCGGAGAATTCAGACGAGAATCATATTGAAAAGTACGAGCAGACAGAAATTAATGGATTAAAGGCATTGAAGGCAGCTCATGGAACAGAGGCTGTAGATAAAGCCAGCTATCCTAGTCTTGACAAGACAACGAATGGAGAGGAAGAAACTTCTGTATCTGCGGGCGGAACGGTTGATTTTGAACTGACTTCCAATGTCCCGGAAGATTTGACAAATTATCTTGATCCCGATGATGTGGCAACTCCCAGCGTTATGCCGCCTGTAAACGCTTTAAGCCTGGAAGGACGGGGAAGTTATACGCTGACCTTCCATGATGAAATGGATGAGAGGCTGACTTTAGACACAAATAGTATTTCCGTCACCATTAAAGGCAACGTAGTCGATAAAGCTCTCTATGAGACAAGTTTCAATCCGACAGATGACTGTACGTTTGAAGTAAGTATGGATCTTGTGAAGTTGTTTAAGGCAGGAAATTTTACGAAGGAAGATTTTGGAACGGCTGACATTGTAGTAGAGTATACAGCAACTGCTTCGGAAAAATTAACTAACGGAGAGTATCTCAACACAGCCTGGGTAGTATATGAGGGCGGAGAGAGTGAAAAGGACACGGTAACAGTGTACTCCTATAGAATTGATATTTTCAAATATGATCAGAATAATCCAACTACAGGACTTCAGGGAGCAGAGTTCGAGATTTATCAGAAAGATGAAGAAAATAATAAGATCAATGCACATACATTCTCCTCTGATCGAGATGGAAATGCATCCTGGAACGGATTAGCTGAAGGAACGTATTACATCAAAGAGACAAAAGCTCCGGAAGGTTATGTGTGCAGCGAGGAAGAGCTGACGATTGAAATTCCGGACCAGGCTGGAGCTGACCAGATCGTAAACGTCCGCTTCGCCAACAGCAACATCCCCCACACCGGCGGCGCCGGCACCCGGATGTTCACCATCGGCGGCGCGGCCATCATCGTGGCAGCAGGCGTGATTCTGGTAGTATCCCGCAGAAAAAGAGAAGATTAATGAGAATTAATCTAAGGTGCGTCCCGGGAAGAAGATAGCTTCTTCCCGGCGGCTGCGCCGCTCCGACTGCAGGAGCCGCCTCACAAGAGTGATTGTGGGGCGGGTCGTACTGTTGGAGAAAGGACAGTGGAAACATGAAGAAACCCCGTTTAAGCACGGTTCTGGTGGGGGTGCTGTTTCTGGTGGGGGCGGGCGTGATGCTTTACCCGACCATGTCTGATCTGTATGTCAGACGGCAGCTCCAGAAGGAACTGGCTCAGTATAATCAGGTGACCCAGGGGGAGGAGGCGGACTACTCGGAACTCTGGGCGGAAGCTGAGGATTATAACCGCCGGCTGGCGGAGAAAGACAACCAGTTTGCGGTGTCGGAGGAGGAGATGGAGGAGATTTCCGGGCTGCTGAATCCGCTGGGAACTGGAATGATGGGACATATTGATATTGAAAAGATTTCCGTGCATCTGCCGGTGTACCAGGGGACGGAGGAGTCGGCCCTTCAGGCGGGCGCCGGGTGGTGGATCGGAACTTCCATGCCCACCGGCGGACCAGGCACCCACTGCGTGCTGACGGCCCATACAGGGCTGGTCAGGGCAAAGATGTTTACCGATCTGGACCAGATGGAGGAGGGGGATACCTTTTCCCTCACGGTGCTGGACCGGGTGCTGACCTATGAGGTGGATCAGATTCTCATTACCGAGCCGGAGGAGATCGAACCGCTGCTGATTGTGGACGGGGAGGATTATTGTACCCTGTATACCTGCTATCCCTACGGAGTCAATACGGAACGGCTACTGGTGAGGGGACACCGGATTCCCACGCCGGAGACGGAGAAAACGGCAGTCAGTGTGCTGACAGAGGAGAGCAGCCGGCCATGGCTTGCAGCGGCGGCGCTGGCAGCAGGAATTGCAGTGGCTGTGGTTATCAAAAAGAGAAAACGAAAGGAAACGAAGCCGGAAGATCAATTCCCGCCGGAAGAAGCAGACAGACGGGAGCAGACAGATAAAGAGGAAGGAAATGAGAAATGAAGATTCGTAGAAGGCTGTGGGCCGCGCTGTTCGGCCTGTGTATGGTTTTTGCTTTGGTTCAGCCTGGAATGGCCGGGGCGGCGTCCGGGGCGTCCCTGACGCTGAATTATGGATATCCGAATGTAAAATTCCAGATCTATCAGGTGGCGGATGAAGAAAAACGGCTGACGGAACCGTTCGCCGGATATGATATTTCTCTGGATCACAATACAAACGCGGAGTGGCAGGAACTGGCTATGGAGCTGGAAGACGGGGTGGAGAAGGATCAGATTTCTCCCACCCGTGAAACCTCTACGGGAAATGACGGAAAGGTACAGTTTTCCGGTTTGGAAGCGGGCTGGTATCTGGTGACGGGCAGCAGGATGAAATTGTCCGGAACGGAGTATAAGGCAGTTCCCTTTGTGGTGAATCTGACGGAAGGGGTTCCCATGAAAGCGGATGTGAAGCATTCGCCGGTGCCGGATGAGCCGGAAACTCCCACGGATCCCACCCCGGAGGAGCCGACCAATCCAGGAGGTTCTGATGACGGCGGCGGATCTTCCGGCGGCTCAGACGGCGGTTCCGGAGGTCCTGGCGGCCCGGGAGAGAGCACATCCATCACAGATCAGGACGTTCCCCTGGGACCTGGATCCGGAGAGCCGGAAACGGCGGCAGTGCCTGATGAGGAGGTGCCTCTGGCGAAACTTCCCCAGACAGGACAGCTGTGGTGGCCGGTGCCTCTCCTGTTTGCAGGCGGGTGCCTGCTGATTGTGGGAGGAATGATACAGGGAAAAGGAGAGACATCTGCTCATGAGAGATAAAAAGAAAGGCAGAAAAGGCAGATATCTGATCGCGGGAGGGCTGCTGCTGATTGCGGCGGCCCTTTGTCTGACTGTATTTAATATCGGCGACGACTGGCGAGCAGGACGGGAGGCCGGGCAGATTCTGGCGGAGATGGAAAAAGGAATGGAGGAGGATGAAAAGAACGCGGCAGGGGAAAACGGGGCGGATGCAGACGGCCAGGCGCTGGCGGTGATCCCTGTGGACGGAAATTCCTATATGGGAGTGCTGGAGATACCGGATCTGGATTTAACTCTGCCGGTGATGGCGGACTGGAGCTATCCGAAACTGAGAGTGGCTCCCTGCCGCTACATGGGTTCCGCAGAGGAAGGGAATCTGATCATCGCCGGCCATAATTATGACCGGCACTTTGGACGTTTAAAGAATCTTCAGGCGGGCGATGGGGTGATTTTTACAGATGTGGAAGGAAACCGTTACGAATACGGGGTGGAAGAGGTGCTGACCCTGGAAGGGACAGCGGTGGAGGAGATGGAAGCGGGGGATTGGGATCTGACCTTATTTACCTGTACCATCGGCGGCAGACTGCGGGTTACCGTGCGGTGCAGCCGGACGGAAGGGGAAAATGAAGCTGATTCTGGGGAAGATTACACAGGCAGCAGACCATCTTCCCTGTCAATAAATGCCCGTACCTCTTCCTGAAAGCTGCGGATCAGGTTTTCTATGCTGGGCCGGGGATAGCGGTGAACGATCTCATAGCAGACCAGGTTCGGCAGAGAGATGTTCAGGCGGCAGCAGACCAGATCCTGACGGTTTTTCAGGGCGCGGCAGACGCTGGAGGGAACGATGGCCCAGCGGTCCGGCACGTCCAGATAGAGAGCCAGCTGGGCCCCTGTGCCGGCGGTGATCAGGTTCTTTCCCGACGGCCAGTAGCGGTCGTGCCAGATTTCATAGGAGGAGCTCCATTTCAGATAAATTTCCTGCTCCGGGGGAAGTTCCTCCGGGTCCAGATTCTGGCGGTAGCGGCTGTCCTTATGACAGAGCACATACATGGATTCCTCACAGACCGGCTGGGAGATGATGTCAGGATAGCGTCTCTGGCTGTAGACGTAACCGATGTCGATGGAGCGGCTCTCCAGCAGCTGATATAACTCCCTGGAGTGGTAGGTTTTCAGGGAGAGATGGATGTGGGGATGGGAAAGCAGATGATTCCGGTAAAGAGGAACAAAGGTGCAGGTATTGATCAGATCCGCGCTGCCCACGATGAGAGTGGGGCGCAGACTCTGATCTTTTATTTTGCCCGTATCCCGGAACAGGGACATCCACCGCTCCGCGATGGGAATAAATTCCTCTCCTCCCGGGGTGAGCTCCGCCACCCGGCGGCCTTTCCGGCGAATAAACAGGGGCACGCCCACTTCTTCCTCCAGCATCTGGAGGCGGTGGCTGACGGTACTCTGGCTGGCGTACAGTTTCTGAGCAGCCAGGGTAATGTTCTGGTATTTTAATATTGTGAGAAAGGTTTCGATCATTTCCACAGTCACAGCAGATTCCTCCATCAAAAATAGCGGTAATATTGGTATTTTAGAGCTAAATCATCAATTTTACAAGTATTTTATCTCCGTGATATGATGGCATCAGAAGATAAAATGGCAATTTGAAAAGGAGGAGCTGTCATATGAAATACCAGTCAAAATACAGAGATCAGTTTCCGGAAGGATTTCTCTGGGGCGGCGCCATCGCGGCCAATCAGGCGGAGGGCGCGTGGCTGGAGGACGGAAAGGGGCTGGATCTGGCATCCTGTTTTCCTTACGGCATTCACCACAAATTCCGCGGAAGACCGGTGGAAGGGATTTATTACCCCCAGAAAGAGGCCATTGATTTCTACCATCGATATAAGGAAGACGTGGCCATGTTTGCGGAGATGGGATTTAAGGTGTTCCGCACCTCCATCCACTGGACCAGAATATTTCCCAACGGCGATGACGCGACGCCCAACGAGAAAGGGCTGGAGTTTTATGACAATCTGTTTGACGAGCTGCTGAAATACGGGATTCAGCCGCTGATCACCATTTCCCACTATGAGATGCCGGTGAATCTGGTGGAAAAATACGGCGGCTGGCGGGACCGCAGACTGATTGAATATTATCTGCGCTTCTGCGAGACCATTTTCAGACGGTATAAGGACAAGGTGAAATACTGGCTCACCTTCAACGAGATCAACAATATGCGCCGGAATGCGGATTACGTGGCAGGAGTGATTTTCGATGGTTCGGAGGACCGCAGGACCAGACAGAACCTGATTTATCAGGCGGCCCATCACATGTTCGTGGCCAGCGCGAAGGCCAATAAACTGTGCCATGAGATCATTCCTGACGCAAAGATCGGCTGTATGCTGTCCCTCAGCAATATTTACCCTTACAACTGCGATCCCCAGGCGGTGTTTGAGACCATGGACATCCGCCGCAAATCCCTGTTCTATTCGGATGTGATGATCCGGGGATATTATCCGGGGTACATTGAGCGGGTGTGGAAGGAAGAAGGGGTAGAGCTGGAGATTGAAGAGGGAGATCTGGAGGTAATCCGGCAGTATCCCAGCCAGTTTCTGGCCTTCAGCTACTATAAGACCACAGCCCATGAGGCGGGCAAACCGTCATTTTTCGATACCGGCGGGGAGCAGAACACCCCCAATCCCTTTTTGAAGACCAGCGACTGGGGCTGGCAGATCGATCCCCTGGGATTCCGGTATACTTTAAATGAGGTGTATGACCGCTATCAGGTGCCGGTGTTCCCGGTGGAAAACGGCCTGGGAGCAGTGGATGTGGTGGAGGATGGAAAAATCCATGACAGCTACCGCATCGACTATCTGAGAGAGCATCTGAAAGCGTTAAAGGAGGCTGTGAGAGACGGGGTGGACGTGATGGGATACGCCTACTGGGGCCCCATTGACATCGTTTCCGCGGGAACAGGAGAGATGAAAAAACGCTACGGTTTTATTTACGTGGACAAGGACAATGAGGGAAATGGAACCTTAAAGCGGATCCGGAAAGATTCGTTCGACTGGTATAAGCATGTGATTGAGACCAACGGGAAGTGTCTGGATCAGGGCTGGTAAAAGGAAAAACGGGGGCAGGCCGGTTTGGGCCTGCCTCTGCTGGTTTTAACCCAGCCACGTGGTGTAGAGAATCACCATGATCAGGGACGGCAGCATGTTTGCTACCTTGATTTTTACGGGGAAAATCATGTTTACGCCCACACAGAAGATAAGCATGGAGCCGATCATGGACATGTTGTCGATCATGGGTGTGGTGAGGAATATCTGGATGGCTCTGGCCAGCAGAGTGATACTCCCCTGGAACAGAAACAGCGGGATGGCGGAGAAAATAGCTCCCACCCCGAAGGCGGCGGAGAAGATGGCCACGATAATGCCGTCCAGAAGAGCTTTGGTGTAGAGCATGGATGGATCGCCGGCCAGGCCGTCCTGAAGGGGGCCGATGACGGCCATGGCTCCCACGCAGATGGTGAGAGTGGTCATGACGAAGCCGTCGATGAATTTGGAGTCTTTTTCCCGGCCGGATTTCTTTCTAAGCCAGTCCCCGAATTTCACAAATCGTTTTTCAATGTTCATCCACTCACCAATGACGGCGCCCAGAGCCAGGGACACGGCGCACATCATGGTGCCGCCGGAGGTCAGAGAGCCGCCGTCAATGGCCAGCATCTTTTCCAGGGTGCCGGAGATTCCGATGAAGATGACTGCGAGGCCGATGGCCTGCATGATCGTGTCCTGAAATCTCTGGGACAGTCCTTTCTTAAACAGGATTCCGATAATGCCTCCGGCGATGACGGCGCCGGTGTTGGCAATGGTTCCGATTCCAATCATGTCAAAATTCCTCCTGTGCAGGTTCTTACTGTTGGTCGGACGGTGACAGGACGCCGTCATCGCCGATGGAAATGTCAAAGGAAATACTCTCTATGTACTGATAAAATTCTTCCCTGTCCCCGGAATCCGTGAGCATTCTGGTATATCCGGCGGAGGATGTGCCGGGAATGAGGGAAAGCTCCGGGTCAGAGCCGTTCTGGTCTAAGGAAACTTCCAGCAGGGCGGTGCGGGGAATGCTGCTGCCGAAAATAAAGTTTCCCAGGCTGTAGACGATGGGTTTTCCATTGTAGTACTCGATTCCCTGGAGAACGTGGGGATGGCTTCCCACCACCAGATCCGCCCCGGCGTCGATGCACTGGCGTCCCAGGGAGGTCTGATGATCCACCGGCATTTCCTCCCTCTCCACGCCCCAGTGGATGAGAACCACCAGATAATCGCAGAGGGGCCTGGTTTCCTCGATGGTCTGAAGGAGCAGGGTCGGGTCGTAGGCGGTGAGGAGGCCGGGGGAGCTGGCTCCGGCCGTCCAGGACGCCACGGGAATCACCCGGGAGGCGCCGATAAAGCCCACCCGGATGCCGCCCACATCCACGATGGCCGGCTTTCTGGCTTCCTCTGAGTTGGAACCGGCCCCCACGTGGAGAATCCCGGCGCCATCCAGGGCAGAGCAGGTGTCCAGCAGGGCGTCTGTGCCGAAATCCAGGGAGTGGTTGTTGGCCAGGGTGACCAGATCCACGCCGATCTCATTCATAATGGGAAGACGGCTCTCCGGCAGGCGGAAGGTGTACTGCTTGTCCGGGGCGGCCGTTCCCCGGCTGCTGAAGGGAAATTCCTCGTTGGCGGCAAAATAGTCGGCTTGTGCGATGACAGAACGGAACCCGTCGTCTAAGACACCGGTGATGCCGCCGGCTTTGTCGTAGGCGTTCAGCACGTGGTCGGAGAGGTAGATATCCCCGGAGAAGAGAAGGGTCACCGGATCGGCGGGAGATTCCGCCGGGTCAGAGGGGGATTCCGCCGGATCGGCGAGGGGCTCCGCCGGGTCAGTGGGAGATTCCGCCGGATCGGCGAGGGGCTCTGCCGGGGCGGAAGGAGACTCCCCCTGGCCGGAGGTTTCCTCCTCTCTGGTGTTTTCCATGGCGAAGGCCGCGGTCAGTTCCGGGTCGTGGTATCTGGACGAGCCGCAGGCTGAGAGAAAGACTCCGGCGGCGGCCAGAAGAACTATATATCTGTGGGATTTCATAAGGGACTCCTTTATTTTCAGAATAGCTCTATTTTCCGCCAATTCCACAGATTCGTCAATACATTTTTAAAGGCCGGGACTCCGGCAGGTTTTTATGGAACGGGGAGAATTTATGGATTATAATGGAGAAAAAGGAGGCTGATCATATGGAGAAAACAATGGTAGAACTGCTGCAGGAGAGACGCAGCATCCGCAGATACACCGGCGAGGCGGTGCCGGAGGAAAGCTTAAAGCAGATCCTGCAGGCAGGACTGTTATCCCCCAGCGGCCACAACGCGAAGCCGTGGGAGTTTGTGGTGGTGAAGGACAGGGAGACGTTGGATAAGCTGTCTCAGTGCCGGGAAGGTTCGGCGGAGATGCTGAAGGGAGCGTACTGCGCCGTGGTGGTGCTGGGCGACGAGGAAAAGACGGACGTGTGGACGGAGGACTGCTCCGCGGCCATGATGAACATGCACCTGACGGCGTCCTCCCTGGGTGTGGGAAGCTGCTGGATTCAGGGGAGACTGCGCACGGTAAACGGGAAGAGCACGGAGGCTGTGGTGAAGGAGATTCTGGGATTTCCCGATCATTACCGGCTGGAGGCGATCCTGTCTCTGGGAATGCCGGCGGTGCATCCAGAGGCGAGAAAGCTGGAGGACCTGCCCATGGAGCAGATCCACTGGGAGAAATTCTGACGTTCCGATATTCTGGCGAAAATGGCCGGAATTGAAAATGAGAACTGCTTGCATTTTTGAATAATCTGTAGTAGAATAAAAGTTAATCAAAACTAACTCAAAGCGTGCCGGCCGGAGCGAAGAGCCGCGGCCGGCACAGCCATACAGTTTTACAGCAGTCATGCTGTCTTCAGACCTGGTCTTTTGGGAGAGAGGAACATGGAATCACAGGAGCTGACGCCTAGAGAGCGGCTGCTTGCCAGCGCCAGGAAAGAATTTCTGGCCCGGGGATTTCAGAATGGATCGCTGCGGAGAATCTGCGCCGGAGCAGGGATGACCACCGGGGCGGTGTATTTCTTTTTTGAGAATAAGGAGGATCTGTTCTGCAGCCTTGTGAGGGAAACGGCGGAGCAGATGGAACAGATGATGGAGGAGATGACAGAGTGGGAGCTGGAACGGCCGGAGACGGGAGTGGACAGCGATGTTCGCCTGATGGAGTTTCTGTATTTCCACAGGGAGGAAGTCCTCCTTCTCCATGAATGTGCCCGGGGCACGCGTTATGAAGGCTTTATGGAAGAAATGTATGACCGGATGCGGTCCGCCTTCCTCGTATTTTTTCAGAAGTACGGGGCGGAGGACGCGGACCGGGAATTGATCCGGATTCTGGCAGAGATGCGGATCAGGGCAAATCTGGAATTGTTAAAAGGAGATTATTCCATGGAACAGGCGATGGACCTGACACGGCAGATCGGTATTTACGCCGACGGTGGTTTTCGCAGCCTGACGGCTGCCATGAGAAAAGAAAAAGAGAATAGAGAAGAGAAATGAAAGCCCGGGGCAAAGCGCTCCGGGCTTTTTACATAACACATCATAACAACTGTTATCAAAGGAGGAACTGAACATGAATGAGAAAGAATTTAACAGAAACTGTGATGGGACAGATTATGGAAACTGGGTGCCCCTGAACATGATGAAGGCCATGGGAGGGCTGACGGGCATGCTGGCGCTGGCGGAAATCCTGGTGACGGCTCTGGTGAAAAACAGGATGCTCTCCATCCTGCTGGGAGGGGTGACCGGCGCACTTTTGCTGCTGTGGCTCTATATGCTTAAGTGCCGGGCTCTGTTTGATTTTAAGCGGGGAGGTCTCATGGGGCGGATCCACCAGTATCTGGCCGATCATCTGGATTGGGACGGACGGGGAAAGCTTCTGGATATCGGCTGCGGCGCCGGTGCTCTCACCAACCGGTGTGCGAAATTATTTCCCCGTGCAGAGCTGACCGGTATGGATTACTGGGGCGCGGAGTGGAGCTACGCAAAGGACCAGTGTGAGAAAAACGCCAGGGCAGAGGGAGTGGCGGACCGGGTGAAATTTCAGAAGGGAGACGCCGCCCATCTGGATTTTCCCGATGGGACCTTTGACGCGGCGGTGAGCAATTTTGTGTTTCACGAGGTCCGCTCAGAGAAAGATAAGCGGAAAATAGTCCGGGAAGCCCTGCGGGTGGTGAAAAAAGGCGGAAGCTTCGCCTTTCAGGATCTGTTCTCCCAGGAAAAGCTGTACGGGGATATGAATGAATTTGTGGAGGAGCTGAAGGCGGAGGGAATCGCGGAGGTACACTACATTCCCCATGTGGAGAAGCAGGGATTTATCCCCCGGTTTGTTCAGGCTCCCTGGATGCTCTCCGGGGTGGGACTGCTTTACGGGAAGGTTTGACATCCCCGGCAAACTGTGATAGAATGGCATCGCTTGCTCGGAGGGCATGTCATTCGGAGGAAATGACGGGCTGGATAAGGCACAGACTGAGACGTCTGTTCTTGTCCGGCCCTTTTTTACTGTGAAAGCCCGGTCTCAAAGCAGATGCGGAACGGGCTGCCCGCGGTATCGCGAATCGGATAAGGAAAGGGACTTTCCCTATCCGATCAGAAGAGAACATTCTGCACAGAGGAAGTATATAAAGCGGGAGGAGGAAACCCATGGATTTTCTGAAGGGAAATATCAAGTCACTTTATTTTAAGTATCTGGCGGCTTCCTTTGGAAGCACTCTGATCTCGTCCATCTATTCCATTGTGGACATGGCCATGGTGGGACAGTACCACGGGCCGGAGGGATCGGCGGCTCTGGCGGTGGTGGCGCCGGTGTGGAACATCATCTACAGCTTCGGCCTTCTCATGGGAATCGGAGGTTCCGTGCTTTTTTCCACCATTCGGGGGACCTCGGCCGGCCGGGAGCGGGAATCCAATGAATACTTTACGGCGTCGGTGATCGGATCGGTGCTTCTGGCTGCTGTGATCTGGGCGGGAATCGCCTTTTTTGACCGGCCGCTGCTGCTGGCTTTCGGGGCCCAGGAAGATACCATCGGCCTGGCCAGGGAGTATGTGGCGCCGGTAAAATTCGCCGTACCCCTGTTTCTGTTAAACCAGATGCTGTCCGCATACCTGAGAAACGACAAAAATCCCGCCCTGGCTACGGTCGCTGTGCTTGCGGGAGGCATCTTCAACGTGTTTGGAGATTACTTCTTTGTGTTTGCCTGCGACATGGGAGCCTACGGCGCGGGACTGGCCACAGCCATCGGTGCCGCCATCACCTTTGTGGTGCTCATGACCCATTTCCTCACAAAGAAAAACACTCTGCGGCTGGTGCGTCCAAAGGGGCTGGTCCAGAAACTGGGAAAGATCTCCGTCACCGGATTTTCCACTTTTTTTATCGATGTGGCCATGGGAATCCTGACCATTCTGTTTAACCGGCAGATCACAAAATATCTGGGAACCAGCGCCCTGGCGGTGTATGGGGTAATTGTGAATATCAGTACCTTTGCCCAGTGCTGCGCCTACAGCGTGGGACAGGCGTCCCAGCCCATATTCTCCACCAACTTCGGCGCGGGAAAAGGAAGACGGATCCGGGAGACATTAAAATACGCTTTGGGAACGGCCGCCGTCTTCGGCGTGTTCTGGACAGCTCTCGCCTTGGGGGTGCCCAATCTGTTTATCCGCATTTTCATGACCCCCACGGAGGAGGTGCTGGCCATAGCCCCCGGGATTTTCCGGTGTTACGGGCTGTCGTTCCTGCTGCTGCCTTTTAACGTGTTTTCCACCTACTATTTTCAGGCTCTCATGCAGCCCAGAGCGGCGTTTCTCGTATCGGTGGGAAGGGGCCTGTTTGTGAGCGGAATCCTCATCTATCTGCTGCCCGCTGCCGCGGGCGCGTCGTCCATCTGGTTTGCCATGCCGCTGACGGAGGCGGTGATCGCCGTCTATGTGGTTTGGGAGATGGCAAAATATACAAAACGTCTGCCGGACGAAAACTGACAAAGAGGCGGACGGTTTCCCGCGGGGGCTTTGTGCCGCCGGCTGGAAGCCGTCCGCCCTTGTATTTCCATCCAATCTAGTATATAATTTTACCGTTATGAAAGAATATGTAGTATTTGACTTGGAGTGGAATCAAAATCCATATGGAAAAGAACTGCCGGGAGCGCATCTGACGTTTGAGATCATCGAGATCGGGGCGGTAAAGCTGAACGAGAACATGGAAGTGATCTCCACGTTCAGCCAGCTGGTGCGGCCTCAGGTATACCGGGAACTTCATTATAAAATTTCTCAGGTCACCCACATGACTATGGATGAGCTGATGGAGAAGGGGCGGCCTTTCCAGGAGGTTATGGCAGATTTTGAAGAGTGGTGCGGGGAGGCGGCGGTCTACTGCACCTGGGGTCCCATGGACCTGACGGAGCTTGAGAAAAACCTGGCCTATTTCGGCATGGAAAATCCTTTCCCCAACCCCCTGCTCTACTATGATATCCAGAAGCTGTACGGCCTGTTCCGGAAGGACGGGAAGGAGAAATCTGCTCTGGATACGGCGGTGCGGGAGCTGGGTATTCCGGAAGAAAGGCCCTTTCACCAGGCGTTTGACGACGCCTGCTACACGGCGGAAGTGATGAAATGCCTGGACTGGGAGAAGGCGGAGCCCTATATTTCCATGGACTATTACCGTCTGCCCCAGAACCGGAAAGAGGAAGTGTTCCTGCGCTTTCCCGGATATACCAAATACGTGTCCCGGGTGTTTGATACCAGGGAGGACGCCATCGCCGACCGGCGGGTGACGGATATGGTGTGTACGATCTGCCAGAAGACCATGAAAAAGAAGATCCGCTGGTTTCCGTCGGGGCAGAGGGCGTATCTCTGTCTGTCCGGCTGTAAGGACCACGGTCTTCACAAAGGAAAGATCCGCATAAAAAAGGCGGAGAACGGCCAGGTGTTTGTGGTGAAAACCATCAAGCCGGTGGATGAGGCGGGGGCTGCCGAAATCAGCCTGAAAAAAGAGGAAGAGCGGAAGAAGAGAAACGAGCGCAACCGGCAGAAGCGGCTGGAACGGAAAAAACATAAAAAGGAGGCGTAGAGAGCGCGCATGAGAAATGTCTGGAGAGCGGCAGCAGTGATCGGCATGGGAGTACTGGCGGCAGGAATAGCGGCCTGCGGGCAGAGCAGTATGGGATCCGGCGGGGATTCCGGCCGTCAGGTGACGGTGTTTGAGAATTTTACCGCCCAGGATCTGGACGGTAACCCGGTGGATGAGAGCATTTTTCAGGGCTATGATGTGACCATGATCAACCTGTGGGGAACTTTCTGCGGCCCCTGTCTTCAGGAGATGCCGGATCTGGGAGAGCTGGCGGATGAATACGGGGACAAGGGCGTTCAGATCGTGGGAATCTGCACGGACGCGGTGAACAGCGACGGGGAAGTGCTGGCGGATGTGGTGGAGACGGCGAAGGAGGATATCCAGGACACGGGAGCGGATTATCTTCATCTTGTGCCCACAGGGGAAATTTTTACCGATCTGCTCCCCAGAGTGTCGGCGGTGCCTACCACCATCTTTGTGGATGAAAGCGGGCGGCAGATCGGCCTGGCGGATATGGGGGCGAGGGACAAGGACACCTGGATCCAGGTGATTGAGGAGAAGCTGGCGGAAGCCGGATCGGAGGAACAATGAGAGGACAGAAGGGTTTGACGGCTCTCCAGGCCGCCCTTCTCTGCGCCGGGGCCCTTCTCCTGGCGGCAGGGGCGTACCGGGGGGAGATCGCTCTAGTGCTCACAAAAGCCGCCAATATCTGTATGGAGTGTATTGGAATTGGCTGAGAAAAAGAGGAGAAGGACCTTCCGCCACTGGTTCCAGGCTGCCTGGTTTGCCCTCACCAACGGCTATGTGCTGGGATTTCTGGAAGGAAAGATTTACCGGGGAAAATTAAAATCTGTCTGTGTGCCGGGGCTGAACTGCTACTCCTGTCCAGGGGCCCTGGGCGCCTGTCCCATCGGCTCCCTGCAGGCAGTGTTGGACAGCGGGACGTTTAAATTTTCCTGCTATGTGTTCGGATTTCTGATTCTCTTCGGCACCTGTCTGGGACGGTTCATCTGCGGGTGGCTGTGTCCCTTCGGGCTGGCGCAGGACCTTCTTCACAAGGTCCCTCTGTTTAAGAAGAGAAAAAACCTGCCGGGTCACAGATGGCTGGTCTGGCTGAAATATGTGGTGCTGGCGCTGTTTGTGCTGATTCTGCCGGCCACCGTGGCGGTAACGGTCACAGGGATGGGAGAGCCGTGGTTCTGCAAGTATCTCTGCCCCAGCGGGACGCTGTTCGGCGGTCTTCCCCTGATCGGCGCCAATCCCGGTTTAAGGGCCGCTGCGGGGGCTCTGTTTCGCTGGAAACTGGCTATTTTGCTGGCGGTGGTGATTTTGTCGGTGAAATATTACCGGCCCTTCTGCAAGTATCTCTGCCCCCTGGGGGCGGTGTACGGATGCTTTAATCCCATTGCCCTGTACCGGCTGCGGGTGGATGAGGAAAAGTGCGTGAAGTGTTCTGCCTGTCAGAAGGCCTGCGGCATGGACATTCCCGTGTGGGAGAAGCCCAATAGCGTGGAGTGCATCCGCTGCGGCGACTGCCGGGCGGCCTGCCCCACCGGAGCCATTGAGACGACGGCGGAGCGGTGGAGGAGAAAAAATAAGACGATTGCTGAGAGTAAGAGTTCCTGAAAAGGAACTCTTTTTTTGTGGGAATATGATTATTAAATATAGATAAAAAATCAGTTTTATAATAAAGTAATTTATCTAAAACAGAAAAAGATGTATGATCAAAATAGAAATAAACAATAAAAATATTGAAAATAATTTGATCAAATTATACATATTTGTGCTTTTTGTAAAAACAATGAACAAGGGGTGACTGTTCAGGAAAGGAGGTTTAATACATGTCTGAACAGAGAGAAGCCAAGTTAAGTCTTTCCCAGCTGGTATGGATAGCCACTGGACAGGTTGTGGGAGCCGGCGTGGTAACGATCGTGGGAAGCGCTTTGGCAGTTACGGGATACTCGGCGTGGTTTGCATACTCTGCTGCAGTTATAATGGGACCGTTGCGTATTTTGCCGCAGATGTTTTTCTTCAGTGCGCTCGTGGTGCCTGGAGGAGTGTATGGAATGGTCACAAGAACCTGCGGCAAGCAGTTCGGCGGATTGATGACTATATCGTCTCTGATCAACTGGGTCGCAAGAGGAACGGCAGTTCTGTCAGTGGGAAATTACCTGTCAGCGATGTTCCCATCGTTGAATCCTGTTGTGATGGCTCTGATTGTATGGGGATTTTTGACGATTGCTAATTTGTTCGGAGTAGATGTTATGGCAAAAATACAGTCCTTTGCCACCCCGTGTCTGTTAATCTGCCTTTTCGTGTTCTCAGGATTGTGCGCATTTCATGTGCAGCCGGGATATATGGACTTTACCGGGCCGGATATGTTTACAAACGGTCTGACAGGATGGCTCTCAGCAGTTGTTCTTTTAAATTATTCCACTAATGGACATTCGCTGATTTCCAATTTTGCGCCGCGGGCCGAGAATCCGAAGAAAAATATCCCGCTGTCAATGATTATTACCACAGGCATTATTTTCTGCTTATATACAGCGGTTGGCTTTGCATCCGGTGCGGTGCTTCCTCTGGAAGTAACAGCAAACGGAACTTTGACGGAAACGGCAAGATATCTTCTCCCCACGTTTCTCTACTATGTTTTTATGTTTGGAGGACCTATTTTTGCTTTGCTGACCACGATGAATTCCGGCATTATGAATTCGGCCATGCCCGTGCTTGCCGGTGTTAAAGAAGGATGGCTTCCTGCATTTCTGGCGAAGCAGAACAAACACGGAGCTTACTGGGTGAGCATTCTTATTATCTTTGTAGTTGGAGCAGTTCCCGTATGTACAGGCATGAGCGTATCCCAGATAACTAATACCTGCCTGATCCTTCAGGGATTTCAGAATGCACTGATCCTTGTGGCCGGATTTATATTCCCCTTAAAGTATGCACAGGAATGGAAAGCGTCGTGGCTGCACATCCCTAATGGAGCTTACTTTGTTCTCATGGTGATCAGCGGTCTGATTCAGGCATATGTCATCATTCAGTCCCTGATGGACCTGAATTTCCACTTAGCAGTGATCAATCTGATTATTCTTCTGATTGCGGTTGTTTACGGATTTGTCAGAATGAAGACAGCGACGATCACAGAGACAGACTACGTGTAAAACGAGACAGAAAAATTAAAATAATCATATCAAACGAAAGGAGACGAAACTATGAAAATTGTGAAGGCCCAGTTATTCCTGACAGAGTACAACCGTTCCAGTGTGAAGGAATTTCCCAAGAGAAGTAAGGTAGTAGGAATTCGTATTTTCACAGATGAGGGAATTTACGGGGACGGTGAGGTTGCCGGCATTCATGCTACATATGGAGCTTTTGGACTGATCAGAGATATGTGGCCGTTTGTTGTGGGGCAGGACCCTATGGACAATGAAAAGATCTGGGACCAGCTGATGTTAAAGACTTTCTGGGGACAGAATGGAGGAGCGTTCTGGTACAGCGCAGTGAGTGCTATCGATGTGGCTTTGTGGGATATTAAGTGCAAGGCGCTGAATGTGCCTCTGTATAAGCTGCTGGGAGGTAAGAGAAGAGACAAAGTACGCTGCTATGCCAGCCAGCTTCAGTTTGGATGGGGACCTGCGGATTCGCCTGCTGTGACGGTACAGGATTACGTGGATCGGGCAAAACTGGCTGTTGAAGATGGGTATGACGCGATTAAGATTGACTTTTTAAACTGGGATGACGAAGGGCACATCCTGGACGAGACGAACCGTTTGGGTCTGTTGCCTCCTAAAATGGTAAATATGTTTTCAGACCGGGTTCATGCGGTGAGGGAAGCGATTGGTCCTGATGTGGATCTGATCATTGAAAATCATGCAGGCACAAATTCTCAGTCAGCCATTCAGCTGGCGGCGGCAGTTCAGGACTGCAATATTTACTATTTTGAAGAGCCCAATACACCTACGTTCTACAACAACAAATATGTAAAAGATAATGTTAAAATGCCGGTGTCACAGGGCGAAAGAATCTTTGGAAGATGGGAATATGTGAATTATTTCCTTGGAAACTCCGTTCAGGTCATTCAGCCGGATATCGGTAATGCGGGAGGAATTACAGAGACCAAGAAGCTGTGCGATATGGCGTATGTGTTTGATGTGGGAGTTCAGGTCCATACTTGTGCGTCTCATCTGCTTACGCCGCCTTCGGTGCAGCTGGAAGCGTGCATTCCCAATTTTGTAATTCATGAGCAGCATATGCGCAGCCTGAATCCGGCGAACCAGGAACTGACCACGAAGGTAGTTCTTCCCAAGAATGGATACCTGACTGTGGAAGATGACATTGGACTGGGAATTGAATGGTCTGAAAAAGCTCTTGCAAGTGAGGAGCAGATTATTTTAAAATAATAACAGGAGGTATTTTAGGGGCTGTCCTACGTCAGCCCCTATTTGGCATTGGGGGTTCATCTATAGGAGACAGATGGGGGTTGGAAGATATATGGATCTGCTGCAGCTGAAATATTTTTGTGCGTTGGCAAAAAATGAACATTTGACAATGACAGCGAGAGAGTTGATGGTTTCTGCGCCTTCACTCAGTTTGACTATAAAAAAGTTAGAAAAAGAGCTGGGTGTAGAGCTTTTTGATCGGAATGGAAGAGATATACGACTAAATGATTCAGGAAGAATGTTTTATCATTATATCAACCATTCTCTTATGCTGCTTAATATTGGAATCGCTGAAGCAGTGAAAGTGGGACTGAAAAAGAAGGAGTTAATTATCTGTTTTAATAGTCCTTACATTTGGAGAGATTATATTGATAGGTTTCAGCGGGAGCATCAGGAGATTTCGGTAAAAACTCAAATTGTGACGAGTGCAGAAGAAATTGATGAATTCAAATATGACTTCTATCTGGGAAATCTGTATGGGCTGAAACTCAACCAATATAGTTATGATAAACTGATGGAACCGGAAGTAAACTGTATTATCATGAATAAAAAAAATCCGTTGGCCCAGAAGAAAAGCGTCAGCTTTGAAGAATTAAAAAATGAAGTATTCTTTAATTTTAATGAAAAGGTTGATAGTATGAAGAAAGATATTCTGGTGCAGATGAGCAGACAAGTAAATTATATTCCCAAGACAATAGAGGGGGATTATCTTTTGCGCGTTAAATGGCTGAAAGAGAATAAATGTATTGCATTGGGAACAGATGTAGGATTTAAGTATAATTATCCAGACAAAAAGGATCTGGTGGCGGTGAAGCTGAAAGATGATATTATGCCGAAGCGGATGCAGGTGATTGCCTGGAATTCAGAGCTGGAATTAGTGGATGAGAGGAAAATATTCCATGATTTTATGATTCGTGTGACAGGAGAGCACGAGGCGAGAATTGATATGTAGAAAACGATACCTGGCTGAAAGCAGAGCAATCAGCCAGGTATCGTTTTCCTGCAACACGGATCTTTTCCGGATGGGTTCTTTTGTTGGGGACAAATCCTAAAAGGAAGTTATTTTAAATACCGGTCAAAAAATTCCACCACGATCTTCTTCGTCTCCGGCTGGAAGAATTCCGGAGTGCCGTGGCCGGCGTGTCTTAAGATGTAAAGGTCCGCCCGGTCTTCCATTCCGGCATCGCAGATCTGCTGGTAGAATTCCTCGCTGATGGAGGTGGGAACCAGGGGATCGGCGTCGCCGTGCATGATCAGAATGGGAGCCATCTTCGGGGAGATGTAGTATTTTACACAGGCGGATTTGGCTCGCTCTTTCATGGTGGCCGGGTCGCCGCCCATGATGGCGCCGGCGTGGGTGTCCTCCACCGTCTTCCATCTGTGGTTGGGATCCTTCATGGCGATCTCGTCCGCTTCCATCAGCTTCACGAAGTCCACCGGTCCGAACATGTCGTAGGTGGCCTGGACGTCGGAGGAGAAGCCGGCCCATTCTTCTGTGTCAAAGCCTTCCGCGTTCATGCCGGCCATGGCGCTTAAATGACCGCCTGCAGACCGTCCCATGATGCCGATCCGGTCGGGATCGATCTCGTATTTGTCTGCGTTGGCCCGGAGGAAGCGGATGGCGGTTTTCACATCCTTGATCTGCTCCGGCCATTTGGCCTGGGCGCTGCTGCGGTAGTACATGGAAGCGACCACATAGCCTTCCTCCACCAGATACTCGCACTCGGCGGCCATCAGGTTTTTGTCGGCGCCCCGGTATCCGCCGCCGGGAACCCAGAGAATGGCGGGCTTTAAATATTTTTTCCGGTCCTCGCCTTCGCAGCCGGCGGCCATGCGCATCTCGCTGTTGCCGTTCTGCAGCATAATGGACATTTCCAGATCCAGCATATTGCCGTCCAGATCCGGTCTCCTGGAGTAGACGATGCTGTCAATAAAGTTTACGCTGGGGCGTTTTCTGCCAGGGTCAATGGTGTATCTCATTTTTTCTTTTGCCTCCCTTTTCAGTTATGTGTGTTTGACAGTTACATAATCGGATAGAAAATATTAGCGCTGATAATCAGGCTGACCACCAGGATTACGATCAGCGGCAGGGTGAATTTCATGGTTTTCATGGGGTTGTGGTTGCCCATTCCGAATCCCATGATGGCGGCTGAGCTTCCGGTGGGAAGGACGAAGGCCATCATCCAGGCGGTGGCGGCGACTACCAGAACCACATTGCGGACGTTGTATCCGCCTGCGATGGCAGTGGAAGCCGCGATAGGAATCAGCACGGACATGGTGCCCATGTTGTTCATAAAGTTGGTCATGACCGTAGCCACCAGGCAGAACACAATCACTACCATAAGTCCGCTGGGATTGCTGCCAAGGATCTTTAATACGCCCTGGCCGATGAGCTTGTCCACTCCTGTGGCGGAGAGGGCACTGGACATGGTCTGCATTCCGATTACCATAAATATCATATCAGAACTTAAGGTAGCTGTAACCTGTTTTACAGGAAGAACTTTAAAAAGAATCATAACCAGGACACCGGCGGCCGGGATGATGTTGGAAATATTGCTGCCCACCACATCCTGGAACATGAAGCCTACGGTCACGGCGATGAATACGGCCCAGATCACCGCTTCTCCCACAGGGCTTAAGGGCGGCTCGTCCTTTTTCTGAGCTCCGGCAGGAGCGGCGGCCTCGTTCATCACGGTCTTGGGAATCAGCCGGTAAAAGAGCAGACAGTAAACGGTGCCGATAATGGACGGGATGATTCCCACCTTCAAAAAGTCTGCCGTGGAAAGCATGTTTTCCGGTCCTCCGATTCCGGAGTACAGGGAGTTGATGATGCCGGTCATGGCTACGCCCATGCCGATGGGGATTCTGGATACCCAGAGACAGTTCATGACTGCCACCACGAAGAATATGCGTCCCGGCTGGATCTCGCTGTCCGAATCAAGGGCCTGTACCAGCAGAATCATGATGGAAAGGCAGGCGGTAGATCCCATAAACTGGGATAACAGGATGGTAAAGCCGAAGATGATGAGCAGAAGAAGAATTCCTTTCGTTCCCTTCATCTGCTGCATTTTTGACTGAAGTTTCTTGATAAAGCTCAGTTTTCCCAGAGCTGAGGCCACCACGATCATACAGGCGACCATGATACAGTTGCCGCTGGACATGCTGGCGAAGGATTCCTCGATGGTAAAAACACCGGTCAGAACAAGCGTAACGCAGCAGATCATTCCCGCCACGCCGTAGGGAATCACATGGGTCAGCAGGGCTATTACCACAAATACCAGCAAAAGCAGCACGATAATCATATCCATTGTCATGATTCGTTTCTCCTTTGTAAATCACATTATTTTGTTATCGTTCTAATCACCCGGTGCTTTAGATACTTTCATTATAAAATCCGGGTTTCGTCTGGACAAGCGGATTAATTTTATATTATGATTAAGAAAAACTTATACCATAGGAGGACGGCCATGCAGACGAGACAGCTCAATTATATGGTGGAGATTGCCAGGCAGCAGAGCCTTTCCGGGGCGGCGCGGGTGCTGGGGATTTCCCAGCCGGCCCTGAGCCAGTTTGTGGCTGCGGAGGAAAAAGCTCTGGGAGTTTCCCTGTTTTTTTCTTATCAGAACAAGATGTATCCCACTCCGGCGGGGATGATCTATATCAACGCCGCGGCGGAGATGATCCGGATCAGAGAGCAGACTTACCGGAAGATTCGCTCTTACAAGGCGGATTCTTTAAAACAGATCCGGATTGGCGTGTCAGATCATGCTGCCAGAAAAATGACGGCGAAGGCAGTTCCTGCGGTATTTGGCCATTATCCCGACGCGGCGGTGATACCGGTGAAGGGGACGGATGTCTGGCTGGAGAACCAGCTGCGGCAGGGAAAGCTGGAGATGGCGGTTCTGGGGTACGATCAGGCCCAGATTCCCCACGGCGGGTTTTATCAGTTTGCCAAAAGAGAGCTTTACGTGCTGATTCCGCGGGAGTTTAAATTGTCCTATCCCCTTCTGGAGAGCAGTCAGCATCATGAGTACATTTCCCTGGAGGAGCTGAAAAATTTCCCGTTTATTTTTCCGGAGGAGGACACCCTGGAACGGAGGATCGCGGATGAACTGTTTTCCCAGACCGGTTATGAGCCAAATGTAATTTACACGGCCTCTGATCTTTACGTGTCCCTGGAGCTGACATCCGCCGGTTTTGGGATTTCCTTTCTGCCGAAACGACTGGCTGAGCAGGCAGATCAGAGCAAAGTCCGGATCTTTTCCCTGCTTCAGCGTCCGGCAGCCTTCTATGGCGTTACATTAAGGCAGGAAAAGGAACCGGATGAGGTGGAGCAGCTTCTGATCTGCTGCATTCTTCAGGAGGCGAGGAAGGAAGAGGGGGACGATCTCCTCTACAACGGAGAGTCCAGAAGGCTGATGGAGCGGTACGCCGGGAAGGAGGGGTATCTGTGGACACAAAGCAGCTTGAATATATAATCGCAGTGGAGGAGGAAAAGAGTATTTCCAGGGCAGCGGAGCGGCTGTTTATCACTCCATCTGCCCTGAGTCAGCAGCTGAAAAACCTGGAAACGGAACTGAATACCAGATTGTTTGTGAGAAGCAGGCATGGTATGAGCCTGACTCCGGAGGGAAATCTCTACCTCTCCGGGGCGAAAGCCATGCTGGCCGTTAAAAACCAGGCTCTCGAAAAGATCCGGTCCCTGGAACAGGACCGGAATCAGGTGATTTCCATTGCCCTGAATCGGAATTTCCATACGTTTTTCCGGACTTATATTGAGTCTGAATTTGAGAACCGTTTTCCCTACATCGGTCTCCAGCCGGTGCTGGTTGCGGACACCTCCGCGAAGGAGGAGGTGCTGAAAGGAAACGCGGATATAGGTTTTATCATTGCCAGCGGTGTGACTGCCTCATCCCTGGAGAGCATTCCCCTTCAGCGGGAGCCTCTCCATCTGGCGTTCCCCAGGAGGATTGCTGAGAGCCTTCCCCCGGGTTATTCTTTCGAGAGCCTGGTAAAGGCCCTGGAACCGCTGGGCTACCTTTCCGCTCCCCTGGCCATGATCCGCAACGCGGACCGATATTATCTCCGGTGTGCAGGGCTCGATCCTGAGACACTGTGCTACGCCACATCTTATTCCAATCTGAGAAAACTGCTGAACCGTCAGTTTGCTTACGGGGTGATTCCGGCAGGATTCATAGATAAGACGGATACCTTTGCCCATGTGCCCATCCGTCCGGCGGCCTACTATACCCTGGAGATCGTGTTCGGCAGTTCTCTGTATATGACACCGGAGATCCGGGAGCTGATCCTCATGTTCCTGCGGATATTTGACCGGGACGCCGGTGGGAAGAGTATGCTGGAAGCTCTGGAACACGGTTGATTCAAAATATAATGAAAATCATTATCAAAAATATTGACATTAACTCCCGGATATGATATTCTGCAATATGAAGTTAGTTATAACTAACTCTGAAAGACAGAATCGGAGGATGGAAATGACTGCAGCCACGTTTGAACGACAGCTTGCCCAGCACTGCTCACCGGCGATTGCGGGGATAAAACCGGCCAATATCATCACCTTTCCGGTAAAAGAGGGAGAGAAAGGGCCCGGGATCAGCCGGCTGGCGGCCGGCTATGACAGGTATTTGAAAAAACGGGATCTGAGATTTCAGATACTCTGCGAATGTCCCGGCAGGTGCCTGCTGATGGTATACCGCCCGTCGCTGCTGGAGCGGCATTTGAGGCAGCCGGAGATCCGGGAAATACTGGTTCGGGAAGGCTATGACACAGAATCTCTGGAGAATATGGTGGGACAGCTGGCCGGCAGGGTCGGCAGGTCCGGACCCTGTGAATTTCCCCATGAGATCGGCCTGTTTTTGGGCTATCCGGTGGAGGACGTGGTGGGTTTCATGGAAAACCGGGGGAAGAATTATCTCTACTCCTGCTACTGGAAGGTGTATTCCGATGTGGAGCGGGCGAAGGCCTGGTGCAGTCAGTGGGAGAGAGTCCGGGACGGTCTGGTGAAGGTGGTGGACTCCGGGGTGAGCATCTCTGAGATGCTTTGCGCAGGAGTCATGGCCTGAATATAAACGCGATAAAAGCGAGGAGGAAACAGCATGAAAATTGGAGTGATTTACTGGTCTGGAACAGGCAATACGGAGATGATGGCAAACGCGGTGGCCGACGGCGCCAGAGCGGCGGGAGCTGAGGTGGATGTGATGACCGTTTCCGAGACGGACGCGGCCGGCGCCCTTTCCTATGACGCCCTGGCCCTGGGATGCCCGGCCATGGGAGCGGAGCAGCTGGAGGAGAGCGAGTTTGAGCCCTTCTTCGCCGAGCTGGAAGGCAGCCTCAGCGGAAAGAAGGTGGCCCTGTTCGGTTCCCACGAGTGGAGTGAGGAAGGACAGTGGATGGACGAGTGGACGGAGAGGACGCTGGGAGACGGCGCGGTTCTCTGCGGCGGAGTGGGACTTAAGATTTATTCCACTCCCGATGAGGACGGCCTGGAAAAATGCAGGGAGCTGGGAAAAGCTCTGGCGTCCATGTAAAGACGGGGAACTCCTTCGGAGACGCAGTTCAGAGAGACTGCGGTCCGGGGGAGTTTTTTTCATGGGAAATTTCGTTCTGACATTGACAGAAGTATTAATATATCCATATAATAGTCCCTGTAAATACTAAATGAAAGAGGGGAAACGGGGACGCTATGGAACAGTCATTTGAAAAATTTCAGCGGGATTTTTATTCCATCTGGAGCAGGGTAAACCTTCTCTACAGCCGGTGGGCGGAACAGATCGGGGTCAGCTACGGGGTTTTGGTAGTGCTTTACGGGCTGGACGTGCACGGAAGCATGACCCAGAAAAATATCTGTGATTTTTATGGCCTGCCCAAGCAGACGGTGAACGGCGCGGTCCGCGGCCTGGCCGCGGACGGGTATGTGGTGCTGGAAAAAAGCCGGGAGGACAGACGGGAAAAACTGGTGGTTCTCACAGATAAAGGGAGAGCCTATGCCAGAGAAAAACTGAAGCCCATTTATGAGGGAGAACGGTACGCCTATTCCATGATCGGCGGCGGAAAGGTTTTCCAGATGCTGGATGTGATGGATGCCTTTCATACACTGATGAAAAAGCGGATGGAGGAGGAGTCATGAGTCAGTTTCGCGTATTTGCCGAGTATGTGGTTCCGTCTGTGCTGGCCTATGCCCTGGCGGGGGTTTATGCCATTGTGGACGGATTTTTTGTGGGACACAGTATGGGGGATGCTGGTCTGTCCGCCATCAACATCGCTTTTCCGGTGGTTACTCTGATGCAGTCCATTGGAACCGGGATCGGAATGGGCGGAGCCGTTTTGTGGACGGTGAGAAAGAGTGCGGGGGATCTGGAGACGGCGGAAAAATATGTGCGGGTCACATGGGTTCTGCTGATTGCGGCCAGCGCCGCCGTCACCGCGGGCCTGCTTCCGTTTACAGAGCAGATTATGAGGCTTTTCGGCGCGGAGGGAGAGATCCTCAGACTGGGAAAAGAATACCTGAACGTGATTGTGCTGGGGGCCGGATGTCAGATCCTGGCCATGGGAATCGTCCCCATGATTCGAAACAATGGAAGCTCCTTCTTTGCCCTGGTCGTCATGGTGTCCGGCTTTCTGACCAATATTTTTCTGGATTATCTCTTTGTGTGGGTTCTGGAAATGGGGACGGAGGGGGCGGCCATAGCCACCATCCTCGGCCAGATGGTGACAACGGTGCTGTCGGTGATTTACCTTTTTGTCCGCAGGCTTCCGGTGCTAGGCTCCTTGTCCGGCTTCTTTCCCATGGCGGGAAAGATTGGAACCATCGGCATCGCCCCCTTTGGACTGACTCTTTCGCCCATGATCTCTCTGACCTTTATCAACCGTTTTTCCATGGCTGAAGGAGGGGCGGCGGCGGTGGCCTGCTACGCCTGCATTGCCTATGCGCTTACCATCGTGCAGGTTCTGATGCAGGGCGTGGGAGACGGCAGTCAGCCGCTGATGAGCCGGTACTATGGAGAAGGGCGGTATTTACAGGTGAGAGAAGTCCGGAAAATGGCCTATGTGTCCATAGTCGTTCTGGCGGTGGTCTGCAATGGAATCCTGTTTTTGACCCGGTGGCGTCTGGGGGATCTGTTCGGGGCGTCGGAGAGCATCCGGATCATGGTGGGGGAAGTGCTGCCTGTTTTTCTCATCGGGTTGGTTTTTTACGGTTTTTCCCACATCACCACCTCCGGCTTCTACGCCACAGAGAAAAACCTCTATTCTTATATCTGCGTTTACGGGGAACCGGCTTTTCTGCTGGCCCTGCTGTTCCTTCTCCCGGCATTCTGGGGGCAGTCCGGCGTGTGGTGGAGCGTGGTGCTCTCCCAGGTGCTGACGGCGGTGCTGGCGCTGTTTTTAAAGGCCAGAGAAGACCGGAACAGCCCAGAGGAACAGAGATGAAAAAATTGTCAAAATATTTCTTCTATGGTATGATTGGCGGTGTAACGAGGAGGATATGGAAATGACGGAGAGCGGCAGAAAAAAACTGATCATTGACACAGACTGCGGGTCGGACGACGCCATGGCCATTGCCATGGCTTTAAATGATCCGGCCTATGAGATCCTGTTTTTCACGGTGGTGTCGGGGAATGTGGATGCCGCCCAGGCGGCGCAGAACACGCTGCTGACCATCGAGCGGGCGGGAACCTACGAGCCGCCGGTGTACGTGGGGGCGGAGAAAATGCTTTTAAAGGAGCTGGCCTTTGCCTATGAGACCCACGGCATGGACGGAATGGGAGATCTGGGGCTGAAGCCGGAGCGGCTGCTCCCGGCAGAGGGAAATGGTGTTCTCTGCATGCTGGACGCCTTAAGAAACAGCGAAAAAGGGGAGATCGACCTGGTGACCCTGGGGCCTCTCACCAATCTGGCTCTCGCCATACGCCTGGATCCGGAGGCGGTGAAAAAAGCCGGCCGCGTGACAGTCATGGGAGGCGCCGGCTTCGGCGGAGGAAATGTGACGGCCGCGGCGGAGTTTAATATCTGGCAGGACGCGGAGGCGGCAAAGATCGTGCTGGAGGCGGAGCTTGACCAGCTCATGCTGGTGGGCTGGGACGCCTGTCTGGGGGAGAGCATGCTGACGCCGGAAGACATTCACCGCATTGAGAAGGGCAGCAGCCTGGGAAAATTTGCCATGGAGATCAACCGGGTGCTCATGGGGCTGAACCGGGAACGGTTCGGCATGGACTGTCTGGATATGGCGGATCCGGCGGCCATGGCGGCGGCCCTGTGCCCGGACTGCATCAAAACCTGTGAAAAGTACTGGTGCGAGGTCGATGTTTCCCCCGGTCCGGGCTACGGGAACGTGCTCATCGACCGGTACGGATTTTCCGGGAAAGAGCCCAACGCCTGGATCTGCAGCGAACTGCGGGCGGACCGGTATAAAGAATACATTTTCCGGACTCTGGGAGTGTGAAATGAGATACTTGTATATTGGGGAAATTGCGGAGCTGCTGGGCGTCAGCAAGGATACCATCCGCATTTATGAAGAACAGGGGCTGATCTGCCCGGAGAGGGATGAAAATGGCTTCCGCCGGTATACCCTGGCGGATCTGGACCGCCTGATTCCTGTGAAATTTTACCGGGAGAACGCCTTTCCCATGAAAGATCTGAAGCGGCTGATGGTTCAGAAGACCCGTCTCTCCAGCCTGGAGCTTCTGGAGGAACAGATAAAGGCGGAACGGCTGGAGCTGCTGCGCCACAAGCGGAACGTGGAGCGGCTGGAGCTGGCCAGATCCTATTACCGGATGGAGTCTGATCATTTTGAACTGTGTACGGTGGAGAATGTTTACCGGGTATCAGAGAAGCGGGAGGACTATTTTGACACGGTCATGGACTGGTTTCAGGCGGGAAAAGAGGATCCGGACAAGATCATCTGCTATTTAAACGGGGAGTACGATCTGGCGGAGTCCCTGGACCGGCCTCAGAGGTGCTATCTCATACTGAAAGAATCGGAGGCCGTTTATCTGCGCAGACAGGATCTTATGAGAGGGGCGAAGCTGCTGCCCGGCGGGCCGGCCCTTCGGGCGGTTATCCATGCAGAAAGGCAGTTTCCGGAGCGGGAAACTCTGGAAACTGCCTGCAGATGGGCAGAGAACCACGGCCTGAAGCTTCTGGGAAACGCCCACGCCCACAATCTCTGTATGTCGGAAGAAGACGGACAGCCCAGGTATGCCCTGGAGGTGGTGCTTCCTCTGGCAGGTGATCCGGACACTTCCGGAATCAATAGCTGACGTAGCGGATGCCCCGGGCCAGAGAGCCGTCGCTGTTCCACTCATTGTATACATAGGGAGCGGCGCCCTCTGTGCCGTTCTCTGTGAAAATATAGGTGGTTCCGTGGTAGTCGGAAGCTCCCGTTATCAGGGAGCAGTTGTCTTTGCTGAACTTATACACATTTCCGTTGATTTTCATGATGCCTTCGTTGAGCTCTCCCGTATCGCTGGCGAAATACCAGGTGTTGTCCCGCTGGATCCAGCCGGTGCGCATGATGCCGTCGTCTCCGAAATAGTACCACTGATCCTTTTCTCTGAGCCATGTATTGCGGTAGTCGGAGCCGTCTCCGTGCTGATATTTGTAGCCCTGAGGCGTGTGCACCCAGCCTGCGGCAAGGGCGGGAACGGCGTTTGCCGCCGCGAGAGCGAGAGTCAGAACTGCTGCCGCGATCTGTTTTCTTTTCATGAAAATATACCTCCTGTTGTGAAATCTGACATAATCAGAATAGCCTATGGACCAGGTCTACAGGCAAGGAAAGTAAGGAAGTCGTAAGAGACTGTAATCGATTTGAAAGAAGGAGGGAGAATGAGTATGCCGATAGGATTGCTGAGTAACTGCGGCGCCGTGTTTGTGGGGGGACTCATCGGCACGGCCTGCGGAAAATATCTGACAGATAGAATGAAAGAAGTGATCACCGTGGTTTTCGGGTTGTCCGCCGTGGCCAACGGGATCGTCTCAATTATAAAAGTGGAATCCATGCCTCCCGTGATCATGGCCATGATCGTGGGAACCTTTTTTGGGGAATTATTTCAGCTGGAGAGACGGGTGAGAAGCGGCCTTCACGGGGCGCTGGAACGGGTTCCCATCTCCACCGACCGGATCGACATGGATGAATACGTGACCATCGTGGCCATCTTCTGCGCCAGCGGGTTTGGAATCTACGGGGTGCTGATGGAGGGAATGTCGGGAGAATCTTCCATCCTGCTGTCAAAAGCGGTGATGGACCTGTTTACTGCTCTGATCTTTGCCGGCGCCATGGGGGCGGCGGTAAGCCTGGCGGCAGTGCCCCAGCTGATTGTGTTTCTGATTGTCTTCGGACTTTCAAAGCTGGTGGTTCCCCTGACCACCCCGGAGCTGTTAAATGATTTCATGGCCTGCGGCGGCATTCTCACCGTGGCGGCGGGCCTGCGGGTGAGCAAGATCAAGGACAGCCCCATCATCAATATGCTGCCGGCCCTGATTTTTGTCATGCCTTTCAGCAGTTTGTGGGGGATGGTGTTTTAATTAAGCAAGCAGGGAGAAAACGTCACTCCGTCTTCAGCCATTTCATCCCGTTCATGATGATCTGTTCCGTCAGCTCTGCCAGCTCCTGGGGCGTTTCCTTCATGCCGTTTGCCAGCCAGTACTGAACCAATCCCATGCAGCCGGAGATGATAAATACATAATAGGTGTCGAAAGTTTCATGGCTCTCCGCGCGGAAGTGCTCCACCCAGTCTCTCAAGCACTTTTCGCGGAGAATCTGGTTCAGCCGGTTGATGAAGTTCCACTCTCCGTTGTCCCCCATGAGAATTCCCACGATCTCGCTGTTTCTCTGGACCAGTTCATACACTTCTGTAAAAATCTTTGATATATTGGGCAGGATATTGCCGGGCTGGTATTTTTCCAGCACCGACTCCAGTTCCCCCAGAAGCTCTTCTTCAATCTGATTCAGCAGGTCGTACACGTCCCGGTAGTGAAGGTAAAAGGTGCCCCGGTTGATGTCGGCCAGATCGGCCAGTTCCCGCACGGTAATGTCCTGGACAGGTTTTTCCTTTAACAGGGCGGTCAGGCTCTGGCGAAGCTGATGTTTGGTTTTGCGGATGCGGCGGTCTACCGTTGATTCTTTCATAGTGATTCCCCTCATTTTTTCTCTGAATATAAATTTTTTGTAAATAATTGATAATAATAAACTTTTTCAACAAAAAGTGTTTAAAAATGAACTTCATCCTGAAAAAGTGATTATTGTAATTCAGCCCTCATCTAAGTATAATTCATTATAGTTCATAAATAGACAGATGTCAATTAATGTAAAATAGTCGATTAATAGTACAAGCGGCTTGAAATGGGCATTTATAGATCGGCATAGAGGAGGAGAGGGATGAAGTTTCATTTTCACCATAAAAAGGACAGGGAGGCGGGCGGAGCCGCCGGGGGAAAATTTGACCTTCCCGGATTTATCATCCGGAGAAGCCGGGCCATAGAGAAATGCTTTATTCTGGCGGTCCTTATATCCGCGGTGATGGCTCCCTTTGTGAATGTGAACTATGATCTGACGGAATATCTGCCGGACACGGTCCAGTCACGGCAGGGCCTGAATATTATGGAGGAAACTTTCGGCTATCCGGGAACGGCCAGGGTGATGATCAAGGATGTGACCCTGTACGAGGCGAAGGCTTATAAGGACCGTCTGGAAAAGGTGGACGGCGTGGATCAGATTCTGTGGCTGGACACGGCTGCCAATGTGTTTTCCGGGGAGGGATTCATCGATTACACTTCCATTGACGAATATTATAAAGATAACTGCGCGGTGATGGATATCACCTTTGACGAAGGAGATACCAGCCGGAGAACTTCCCGGGCTATTGATGAGATGAGGGAGATCACCGGGGACAAAGGCTATTATGTGGGGATGGCGGTGCAGGACAAATCTGTGGCGGAAAACGTCCAGGAAGAGATGCAGATGATTCTGGTTATCGGAGTTGCCATGATTTTTCTGGTCCTGTGCGTCACCACCAACTCCTGGATAGAACCTTTTTTATACCTGACGGTTATGGGTGTCGCGGTGGTGATCAACAAGGGCACCAATATTTTCCTGGGAGAGATCTCTTTCCTGACCAACAGCGTGTCGGCGGTGCTGCAGCTGGCGGTTTCCATGGATTATTCCATTTTCCTGATTCACGCTTTTACCCGGTATAAAAAGGCGGGTATGGGACAGACGGAGGCGCTGCGGGCCGCCATTGACGAGGCTCTGAATTCTATTTTTGCCAGCAGCCTGACCACTATTGTCGGCTTTCTGGTGCTGGTGTTCATGAAGTTCAGCATCGGCTTTGACATGGGCATTGTGCTGGCGAAGGGGATTGTGTGCAGTCTGCTCACTGTGGTGCTCTTCATGCCGGCCATGATCCTGCGGCTGGCCAAATGGATGGACCGGACGGCCCACCGGCCGTTTCTGCCGGAGTTTGACCGGCTCAGCCGGGGAATCTTTAAAATGCGGTATGTGGTGCTGGCAGTGGTGGCGGTGCTCACGGTGCCGGCCTATACCGCTCAGGGGATGAATTCCTACATGTACGGAAATGACTCGGTGGGAGCGGGAGAAGGCACGGAGGTGTACGCCGATGAGCAGGAGATTGATCAGATCTTTGGCAGGAGCAACATGATGATGGCTCTGGTGCCGTCGGGGGACAACGTGAAGGAGCGGGAGTTTGCCGACGAGATCAGCGACCTGCCCTACACCAAATCGGTGCTGTCCCTGTCCCAGACTCTGCCTCAGGGGGTGCCGGAGAGCTTCCTCCCGGAGAGCGTCACCGGTCTGCTCCACGATGAGAGCGGCTGGTCTCGGATTCTCATTTACGTGCGCTCTAAGGGAGAGAGTGAGAAGGCCTTCCAGTATTCCGACGAGATCCAGTCCATCATGAAGAAATACTATCCGGAGGAATCTTATCTGGTGGGGGCCACGCCGTCCACCCAGGATATTAAGACCACTATCACGGCGGACTACAGCCGGGTCAACACCCTGTCTCTTATAGGCGTATTTGTGGTGGTGATGTTCAGCTTCCGGTCTGTGCTCATTCCCATTATCACCATGATCCCCATTGAGGTGGCCATATTTATCAATATGGCAGTGCCCTACATCGCCGGGGAGACCATGATCTTTATAGGATACATCATTGTGAGCAGCATTCAGCTGGGGGCCACCGTGGATTACGCCATTCTGACCACCAACAATTACATAGCCTGCCGGAAGGAGCTGGACAAAAATGCGGCTGCGGTGGAAACCTTAAAGCGGAGCATTCCCTCCATCCTGACTTCCGGTTCGATCCTCACCATTGTGGGATATATTCTGTACCACGTTTCGTCCATCGCCGCCATCGGCGATATGGGACACCTCATCGGCCGGGGAGCCATTCTCAGCATGATTCTGGTGTGCACCCTGATGCCGGCTCTTCTGGTGCTGGGAGACCGGATTCTGATGAACAGTGAGCTGGATATGATCCGGGAGTTTTTCCGGAAGCGGAGAGAGAGGAGAGGATTCGGGCGAAAAAAGACGGCGGCTGAGCCGGATGCCTGTGAGGAGGAAAAAAGGGATGAGAGATAGAAAATTCGGAAAGAAAAGCAGACGGGCAGCCGCGGCGGGACTGGCGGCGGTGATGACTATTTTGAGCGCAGTCCCTGCAGAAACGGGGCTGGCGGCGGAGCCGGCGGTCTCTGTGGATGAGACCATGTATGTGAACCTGGATTATTACGGGGCAAAGACCGGAGTGAGCGTGGTCAAGGGATGCACCACCAACGGAGTCCAGTCCTATACCGATTACGGTGCCTACGAAAAAGTGGTGAATATGACGGACAGCCGCCAGCCGGCGACGGATGGGGATGGGGTGACCTGGGAGTTTGACGGGGAAAATGAGCGGTTCTACTATGAGGGAGTGATGAACCCGGAGCAGGTGGAGCTGCCCTGGACTTTTGACGTCTCCTACAAGCTGAACGGAGTGGAAAAACGGGCGGAGGACCTGGCGGGGGCCTCAGGACTGATCGAGATCCATGTGGCGGCAGAGCCCAACGAGCTGGCGGAGGAATATTACAAAAATAATATGATCCTCTCCGTGGTCTTTCCGGTGGATATGGCAAAGTGCTACAGCGTGGATGCCCCGGGAGCCCAGCTTCAGAGTGTGGGCACGGAGAGTGTTGCCGTATTTATGGCCCTTCCGGGGGAGGAAGGAGATTTCACCATCCGCATAGGTACAGACGACTATGAGAGCATCGGGGTCCTGATGATGATGGTGCCGGGGCGGCTGGACGCCCTGAACAATATCAAGGATCTGAAGGAGGCGAAAGATACCTGGCGGGAGGATGGGAATCAGATGTATGAGAGCATTGACGCTCTTCTGGGAACCCTGGAATCCATGAAAGGAGATGTGGGCCAGGTAAAGGAAGGACTTACGTCTCTGGACCGGGCCAGGGAGATCGTCAGCGGCAGCCGTCCTTCCCTGGAGAGCAGCGCCGACGCGGCTTTAAATGAGCTGGATCAGCTGACGGTGTGGACGGCGGCTCTGGTTCCTTATTTGCAGACGGCCAGACAGGCGGTGACGGACATCAACAATGATACCACCCGCATGTCGGGTACCATGTACGACCTGGAAGGGGAGTTGGATGACCTGTACGGGCGGCTGGGCGGCCTGAGAGACAATCTGAGAAAGATTTCCCGCTCCATTCCCACCATCAGCCAGGAGGAGAAAGAAGCTCTCCTGACGGCAATTCAGGAGGAGGCAGCCGGGGCTGCAGGAGCGGTGGAACAGATTAAGGCGCTTTTGGACCAGCTGGAAAACGACTGGGCCGCTGCGGAGGGCGGATGGAGTGATCTGGACGAGAGCCTCTCCTATGCCAGATCCGGCAGCTACAGCGGGACGGGAGATTCCCGCGAAGATCCCACAGCGACTCCGTCGGAAGAGCCCTATTGGATTCCGGAGGAAGTGGATGAAGAGTATGGGGCCATGGACAGCGATCTGGAGCTTCTGCGGGGCAACGCCTATCTGGAAGAGGTGAGAGCCATGCTGAATCAGGTGGAAGGGATTCTGGGAGACGCCAGAGCCGTTCAGGGGACGGCGTCCGCGGTGATCGACCAGGTGAATGGGGTGCTTCTCACCGCCCAGGACACAGCGGATGACACGGCGAAGGTGCTGTCTTCCCTGGGCGGTTCCACGGAACAGCTGGTGTATCTGCTGGATGATATGAGAAGTCTGATTGACACAGTGGACGGGTATGTGCCGGACATGATGGAGGCCCTTCGGTCCACGGAGGATCTGATGACAGGCTTGAGCCGCACCATAGACAGCACCCACAGCTTCCTCTCCGTGGTGGAAAACACCCTGAAGGAAGCGGGGGATTCCCTGGATGAGGGAACCCGGGCCACCCTTCAGGGGGCGGTGGACCTTCTGGACAAGAGCCTGCAGATGCTGGACGACGCGGGAGATGTGCGGTCCGCGGGGGCGGATATGAAGACCACCCTGGACGAGCAGCTGGACAAATTTGAGGAGGAGAACAATTTTCTCAACATGGATCCGGAGGCGGAGATGATCTCCTTCACCTCGGAGAAAAATCCGGAACCCAACAGCCTGCAGATCATCGTCCGCACCGACGAGATCAGCGAGGACACCAGTCCCACGGATATTTCCGATGAGGAGAGCGGGGAAACGGCGGACGAGGGGCCGTTTCAGCGGATGTGGAACGTCTTTGTGAAAATCTTTCAGGCCATTGTGGATATCTTTAAAAACCGCTGACAGGCCGGTGGATAAACTGGGAACGCATTTGGCGGAAGAACGAAAAACTAAAAACCGTTCAGGCAAATCTGGCGAAGGCTTCCGATACGGCCCTGGCGTTTGCCAGGTAGCGGTCCGCCACGTAGGCCAGGTCAGAGGCGGAGTCCGGCCCGGAGCCGTCCCCCGGTTCCGACTGTTCAAAACGGGCCGGAAGGGGGGAGGTATTTCCTTTTGTAAAATGTCTCTGGCATTCCGTGGCCAGGCGCAGAAGCTGCGCCTGGTCTTTTTCATCCGTCTCATCCAGCTGAAGCAGAAATTCGATCTGCTCCAGCTCGGAGAACACCTGCCACATGGTGATCAGGGCGCGGCGGTCCATCTCCTTCTGAGGGGAGGACGGCTGCTGATTGATATAGGAGAAGGCCTCTCCGTAGACCATGTAAAAATAAGTGAGGATTTCCCTGGCTATGGACAGATCCGCCCATCCCGTGATGGTCCGCCGTATAATGTCCCAGTAGGCGTTGTGAAGGCGGAACATCTGGTGGATGTTGAGGCGGAATAAGGTGTTCCTGCTGGTGGAAAATACACAGTGGTTGACCGCGAACACCAGCACCATGGCCGCCAGCACGCAGATCAGACGCACGGAGATGGCGGTGTTCTGGGGGATGGACATGGAAGTTAAGGTCAGGGCGTAGCAGGTGGAAAAAATGGGATGGTTCCAGGTCCCCGGGGTGGCGCAGTACATAATGGACAGATTGGCCAGGGCAAAGATGAACTGGCTTACAGTACTGGTCAGGTGGGGCAGGATCAGGTACACCAGCACGCAGCCGATGGCTGTGCCCACCGGCCGGGTGCGGGCCCGTTTGTCACTCTCCTCATAAGCTGGCATGAGCATGATGAAGGCGTTCATGGGAAGCCAGTAGGAGTGGGTGATGTCCACCAGATAGCTGATGGTATAGCTCACGGTCATGAGTACGGACAGACGGGTGGCGAAGCGGATCTCGAAGGATTCCGGGGAACAGCGGCGGAGAAAAGAGACCGCCAGCTCTTCCAGACTGGTTTTCTGCCAGGACGAGACGATGGGTACCGGTTCCGTCACATCCTTTAAAATCAGAATCATCATATGGAGAAAGCTGCGGAAGAAGATTCTCAGCCGTCCGTTTGTCAGGTGCATGCCGTTCAGAAGTTCCCTGGCTTCTGAGATCAGAGCCTGATTGTCGTCGGGGGAGATCTGTTCCTGGACTTTTTTCACGTAGAGAGCCAGGCGGTGGATGGCTTCCATATGGGCCTGGTCCACCTCGTTTTTCCAGGAGGTATTGGCCGCCAGGTAGGAGGCCCGCTGAAACAGGATGGCGAACATGTCGTACAGCTTTACCGTACTGCGCCTCGGGCTGAAGAAACGGTGGCCGGAGTAGGAGAGAGTGTGGAATTTCAGTTCCAGGCTCCGGAGCCGGGAGACCGTGTCCTCCGACAGCTTTCCGGCGGCCATCAGATCCATCAGGTCCGCCAGTTCCCCCAGCCCCACGTGGATATCCTTCCAGGGGACGGCGGGACGGCGGAACATTTTGGCGTAGAACTGAAGGGCCAGGGCCAGAGCCGTCACGGCGATGGCGAGAATGATCAGCTCCAGGGTGATGGTGTCGGCTGTGGGAGGCCGCATCTCCAGGAATACAAACATCATGGCGTAGGAAAAATAGCCCTTCGGATTAAACTGGGAGCTGTGGATGAACACCAGCAGGAAGGGCACCGTAAAGTTCAGTAAAATGCAGAACGTCAGGCTGAAGGAGGAGACATAGGCAAGAAAACACAGCAGAAAGCTGTTGAACAGCAGCCGTATGTAGAAGAAAATAGTATGGTCCTTCAGCCGCTGACTCTGAAAGAACGAGGTGAAGATGGACACCACAACCGCGTATCTGGTGCCGAAGAGTCCAACAATGATGGAATAGAGAAAAAAGAAAAACGATATGGCGGGAAGTCCCTTAAGGATCCGCTTTCTTATGGTTTCAAAAATTGGATTCATACAGCACCCCCCTGCCCGGCTCCCGCCAGCTTCAAAAACTCAGACATTTCCCTGGTCACCCATTTGTCCTTGTGGTAGACCACCTGCCGCCAGGTCTGCATGTGAAAGTCCTTCACCGTCAGAGGGGTCAGAACGCCTGCTTCCACGTCCTTTTTTATGGAAAACAGGGGAAGGAGGGACAGACCCTCATTTTCCCGGAGCATCTGGAGAATAAAGTCGGTGTTGCCGATTTCCAGAAACGGGCGGATCTTCTTTCCGTGGGCCGCCAGGTATCCGTCCAGAATGCTGCGGTAGCTGGCTGCCTTTTCCGTGAGCAGGAAAGGCTGGGAGATGACCTGGTCCAGGGTGAGGTCCTTCTGCCCGGCGAAAGGGTGGTCCGATGAGGCCACAAACACGATTTCCTCCGGCTCCTCCAGCACCTTGATCCATCTCCGGTCGTAGAGGCGTTTGTCCAGAAAGTATACAATATCCAGAGCGTTCTCATTCATCATTTCCAGAAGCGTTCTCGGGGAATCGATGACGATGCTGACGCTGACCTGGGGAAACAGGCGGTGATATTTGGCGAGAATGGGGGGAATGACGGAGGAGCAAAGAGATTCGATGGTTCCCAGGGTCAGGGTTCCGGTGAGCTCTCTGGTGGCCGCCATGGCGTCCTTGATCTTTTCCAGATCGTGGGTCAGGGTGACGGCATAGCGGTAGAACAGCTCCCCCTGATAAGTCAGGCTGACCTGCTTCCCGATCCGGTCAAAGAGACGGACTCCCAGCTCCGATTCCAGATGCTTGATCTGAATGGTGACAGCTCCCTGGGAGTAGTCCAGTTTTTTGGCGGCTTTTGAAAAACTCTTCAGCTGCGCCGCCTGCAGAAAGGTGGTGATTTCACGGAATTCCACAGGTGATTCCTCCTGGGACGATTTAAAATATTTAAACGATTATTTTAAATCCTTAAATTTTACATTTGATAATATTTATCATATAATATTGAAAAAGAAAGGTCAATGTGAAATCGGGAAAATGTAAAATCCGTGTAAAAAAACAGAAGAGGGGAAGGATTCAAATGAAAAAGACGGATGAGAAATACCAGGCATACATAAACATTTTAAAGGAAGAGCTGATCCCGGCTATGGGGTGCACAGAGCCCATCGCCCTGGCCTACGCGGCCGCTGTGGGTGAGCGGGAGCTGGGAGTTCTTCCGGACCGGGTGGTTGTGGAAGCCAGCGGAAGCATCATTAAAAATGTGAAGTCTGTGGTGGTTCCCAACACCGGCCATATGAAAGGCATTGAGGTGGCCGCCGCCGCGGGCATTGTGGCCGGCAATCCGGACAAGGAGCTGGAGGTAATTGCCCAGGTGACCCCTGAGCAGGTAAAGGAGATCCAGGCGTTTCTGGACACCGCCCAGATCGAGGTAAAGCACGTGGACAACGGTCTGACCTTTGACATTATCGTGACCATGTACAAAGGGGATTCCTACAGCAAGGTGCGTATTGCCAACTACCACACCAACGTGGTTCACATTGAGAAGGACGGAGAAATCCGCAAAGAGATCCCGGTGGAGGGAGAGTCCGAGGAAGGCCTGACGGACCGTTCTCTCCTGAATATGGCGGATATCTGGGATTTTGCCAATACAGTGGACGTGGAAGATATTAAGCCGGTTCTGCAGGTTCAGGAGGATTACAACTGGGCTATCGCGGAAGAAGGCATGAAGAACCAGTACGGGGCCAACGTGGGCAAGGTACTGCTGGAATCTGTGGGAAACGACGTGGCCACCAGGGCACGGGCCATGGCGGCTGCCGGATCTGACGCCAGAATGGACGGCTGCGAGCTGCCGGTGGTGATCAATTCCGGAAGCGGCAACCAGGGAATGACCGCTTCTATCCCGGTTCTGGTCTACGCGAAGGAGCTGAAGGTGAGCGAGGAGAAGAAATTCCGCGCTCTGGCTCTCTCCAACCTGACCGCCATCCATCAGAAGACTCCCATCGGCCGCCTGTCCGCTTTCTGCGGCGCGGTGAGCGCAGGAGCGGGAGCGGGAGCCGGCATCGCCTATCTGTGCGGCGCTGATTTTGACACGGTCTCCCACACGGTGAGCAACGCTCTTGCCATCGTTTCCGGCATGGTCTGCGACGGGGCGAAGCCGTCCTGTGCGGGGAAGATCGCCACAGCGGTGGGAGCCGGCATTCTGGGCTATCAGATGTGTATCCGCGGCCAGCGGTTTAACGGCGGGGACGGCATCGTGGGAGACACGGTGGACCAGACCATCGCCAATGTGGGCCGGGTAGCCAAGGAAGGAATGAAGGGCACCAACGAGACCATTCTCAAAGTGATGGTCGGGGAATAAGGATCAGGTATAGATCCGGGCCTGGAAAAGTTCCAGGGGAATAAAGTGCTTGTTTACAGCCAGTATGACGCCTTCTTTCCCATACAGGTTTTCCTGTATGAGGAGGAAGGCGTTTTGTTTTGACAGCGTGTATTTCTGGGCGCTGAAATTGCCGGCGTTGGACACGGTCAGGTGGAGAGAGCTGCCGGCGGCCTGTTCGTAGGCTGCGGTTTCCAGAAACTGCTCCAGCTCCTCCGGCCGGTTTAGGTCGATCTCCAGCCGGGAGACGGCTTCTATGGGCAGAATGGACAGGGAATAGGCCACGGGGCGGCCGTGGAACTTGTACCAGCGGTCGGCGATGACCACGGCGGCGCAGCGCTGCTTTAAGCTCTCCATAATGGGCTCCGACGGCGGCTCCAGGCGGAATTCCATCTCCACGCTGTCGGGGCGTTCCCCGCAGCAGGCGTAGACAGGATGACAGAGTGTTTCCAGACCGTGTTTGCCGGAATTAGACAGGTTCTCCTGGGCCCGGATGAAATTGCCCTTTCCCCGGATGTTTTTCACAAGGCCGTCGTCGATGAGAAGGGACAGGGCCCGGCGCAGGGTCATACGGCTCACCCCCATCTGGGCTGCCAGATCCGGTTCGGAGGGAAGCTGGCTTCCCGGCGGATAAACGCCTTCCTGGATCAGGCGGTACAGCCGGTCATAGACCCGGACATGCTTTAAATTTCTGGCTTTTTCCTTTGCTTTTTCTTCCGCTGGCGTCATGGCTCATGCTCCTTTCCGGCGGGGACGGCCCGGCGGATCCGTTTTCCGCTCCCCGTATGCCTCACTTATTTTAGACAAGTTTATAAAAACATAGTACCTCACACCGGAAGGAATGTCAAGAAATTAGACAAGTTTGCAATACAAGTCAGAACCGGAAAAATTTCGTGGAAAAACATGGGTGGGCGGGATTGAAATTAGACAAGTTCCGTGATATTATACAAGTATCAATGAGATGTACAGGAAAAAAGAGAAAGGAGCGATTTGTGATGCAGAATTATTCCGGAGAAGTTGGACTGCAGTATCATATTAATCTGAGAAAGGGCGATGTGGGCCGTTATGTGATCCTGCCCGGGGACCCGAAGCGGTGCCAGAAGATCGCCTCTTATTTTGAGGACGCGAAGCTGATGGCAGACAACCGGGAATTTGTCACCTACACCGGTTATCTGGACGGGGAGAAAGTGAGCGTGACCTCCACGGGCATCGGCGGGCCGTCGGCGTCCATCGCCATGGAAGAGCTGGTAAACTGCGGCGCTGACACCTTTCTGCGGGTGGGCACCTGCGGAGGAATGGATATGAACGTGAAGGGCGGAGATATTGTCATCGCCACGGGAGCCATCCGCATGGAAGGCACCAGCAAGGAGTACGCCCCCATAGAGTTTCCGGCAGTGGCCAATCTGGATGTGGTGAACGCCATGGTGGCTGCGGCGAAAGATCTGGGGCATACTTATCATGTGGGCGTGGTGGAGTGCAAGGATTCCTTCTACGGCCAGCACTCTCCGGAGACAAAGCCGGTGAGCTATGAGCTTCTGAACAAGTGGCAGGCATGGCTGCGGCTGGGCTGCAAGGCTTCTGAGATGGAGTCCGCCGCCCTGTTTATTGTGGCAAGCTATCTGGGGGTACGCTGCGGCTCCAATTTCCTGGTGGTGGGCAATCAGGAGCGGGAGGCGGCCGGTCTGGACAATCCCATCTGCCATGACACGGAGGCGCCCATCCGGGTGGCTGTGGAGGCGATCCGGAAACTGATGAAGCAGGATAAGGAAAACAACCGTTAAAAAATCAAAGAGAAAGCAGAGGAGACGAATATGAAGAAATACAGAAGGATTTTTACCATTGTGCTGGATTCCCTGGGCGTGGGCCAGGCGCCGGATTCCCCCCAGTACGGCGATGTGGGTGTGGATACTCTGGGACATATTTCTGAGAAGATGGACACATTTTACATTCCCAATCTCCAGAAGCTGGGTATCGCCAATCTCCATCCCTTAAAGCAGGTAGAGCCGACGGAGCATCCCATGGCCCGCTATACGAAGCTCCAGGAAAAGAGCCTGGGAAAGGACACCATGACCGGCCACTGGGAGATGATGGGACTTTATATCACCCAGCCTTTTAAGACTTTCACCGACACCGGATTCCCGAAGGAGCTGATCGACGAGCTGGAGAAGCGCACCGGCCGCAAGATCATCGGCAACAAGAGCGCCAGCGGCACGGAGATTCTGGACGAGCTGGGCGAGGAGGAGATCAACGAGGGACACCTGATCGTCTACACCTCCGCCGACAGCGTGCTGCAGATCTGCGGAAATGAGGAGACCATGGGGCTGGATACCCTGTACAAATACTGTGAGATTGCCAGAGAGCTGACCATGAAGGACGAGTGGAAGGTGGGCCGCGTCATCGCCAGACCCTATGTGGGAAAGAAGAAAGGCGAGTTCAAGCGGACGTCCAACCGCCACGACTATGCCCTGAAGCCCTACGGAAAGACGGCTCTGGACGCTCTGAAGGAAGCCGGTTTCCAGACCATCTCCGTGGGAAAGATCTACGACATTTTCGACGGAGAGGGACTGACGGAGTCCAACAAGTCCAAGAGCTCTGTCCACGGCATGGAGCAGACCATTGAGATTGCGAAACGGGATTTTGAGGGATTCTGCTTTACCAACCTGGTGGATTTTGACGCCCTGTGGGGCCACAGGAGAAATCCCATCGGCTACGGGGAAGAAATTGAGCGCTTCGACGAGAAGCTGGGAGAGCTGCTTCCGCTGCTGAAGAAGGACGATCTGCTCATCCTCACCGCGGACCACGGAAACGATCCCACCTACACGGGCACGGACCACACCAGAGAGCTGGTGCCGTTCATCGCCTACAGCCCGTCCATGAAGGAGGGCGGCCCCATTGAGGGAGCGGATACCTTTGCGGTGATCGGAGCCACCATTGCGGACAACTTTGAGGTGAAGATGCCGGAGGGAACCATCGGCTATTCCATTCTGGACCGTCTGGTGTAAACGGAGGGACTTTTATGGATAAGAGAGAAATATTAAAGCGGCTGGACCATACCCTGTTAAAGCAGGACGCCACCTGGGAACAGATTAAAAAGATCTGCGACGAGGGAGTGGAGTACGGCGTGGCCTCCGTCTGCATTCCGCCCAGTTTTGTAAAACGGGCGGCGGAGTATCTGGACGGCCGCCTGGCTGTCTGCACGGTCATCGGCTTCCCCAACGGCTATATGACTACGGCGTCTAAGGTGTTTGAGACGGAGGACGCGGTGAAAAACGGCGCCGATGAGATCGATATGGTCATCAATATCGGCATGGTGAAAGAGGGAAATTACGGCGGCGTGCTGGATGAGATCCGGGCGGTGCGCCGGGCCTGTGAGGGAAAGATCCTGAAGGTGATCATCGAGACCTGCCTTCTCACGGAAGAGGAGAAGATCAGGATGTGCCAGGTGGTGACGGAATCCGGAGCTGACTACATCAAGACTTCCACCGGCTTCGCGTCGGGGGGAGCCACCTTTGAGGACGTGAAGCTGATGCGCGCCCATGTGGGTCCCCAGGTGAAAGTGAAGGCTGCCGGCGGAATTTCCTCTGTGGAGGACGCGGAAACATTCATTCAGCTGGGCGCAGACCGGCTGGGAACCAGCAGGCTTATAAAACTGCTGGAAGCATAACAATTTTGATATGAAAAACAGGGCTGCGGGAGGATGCTCCCGGAGTCCTCTGCCCGCGGGGCCGAAGCTGTGGTTTCGGCCCCGCAGTTTTATCTTGAAACCCCTATTTTCGTCTGCTATACTGAAAGAAGCTGCCAGGCCGGCAATCCTACGCCGGGATCCATAACAAAAACTGCATGGAACAGAAATGGCAGGAGATACATTGCAAAAATGATATGAATAGAGCAGAAACATAAAGGAGATTGTATGAGCCGATCCACAGAAATGGTACTTTTTTACACGCCGGATACGACGGCCAGGACCACCAGGCTGAAAGGAATCTTTGTCCGCCTGGGAATCCGCATCCGGAACATCACGGCGGAACAGATGGGGGAGACCATCGGATACCTGGCGGGAATGGAGGGATTTGAACCGGCAGGGGAAACAGGAGAGTATCCGGCGCCGGAGGAGGAGATCCTGGTGATGAAGAATTTCACCAGCCGCCGGATCGATGAGCTGATTCTGGCCATCCGGAAGGCCGGGCTGCCAAAGATTGAGCTGAAGGCGGTGGTGACGCCCACCAACGCCCAGTGGCCTTTTTACAAGCTGTACGAAGAGATCCGGGAGGAGCGCCGGCAGGTGCTGGAGCAGGCCGGAAAGCGCAGGGAGGCGAGGGAAGATCATGGAGAAACTGTTTGAATCTTTTGAGATCAAGGGATGCCCCATCAGAAACCGGGTGTGCTTTCCGCCCATGGTGTACTATGGAGCGGGAGATGACAGCGGAGAGGTGACGGAAAAGCATGTGGAGCATTACCGCTCCATCGCTGCCGGAAGAACGGGGCTGATCATTCAGGAGGCCACCTGTGTCAGCAGGGGCGGAAGGCTCAGCTTTGATCAGCTGGGAATCTGGGATGACGGCAAGATTCAGGGGCTGAAAAAGATCGTGGATGCCGTCCACGGGGAGGGATGCCCCATTTTTGTGCAGATCCATCACGCGGGAGTGGTGGGCTGTGAAAAGGAACTTTTATGTCCCAGCGATTACACCTTAAACAGTGAAAAGGGCGTGAAGCAGGGGCGGGCCATGTCCCTGGAGGAGATCCGCCAGGTGCAGCAGGAATTCATCGCCGCCGGACGGCGGGCCTATGAGGCGGGCTACGACGGAATTGAGCTTCACGGCTGCCACCGCTATCTGATCTGCCAGTTTCTGAACCGGCGGGTCAACCGCAGGGAGGATGTCTACGGCCGGGAACCGGAGCGGTTTGTACTGGAGATTCTGGAAGGAATCCGGAAGGTGACGCCGCCGGATTTTATCGTGGGAATCCGTCTGGGTGCCTTTGAGCCAACGCTGGAGGACGGGCTTCGCTATGCGTCCATTCTGGAAGAGCAGGGCATTGATTTCCTGGACATTTCCTATGGATTTACCGGGGAGGATGAACCCCAGGCGCCGGAGGGATATCCCTATCAGGCCTGCATCTACGGGGCTGCCCGCATCAAGGAGCAGGTGTCTGTCCCTGTATTTGCGGTGAACAGCATTGTGACGCCCCAGATGGCGGAGGAGATCCTTCAGACCCAGAAGGTGGACATGGTGGATCTGTGCCGGGCGGTGATGGTGGACAATAATTGGGTGAACGACGCCAGAGCGGGGCGGAGCACAGGAATGTGCCGCCGCTGCAGCCCCTGCGGCCTTCGTGTGAAAGGCGGCGTCTGCGCCGGAAAGGTACTTTTGGAGAGAGAACGGGCAAAGGAGGAACAGACATGTTAAAGGATTTGCTGAAGAAGAGCCGGTCGATCCGGCGGTTTTATGAGGATGATCCGGTGCCGGAGGAGATGATCCGGGACTGGGTGGACAATGTCAGATACACGCCGTCTACTGCCAACGGACAGACGCTGAAGTTCCGCATCTGCACTTCCCAGGAAGACAGGGAGAAGATTTTCCCCAACCTGAAGTGGGCGGGAGCTCTGCCGGACTGGGACGGTCCGGAGCCGGGAGAACGGCCCGGCGCCTACGTGCTGATTTTTGATGACCTGGCCCTGGCAAAGAGCCGGCCGGTGGATACGGGCATCTGCGCCCAGACCATCATGCTCTCCGCGGCGGAGGCGGGCTACGGCGGCTGCATTCTGGGCAGTGTGGACCGGGCAAAGGTCATGGACAATCTGGGAATTGACCGGGAGAAGTACAGCCTGGCTCTGGTGCTGGCCCTGGGACGGCCCAAGGAGACGGTGGTGCTGGTTCCGGTGAAAGAGGACGGCAATATAAAATATTACCGGGACAAGGACGGCATCCACTATGTGCCGAAGCGGGGGCTGGAGGAAATTTTGATTTAACTGTCCGCCGTCAGCGTTCCGTCGGCGAGCTTTTCCAGGGAATCCCGGCTGGTCACCCGGTAGCCGTTTTTGACTTTTTCCAGCACGCCCATCTGGCAGAAGGTCTTTAACATCCGCAGCAGATGGCGGTAGCTGACATTTAAGATGTCAGCGCAGTTGGTGAGCTGGAAGGAAAAGAGATTGTCGGGGGAATTGGAGAGGATAAAACGGGCCATGCGGCTTTCCAGGGCTTCGGCCGGGTTGCCGCACTGATCGCTCTCGCCGTTCAGCTTGTAGGTGAGTACCTGGCACACGTTCTGGAGAAACAGCAGGTCGTTGAGCAGCAGATGGCGGTAGAGATTCAGATTGACAGCGATGCAGGTACAGGGAGTGATGGCCCTGACGCTGCGGCTGGGAACCATCTGCCACAGGGAAGCTGCTTCTCCGATCATGGTGAGCTTCTGGCAGTAGCTGACGCAGGTGCTCTTGTCGGCGGAGGTGTAGGAAGAGATGATCACTTCCCCATCCACCAGAAAATACAGGTAGTCGGATGGAAATCCCGCCTGGATCAGATATTCGTTCTTATCAAAATATATCAGTTCTGAAATCGCGGACAGGTCGGAGGACATGTATCGCTGCAGCTGGTTGCTGCGGATACATTCCAGAAGCCTGTCCGTATTATGATCCCTTCTCATGTGCGTTCCCCCTTCTTCTATTATTGTCATTATAAAATAGGGTTCTGTACTCTGGCAACAGGAAAAGTTATTACTGTTCCTTTTATCTATTTATTAGTAAAATTCATGTAAAAACAGGGTAAAATCTGTTTTTCATGTGACATATGTCATTTTCTCCCTTCCCCGGCTCTTGTTATACTCGGGACAGCGAGGGAAAACGCGAAAAAAAGCGTAAACACACACCTTCTGTTGAAAGGAGAACATTATGAGGCTGAAAAAGAATGTGATTTTGGGAGCTGTCGTACTGGGAATGAGCATGCTTGCCCTGACCGGCTGCGGAAAAAGCGGGAACAGCGAGGAAGCAGAGGAGCTGAACGTACAGTTTGTGCCCACCAACAACGACGGATCCATGGAGGCGAAGGCAAAGCCCTTTGCGGAATATCTGACGGAGAAGCTGGGCCGTTCGGTAAACGTGACTCTGGCCACGGATTACTCCACCATCGTGGAGGCCATGGCGTCCGGACAGGTGGACATCGGCATCATGCCGCCGGCAGCCTACGTACAGGCGAGGGATCAGGGCGCCGCGGAGGCGATTCTCACCTCTCAGCTGGGAGCTTACAACCGGGAGACGGGTCTTCCGGAGGAGGGACAGTACACCGGTACCTTTAAGGGAGAGGTTCTGGTGCGGGCGGACAGCGGCCTGGAGAGCCTGGAGGATCTGAAGGGAAAACGGATTGCCACCCTGAGTCCCAATTCCGCCAGCGGTTACATCTACCCGGTGGCAGAGATGAAGGCCATCGGCATCGACCCCACAAAAGACTGCACTCTGACCACGGTCAACGACATCCCCAGCGAGATGACAGCCGTGCTCAACGGACAGCAGGACGCCTGTTTCGTGTTTGAGGGAGCCAGAAATGTGTTCCGGTCCAAGTTCGCGGATCAGGATCTGTTTGAGGAGCTGAAGGTGCTGTACCTGACAGAGGGAGATATTCCCAACGACGCCATTGCCGTGCAGCCGGATATGGATGATGCCCTGAAGCAGCAGGTAAAAGATGTGTTCCTGAACATGAAGAACGACGAGGAAGGCCAGGAGGCCATGTCTCTCTGGGGCCATCTGGGATATGAGGAAGTGGATGAGTCCGTATATGATACGGTGAAGGAATACACAGAGAGAGCAGCGGAGTAAGAAAGGACAAGCCATGATAACCTTTGAGCATGTTTCCAAAATTTACAGCAACGGAGTAAAGGGACTGCAGGACGTGAATCTGACCATCGGGGACGGGGAGTTTGTGTCTGTGATCGGCCTCAGCGGAGCGGGAAAGAGCACATTTCTCCGCTCCATCAACCGGCTCAACGACGTGACGGAGGGAGAGATCCGCATCGGAGACCAGTCGGTGACAAAGGCGGGAAAAAAGGAACTGCGGGCCATCCGCCGGCGCATCGGCATGATTTCCCAGAATTTTAATCTGGTGAAGCGGAGCACGGTACAGAAAAATGTTCTGTCCGGCCGTCTTGGCTACTATCCCACATGGAAGAGCATTCTGGGGATTTTCTCCAAAGAGGATTATCAGCTGGCCAATGACGCCCTGGAGCGGGTGGGACTTTTGGATAAGCTCCATTCCAGGAGCGACGAGCTGTCCGGCGGACAGCAGCAGCGGGTGTCCATCGCCAGAACCCTGGTGCAGCAGGCGGACATCATTCTGGCCGATGAGCCGGTGGCGTCCCTGGACCCCATCACCACCCAGAAAATCATGGGGGATCTGAAGCAGATCAATCAGACCATGGGAAAAACGGTGATTGTGAATATTCACTCCGTCCAGCTGGCAAAGGAATTTTCCAGTCGGATCCTGGGCTTTAAGAGCGGGCAGGTGGTCTTTGACGGGACTCCGGAAGAGCTGACGGGAGAAGAGCTCACCAGAATCTACGGCAGGAATATTCTGGAGGAAAAGGAAGGGGCGGAGCATGAAGCTTAAAGACACCATCCATTTTAACTGGTACCGGCATCTGTTTGTGGCCGTCCTGATCCTGATCTGCCTGTACGCCAGCGTGGCGGTTACCGACGCTGATTTCGGGGAAGTGTTTGGAAACGTGGATCAGATGACAAGCTTTCTCTCCCGCTTCCTGAAACCGGATTTTACCTATATTCCTCAGATTGTCGGGCCCATGATCGACACTCTGAAGATGTCGGTGGTGGGAACGGCAGCGGGAGTGTTCTTCGCAGTTCCCGTGGCATTCCTGGCGACGACCCTGGTGACGGGAAACAAGGTCCTGACTTCGGTGGTCCGGATTTTTCTGGATATTGTCCGGACGATCCCCAACCTGCTGCTGGCGGCTCTGATGGTGGCCATCGTGGGAATCGGAGAGTTTACCGGTGTGCTCACCATCGCCGTGTTCACCTTCGGTCTGGTGTCTCAGCTGGTGTATGAGGCCATCGAGACCATTGACGAGGGGCCGGTGGAGGCAGCGGAGTCTGTGGGAGCCAACAAGGTCCAGATTGCCTTCTGGTCCGTAGCTCCCCAGATCATGAGCCAGGTGGCCGGCTACACCCTGTACGCCCTGGAAGTGAACGTGCGGGCATCCACAGTGCTGGGCTACGTGGGAGCCGGGGGAATCGGGGTTATCTTAAATTCCTCCCTGGCTCTCCTTCAGTACGACCGGGTGTCGGTGATCATTCTGATGATACTTGTGGTGGTGGCTGTGGTTGACGCAGTCAGCGAGGCCGCCAGAAGGAGGCTGTCATGACGAATCAAATTACGGCAAACCGCGGAAAATGGAAGACCTGGCTGGCAGTGATCGTGACGGCCGCGGTGATTCTCTACTCCGCGGCGGGCATCGACTACTCAGGGCTGCAGTATTTTTCTCCGTCCATGGCGGCGGATGTATTTCGAGGGCTGATGAGACCGGACTGGAGCTTTTTCTACGACGGAAGCGGGGAAGATCTGGTGAGCCTGCTCCTTCTCACGGTGGGAATCGCTTTTCTGGGCACGTCCATCGCCACGGTGCTGGCTCTCCCCGTGACTCTGCTCAGCTCCGCCAACCTGTGGAGATCCTGTCCCTGGGTGGCAAAGATCGGGAAATTTGTCTGCAATGTGCTCAGGGCTTTTCCGGAGCTGGTATACGCCATTATCTTTGTAAAAATGGTGGGTCCCGGCCCCTTTGCCGGAGTTCTGGCCATCGGCGTCCATCAGATTGGAATGCTGGGAAAGCTGTACACGGAGGAGATGGAAGCCATGGATGAAGGGCCGGTGGAGGCCATGACGGCGGTGGGAGCCGGGTTCTGGCAGAATATGTTCTACGCCAGGATCCCCCAGCTGATGCCGATTTTCAGCTCCCTGTCCCTGAATCACTTTGAGATCGCGGTGCGAAGCGCATCCACTCTGGGTCTGGTGGGCGCCGGCGGCATCGGAGCGCCTTTGATTTTTGCCATTCAGGCGAGAAACTGGGACAAGGTGAGCATCATCCTGCTGGGCGTGGTGGCGGCTGTGTTTGTCATTGACACCCTGGCCGGAGTGATCCGCAAAAAGCTGAGATAAACCGGGAGGCGGTGAGGAAGCTATCGTTATCTTACATATATCAGACATACATTTTCGGCAGAAGTACGAGACTGACGGCTCCGGTTACCAGAATATGGTCTGCGCCATGAGGAGCCCTTTGATCTCCCTGGATTTCTGCCTAACACACGCCTTTGAGGAGACGGCGAGCTGCGGGGAGAAGATCGGCCTGATTGCCGTCACCGGAGATCTGTGCGAGGACGGGGAGGCGGAGGATTACCGGGTGCTGAGGGAATATCTGGAGGAGCGGACGAAAGGGATCCCTCTTGCGGTGACTCTGGGAAACCACGACTGCAAGGAGAATTTCCGCACAGGCTGGCTGAACGAGCCGGCGGAGGGCAAAAAAGGGGATCAGCCCTGGCACAGGGCGTTTCCTGTGGAGGATTTCTGGGTGGTGTCCCTGGACAATGCGGTCCACGGCGATTCCAACGGGCGGATCACCCCGGCCCATCTGGAGTGGCTGAAACAGGCATTTGCGGCGGCCGCCGGCCGCCGGATCATCCTCATGACCCATCACCATATGATCCCCGGGCAGGGTCCGGTTCCTCCGGTGACTTACGGAGAAGAGTTTCCGGAGCTGATCCGCACCTCCCCGGTAGCCTGTGTTCTCTGCGGCCATACCCATCACAACCACGAGGGACTGCTGGGAGACAAAGCCTGCTACACCGCGGACGGCATGTCTTTTTACGGGGAAAATCTTCAGGACGGCACGGTCCGCTTCCGGGAAAAGTTCGGTTACAGCCTGCTGAAGCTGGAAGACGGGATTGTAAAGGAGCGGCTGGTGCGGACTTTTGACACGGGGAGACTGCTGGGAAAAATGTGAAAGAGTATATGAAATAAGGAGAGGGATCTCCGGCGGACAGCCGGAGGTCCCTCTTTTAAATCAATTGTTCCCGGGCCAGATAAAATCGGTCAAGATGACTTATTCATTTTCACGAAGCATCCGGAGTCCGCCGAAGTTTCATTCCCAGATTGGTATGCCGTTCCAGGGAATGGCCTTCTTGGCGGATAAAATCCCAGGATTCCTTGTATCCGGTCATAACAGAAAAGTCCGATTCTCTCATGTAGTTCAGGAATCCATCCAGATCATCTTTATATGTGCTGGCAAATCGATAGGCGTTATTTTCTTTTTCATCATCGGTACAATTCAGCCTGCCGTACAGCACATGGTCCAGATTGCTGGACATATAGTAGAGACTGTAGGGAATAGACCAGATTTCTTTACAGGAGAGAAGCCGGTTGATGTTGTCTGCCTTGAGCCGGTTTCGTTCCAGAATATGATCTCGACGGGGTGTTCGGATAGCTGTTTCACTGTAAAGATGATCTGTAAGCGTCAGGTCTTCTATAACATAGTTTTCTGGAATAAATACTCCATCCGTATCAGTAATATGGAGGATTTCAGAAAAATCCTTTTTTCCATAATGCTGTGACTTTGCATAAAACCTTACGGCATTTCCAACCTTTGATATAATATTGGAAGGATTACTTTTTGCGTCGCTTGTCACATCTCCATGCCAAATGTGGACATATACAGCGTTTCGGTCGAAAAGCCGGTTTAGCAGCACGCCAAGGGCCGTTTCATCAGAAGGTCCTTCGACGATTACAAACAGGACCTTTTTACGGCTCAATTGCTTCACCTGCCTCTCTAAATGCAAGTGCAATTTCGTAATTGTTGGTTGGTTCGTATACTTCTTCGCTTTGTTCTCCAAGAACAATATCACGAAAATAGAAATCACGAAGGTTGTGATTATCTTTTACATGGTTAAATCGGATATATCGGTTTTGAGGATTAGTTGTTGTAAAAGCAACGAATCCCCTGTCAATCGTTTCTAGAGGACGCAGATTATGAGAAGTAAAAATTAACTGTCCTTTTCCTTTCTCAGATATAATTTTTAACAGCTCTCCCAAAAGATACTCGAATATTCCACTGTCTAATTCGTCGATAGCTACTGTAATAGAAGATTTATTATAGACAACGATTAAAAGCTGAAGAATGGACACAATTTTTTTTATGCCCTGCGATTCAAATTGTAAAGGTATTTCTTCACTGTTTTTGTATGACATCAGCTGAATCCTGCGGCCGGTCTCGCCATTTTTCATTAGATGCTGTCCCAAATCTTTTACGCCGATGGTGAGGCCTGGTACAATTTTGGACAAAACAATATTCATATTTTCGCAAACATCTCTGACAATTTGAAGCATATCATCAGGAATGGTTGTGGGACCGTTTAAGGAAACAGGAATCTGCCCCAAAAATCTGCGGTTATTTCTCGAGTATCGGAAAGTAAGCGGAAGGGCGTTCAAACTGATTAATCCAGAGTTGGATGTATTAATAACAAATAGATCATAGTTTCCGTAATTTACCAACTTTTCCAATACGAACAGATGACGATTCAGTTCCTGATTCTGTTGTTGGCTTTGAGAATAGTTTCTGATGGTATCCAGCAATTCTTTTGAAAAAATAAAAGACCGTGAGGTGACAAAAGCCAACTTTTTTTGTATAAGCAAATCAATGGAGGTGTCTTTTTCTTTTCCAACCAGAATTTCATATTTTGTTTTTGGAGAAAAAGCTTCTTTAGAATCAGTATCTATCAAAGTGCTGAGGCGTAGTTTTTTCTCGCTGTCTTCATAAGAATAACTCAATTTTTCATTAAACAGTGCAGATCTGTATTTTGGCTCGCCCTCAGCTATATTCGTTTCATTTGTAGTATCTAATTCTTTTTTGAGCTTAAACTCATAAAAAACTTCAAACTTTTTTTGGCATTCAATAATATTAAACTGAAATTTGAAGGTTGCGTAGTTAGATTTAACATGTATGGAATCGCTATAGTAGAGCGGGACAGGACGCCCGGAAAGCGCTAGTTTTAACAGGCTGACAGCGTCTATGAGCGCTGTTTTTCCGGACCCATTTTGCCCGTATAATCCTAAAACACTGGCCTTGTATGATTTTCTGCTGTTTTCAAAGTTTAAATGGCCATATTCTACATTTTTGAAATTATTAATCCATATTTTGTGCAGCCTTACTATTGTGTTTTCCATATCGATTACCTCCATGGGAAAATAATATCATGTCTGAAAATTGATTTCAACAAAAAATTTGGCACAAAATGTTCTATTTTATTCATTCGTTATAAATAATATATCAATTTTTAATAATATCCTATGAGAAAAAGGGATTTTTAGGATATAAAAACGGAGATAGCCATAGTGCTCTACCCCGCCCTCCAGCCGGGAGGAAGCGTCCGCGGTCTGGAGACGGGTCAGAGCACCGTGTCAGAAAAGAATTAACCTGAGAAGGGATTAATCCCAGAAGATTTCTTTGAGGTTGTTGTGGAAGGGAAGGATCACATGGAAACGGTTGTTTTTTACCGTTTCCAGAAAATCCGACCGGCTCTGGTGGTGGGGATAGGACATGACGAAAGCTTTTCCCTCGTTGAGGAGAGTTTCTGTGGCGCAGCCCTTTTTCACGCGGCCTGTGAGGAGGACGAAGGCGCCTTTTTTTGTTTCCTCCATGGCCAGGCGGCTGTTTTCCGGACGTTCCAGGTGGGTGTCCCCCAGAAGGATCACCTGGCAGTCTCCCCGCTCCAGGAGTTTTCCCGGATCTGTTTCCAGAAAGTCCTGGATGGTTCCGATGGATTCCGGTTTCAGCCATCCGGGGTACTGGAGCATCCGTTCTGTGGTGCTTGTGAATACCGGATCGGCTCCCACGGAAATGTCCGGCAGGCTGTCTCTCAGCATGCAGATGAACTCCAGACCGCGGCCGTATTTGGGCAGAGGCAGGATCACCTTATGGCCTTCCGCAGTCAGCCGGCGGATGCGTTCAGCCAGGAGCAGGCGGAGTCCGTCCGCGTCTTCTTCAGAACCGGCGTGGGCGCAGTCGATGATGGCCAGCTCCCCGCTGCGCCCGGCAATCAGGTCCACGGCGTAGGCCAGGGGGCGGCTCTGGTAGTCGCCGGAATAAAACAGGCTGCCTCCCTCCCAGGAGACCTGAAGCCAGATGCTTCCCACACAGTGGCCGGATCTGCCGTAGGTGACAGAGAGGCCGCCGGGGAGGGGACAGGTCTGGTTTCCGGAGCCGTCCGGTTCCTCCAGCACGATGATCCGGTCGTAGGAGATCCCCGTCAGGTCCAGGGTGGGGGCGGTGGTCACCAGCCACCCGTGAAAGCCCTGGCGGCACAGCTCTTTAAAGGCCCCGCTGTGGTCTTTGTGGCAGTGGCTTAAGATCAGATATTCAGTCCGTTTCAGCAGCTCCGGCTCCACTTTGGGCCAGGGATTGGGATCGGTGTCCATAATGCCGCAGTCCAGCATAAAGTATTTGGTTTCTCTGTAAGGCATGAGGAAGCAGCTGCGGCCGTGCTCCCCGTATCCGCCTTTAATGATCAGACGATTCATAGACATAAAGCTTCTCACTTTCTATCTGCACATATCCTTCGGCGTTTTCAGAAATAGGATCGCTGTGAAGAATACAGAATTCTTCTCCCTGTTCCGTCTCCATTTTAACACGGAAACAGCCGCCTTCAAAGGTGGACATGACGGCTTTTGCCCGGAAGCAGTTTCCCTTCGGCTGTTTTCCCAGCCAGTGTCCGTCTTCGGGGCGGAAGCGGATCTGCACCGCCTTTCCGGCCTGGCTCTTCCCGGCCTGATTTTCTCCGGTTTCAGCGCCGCCTTCTGCGGAATGTCCGAAATACAGGCCGCAGGCCTGGCTTTCCCCGATTTTTACCCGGCAGGAGGCGGAAGGCTCTCCCTCTATGAGCGCCGCCTGCCGCAGGTCGTTGCCGGCCCCCAGAAGTCCGGCCACCAAGGCAGTGCCGGGCCGTTCGTAGCAGCCTCTGGGAGAGTCCGCCTGATCGATTTTTCCCCTGTTCATGATGATGATCCGGTCAGCCATGGCAAAAGCTTCGGAGGGGTCGTGGGTCACATGGAATACGGTGGTCTTCAGCTTGTGGAACAGATAGGACATCTCTGTCCGCATCTCAATCCTGAGCTGGATGTCCAGGTTGCACAGGGGCTCGTCCAGGAGTACGATGGAAGGTTTGGTTACCAGAGCTCTGGCGATGGCCACCCGCTGCTGCTGGCCGCCGGAGAGCTCTGCGGGATAGCGGTTTAAAAGTCCGTCCAGATGGAGAAGTCCCACCATCTCATCCACCCGGCGGCGGCATTCTTCTTTGGCGATTTTCTGGATCTTCAGGCCGTAAGTGATGTTGTCCTCCACTTTCATGTGGGGCCACAGAGCGAAGTCCTGGAACACCATGTTGATGCCCCTCTTTTCCGGGGGCAGGCTGTGGTGGGCGCCGGATACCTCCTGCCCCCGGATGCGCACCACTCCCTCGTCCAGCGGCAGAATGCCGGCGATGATGCGCAGAAGGGTGGATTTTCCGCAGCCGGAAGGGCCCAGAACGCTGATGATCTCCCCTTCCTCCACCTTCAGGCTGATGCCGTTTAAGACCTGGGTCTTTCCATATTTCTTCTTTATATTCTCAATTTCAAGTATTGTCTGCATGTCCGCTCCTCTTTCCAAAATTCAAAATAAACTCCAGCAGAAGCATGATGGCGATGATGAAAGCGCCGCCTACCATAGTTGCCGCCGCCGCGTACCCGAAGTTCAGGTCATTGTAGGAATCACTGATGTACACGGGGAGAGTGCTGTAGTTCGGCGGATACAAAATAGTGGTGATAGCCAGATTGAATACGCTTCCGCCGAAAGCCGCCAGCACGGCGGATACCATGCTGGAGTGAAGCAGGGGAAGAAGAACGGTTTTTAACCGCTTTCCCAGCCGGGCACCCTGCACCTGAGAAGCCACCAAAAGCTCTTGGGGAACCTTTGACATGCCGCCCACCAGCACCCTGTTGATCAGGGGCACCGCTGACGCCACGCTGGCCAGGATCAGGATTTCCGGTTTCCCGTAAAGGTTCAGGCCCAGAGGCTGGAGCCATTTCTGATTCCACACGAAAATATAGCCGATGCCCAGCACCACGCCGGGAACTGCCATGGCCACCAGAGTCAGCATGTCGATGAGACGTTTCAGTTTAAACTGGGAGTAGGTCAGGGTGTAGGCCACCGCAAATCCCAGGATCAGCCCAACTACCGCGGCCACAGCCGCCAGGCTTAAGGAGTTTCTGATCCCCTCCAGCAGGGCGCCGTCCGGCTGGAGCACGTTTTTATAATTGTCCAGCGTGAACGCGAATCTCTCGATACTGAAGGAGTTGGAGAAGGACATGATAAAGCTGGAGCCGATGGGGATGCCCAGGGCGACCAGGCTGAATATGCCGGAGACCGCGGAAAGCAGGGCGCTGGCAGATCTGGAGACCTTTTTCGGTACCACCTGTTCCGTGCCGCTGTCCAGATAATCAAACCGTTTGCGGCCCATCATGTAAAACTGGAGGATCATGGCGATAACGATCATCACCACCAGGTACAGGGACAGGACGCCGGCCATGTCGAAGCGCACGGGGGAAGAACAGATAGCGCTGTATATGGTATAGGGAAGGGTGGGGAAGGAGTACACCGCCGTTATGGTGGACGACATGCCGTAATCTCCCACCGTATCCATGAAAATCAGCATGGCCGCGGAGAAGTACGCGGGCATGCACAGGGGCAGCTGGACGCTGGTCCATGCCTTAAAGGGGGAGGCCCCGTTTAATCTGGCCGCATGGACCAGTCTGGCGGGATACCATTCCAGGGCTGATTTGATGGCTACATAGGCCATGGGATATTTGCACAGCACCATGACGGTCACAAGGCCGGGAAAGCTGAACAGAAAATTGTTCATGCCCTCAATATGGAGCCAGGATCTGGCAATCCCGTTGCCGGAGGCGAAGAAGACCCAGCCCTGAGCCAGAATAAAGGAGGGCATGATCATAAGGATCCAGCTGACGATGTCCAGAAGTTTCGCGAGGGGGAAATTATATTTTACCCGGATCTGTGCCAGAAAGCCTGCCAGGATCAGACCGGCGATGGTGGTGCAGAGACTCATGGAGGCGGAATTGATAAAGGCTCTCCTCCACAGAGGCCGGACAAACACGTCCAGCACAAGATTTAAATTGCCCAGGTTCAGCTCCTCCAGAGATAAACCCGGGCATACAACCTGAATCAGTACTGTCAGCAGAGGCAGCAGCACCAATATGGTCAGGATCGCTAAAATCAGCGATCCTGCAATGTTTTCTCTCAGTTTCATTTCGTATACTCCATTTACTGAATAGACATATCTGCAAACCATGCCTTGATATCGGCTTCGTTCTCAGCGCCCCATTCCACGTCGGCGACGGCCAGGGTGGCTTCCGGGTCACGCTCTGCTTTCTCAGATACTCCTTCCACAGACGGCTCAAAGAAGCCCTCATCTCCCGTATTTACCAGGGCCTGCTGCGTGTCGGGATCCAGCAGGAAGTTTACAAACATCTGAGCGATTTCCATCTGATCGGTGGAAGCGTTGATGGCGGCTACTCTGGTGGATCCGGGAGCGCCCTCCTCCGGCCATACGATGGTGATGGGTTCGCCGCTGTCAACCATCTCATAGGCGTTGCTCTCCTGAAGCAGGGCCACGGAGATTTCGCCGCTGGCAAGAGCCTGCACTACCTGGGGATTTTTCGGATAAACTTTCAGTCCCTGGCTGAAAAGGGTGGAGAAATATTCCTGTCCCTGCTCCATGCCCATGGAGTACATGATCTCTGCCGCCAGCGGATAGGCGGGAGCGGCTACCCCCGGGTCTGCCATACCCACCTGGCCGGCAAAACGCTCGTCTGTCAGATCCTCGATGGATTTGGGAGCAGTGGTCTCGTCATACATGTCGCTGCGGTATACCAGAACGCCTGCAGCGTGGGTTCCTGTGGGGTAGAAGCACTTGTTGTCGGGCACCAGGGTCTTGGAAAACTCGGTGAGGCCGGCGGCGTTCTCCGGCTCCCAGCCGATGAGAAGTGAGCCGTCTTTGGATAAGTTGTATACATCATACATGGAGTCGATCCACACCACATCCCATTGGGGATTGCTCTTTTCCGCCTCGATTCTGGACATGGTCTCGGCGCCGTTGCCCACTACCACTTCCACATCGTAGCCTGTGGCCTCTTTAAACAGGTCTCCGATGACACCGTCAAAGTCATTTAAATAGACTAACAGAGGTTCGGTCTGAACGGGAGTGCCATCTGCTGCGCTGCTCTCCTGGACAGTTGTCTGAGCGGCTGTGGTGGTTTCCTGGTCTGCGGCAGCGGTGGTTTCTGTCTGGCTGCTTCCGCAGGCGGTTAAGCCCGCCATCATGCAGGCAGCAAGTCCCAATGATAAAATTCTTTTCACTTTAAATTCCTCCTGTGTTTTTTGAAATTATGTAAATCTTACCATTCACGAAAAAGGGCAAATATCCTGTTCTTGTTATATGTTTGTAAAAAATGTGTAAAGGGAAATAGTTTTCCGGGGCATTTCAGCCGCCGCTCCGCCTCCGATTCCACCTTTACACCCCACCCCAACCATGATAAACTTATCTCCATAAGAGAGAGGTTTATCAGCTATGCAGGAATATACAGAATGTCTCTACGAGATCATAAACGGAAAGGAGATCCGGATCAACGCCTGCCGCGGATACGGGGATACGGCAGTGATACCGGAGGAGATCGGCGGCCTGCCGGTGACAGAGCTGGGGGCTTACGTCTTCTCATCCAGCCGCCGGAAGACGCCGGAAGGGATCTGGAGCGGAGAGGAGCAGAGCTCTGGAGCGCTGGGAGCGGCGGAAGACGGGCCGCCTCTTCTGGAGGGGGAACGGCTGAAGGCATTGATTCTTCCTCCCACAGTGAGAAAAGCGGGGGTTTACGCTTTTTACAACTGTGGAAACTGGGAGAGCCTGACCTGCCACAGCTCCTTTCATGATATTGGGGCGGGAGCTTTTACCGGATGCAAAAAGCTGACCCGTCTGGATATTTTTATGGAGGAAGGCCAGACCCGGCCGGGTCTGAAGGACATTTTATCGGAGCTTCACCAGGAGGTTCATGTCAGATATCGGACGAAAAACGGGGAGACCCGCCTGGTCTTCCCGGAATATTATGAGGATGCGGTGGAGAACACCCCGGCCCGGATCGTCTCCGTGAAGGTGTACGGCAGCGGCCATTTTTACCGCTACTGTTTTGACGGCCGTCAGCTTCAGTTTAAGGATTACGACGCCCAGTTTGAAAATCTGGTGATCATGGACCGGCCGGAGCTGGCAGTGGAGGCGGCGGCCGGCCGTCTGCGCTGGCCGCTGAACCTGTCGGAAGAGGCCAGAACGCGGTATCTGGAGTATTTGAACAGCCACCGGGCGGACAGCGCCAGGTGGTTTTTAAAGGAGCGGGACGGCGCCGGATTAAAATGGCTGCTGGATACCGTGGATTTTGACGAGGGCGATCTGGCGGAAGCCATCCAGGCGGCGGGAGAGCTGCAGGCGGCGGAAGAGCTGTCCTTTCTTATGAATTACCGCCATGAAAAGTTCCGCCCGAAGCGGAGGAAATTTGAATTATGATCGATCCCACAAGACAACGCCAGCTGGAAGAGCTGGACGCCGTTTCCATCTGCGTGGAGATTCTTGCCAATTCCAGGAATGAGCTGTACATGAACATGCGCTTTCTGGACCTGGCTTTGAGCAGTCTGTCTTTTCAGGCGGATCCCGGGTGTGCCGGGGTGGGAACGGACGGATATGATATTTTTTACCGGCCGGAATATCTCATGGGCCTTTACCGCCGCGGCCGGGTGTATGTAAACCGGGCGTATCTGCACATGGTGCTCCACTGCCTGTTCTGTCATCTGGACAACCGGGGAAAACGGGCGGAGGATTACTGGAATCTGGCCTGCGACATTGCCATAGAGTCCATTATCGACGGGATGTACCAGAAGTGCGTGCACGTTTCCCCATCCCCTTTCCGGCGGGAGCTGTACCAGAGACTGAAAAAAGATCTGAAGGTGCTGACTGCGGAAGGAGTCTACCGTCAGCTTCAGAACATGGAACTGAAGGAAGGACAGTACATGCGTCTGGCGTCGGAATTTCTGGTGGACGACCATCACTACTGGAAAGAGGACAAAAAAGGGGCCAGCAGCCAGCCCAGGAAGAATAAATGGGACAAAAACCGGGAACAGATGCAGACCAGCATGGAGACTTTTGCCAAGGAAAATTCCGGGGACAGCGGGGACCTGCTGGAACAGGTGCAGACGGAGAACCGCAGCCGCTGCGACTATAAGCGGTTCCTGAGAAAGTTTGCGGTGTTAAAGGAGGAACTTCAGGCGGATCCCGATTCCTTTGATTATGTGTTTTACACCTATGGTCTGGAGCTCTACGGAAATATGCCCCTGATTGAGCCCCAGGAGACCAGGGAAGTCTACCGGGTGGAAGATTTCGCGGTGGTGGTGGACACCTCCATGTCCTGTTCGGGAGAGCTGGTGAAACGGTTCCTGAAGGAGACCTACACCGTGCTCTGCGAGTCGGAGAGCTATTTCCGCAAGATCAACGTGCACATCATTCAATGTGACGAGAAGATTCAGGACGATCACGTGATCACCAGCCGGGAGGAGATGGAGGAATATATGAAAAATTTCACCATCCGGGGCTTCGGCGGCACTGATTTCCGCCCGGCATTTGAGTATGTGAACGCCCTGATCCGCATGGGAAAATTCCACAAGCTGAAGGGGCTGATCTATTTCACCGACGGGGAGGGAATCTTCCCGGTGAAGCGGCCACCCTACGATACGGCTTTTGTGTTTGTGAAAGATAATTACACCGACGTTTCCGTGCCGCCCTGGGCCATTAAGCTGGTGCTGGAGCCGGAAGAAGGAGAAGACCAATGAACATCAAACGAGCGAAACAGGAAATAAAAAATACCATTCAGGCGTATCTTTTAAAGGATGAATTCGGCAATTACGTGATCCCGTCCATCCGCCAGCGGCCGGTGCTGCTCATCGGCGCTCCGGGCATCGGAAAGACCCAGGTGATGGAGCAGATCGCCAGGGAGTGCCAGGTGGGCCTGGTGGCCTACACCATCACCCACCACACCCGTCAGAGTGCCGTGGGCCTGCCCTTTATCTCCAAAAAGGAGTACGGCGGGAGGGAGTATTCCGTGACGGAATACACCATGAGCGAGATCGTCGCTTCTATATACAATAAAATTGAGGAGACGGGGCTGAAAGAGGGAATACTCTTTATCGACGAGATCAACTGCGTGTCGGAGACTCTGGCTCCCACCATGCTGCAGTTTCTCCAGTGCAAGACCTTCGGAAATCATAAGATCCCGGAAGGCTGGCTGATCGCCGCCGCCGGCAACCCGCCGGAGTATAACAAATCCGTCCGGGAATTTGACATTGTGACCCTGGACAGGCTGAAGCTGATCCAGGTGGAACCGGACTTTGGAGTCTGGAAAGAATATGCGGTGAGGGAGTCCATCCACCCGGCCATTATTTCCTATCTCAGCGTAAAGGAACAGAATTTCTGCAGGATCGAGACTACGGTGGACGGAAAATTTTTCGCCACACCCAGAGGCTGGGAGGATCTCTCCCGTCTGATTGAGGTGTACGAGCAGCTTCATCTGCCGGTGGACCGGGATGTGATCGTCCAGTACATCCAGTTTCCCGCCATCGCGAAGGATTTCGCCAATTACCTGGAACTTTACTATAAATATGAGAATGATTATCAGGTGGACGCTATCCTCCGGGGAGAGATCCGGGAGGAGCTGTGCGAGAAGGTGAGCCGGGCCCCCTTTGACGAGAAGCTGAGTGTCATCAGCCTTCTGCTCACACGGCTGGGAACGGCGTTCCGCACGGTCACAGAGGAAGAGCAGCGGCTGGAAATGCTTATGGAGTATTTGAAGACCTACCGGGAGCAGGAAGGGGACGGCCCTGCGCGGCTGAATGACATTCTCGCTGCTGTTTCCGCCCAGTGGGAGGAGAAAAAGAGGGAAGAGCTTTTAAGCCGGGCGGATGACCGGCGTTACCGGAAAGTGATAGGTGAGCTGGAAAATTGGTGCCGGACCATCCGCTCCCGGGATCTGAAGGACCCGGAGGAGACCTGGACGGCGGTAAAGGAGCTGTTTGCAGGCGTCAGAGACCAGTATGAGCAGTCCTGGGACGAGGCGGGAGAAATGCTGGAACACGGCTTTGATTTCATGGAGGCGGCCTTCGGGGACAGCCAGGAGATGGTTGTCTTTGTCACCAATCTGAACACCAGCTATTACTGCGTCCGTTTCCTTCAGGAGTATGAATGCCAGCGGTATTATCAGTACAATAAGAAGCTTCTCTTCGAGGACAGGGAGGGAGAGCTGAAGAAACGGATCTCCGCGTATCTGGACTAGGCGGGAGCCGAAAGGAGGAGGACTATGATATTTATCGGAGGAATCAGCCAGGGACAGAAGGAGCTGGCGTACGGCGGTTCAGCGGTACTCTGCGCCATATGCGGCGGGTACGGCAGATATCAGGTGATCATGACTTACACCTACTTCAGTTTTTTCTTTATCCCCCTGTTTAAGTGGAACCGGCGGTATTACGTAAAAACCAGCTGCTGCGGCTCCCTCTATGAGCTGGACCCGGAGGTGGGGAAAGCTCTGGCCAGAGGGGAACAGGTGGAGATCCGCCAGGAGCATCTCCATCTTCTGCAGCGCAGCGGCCAGAATTTCCGGGGATACGGCGGAGACTGGCAGGGAAATTCTGGAAACGCCGGGACCCGGTACGGTGGAGATTCGGCCGGGGCGTACGGCGGCGGAGCAGGATCGTCCGAACGTCCGAATGGAGGAACGGGAGAATCTGCCCGGGATCTGAAGGCCCGCTACGGGGAAGATTTCCGCATGCGGTCCTGTCCCCACTGCGGATACCAGTTTGTGGACCATGAGAAGGAATTTACCTTCTGCCCCAAATGCGGCAAACCTTTAAATAAGCGGGAACAGGAGGAATAATATGAAGATCACCTATATTCATCATAGCTGTTTTCTGGCGGAGCTGCCCAGGTATAACCTGCTGTTTGACTATTATACGGGGGAGCTGCCGGAGACAGGAATGGACAAGCCAATGGCGGTTTTTGCCAGCCACCGCCACTGGGATCATTTCTCGCCGGATATCTTTCAGATGGGGGAGTGGTATCGGAATCTTTCTTTCATTCTGTCCAGCGATATTGAGAAGGGGTATGTGCCGGAGCGGGATCAGGAGAGGACGGTTTTTGTCACTCCGGAACAGGAGCTGGAAGTGCCCATCGCAGGAGAGACGCTGAGAGTTCATACCTTTCGGTCCACGGATGAAGGAGTGGCCTTTCTGCTGGACTGCGGGGACGAGGTGCTCTACCATGCCGGGGACTTAAATGACTGGTACTGGAATGGGGAGCCGGAGGAGTGGAACCGGACCATGGGAGCCATGTACCGCCGGGAGCTTCAGTCGATCCGCCGGGTTCTGGACCGGTGGGGGAGGGAGATCGACGCGGCCTTCCTGCCCCTGGACGGCCGCCAGGAAGACAAGTTTTTCCTGGGCCTGGATGAATTTATGAGAAATGTGGGAGCCAAAAAGGTGTTTCCCATGCATTTCTGGGATGATTTTTCCATTATTGACCGGCTGAAAGCCATGCCGGAAAGCAGAGATTACAGAAAACGGGTAATGCCCATCACAAGAGACGGGGACAGCTTTTTGGTAAATGTCCCGGAAACGGCCGTCAAACGGACGGGAAAGGAGAACATGTATGATTCTGATCAAAGGATGTAAGGCAGTGGACCCGAAGACGGGTACGGAACGGATCGCCGATGTGCTGGTGAGGGACGGAAAGATCGCCATGATCAGGGATCGGATTGAGGCGGCAGCGATAGAAGGCGCGGATGAGAAGCCGGCAGAGGGAACGGAAAAAGAGGGGGAGAACCTGCGGGTCATCCGCGGGGCAGGGCTGACTCTGGCCCCCGGTCTCATTGATGTTCACGTTCATTTCCGGGATCCCGGCCTGACTTATAAGGAAGACATTCAGACGGGCGCCGCCGCGGCGAAAAAAGGCGGCTACACCACAGTGATCACCATGGCAAATACAAAGCCGGTGGTGGACTCCCCGGAGACCGTGAAATATATCCTGGAGGAAGGGAAAAAGACAGGAATCCATGTGCTTCCGGCCGCGGCGGTGACGATGGGGCTGAAGGGAGAGACGCTGACGGATATGGAAGCTCTCCTGGACGCCGGAGCCGTGGGATTTACAGACGACGGCATCCCGCTGATGAACGGGCCTCTGGTGATGGAGGCCATGGAGAAGGCGGCGGCGCTGGATGTCCCCTTAAGCTTTCATGAAGAGGATCCCGCTTTTATCCGCAACAACGGCATCAACCACGGGGCGGTGTCGGAAAAACTGGGAATTTACGGCTCCCCGGCGGTGGCGGAGGACAGTCTGGTGGCCAGAGACTGCATGATTGCCCTGCACACAGGGGCGGCGGTGAACATCCAGCACATCAGCTCTGCCTGTTCCGTAGCCATGGTGCGGGCGGCCAAGAAGATGGGGGCCGACGTGTGGGCGGAGGTGACTCCCCACCACTTCACCCTGACGGAGGACGCGGTGCTGGAGTTCGGTTCCTTCGCGAAGATGAATCCGCCCCTGCGGACGGAGGCGGACCGCCGGGCGCTGATTGAAGGCTTAAAGGACGGAACCATCGACATGATCGCCACCGACCACGCTCCCCACAGTGCGGAGGAGAAGGCCAGACCTCTGACGGAGGCGCCCAGCGGCATCATCGGCCTGGAAACGGCCCTGGCTCTGGGAATTACGGAGCTGGTACGCACGGGAGAGCTGACCATTGCCCAGCTGATGGAGAAGATGAGCTTTAACCCCGCCTGTCTGTATCATCTGGAAAAGGGATGGCTGACGGAAGGAGAGGACGCGGATCTGGTTCTCTTTGACGAAAATGAGGAATGGACGCCGGGAGACTATGCCTCCAAAGCATCCAACAGTCCTTTTACCGGCTGGAAACTCTACGGAAAAGTAAAATACACCATCTGCGGAGGAGAGATTGTATATGAAGATGAAAGCGCTGCTGATTGATATAGACGGAACGCTGCTGGACTACCGCCAGTCGGAGGCGCTGGGAATCAGCGCCATCATGGAACACTACGGCGTCACTCCCACCCCGGAGTTGGCGGCCCACTACCATGACGTGAACCAGAGCTTCTGGGAGAAGTATGAAAAGGGAGAGATCACCAGAGCCCAGATCAACGAAGGCCGCTACCCGGCCTTCTTCGGGGAGCTGGGAGTGGAGGTAGATCCTGAGGTGTGCGAGGAGATCTACCAGAATTTTGTGAACAACCGCCTGGTGCCGGTGGAAGGGGCGGAGGATATGCTCCGGTATCTGTCAGGGAAATATCTCCTCTATGCGGCTTCCAACGGTTACTCTGACAAACAGAGAGAACGCCTGAGAAAGGCGGGAATGATTTTTTATTTCACAGACATTTTCGTATCCCAGGAGACGGGAAGCCAGAAGCCTCAGAAAGAGTTCTTTGACTACTGTTTTGCCAGGATGCCTGCCGGTCTGAAACGGGACGAGGTCATGATCATCGGCGATGGACTGACCTCCGATATGAGAGGTGGAAACAATGCCGGGATTCACACCTGCTGGCTGAACGCTTACGGAGAAGTCAACCATGCCGGCGTGTCCATCGATGTGGAGATTCACTCCCTGGCGGAGATTCGGAACTTTTTATAGATTCTTCCAAATTTCTGCTTTACAAAAGCGCTTTAGTATGCTACCATGGTAGCACAACGCATGAAATAAGGGCAGGATAACATAGAGGAGGATTACAATTATGAAGAAAAATCTCGGAGCAGCAGCGGTATTACTGACGGTGGCAGCCCTGGCGGGCTGCGGAAATTCCGGAACAGCTTCGGAGACCACAGCCGCGGAGAGCACGGCGTCAGAGAGTACAGCCGCAGAGGGAGGCAGCCAGACGGGGGAGAAGACCACCTTTATCGTGGGCTTTGACGCTGACCTTCCGCCCATGGGATTTATGGACGACGACGGAAATTACGTGGGCTTTGACCTGGATCTGGCCAGGGAGACGGCGGACCGCCTTGGGCTGGAGTTTGTGGCCCAGCCCATTCTCTGGGACGCAAAGGACATGGAGCTGGACAATGGCACCATCGACTGTGTCTGGAACGGATTTACCATGACGGGCCGGGAAGATGAGTATACCTGGACGGAGCCCTATATGAACAACGAGCAGGTTTTCGTGGTGATGGCGGATTCCGGCATTTCCACCACAGACGATCTGGCGGGGAAAGTAGTGGAGGTTCAGGTGGATTCCGCGGCGGAGACTGCGTTAAACGGCCTGCCTGACTTAAAAGCAACCTTTGCCAGCGTGGAGACCACCCCCAACTACAATCAGGCCATTATGGATCTGGAGATGGGAGCCGTGGATGCGGTGGCCATGGACAGTGTGGTGGCTCAGTATCTGCTGACTCAGAGAGGCACGGACGCGGTGATTTTGGACGAGGCGCTCTCCTCTGAGCAGTACGCAGTAGGCTTCAAGCTGGGCAATGAGGAGCTGAGAGATCAGGTTCAGGCGGCGCTGGAGGATATGGCGGCGGACGGAACCATGGCGGAGATTTCCACAGAGTGGTTCGGAAGCGATATCACCACCATCGGAAAGTAAATTGCCATCGGAAAGTAAATTCCGAGCTGGAAAAAGAAATGGAAAATACATATGCGGGCAGGCGGCCGGTGAGGCCGCCTTTGTTCGCGACAGGGAGATTGATTTATGGAACAGATAATGAACTGGCTCATGGAGATCGCCTCCATGCTGCCTCAGCTTTTTGACGGTATGGCGGTTACCATACAGATTTTTGTGGTGACGCTGGTATTCTCCCTGCCATTGGGACTGCTGGTGTCTTTTGGAAGAATGGCGAAAAACCCGGTGATCCGCTGGATCGCCAGGGCTTATATATCCATTATGCGGGGAACGCCGCTGATGCTGCAGCTGTTTATTGTATACTTTGGCCCCTATTACATATTCCGGATCCGGGTGACCAACGACTACCGGCTGTGGGCGGTGTTCATCGGCTTTGTGATCAATTACGCCGCGTATTTTGCGGAGATTTACCGCAGCGGCATCCAGTCCATGCCGGCAGGGCAGTATGAGGCGGCGAAACTTCTGGGCTACAGCCGGTTTCAGACCTTCTTCAAAATTATCTTTCCCCAGGTGGTAAAGCGGATCCTGCCGTCAGTGACCAATGAGGTGATCACTCTGGTGAAGGATACCTCTCTGGCGTTTACCATCAGCGTGATTGAAATGTTTACCGTGGCCAGACAGCTGGCGTCCTCCCAGGTTTCCATGATGCCCTTTGTGGCGGCGGGAATTTTCTATTATGTGTTCAACCTGCTGGTGGCGGTTGTCATGGAATTCTTTGAGAAAAAGCTGTCTTATTATCAGTAGGAGGCCGAATATGAATTTGCTGGAAATGAACCATATTGAGAAAAAATTTGATGATCTGCAGGTGCTGAAGGATATTTCCCTGGCGGTGGAGGAGGGGGAGATTGTCTCCATCATCGGGCCGTCCGGATCGGGAAAGTCCACGCTTCTGCGGTGTGCCACCATGCTGGAGACCATCGACAGGGGAGAGATTGTTTACCTGGGGGAGAAGGCCGCCTGGACGGAGAACGGACAGAAGAAGGCGGTTTACGCCAAAAAAGACCGGCTGAGACAGATTCAGAAAAATTACGGGCTGGTGTTTCAGAACTTTAACCTGTTCCCCCATTTTTCCGTGATCAAAAATATTACGGATGCCCCCATCCACGTCCAGGGAAAGCCGAAGGAGCAGGCTCTTCAGGAGGGAATGGAGCTTCTGCGGAAAATGGGACTGGAGGATAAGGCGGATGCCTACCCCTGCCAGCTCTCCGGCGGCCAGTGCCAGCGGGTGGCTATTGCCAGGGCTCTGGCCTTAAACCCCAGGATCCTGTTTTTTGACGAGCCCACCTCCGCTTTGGATCCGGAGCTGACGGGAGAGGTGCTGAAGGTGATCCGTTCCCTGGCGGAGCTGGACATCACCATGGTGATCGTAACCCATGAGATGGCCTTTGCCAGAGACATATCGGACCGCGTGATATTCATGGCGGACGGCGTGATCGTGGAGGAAGGCACTCCCGGTGAGGTGTTCGCCTCTTCCAATGAGAGAACCCAGGCGTTTTTGGGAAGATATGGGAAAATGCTGGAAAAATAAATACGGAAATCAGGAAAGTCCCGGCGGGTGTCCGGGACTTTCTTCTGTTCTTTTACTCATTTTCGCGGGGCGGATAGGTATCCGGATAGAGATCCATGACAGCCCGGGCCCGGTTGCGGAGAATGTCGCCCCAGGCGTAGCCGGCCACGAAGACGTGGTAGTCATTGGTGTCCTTCGGGATATTGGGAAGAACATTTCCCTGGTTTAAATGGCTGGCCAGCATAATATCCACATCCCACTGGGCCATCTCCAGGCAGTCTCTTACGAACCGGTGGGCCTGCTCCTCACTCTGGCCGTTTTTGGCGAGAGTTTCCGGGGCCATCATGGGGAAGACGCCCAGGCCTCCGTGCATAGCACAGTGATAGGTCTGACCGGTCTCCTCGTCGGTGTCGTCAAAACGGAAGGACGTGGCTCCGGGAGTGTGGCCGGGGCAGAGCCGGGTGTGAATCTGGAATCGCCCCAGCTCTATGGGCTTTGAATCGTCATACAGGTGGTCGACGGTGTAGGGAACGATCCGCTGGGGATGGTTGTCGTCCTTGTGAAGCTGATGCTGCTCCTCATCGACGGCGGACAGCCAGACCTCTGCGCCGGACATTTCCTTTAAAAACCGGCAGCCGTTGACGTGATCCCCGTGCCAGTGGCTGAGCAGGATCATTTTGATATTTTTCGGATCAAAGCCGATGCGCCACATGCGGTCGATGAGCATATAGAGAGTCTGCTCATAGCCGGTGTCGATTAAGATCAGGCCTTCTCCGGAGTCCAGCAGATAGGCGCAGACATCGTCCTGCCCGCCCACGTTCCACACATGAGGGGCGACGCGGTAAGCGGGAATCTCATATTTCCACCGGTTGTCCAGATCTTTTCCGCAGCGCAGCGGCGGAACCTGTGCGTAAAAAAACTTCTTTTCCATAAAACGCTCCTTCTTTCTTTTAATAAACAGGATACATAAAATATGCGGTCAGGGCCATTGAGGATATGCCGAGAATAATGTAGGGCAGTGTAAATTTCAATACCTTCGCCGGGTTATAATTTCCGGCTGCGTAGCACACAGCGCATTCAGCAGCTCCGCTGGGGAAGCCGAGAGCCAGGGTGTTGCCCACCGCGATAATGAGAACCAGTCCTCTGGGATCCCAGCCGCCGGCCAGGGCCACAGAGGCAGCCACCGGGGTCAGCACGTTCATGGTAGCCGTATTGGAAATGAAGGTGGTCATGATAACGGTGACGGCGGAGAACAGGAAAGCCACAAACAGCGGATGAGGATTGCTCCCCAGAAGACCTAAAATAGTGCTTCCGATCAGTTCTCCGGCTCCGGAGCTGCCCAGGGCGTCAGCGACAGCCAGAACGCCGGCGATCATCCAGATCATATCGGAGGTCATTTTCTGAACAGCTTCCTGTACGTTCAGCACTTTGGCGTAAATGAGAACAAGAACGCCCACAGCGGGAGCTACATACATGAGAGAGCCCGTCCATTTGTTTAAAACAAGAACCAGCATAACCGCGATGAACACAATATAGACCAGCATTTCCTGGTTGTGGGGCATGGCGGCCGTCTCCTTCACGCTTTTCAGCGCGCTCCGGTCGATTTCCTGATCGTCCCCCTTCGGGAGAAGTCTCCAGGCAAACAGGCAGTACAAGGTGAGCACCGCCACGGGAACCAGGGAGAAGAAGAACGGATCCAGCATCTGAAGGGCGTATTCTTCGTTGGGAATGATTCCTTCATACAGGGCGTTGTACCGGGCGAAAATGGTTGCGCCCATGCCGATGGGAAGCTTGCTCTTCCAGATACACAGGATGCCTAGCAGGGGAAGCAGCAGACGTTTCGGCGTGATCTCCCCTGTATTTCCCAGAGTTGACAGGAACACGATCAAAATAGAAATCGTCGCCGTGGCCGGAATAAACTGAACAAAAGCGGCTCCGATGATGTAGAAGAACAGAATCAGCAGAAAGCCCCGTTTGCCTTTCATCAGGTCCATGGCGCTGCGGATCTTTGCCACCAGGCTGGTCTTTGTCAGCGCGGCGCTCAGAGCCAGCATGGGAGCGATTAAAACTACGGTCTGATTGCAGAAGCCGCTGAACGCCTCCGGGACCGTCATGACGCCGGTCAGAACCATCAGAGCGCAGCAGGCCATGGTAGTGACTCCAAAGGGAACTTTTTGAAAGATAAAAGAGACCACCATAAATAATGTGATTGCAAGAACAATATAGAGTTCCATAAGCTTATCCCCCTCCAACTTTACAGATCAAGTTGTACATGTGATATTCAATATGGAATGCGCATTCGATATTTCATGTGGTTTTATTGTATAATGGAGAAAAAACAGAATCAATCTGCAAAAATGATAAAGAATTTAAAATAATTTGGAATATATGGCAAATAATCAAATTTTGAGATATAATCTGCATAATCGATGAAAATTCATTCACGGATGAAAGAAAATGAGGGGAGAAACAGTAAATAAGACCGTCTGTGCATTTCTTTATGAAATTGGCATTTTACATCTCGCTGATATTATGATATAGTAACGCAATAAATTGTCATCAGGAGGAAGCATAAGGATGGAAGAAGCACAGAAGAAGGAAGCAGCAGTTGTCACAGTGGCGGAAATGTTTGTAAAAGCCCTGGAGCATGAACAGGTGGAATATGCCTTCGGCATCCCGGGGGAGGAAAATCTGGATGTGGTGAACGCTCTGAGCCGGTCGGACAAGATCAAAGTGGTGATTACCCGCCATGAGCAGGGAGCCGCCTTTATGGCTGACGTATACGGCCGTCTGACGGGAAAGGCAGGGGTGTGTTTTTCCACCCTGGGACCTGGAGCGACGAACCTGATTACAGGTGTGGCGGATGCCAGCGGGGATGCCGCGCCGCTGGTGGCGGTGACGGCTCAGGTCTCCACGGATAAGATGCACCTGACATCTCATCAGTACCTGGATCTGGAAAGCCTGTTCCGCCCCATCACAAAGCGGACGAAAACCATCATGAGGGCGGAGACGGTGAACGAGATCGTCAGGCTGGCTTTTAAATACGCGGAGAGCGAGAGGCCGGGGGCGGCCCATATCTGTATTCCGGAGGACGTGGCCAGGGAAAAGGTTCCGGAAGGCGTGGCCAGAAAGCTTTTAAATCGGCCTGATTTTGAGAGGGAATTCGCAGACAGCGACTCCATTGACCGGGCGGCGGTGGAGATTGCCAGGTCCAGACGGCCGGTGGTTCTGGCGGGACACTCAGCGGTGAGAAGCAGGGCGTCAGAGGCACTGACCGTATTTGCCGAGCAGCTGAAAATTCCGGTGATCAATACCATGATGGCGAAAGGAATCATTTCCTATAAAAATCCTTACTCTATGTGGACCATCGGAATTCCCCAGAAAGATTATGCCAATCTGATTCTGGAACAGGCTGACCTGGTGATTGCTGTAGGTTATGACATTGTGGAGCTGGCGCCGGCGAAGTGGAATGGCAGCGACAGCCATAAGATTCTTCATATTGATTCCAGACCTGCCCATATCAACAAGCTGTATCAGCCGGAAGTGGAGGTGGTGGGAGATATCAGCGACTCCCTGTACCGCCTGGCCCGGTGCTGTGACAGCAAGGAGGAGCCGGAGGAGGCATTAAAGATCAAGGAACAGATGGTGAAAGAGCATGAAGAGTATGCAAAAGACCTGTCGTTTCCGGTGAAGCCTCAGAAGCTCCTCTATGACATCCGAAAGATTATGGGGCCGGATGATATTGTGGTATCCGATGTGGGCGCCCATAAAATGTGGCTGGCCCGCCACTATGACTGTTACAAGCCGAATACCTGCGTGATTTCCAATGGCTTCGCATCTATGGGAATTGCCGTGCCGGGGGCTATCGCAGCCAAGCTGGCCTGCCCGAAGCGGCGGGTGCTGGCCGTTACGGGAGACGGCGGATTTATGATGAACTGTCAGGAGATCGAGACGGCTGCCCGTCTTCACCTGCCGGTGGTATTTCTGGTGTTAAACGACGGCAGCTACGGACTGATCAAATGGAAGCAGGAAGACCGGTTCGGATACCACTACTGTGTGGATTTTACCAATCCGGATTTTGCTATGATGGGAACCAGCATGGGAATAAAGGGACTGAAGCTGGAACGGACGGAAGATCTGATTCCCACGCTGGAGCAGGCCTTCTCTTTCCAGGAGCCCTGTATCGTGGAGTGCCCGGTGGATTATGGAGAAAATACAAAACTGACGCAGCACTTAAAGGATGTGATGCGCCAGCTGGAGCCTAAAATGTGCTGAGGGATATCTGATAAACAGGGAGGCGGAGACTGCTGAAAAACAGTCCCATGCCGCTGAGCCGGAAGGATATTCTGCAGATATATAACTGGCTGTATTAAAAGATAAAAAAACGATGGGATTTTGGCCCGGAAATGGGCTGAACGGATATAGTTGTTGAACAGAGGTTCCATGGGGATGAGATGTCATCCCTGTGGAGCCTTTTTTCGGGATAGGCCTGGCGCGGAGTATCGCCGCCCGCAGGAGAAACCCGTAGAATTTGCCCCGTCTCTATGCTATGATAAAACAAACTTCAAATCAAAGAGGGAGAAAGAAGAAATGAGAGAACAAACAAAAGAGAATGCTCTTTCCGTGAGCGAAGAAAATCTGTATCGACTGAACGGAAGGGTGCCCTTAAAGAAAGCGATTCCATTTGGCCTTCAGCATGTGCTGGCCATGTTTGTGTCCAACCTGGCGCCGGTGCTCATCGTCTGCAGCGCGGCTGTGGTGAGAGGAACGGGGGAAAGTCTGACCTCCACGGAAATCACCCTGCTGCTTCAGTGCGCCATGTTCGCCGCCGGACTGGGAACCTGTATGCAGCTGTATCCGATCTGGAAGATCGGTTCCCGCCTGCCCATAGTCATGGGGGTGAGCTTTACCTTTTTAGGCAGCCTTCTGGTGATCTGCACCAATCCGGAGCTGGGATATGAGGGAATGGTGGGAGCTGTGATCGCGGGAGGTATTTTTGAAGGGCTGGTAGGCCTCAGCGCCAGGTACTGGAAGCGGTTTCTGACCCCGGTGGTCTCCGCCTGCGTGGTCATCGCCATTGGTCTTTCCCTGCTGTCTGTGGGAATGGACTCCTGGGGCGGAGGCAGCGGCGCCGCCGACTTTGGCGCCTGGTATCATCTGTTTGTGGGAACCTTTACCCTGGTGGTGTGTCTGGTCTCCCGTTATCTGTTAAAAGGGGTGTATAAAAACCTGAATATTCTGGTGGGGCTCGTATTCGGATATGCCTTGTCCATGGTGTTTACAGTGGCCGGGATCGCCCCCATGGTGGATTTTTCCGGCATCCGGCAGACCGTTCAGGAGGCGGGATTTTTCAGCCTGCCCCGGCTGGTATTTTTCACCAGCCATAAGCCGGTGTTTGATCTGGGAGCCTTTTTTACCATCGCCATTGTATTTCTGGTGTCGGCGGCGGAGACTACCGGCGCCACTACGGCGGTCTGCACGGGAGCTCTCGGCCGGGATATTAAAATCGAGGAACTGCAGGGATCCCTGGCTGTGGACGGATTTTCCAGCGCCATATCCGGCTGCTTCGGCTGCCCGCCTCTGACCTCCTTCAGTCAGAATGTGGGTCTGGTGACAATGACCAGGGTGATCAACCGTTTCACCATCCTCATGGGAGCTCTCATCCTGATTCTGGCTTCCCTGTTTCCGCCTCTGGGAGCCTTTTTCAACTCCCTTCCCCAGGCGGTGCTGGGCGGCTGCACAGTGATGATGTTCGGTTCCATCATGTATGAGGGAATAAAAATGCTGAAGGAGTGCGTATTTGACGACCGTACCATGATTATCGTGTCCCTGGCCTTCTGTATCGGCGTGGGTCTGACCCAGACCTCCGGCAACTTTTTTGCCGCCTTCCCCCAGGCTGTGGGAGACGTGTTCAACGGCAATGCCGTGGCCGGCGTGTTTGTGGTGTCCCTGCTGTTAAGTCTGTTTCTGCCGAAGGAGAAAAAGAATGATGAAGCGTGATGATTCCGTTTGCAAAGTGCTGATACGAAAGGCCCTTCCGTCTGATATGGAAGCGGTCCTTGAACTGGCGGGAGATATTTTCGAGGGGGAGCAGAAAATTCCCCGAAGCTTAAATCCCATTCCGCCGGAGCAGAATCCCCAATGGTGGTGTGCCGTGGCCGACGGCCGGATTGCAGGCACCGCGGCGGCCTTTGAGGAGGACGGCCGCTGGCACATCGGCCGTCTGGCTGTGGCAAAGGAAATGCGAGGCCGCCACATCGCCACAGAGCTGTTAAAAACCGCTGCCGCTTTTGTATTTGACCAGGGCGTGGACGCTATCTATATGGAAGCCAGGGACATCACCGTGGCCATCGTCCAAAAGATGGGCGGCCGGGTCACGGGGGAGCCGGTGCCGTTTTATGAGGGAACGGTGACGCCGGTGGTGCTGGAGAAGGAGAGGTTTCTATGAACACCCAAAAGATCTTCGAAATGGATTTTGCCAAAGTTTATTCCCTTCTGGTGGGGAAGGCGGAGCGAAAAGGACATCAAAGATGGGAGGTGGACCAGCTGACCGGCTGGCTGACAGGATATTCTCCGGAGGAGATTCGCCGGAAGGAGGAGGAATCCATCTCCTACGGCAGCTTTTTTGAAAATGCCCCGGTTCTCAATCCGCTGAGAAAGAATATCCGGGGAACCATCTGCGGTGTGAGGATAGAGGACATAGAAGAACCGCTGATGCGGGATATCCGCTGCCTGGACAAGCTGGTGGATGAGCTGGCAAAGGGGAAAACTGTGGAAAAAATACTGGCAAAGCTGGAGAGCGCAGGAGGAAAATAACCATGAATATCACCTGGGATGCAGATAAATACACGAAGGATTTTTCTTTTGTCCATCAGTACGGGGACGGAGTGGCAGAGCTTCTGGACTGTCCGCCGGGAAGCCGGGTGGTGGATCTGGGCTGCGGAAACGGTGCTCTGACGGAGCGGCTGCGGGAGCGCGGCTTTCAGGTGGTGGGAATAGACGCTTCCGGGGAACTTCTGGAGAAGGCGCGGAAAAGCTGGCCGGAAATCCGGTTTATCCAGGGAGACGCCGCGGACTTTGCCCTGGAGGAGCCGGCGGACGCCGTGTTTTCCAACGCTGTGTTTCACTGGATTGAGAAAGAGAAACATCCCCGGATGCTGCGCTGCGTGTGCAGGGTTCTGAAACCGGGGGGCCAGTTTGTCTTTGAGTTCGGCGGCCAGGGAAATAACCGGCTGATCCACAGGGAGCTGGAAACGGCATTTCAGGAACACGGCTATTCCTATCAGATGCCGTTCTACTTCCCGGGAATCGGGGAGTACGCTCCCATGGTGGAGGCGGCCGGCTTTCAGGTGAGAGCTGCGGTGCTGTTCGACCGGTTTACGGAGCTGAAAGGAGATCAGGGCTTAAAGGACTGGATCCGTATGTTTATCAAAACGCCTTTCCAGACGGTTCCCGACCCGGACGAGCAGGAAGAGATCATAGACACGGCGGTGGACCGTTTAAAGAAGGATCTGTACCGGGACGGCAAATGGTATGCGGACTATGTGAGACTGCGGATGAAAGCGCGCAGGATCTGAGATACAGGGAGAAACTGTGGAGGTGAAGTAAAATTTGAGGAAGGAAATGAGAGATAGGAAGAGGATAATCCTGGCGATGATAGCGGCGGGATGTATCTTCGCGGGAGGCTGCGGAATCAAAGAATCTCCCGCGGAAGGGAGTACTGCCGAGACAGAGGTATCAGAGGCTGCCGGGGAGACCGCCGAGGAGGCTGCGGACGAACTGCCGGAAATAGATCCCGAAGCCTGGGAGATCTATTCCGCCGCCCTGGAAGCGATGTTCTCTCAGAATATCTGGCCGGATGGAAAAGAGATTGACGAGGAAGAATACAAGTCCAGAGGAGATTTCTCTGAAAATCAGTTTGCTGTCTGCGATGTAGACAATGACGGGAGGGAGGAGCTTCTGCTGCATGTGACTACCGCCTCTATGGCAGGTATGTTTGAAGGGGTATATGACTATGATCCGGATACCGGAAAGATCACGGAGGAATTTGTGGTATTTCCAGCGGTGACATACTATGACAACGGGACTTTAAAAAGTGAATGGTCCCACAACCAGGGGCGTGGCGCGAAACTGTGGCCGTTTACCCTGTATGAATATGATCCCGGAACGGATACTTACATTCGGAGGGGGAGCGTGGATTCCTGGGATAAAGACTTCGTAGCAGAAGGTTTTCCTGCAGAGTATGACACAGACGGAGACGGCACCGTATATTTCATTTATGAAGATGAAAATTTGACAGATAGGAAAACCGTGGATGGAGAGGAATATCACCAGTGGCTGGACTCCTATCTAAGCGGGGCAGAAGAGATCCGGATTGACTGGCAGGATCTGAAGGCCCAGACAGATCCGGCGGTTGTATCAAGAAACATTCGTGGAATAGCAAGACCTTTGATATAATGGGACCAGAAATCCCGGAACCGGAAGAGAGGCAGGAGGATAAATGTACATAAGCTAAAAACCCCTGTGGCACACGCTGGTTCGTATCTGCGAAGCCCTGAATTTGCAGCATTTTGGATATAATTGAATTAGAGCGGGACAAAGATGCTGAAATGTTAAATTGATAAGAAGGACGCCAGATGGCAATATACCACATTTCAGAGATGAAAATGCAAAGTGGTTTTAACTGGAAATTCAGTTGCTGGAGGTAATTATGCGGAATGGATAATTGGTTTACCATTGAGCAAATAGACTGTGATACATTCTCTATTAGCGAATACAAGCACTGGGAAGAAACGCATTGTTATCTATTGTGTGGGGGAAAATATGCTGTTCTCATTGATACAGGTTTAGGCGTTTCCAACATCAGAAAAATTGTGGACTCTCTGACAAATCTGCCTGTTATGATAGTTACAACTCATGTTCATTGGGACCACATTGGCGGGCATAAGTATTTTGATAATATCGCTGTACATGAAGCGGAAAAGGACTGGCTGTCGGTCGGGTTTCCGATACCGTTGCAAGTTGTAAAGAATAATTTGACAAGGTTTCCTTGTGATTTTCCAAGAGATTTTGATATTAACGCTTATCAGATTTTTCAAGGTACTCCACAAAGAATTTTACACGATGTCGATTTTCTAAATTTAGGCGGGCGGGAAATTCAGGTTATTCACACGCCGGGGCATTCTCCCGGACATTGTTGCTTTTACGAACCAGAACGAAACTATTTGTATTCCGGGGATTTGATATACAAGGGAAGTCTGGATGCGTTTTACCCAACTACCGACCCGCAGCTATTCTATCAATCTATAAGGCGAATACGGAAATACAATATAAAAAAAGTTCTGCCCGGACACCATCAGTTGGATATTCCCGTTTCTTTGATAGCTGATATTGAAGCCGGATTTGCACAATTAGAGAGAGCCGGAAAACTCAAACAGGGAAATGGATTGTTTAAGTTTCAGGATTTCCAAATTCATATATAATCAAAGCCGCTGTTGCAGGAACACCCGGCAGCTTATGGGAAAAGTGTTCGCCGCTGCCGTTCCGGCTCCTGTCAATCATCACAGGGGAAACTGCACCTCCCCTGCGCTGTAAGCTGTTCCCGTCCAGCAGGTTTCATAAAATATGCTACCTTTCAGATAGGTCATGAAGTATGATGAGGTCAGCAATAGATCGGAAGTTTAAATCTAGGGGGTTAATGGTGTGAAAAAAGTGATTTATCTCATAACAATAAGTGTTATCTGTATAATGTTAATAGGTTGCGAAAACACAAATAGCGTTATGGAATCTGATACTGCTGCGGCAATCGCACAAAGTATCGATACTAATGAGGGGGCCTCCCAAAAAGATGAAAATACTGAAATTGATATCAATAATGGAAGTAGGGAAGAAGTCCCACTCAATAAAATGCAGGAAATTGTTGATAAAATTGGATTAGAGAATGCGGCTGCCTATGAAGAAGGAATAGGGGATATTTTAAGTAATCAGATTATCCTTCTCTGTGAATCTCCAAGCGGCCATTATAAAGCATACGGCTTTATTAGTCCTGAATATGGAATGAATGGAATTTTAATTGACAATATCATTAACCAACAAAGTAATTATAATTTTTTCTCTCAAAAATGGGTATATTCGGAAAATACCCCTACGCTGAATGAATCCGATGATTTCTATCAAGTAACCTTCACTATCTGTCAAAATCAGGAGGAAGGTATGCAGGAAATTTCATTTGTCACATATGACACAGGTACTATGGAAGCGCCTGGGTGGGATAAGATGTAAGCATATTTTATGTGTGGGTTACTACCGACCCGCATTCCTTTTTCTAGACATTTGGATACCCTGACCCGAACTTTCAAAACCGAATATCAGCCGCCACCGCGGCACCGCCGGGCAGGAGATCTTGTGACAGGTTTCCTGCTCCTTTTATGCCTGAACCCAGGGAGGTTTTCATCTCTTTTCTTGCTTGTGCGGGCAATGGTCAAAACCGGAAAATGACTCCCTAAAAGCCGGTAAGGACAGGGCAAAATTTTTTAAAAAAATTAGCACTCACCTCTTGACAGTGCTAACAATATGTGTTATATTACACATAGAACAAAGGAAGAGGACAGCAGGTGAGAGAAAATGGAAAGCTCACCGGAACGCAGTCCCCGGTCCCAGGTTCTTTTACATAGATCATTACATACAAGGATATCAATGATTGGAGGAGTGAGTTATGTTGATGCCTAGTATTTTTGGAGAGAATTTATTTGATGATTGGATGGATTTTCCGTTTGAGAGAGAGTTCTTTGGAAAGAATCCGCTGTACGGAAAGAACGCGAAAAATATTATGAAGACCGATGTGCGGGAGCTGGATGACCATTATGAACTGGACATTGACCTGCCGGGATTTAAGAAAGACGAGATCTCCGCAGAGTTAAAGGACGGCTACCTGATCATCTCCGCAGCTAAAGGCCTGGATAAAGATCAGAAAGACAAAGAAGGCCGCATGATCCGTCAGGAGCGCTACGCAGGAAGCTGCAGCAGAAGCTTCTATGTGGGCGAAGGCGTTACGGAGCAGGATATTAAGGGCAAATTTGAAGACGGTATCCTGAAGCTGTCCGTGCCGAAGAAAGATGCAAAGAAAGTGGAAGAGAAAAAGACCATCGCCATTGAGGGCTGATGATAAGATAGATCCCCCTGGGGGCCGGAAATCCGGCCCCTTTTCTCTGTCTTGGGAAAATCCAATAAACTTTTTCATTCATAGAAGAAATCTGGCTTTTTCTTTGCCGGAAAACTTGCTATAATGAAGAAAAGCTGTGGAGCCTGCCGGATGAGAAGCGGCTTTATGGGTTTAATTTGTAAAAACAGGAGGGCGAAAACATGAGAATTTTAGTAACAGGAGGAGCCGGTTACATTGGAAGCCATACGTGCCTGGAGCTGTTAAACCAGGGACATGAGGTAGTGGTGGCCGACAACCTCTGCAATTCCTGCGAGGAGGCCTTAAACAGAGTCAAAGAGCTGACGGGAAAAGATCTGACTTTTTATAAAGTGGATATGCTGGACAAGGAAGGCCTGGACCAGATGTTTGACAAGGAAAAAATTGACGCGGTCATTCATTTCGCCGGCTTAAAAGCAGTGGGAGAATCTGTGGCCAAGCCTCTGGAGTATTATCACAATAATATTACAGGTACTTTAAATCTCTGCGATTCCATGAGAAATCATGGGGTAAAAAAGATTATTTTCAGCTCCTCCGCTACCGTTTACGGCGATCCGGCCTTCGTCCCGATCACAGAAGACTGCCCGAAGGGAAAGATTACCAATCCTTACGGCCAGACCAAGAGCATGCTGGAGCAGGTGCTGACAGATCTTCATGTGGCGGATCCGGAGTGGAACGTGATCCTGCTGCGCTACTTTAACCCGGTAGGTGCCCATGAGAGCGGCCGCATTGGCGAGGATCCCACAGGCATTCCCAACAATCTGACGCCCTATATCACCCAGGTGGCAGTGGGCAAGCTGAAAGAGGTCAGCGTATTTGGAAATGATTATGATACCCCGGACGGAACCGGCGTGAGAGATTACATCCACGTGATGGATCTGGCGGTAGGACATGTAAAAGCCCTGAAGAAGTTTGACGACAAGCCGGATGTCTACATCTACAATCTGGGAACGGGCCGCGGCTACAGCGTACTGGAGATGATCCGTGCGTTCTCCAAGGCCGTTGGACACGATATTCCCTATGTGATCAAACCCAGAAGAGCGGGAGACATCGCCACCTGCTATGCAGATGCCACCAAGGCGAAAAAGGAACTTGGCTGGGTTGCGGAGAGAGACATTGACGATATGTGCCGGGATGCCTGGAGATGGCAGTCCCAGAATCCCAACGGCTACAGAGGCTGAGTTTTAAGGGGAAACAGGCCGGAGGGGGCGGGATGCCCCGGCAGTAAAATACGGCAGTGAAAATATAACGGTAAAAATGTAACAGTGAAAATGTAACAGACAGCAATCAACGGGCGGCTGGAATTTCGGTTCCGGCCGCCCGTTTGCTGCAGCTGCGCCTCATTTTTCCGTCATTGATTTTCTGACGGGCTATGGTAAAATGAATAGGAAAAGGAGAAGAACCCATGAGAGATTTTTTTAAGAAGCGGTACGGCGTGGATCAGCTGAACAAGTTTCTGCTGGGCGTTGCCATTGTCTGCGTGGTATTAAACTGGATATTCCGCAGTTCCGTATTTTATATTCTGGGAATGATTGCTCTGATCCTGTGTTATTTCCGTATGTTCTCCACACACTATGGAAAGCGGATGCGGGAAAATGAAGCGTTTCGCAATGTGGTCTATTCTGTGCAGCAGAAGCTGAAACCCAGCGACTACCATATTTACCGCTGTCCCAGATGCGGTCAGAAGATCCGGATTCCCCGGGGAAAGGGACGGGTCAGTATTCATTGCCCCAAATGCGGGAATGATTTTATTAAACGAAGCTGAAACTATGTCTTTGAGACAGACATTAATATGGATGAAGGAGCAGAGGAATACAAATGAATCTGGATTTTAAGCCGGTACAGGCAGAAGACATTATAAAAATGAGTGAATTTGCGGGTCTGAGACCCAACAAAACCTGTGACAGCGTAGTTCTGGACAGCTTTCTGTGGCGGGAATATTATCACGTCCAGTATGCCATCAGCGAGGGCAGGGCTCTCCAGCTGCTTATGGAACTGGACGGCGTGCCGTTCTGCGCCATGCCGCTGTGCCGGGAGGAAGAACTGGAGTATTTCTTCAATCAGATGGTGGAATATTTCCATGAAGTGCTGAAAAAGCCGTTCCGCATCTATCTGGCGGACGAGGAGGCAGTGCAGCGTCTGAATCTGGATCCGTCCAGATTTGAGGTGAAGGAGCAGGAGGATTTGAAGGATTACCTGTACGACGGGGAAGCCCTGCGCACCCTGGCAGGGAAAAAGCTTCATAAGAAGAAAAATAATTACAACGCCTTTGTGAAGGCCTATGAGGGAAGAATTGAGTACCGCAAGCTGTGCTGTTCCGACCGGGACGACATCTGGAAATTTCTGGATGCCTGGAGACTGCAGAAAGGCGAGGACGTGGAGGAACATCTGGACTATGAGGTTCACGGCATCCACGACATTCTGAAGCACTGCTCCATGATTCCTGTGGAAATGGGCGGAGTTTACGTGGACGGAAAGATGGAAGCATTTACCATAGGAAGTTTTAATCCCCTGGAAAACATGGCGGTGATCCACATTGAAAAGGCCAATCCGGAGATGAGAGGACTCTATCAGTACATCAACCGGGAGTTCCTTCTCCATGCCTACCCCACGGCGGCCCTGGTAAACCGGGAGGACGACATGGGACTGGAGGGCTTGAGGAAGGCGAAGATGTCCTACAATCCCATTGGATTTGCCAGAAAGTACAGTGTGACAGAGATAGCGGAGTGAGACGTGAGATATTTAGAGCGGGAAGAGAGAGAAAAAACCAGAGGCCTCTGGGAGGAGGCTTTTCCCGGAGATTCCCGGGAATTTGTGGACTATTATTATAGAAATAAAATAGCGGACAACCGCATCCTGGCGGAGGAGGAAGACGGGGAAGTGATCTCCATGGTTCAGCTCAATCCTTACCGGGTGCAGGTGCGGGACCGGGAGTACGGGCTGGACTATATTGTGGGCGTAGCCACCAGAGAGGACCGGCGTCACCAGGGCCATATGAGACGGCTGCTGCTGCAAATGCTCCGGGACATGAGGGGGGCGGGAACTCCCTTTACCTTTCTCATGCCGGCGGCGGAGGCCATCTACCGCCCCTTTGGATTTCGGTATATCTTTGATCAGCCTCACCGGGCGTGGAAGCCTGCGCCTGCGTCCGGCGCCGGTCCGGTGCCTGGACTGACAGCGGAGGAGATTCCGTCGCTGGATCATCCTTCGCCGGAGGCAGTCCGCTGTCTGGCCGCCTGGCAGCAGAAATTCCTGTCAGAGCGGTATGAGGTTCTGGCGGTCAGAGATGAATCCTACATCCGCCGGCTGATGAGCGAGCTGGCCAGCGAGAAGGGCGTCTGGACCCTGTTCCGGGATGAGAACGGGCAGGCGGCGGCCATGGAGAGCTGGTGGGGGCTTAAGGAGCGGGAACAGCGCTTTCTGTACGCTCCAGACAGTCTGACGGAAGAGACGGCGCCCCCGTCCCCGGCCATTATGGCCAGGATCACCTGTGTGGAGGAATTTTTAAAGTCCATTTCCCTTACCGGGGACGCGCCGGTGGAATCCCTGAGAATCTTGATGCAGATAAAGGATCCCCTGATTCCGGAAAATGACGGGAAGTTTTTATGGGTTCTGGATAAAGTGTCCTCCCGCGCGGAGCGGATGGAGCTTCCCGGGGAAGAAGAATTTGACGGAGAGATGACCGCAGAGGCGGAAGTCCTGGCGGAGTGGCTGTTCGGATACCGGAAGCCGGAAAATCTGCCGGACTGGGCGGCGTGGATCCGTCCCTTAAAGGGAGTATTTCTGGATGAGGTTGTGTGAGAGAGGGGTGTGTTTATGGAAGCGGAAAAACAGCTGAAGAGCTGGATTGAGGAGAGCGGAAATATTGTGTTTTTCGGCGGAGCCGGGGTTTCCACGGAGAGCGGGATCCCCGATTTCCGGAGCCAGGACGGGCTGTATCATCAGCAGTATGACTACCCGCCGGAGGAGATTTTAAGCCACAGTTTTTATATGAAGAATCCGGAGGAATTTTACCGGTTCTACCGCAATAAGATGCTGGCCCCCGGCGCAAAGCCCAACAAAGCCCATCTGGCCCTGGCGAAGCTGGAGCGGGAAGGCCGGCTGAAGGCGGTGATCACCCAGAATATTGACGGCCTGCACCAGGCGGCCGGCAGCCGGGAAGTGCTGGAGCTTCACGGCTCCGTGCACCGGAACCACTGCCTGCGCTGCGGAAAATTCTACGGGCTGGAGGCCATAGAAAATTCTTCTGGAATTCCCCGATGCAGCTGCGGAGGCATGATCAAGCCGGATGTGGTGCTCTACGAGGAAGGACTGGATATGGACGTGCTGAACCGGGCGGTGAATTACATAAGCCGGGCGGACGTGCTGATCGTGGGAGGCACATCGCTGACCGTCTATCCGGCGGCGGGGCTGATCGATTACTACCGGGGCCATAAGCTGGTGCTGATCAACCGGGACGCCACGGCCCTGGACAGCCGGGCGGATCTGGTGATCAGCGGAAAGATCGGAGAGGTGCTGGGAGAGGCCTGCGGGCTGTGAGAAAAACAGAGATGGGGAGGAAAAGCAGATGTATAGTGCGTCAAAAGACAGATATGAGAAGATGAAGTACCGCAGATGCGGCCGCAGCGGCCTTCTGCTGCCGGAGGTGTCCTTCGGGCTGTGGCAGAATTTCAGTCTGGAAAAGACTCTGGAGGAGCAGAAGGAGATCCTGTTCGCGGCCTTCGACGCCGGGATCACCCATTTTGACCTGGCCAATAATTACGGCCACCCGGCCAACGGCATGGCGGAGGAGAACTTCGGCCGGGTGATGAGGGATGAGTTCAGGCCCTACCGGGATGAGATGGTGATCTCCACAAAGGCAGGTTATGATATGTGGGAGGGGCCTTACGGCAACTGGGGTTCCAGAAAATACCTGATAGCCAGCCTGGACCAGAGCCTGAAGCGCATGGGACTGGACTACGTGGACATTTTCTACCACCACCGTCCGGATCCGGAGACGCCTCTGGAGGAGACCATGGGCGCCCTCAGCGACATTGTCCGCCAGGGAAAGGCCCTGTACGTGGGAATATCCAATTACGGGCCGGAGGAGACAGAGAAGGCGGTGGCCATTCTCAGGGCAAACGGCACTCCCTGCCTGATCCATCAGGTCCGCTACAATATGTTTGAGCGGGCGCCGGAGAAGGGGCTGTTCCCCGTTCTCGAGAGAGAAGGCGTGGGCTGCATCTGCTTCAGTCCGCTGGCCCAGGGGGCGCTCACCGGAAAATATCTGAAGGGAATTGAGGCGGGCACCAGGGCGTCCAGAGCGGGGTCCACCTTAAAAGAGCGGTATCTCTCCCCGGAAAAACTGCGCACGGTGGAGCAGCTCTCGCGGACGGCAGCAGAGCGGGGACAGACCATGGCCCAGCTGGCATTATCCTGGGTGCTTCGCAGGCGGGAGGTAACTTCCGTACTGATCGGCGCCAGCAGCACGGCGCAGCTGAAGGAGAACCTGGCCGTCATTTCTGCCCCGGGCTTTACGGAGAAAGAGGAAAATGAGATCACCGATATACTGGAGGGAAAATGGGAGAACGACTGAAATTTGAGGTTGGAGATATTGTAAAGCTGAAAAAGCCCCATCCCTGCGGGAGCCGGGAGTGGAAGATCCTGCGGGTGGGGGCTGATTTCCGGCTGGAATGCTTAGGCTGCGGCCACCAGGTGATGATGGCCAGACCTCTGGTGGAAAAGAGCGCCAGAGGCTTAAGAAAGCCGGGCGGGGATTCCCCGGAAAGTGAAAAAAAGCAGCCGTAAAACAGGGGGCGGACAGTCCCGGAAAACTGCGAAAAAAGCCGGAAAAAACGAGAAAACCCCTTGATTTCGCGGTTTTTTTCTGGTATTATAGTTACCCGTGACAAGCAAAAATCCTTGCTCCTGAACTGAAAGCAGGGGCCAGAGACCACAAGGAGGTACAAGAAACATGAACAAGTACGAGTTAGCAGTTGTTCTGAGCGCTAAACTTGAGGATGAAGAGAGAGCAGCGGCCATCGAGAAGGTAAAGGGCTACATCACCCGTTTCGGAGGCACCGTTACCAATGTAGACGAGTGGGGAAAGAGAAAACTTGCCTACGAGATTCAGAAGATGAAAGAGGCTTATTATTACTTCATCCAGTTTGATGGCGATTCCGTATGCCCGAACGAGGTAGAAGCTCACGTTCGCATCATGGAGCCGGTTATCAGATACTTATGCGTAAGACAGGATGCGTAATAGATAAGAGAGAGTGATCGTATGAATAGAGTCATCTTAATGGGCAGGCTTACCAGAGACCCGGAAGTGAGATATTCCCAGGGTGAGCGTTCCATGGCGATTGCCAGATATACTCTGGCGGTGGACCGCAGAGGCCGCAGAAGCCAGAGCCAGGACGGTTCTGAGCAGACGGCGGACTTTATTCCCTGCGTGGCTTTTGACCGCGCCGGCGAGTTTGCTGAGAAGTATTTCCATCAGGGTATGAGAGTGCTGGTGTCCGGAAGGATCCAGACTGGAAGCTACATTAACAGAGACGGTCAGAAGGTTTATACCACAGAAGTAATTGTAGACGATCAGGAATTTGCAGACAGCAAGGGAGCCGCTGCGGATATGAGCGGATACCGTTCTGCTGCCCCTGCCCCGGCGCCTCAGAGACCGGCGCCGTCCAGCGCAATCGGCGATGGATTTATGAATATTCCTGACGGAGTGGAGGACGAGGGTCTTCCGTTTAACTAAGTATTCAAGGAGGTAACGCAAAATGGCTTTCAATAAGAATGATAAGGCTGATGGTGCTAAGGTGAGAAGAGGCGGTATGCGCAGAAGAAAAAAAGTCTGCGTATTCTGCGGTGAGAAGAACGGAGTCATCGACTACAAGGACGTGAACAAGTTAAAGAGATACGTGTCTGAGAGAGGAAAAATCCTTCCCAGAAGAATCACCGGAAATTGCGCAAAGCACCAGAGAGCTCTGACGGTTGCCATCAAGAGAGCACGTCATCTGTCCCTGATGCCCTACACCTGCGAGTAATCGCACGAGAGCGAATATGCGGATCCGCGGCCGTCTGGCCGCGGATTTTCTGCGTTTTGGGAGAAAAATTTTTCCGGAAAAATAAAAATATTTCAAAAATTCCAGCAGCTCAAAACCCTGAAAATGTGCGCATAATACGTACATTTGTCCGGTGCAGGGGTATGTTTTCACCCTTTTCCGGAGAAGCTGCGCGGAAAAAAGTGCTTGACAATAGAGAAATTGTCTGTTTATAATATATCCAACAATTTAACAACGGACTGAGCAGATCAACGGCGATATAGGGAGAAGTATGTATCGCCGCTTTTTTTTCAAAAGGCTGTTTTAATTTTGTAAAGTGAGACTATGATACAATATTAAAGCATATAATTAGTCCGGAGGAGAATTATGCAATTATGAAAATGAGGGAAGGAGAGATGACTATGAAAAAAAGACGATTAGTAGCCCTGGCAACTGCGGCTGTTATGGCACTGTCTCTGGCAGCCTGCGGAGGCGGCAGTTCTTCTACCACGGATACGACGGCGGCGGGAAGCGCCGGGGAGGAGACGACCGGAGCCGCTCTGACGCCGGATGCTTCTTCATCCGGGCAGCAGCTGGCGTCAACAATCCGTATCGGAGATCAGAACGCTGAGCCGGTGGATGGAGGTACCCTGGTAGTTTCCATGCCGTCCGCACCCAGGACCATGGATCCCGCCCAGTATACTACCGTATACGAAGCCGCTGTTATGTACAACGTGCTGGATACGCTTTTCATCTGGAATGAAGATTATACCGATGTACTTCCGAACCTGGTTACGGATTACTCCGTGAGCGATGACGGACTGAGCTACACCATGACTCTGAGAGATGACGTGTATTTCCAGGATGGACAGTATGTAAAGGGCCGTAAGATGACGGCGGAGGACGTTAAGTATTCTCTGGAGAGAAGCAAGGAAGAATCCCCGACCGACCGTGTATGCCGTGATTTCTTCGATTATGTGGAGGTTCTCAGCGATACCGAGTTTGTTATTCACATGACTTCCCCGGCAGGTCCTTTCCTCAATCAGCTGGCTGAGATTGGAACCGCCATCGTTCCGAGAGAGGAAGTTGAAGGATGGGGAGATGACTTCGGTTCCCACATCGTCGGCAGCGGTCCCTTCACCCTGGAAGAGGTTGTGACGGACGAGAGAGTAGTTCTGAAGAAGAACCCGAATTACTGGGGCGAGGCTCCTCATGTAGACGGCGTAGAGTTCCGGATTGTAACGGATTCCAATCAGGCTATCAACGCAGTGCAGACCGGAGAGGTGGACATCGCCATGTACCTGCAGGGCGAGGCCATTTCCAGAGCGAAGGATGCAGGCCTGCTGCTTCAGATCCCCGGATCCGGCATTACATACATGAGATTTAACCTGCAGAACGGACCGACTGCAGATCCGAAGGTCCGTGAGGCGCTGACGAAGGCTGTGGATGTTGACGCTATGGTAGCCGGCATTTATCAGTACGGCGAAGGAACAAGAGCTTATCAGCCGCTGACCGCTTACTCCTGGGCATATGACCCGGCCAACAACGATCTGGTTCCCGATTATGATCCGGAAGGGGCCAAGGCTCTTCTGGCAGAAGCAGGATACCCCGATGGTTTTGATATGACGATCTACATCGCCAGCACCAGCACCCGTGAGAAGATGGCTCAGATGCTTCAGTACTACTGGGGACAGATCGGAGTCAACCTGGAGATCGTTTCTTCCACCATGGCTGAGTGGTCCGCTTCCGTAGTGGATTCCTGGCAGTCCGATGTGGTAAACAGCTACGGCGTAAGCTGGAACAGTAATCCGGATCCTTACGGATACCTGGATAAATTCTTTAATACCCAGACCATTCACGCATCTTCCAACGCCGGTGGCTATAGCAACGAGGAGATCGACGCGAAGCTGGTTGAGGCATTCTCCCTGACGGATCAGGAAGAGAGAAAAGCCATCTACGATGAGATTATGAAGCAGGTAATGAGCGAGTACACCGGTCTTTACTATGCGTATGAGTGCAGAAACTGGGCAGTTTCCGATAGAGTAAACGACGCGATTCTCCGTGCGGACAGCCAGATGGTGGTAACATCCCCGTTCAATAATATTTGGCTGGCACAGTAATCAGATTTATACAGACATCAGTGTGAGAGAAGAATGCAGAGAGGCAGAGAGAAATGAAATGCTCCTGCCGTCTCTGCTTCTCTTTTATAATCTGTCAGAAAAGAGGAATTTTTATGGTAAAACTGATCTTGAAGAGGATCCTGCAGATGATCCCCACACTGCTTATCGTAGTGACCATCACCTTCTGCCTGACCAGAATGCTTCCCGGCGATCCGGCTGTGGCGATTCTGGGAATCGAGGCTACAGATGAGGATATTGAGGCACTGAGAGCAGAGATGAATCTGGATAAAAGTCTGCCGGAACAGTATGTTCTTTATCTGGAAGACCTGGCCCACGGGGATTTCGGATATTCTTACAGCTACAGACAGGATGTGCTGGGGCTGATCATCTCCCGTATTCCCAATACCATCTCCCTGACGCTGGTGGCGCTGGCCATAGCGGCGGTCATAGGAACTTCCCTGGGAATACTGGCGGCAGTCAAACAGAATACGATTGTAGACTACATAGTTATGCTTCTGGCCCTGGTGGGCGTGTCGATGCCTAACTTCTGGATGGCCCTGATGCTGGTTCTGCAGTTCTCGGTAAAGATGAACCTGCTGCCGGTAATGGGAATGGGTGATATGAGCAAAGGCATCGGGGATGTGGTTATTCATATGATACTGCCCTGTGTCTGCCTTGCGTCAACCCCCATGGCTACCTTCGCCAGAACTATTCGTTCCAGTATGGTGGAAACGCTGAGCAGCGATTATGTCCGCTGCCTGCGGGCGAGAGGCGTGAGAGAGTGGAAGGTAATCTGCCTCCACAGCCTGAAGAATGCTCTGCCGCCGCTGGTGACAGTCCTGGGTCTTCAGATTGCCGGTACCTTCACGGGAGCCATCATCACCGAGGGTATTTTCTCCTGGCCCGGCATGGGAACCATGATCAACACGGCCATCAATAACCGGGATTATTCCCTCATTCAGGGTGCCGTGCTGTTTTCCGCCATTATGTTCGTGTTCTGTAATATGCTGGTGGATATTGCGTATATGATTCTGAACCCGAAGGTCAAAGGAGCGTGAGAAATATGCCGGAGAAGAAAACACAGGATATGCTTGGCCGCGAGGCCAATATGGCCATCCTCAAAAAAGAGAGAAAGGCCAATAATGCTTGGAATAAATTAAAACGGAACCGGTCGGCAGTCATCGGTTTTATCATTGTATGCGTGATGGTATTTCTGGCTGTGTTCGCGCCGCTGCTGGCGCCTTATGATCCCAACGCTATCAATCCCATTATCCCATACAAAGGAATCGGATTTGAAGGACATCTGCTGGGAACGGACGATCTGGGAAGAGACATCCTGTCCCGTATCCTTTACGGCGCCAGAGTGTCCCTGATCGTAGCCGTGGGAGCGACCATTGTGGGAGCGGTCATCGGAGTGCTCATCGGACTGCTGGCCGGATATTTCGGCGGCTGGCTGGATGTGGTGCTCATGAGATTTATGGACGGTATGTTTTCCTACCCGTTCATCCTGCTTGCCATGATTCTGATTACCGTGCTGGGCAACGGTATCTGGAACGTAATTCTGGCCATCGGTATTGCCAATGTGCCCAGTTTTGCCCGAGTCACCAGGGGACAGGTGGTAATCGTGAAGGAAGAGGAATACTGCAACGCCTGCCGGGTGGTAGGTGTGTCGGACATCCGGCTGCTGTTCCTCCACATTCTTCCCAACTGCGTGTCCCAGATTATTGTGTATGCAACTCTGCGTGTAGCCAGTGCCATTATCTCTGAGGCGTCCTTAAGCTTTTTGGGACTGGGCATCGCCCTTCCCACCGCTTCCTGGGGAAGTATCTTGAGAGTAGGCCGTGAATGCCTGACAACGGCTCCCCATGTGGCGACGACCGCCGGCCTCTTTATTTTGGTGACAGTAATCGGATTCAATCTGCTGGGTGACGGTATCCGGGATATCATGGATCCGAAGATGAAACAGTAGGAGGGACGTCTATGAGTGAAAACAATGATGTAATCTTAAAAGTAGAAGGACTGAAAACCTATTTTTATCAGGCCAGCGGCGTGACAAAGGCGGTGGACGGCGTCAGCTTTACCTTAAAGCAGGGCGAGACCATGGGAATCGTGGGCGAGTCCGGATCTGGAAAAAGCGTGACCAGCTCCTCTGTTATGCGGCTGATGCCTTCCAAGACGGCGAAGATCGTGGAAGGAGATATTACTTTTGAGGGCATAGACCTGTTAAAGCTCTCCAAAAAGGATCTTCTGAAATTCCGGGGAAATGAGTGCTGCATGATTTTCCAGAATCCCATGACTTCCCTGGATCCGGTGTTCAAGATCGGCCATCAGATGGTGGAGATGATTCGGGAGCACCACAAAGTGAGCAAAAAGGAAGCCTGGAATCAGGCGGTGGAAGCTCTGAAGATGGTGGGAATTCCGGAGGCGGAAAAGCGTATGGAGGCCTATCCCCACGAGCTGTCCGGCGGTATGTGCCAGCGTGTCATCATCGCCATGGCAGTCTGCGGCAACCCCAAGCTGATCATCGCCGATGAGCCTACCACCGCTCTGGATGTGACGGTGCAGGCGCAGGTGCTGGAGCTTCTGAAGGATCTTCAGAAGAAGATGAACACCGCCATCCTGCTGATCACCCATAACCTGGGCGTGGTCTGGGAGATGTGCGATACGGTGATGGTGATGTACGCGGGAAATACAGTGGAGTACGCGGATACGAAGACTCTGTATCAGGAGCCTCTTCACCCCTATACCTGGGGTCTGCTGGACTCCATGCCGAAGCTGAGCAGCTCTTCTAAAGAAGCGCTGGTCACGATTCCCGGAACACCGCCGGATCTGCGGCTGACCGGCTACTGCTGCAATTTCTACAACCGCTGTCCCTATGTGACGGATGCCTGCCGGGAGTCGGTTCCGCCTCTGGTGGAAGTAAAACCGGGACATTTTGTGGCCTGCCACAGACAGAACGGCGTAAATCAGCTGAAGAGAAGGGGGGCAACCGGCGATGGAAAATAAAAAGGTGATCATGAAAGTGGAGAACTTGAGCAAAGAATTTGTGATCCACGGGAAAAAACTCATGGAGCCGAAGAAAATGCTCCACGCCCTGAGCGACGTTTCCTTTGAGATCTATGAGGGCGAGACTCTTGGTATTATCGGCGAGTCCGGCTGCGGAAAATCCACCCTGGGCCGCTGCCTGGTGCAGCTGCACAAGCCCACTTCGGGAACAATCCTTTACGAGGGAGAGGATCTGTGGAAGATGACCGGTGAAAAGAGAAAGGAGACCAGGAGGAACATTCAGATGATCTTCCAGGATCCTTATTCTTCCCTGGATCCGAGAAAGACGGCGTCCTATTCCATTGAGGAGGCTATGAAGGTTCATGGTATGGGAGAGGATTCCAGAGAACGCCATCAGCGTGCGCTGGAAGCCCTTCAGGAAGTGGGTCTGGATATCCAGCACATGGAGCGGTATCCCCACGAGTTCTCAGGAGGTCAGCGTCAGAGGGTAAACATTGCCAGAGCGCTGTCCATTTCTCCGAAGGTGATTGTCTGCGACGAACCGGTGTCGGCTCTGGACGTTTCCATCCAGGCGCAGGTTATCAACCTGTTTAAAAAGATTCAGCAGGAGAGAAGGCTGACCTACGTGTTTATCTCCCATGACCTGGGCATTATCAAATATATCAGCGACCGGATCATCATCATGTATCTGGGGCGGATCATGGAGACCTATACGGCTGAAGGCATTTACGCCAATCCCCTTCATCCCTATACAAAGGCTCTGCTGTCCGCCATTCCCCCGGAGAGCCCGTTTGAGAAGAAGGAGAGAATGCCGCTGCACGGAGATATCCCCAGCCCCATCGGGGATCAGGTGGGATGCCCGCTGGCGGGCCGCTGTCCCAACTGTACGGAGCGGTGCAAAAAAGAGATCCCCAAACTGGTGGATGTGGGCGACCACCACATGGTGGCCTGCTTCCTGTACGAATAAAACATCCCAATACGGACGGAATATTCCTGTACAAACAGAGCAGAGACAGAAAAAGAGGAGGCGTTTTTCGTGAACAGAGCAGAGCAGCTGACGCAGATGACAGCAAAACACAGAGAACGGATATATGAGACGGCGGATTATATCTGGACCCATCCGGAGACCGGATACCGGGAATGGAATACGTCCGCTTACCTGGAAAAGCAGTTCAGAGAGCTGGGCTACGAGCCGGTGCTGGCAGAAAACATTCCGGGATTCTACGCGGATCTGGATACGGGAAAACCCGGTCCGAAGGTGGCTATTCTGGGAGAGCTGGATTCTCTCATTGTGAGAAATCACCCGGATGCGAATCCGGAGACCGCCGCGGTCCACGCCTGCGGGCATAATGCCCAGTGCGCAACCCTCATCGGAGTGGCGGCGGCGATGAAGGAGCCGGGAGCTCTGGATGGAATGTGCGGTTCCATCCGCTTTATCGCGGTTCCGGCGGAGGAGCTGATTGAGCTGGGATACCGGGAGGAACTGAGAAAGAAAGGCATCATCCGGTATTTCGGCGGTAAGGTGGAGTTTATCTACCGGGGCTATCTGGACGGGGTGGATATGGCCATGATGATCCATTCCGGCAGCCTGAAAGAGGGGAAAGCATTAAATATCAACGCAGGCTGCAACGGCTGCGTGACGAAAAACATCCTGTTTAAAGGAGTATCCGCCCACGCCGGCGGCGCGCCGGAGAAGGGGGTCAACGCCCTGTATGCGGCCACCTGCGGCCTGAACGCGGTGAACGCCATTCGGGAAACCTTTGTGGACGATGAGCACATCCGTTTCCACCCCATCATCACGGAGGCAGGCCTTGCGGTTAATGCCATTCCGGAGGCGGCGAAGGTGGAGAGCTATGTGAGAGGCGCCTCCTACGACAGCATTTACAGATACAATAAAAAGGTGAACCTGGCTCTGGCGGGAGCTGCGGCCTCCATCGGATGCCGTCTGGAGCTGAATGACCGGCCGGGATACTTCCCCTTAAACAACGATCCCAACATGTCGGACGTGGTGGCGGCCGCTATGGAGGCGGTGGCTGGACCGGATTCCGTGGAGAGAACGGATGTCTGGGGCACGGGATGCACCGATATGGGAGATGTGTCCGCCATTATGCCGGCAGTTCATCCCCACGCCTCCGGCGCTGTGGGCACCGGACACGGCTGCGATTACTATATTCAGGACAAGGAGCTGGCCTGTGTGAGACCGGCCCAGTGTTTGGCGGTTGCGGCGGATATGCTGCTTTCCGGCGGCGGGGAGCTGGCTAAAAAGGTGATTGCGGAGGCAAAGCTCTGCTTCAAATCCAAGGAAGAGTATCTGGCGGCCATTGACCGGCTGGAGATGAGCCAGGAGGCAGTCATTTACAACGAGGACGGAACCGTAACTCTGGATTACAGCCGATAAAGCCAAATGGGACTGTTTTTTTGAGCGGCTTTGCGATAAAATGAAAGAAAAAAGAGGAGGAGAGAGACATGCTTTGTATCAGAAACGGAATCATTCATGACATGGTGAATCCGGAAGCCTATGAGGGGGATATCCTGATGGACGGCGGAAAGATCACCGCCATCGGGAAGAACCTGGACATTCCGGAAGGCGCCCAGGTTTACGATGCCGACGGTAAGGACGTTTACCCCGGATTTGTGGACGCTCACAGCCACCTGGGACTGGACGGCTACGGCATTGGCTTTGAGGGCCAGGACTACAACGAGAGAAATGACATCTGCACCCCCCAGCTGAGAGGCATCGACAGCTTCAATCCTATGGATCCGTCAGTGGCCATGGCGGCAAAGGGCGGTGTGACCTGCGTAGGCACCGGCCCCGGAAGCTCCAACGTGCTGGGAGGCACCTTCTTTGCGGTCAAGACGGCGGGACACTGCGTGGACGAGATGATCGTGAAGAATCCCATCGCCATGAAATGCGCCTTTGGCGAAAATCCGAAGCGCTGCTACAAGGACGTAAACAATTACGCCCGCATGTCCACGGCTTCCAAGCTCAGAGAGATGCTGATGAGAGCCCAGGACTATAAGGCCAGAAAAGAGGCGGCCGGGGATGACCCTTTAAAGAGACCGGCCTTTGATATGAAACTGGAGGCCATGATCCCCGTTCTTGAGAAGAAGATTCCTCTGAAGGCTCATGCCCATCAGGCCAACGACATTCTCACGGCTATTCGGATCGCCAAGGAATTCGATGTGGATATGACCCTGGAGCACTGCACGGAAGGCCATCTGATTGTGGATGAGATGGTGAAGGCCGGATTCCCCTGCGCCGTTGGACCGTCCTTCGGCAATGCGACGAAGGTGGAGCTGAAGAATAAGACCTGGGAGACCCCCGGCATTCTGGCGGCGGCCGGTTGTCAGGTATCCATCATCACGGACGCGCCGGTGACTCCCCAGCAATATCTGCCCCTGTGCGCCGGATTTGCGGTGAAAGCGGGAATGGATCCCTATGAGGCGCTGAAAGCCATCACCATCAACCCGGCAAAACATCTGGGAGTGGCCGACCGGGTAGGTTCCCTGGAAGTTGGAAAAGATGGGGACGTGGTAGTGTTTGAGGGTTCTCCCATGGAGATTGCCTCCAAACCGCTGTTAGTAGTGATCAACGGAGAGAAAATCGGCTGAAAAGGAGCGGGGTTGAGGGATGAAAAACTTTGTGGTAACCATTGCAAGGGGATTTGGTTCTGGAGGACGGCAGATTGCCGCAAAGCTGGCGGATGAGCTTCACATTCACAGCTACGACAACCGAATTTTGAAACTGGCCGCCCAGTACAGCGGCTATCCGGAGCATTATTTCAAGGAAGCGGACGAGACTCTGCAGGGAAATCTGATTGAAAAGCAGCTTCTTGCCCTTCCGAAAAAATTTCGTACCAGCGGCCATCTGTCCCGCTTTGTGTCCGATGACCGGCTGTTTGATTTTCAGAGCACGATCATCAAAAAGCTGGCGGATTCCGAGAGCTGCATTATCGTGGGGAAATGCGCGGATTATGTTCTGAAAGATTACGACAATGTGGTGAGCGTGTATGTGGAAGCGCCCAGAGCTTACTGCCTGCAGCGGGTGATGGAGCGGATGGATGATATCACTCTGGAGGAGGCGGATGAACTGATCACACGCACGGACAAGTACCGGGCCGACTACTATAAATATTACACCGGCGGCAATTACTGGACCAATCCGGTGAACTACGATATCACCATCAACAATTCCCGTCTGGGCGATGAAAAGAGTGTCCAGCTGATCCTTCAGTGTATGAGGATCAAGTTCGGGGACGAGTGGTATGAGGAATATATGAAGTCCATCGGAAAGAAGTGACGTCGTACGGCGCGGCAGAACGGGTGGCGTTCTGCCGCGCCGTCTGCATTTGGAAAAGAATTTGCAAAAAAACTTTTATTTTCAGTGCATTTGTGGTATAGTGACTGTAATATTCTGAAAAGTAAGGAGGAATGGAGTATGAATATGAACGGAAGTGAATATTATCCTTCTGCGGAAGACTACAGGATAGATTCTCTGGGACATTATACGGCGAAGACGTTCGGATGGATGTTTGCGGGACTGCTCATGACCTTCGCGGTGGCTGTGTTCGGCTATGTGACGGGATATGTGTTTTACCTGTTTATGATTCCCTATTTCCCCATGATTCTTCTGCTGGCGGAGCTGGGAGTTGTGATCTACATGTCCGCCAGAGTGGAGAAAATGTCTGTGGGGACGGCCAGGGCCATGTTTTTCCTGTACTCAGCGTTAAACGGCATTGTGTTTTCCTCAGTGTTCCTGATCTATCAGGTGACCAGCCTGGTATTTGTGTTTGGAGCCACAGCCCTGTTTTTCGGGATTATGGCGGTGCTGGGCTATACCACCAACGCGGATTTCAGCCGGCTGAGATCATTTATGCTGGGCGGTCTGGTATTCCTGGCGGCGTTCTGGATCCTGTCCATGTTTATCAATCTGAGCCAGTTTGAGACGGCCATCTGCACCCTGGGAATTTTCCTGTTCCTGGTGATCACGGCCTACGATACGAAAAAGATCCGTGAGTTCCATCAGATCTATTCCGGACGGCCGGAGATGGCGGCGAAGGCTTCCATTTTCGCGGCGCTGGAGCTGTATCTGGACTTTATCAACCTGTTCCTGTACCTGATCCGGGTGCTGGGAAAAAGAAAATAAGAAAAAAGGAGAAGAGCCGTGGAAGTTTTCACGGCTCTTCTGTCAGATAAGGGTGCTGATTCCAGTATTCTTCGGCCAGCTGAATAAAGTCCTTTGCGGCTTTCATCTGGTAGGAACCTTTTTTGTATACGGCGGTCAGCTCCCAGGACGGATGAGAGGGCAGACGGAAATAGGCGATGTCCGGATCCGGGCCGGCGTAGGCGGCGGGAAGAATGGTGCAGGCCAGGCGCCGTTTGACAATGGAACGCAGAGTAAAGTTGCTGGCGGATTCAAACAGGATGTCCGGCCGGAATCCAGCTTCCTTGAACAGGGGATTGATCAGGTTTCTCATGGTGGATCCCTTGGTCATAAGCACGAACCGGTTGTTTTTAAACTCTTCCAGGCTGATAACCGGAAAGGGTTCTCCGGGGGCGGCGGCCGCGGCCGCTGCGGGATGGGTTCGGGGAATGGCCAGCACCAGCTCTTCCGACAGAAGATGAACGTACTCGAAGGAGGATTTGTCCCGGTCGGTGACAGTGACAAAGCCCAGATCCAGGTAACCTTTGGAGATCCGGGAGAGCTGTTCCTTCACCCCGATCTCCAGAGGTTCGATGGTGATGCGGGGATACCGGGCGTAGAAGTCGGGATAAATGCTCATGAACATAGGGGTTCCCCGCTCCGGAGTCAGGCCGATCCGGAGAGTGCCGGTCTTGTTGTCGGCCATATCATTCAAAATATTGTAGGCTTCGTGCTTCAGCTGAAGAATTTTTTTCGCGTAGGAGACGTATACCTGGCCGGCTTCTGTGAGACGGAAGTCATTTTTTGAGCGGTGGAACAGCTGGATGCCCAGCTCCGCCTCCAGCTTGAGCAGCTGCTGGTTTAAGCCGGACTGGGTGATAAACAGCCGCTCTGCCGCTTTTGTGATGCTGTTTTCCTCGGCGATCATTACGATATATTCCAGTTGTTTCAGATCCATACTTTTCTATCTCCTTTACTGCACTATTCTAATGGATAAGAGTGGGAAAAACAAGGAAGTTTTCGGTACGGAGCCGGCGGCAGACTTTGGCATACTGATGAATATATGCAGGGAAAATGAATAAATATTTCTTTTGTGAGAAAAAATGGGACGAAAACTATGAAATATACCCAATTTATGAACAAAAAAAAGAACAATCTTATGAATAAAAAACTATTTACAAATTCATAATTATGCAGTATAGTGTGTAGAAGACAAAAACAATGATTTAAATTCATGAGGAGGATACAGGATATGAAAAAAGCAATCGTACTGGCGGCTATGGGACTGGCGCTTGTCTCCGCGGCGGGATGCAGCGGCGGCAAAGAGGAAAATAAGCTGGAAACTATCAAGGAAAAGGGCGTCCTGGTAATGGCTACCAGCCCGGATTTCGCCCCCTATGAGTTTCAGGATGTGAGCTCCGGCGAGACAAAGTATCTGGGAGCGGAGATTGAGCTTGGAAAATATATCGCGGAGCAGATGGGAGTGGAGCTTCAGCTGGAGGCAATGGACTTCTCCGCAGTGGAGGCGGCCATCAGTACCGGCAAGGTGGATATCGCTATTTCCGGCTTCGCGAAGACTCCGGAGAGAGAAGAGAATATGGGACTTTCCAATTATTACAGGGCAGAGAGTTCTGACGGAAAAGATCAGGGCCTTCTGGTGCTGAAGGAGAAAGCGGATCAGTATCAGACAGCGGAGGATTTTGCCGGCAAGAAGGTGGCGGCCCAGAACGGAGCTCTTCAGCAGAATCTGGTGATGGAGCAGCTTCCGGATGCGCAGATGGAAGTAATTACCAGCATCAACGACGGAATCATGATGCTGACCACCGGCAAGGTGGACGCTGTGGCTGTGGCGGATGCCGTTGGTGAGTCCTATACGGAGAACTATCCGGAGCTGGCTATGGCGGATTTCTATTTTGAGTATGAGTCTCAGGGCAATGTGGTTGCCGTGACCAAGGGACAGGATGAACTGCTGGCTGAGGTCAATCGGATTATCGACGACGTGATGGAGAAAGGCCTTTACAAGCAGTGGTGGGATGAGGCGGTAGAGCAGGCCAATGCTCTCGGCCTGACCCAGTAATAAAAGGAGGATATTTCTGTGATAGAAAATATTGTAAAAGTCTGGAACGGTTACTGGAACCTGTTCCTCACCGGTTTAGGATATACTCTGCTTCTCAGCTTTATCACTGTGCTGGCAGGCTGTATTATCGGGTTTTTCCTGGCGCTGATGAGGATGAGCAAGTGGAAGGTGGGAAAGGTGCGTCCCCTTTCCGCGGTGGTGGGAATTTTCGTGGAGATTGTCCGCGGCACGCCTCTGCTGCTGCAGCTGTATTTCTTCTATTTCCTGCTTCCGGATCTGCTGTACTTCTGGGAGCCCAGCAAGTTTACCTGCATTACCATCGCCCTGTGCCTGAACTCTGCGGCTTATGTATCAGAGATTATCCGTGCCGGTATCCAGGCCGTGGATAAGGGACAGACGGAGGCGGCCCGCAGTCTGGGATTAAACAGCCACCAGACCATGGTTCACGTGATCATGCCTCAGGCGGTAAAGAACATTCTTCCCGCTCTGTGCAACGAGTTTGTAACCATGATCAAAGAGACATCACTGGCATCCACGTTCTTCGTGGGTGAGCTGATGACCCAGTACAAATCCATTTCCGGAGCTCTTTATCTGACCATTGAGCCTCTGATTATCGTTGGCGTCATCTACTTTGTGGTGACGTTCAGCCTGTCGAAATGCGTGCTGGCAATGGAAAGGAGGATGAGAGCAAGTGACTGATAATAACGAGCTGTTAAAAGTAGAAAATTTACATAAAAGATTCGGTGACCTTCATGTACTCAAAGGAGTGAGCGAGACCGTATCCCAGGGAGAGGTGGTTTCTATCATCGGTCCGTCCGGCGGAGGAAAAAGTACCTTTCTCCGGTGTCTGAACCTGCTGGAAATTCCGGATGAGGGCAAGATTTATTTTGAAGGTGTTGACATTACTGACAAGAGTGTGAACATCAATGTGCACCGCCAGAAGATGGGCATGGTGTTCCAGCACTTCAACGTATTTCCCAATATGACTGTGGGAAAGAATATCACTATGGCTCCCGTGCTTCTGGGCAAGAAGTCTCAGAAAGAGGCGGACGAGATGGCGAAGGAACTTTTAAACCGGGTAGGTCTGCTGGATAAGATCGATGAGTATCCCAGACGTCTTTCCGGAGGTCAGAAGCAGCGTCTGGCCATTGTGCGGGCCCTGGCCATGGAGCCGGATGTAATGCTGTTTGACGAGCCCACTTCCGCTCTGGACCCGGAGATGGTAGGAGAGGTTCTGACCGTTATCAAGGAACTGGTGAAGACCGGTATGACCACGGTAATTGTGACCCATGAGATGGGATTTGCCAGAGAGGTTTCAGACCGGGTGTTCTTTATGGACGGCGGAATTATCGCCGAGAAAGGCACGCCGGAGGAGATTTTCGGAAATCCCCAGAATCCCAGAACGAAAGAGTTCCTGGGCAAGGTGCTTTATTAGGGAATATTCCCGGTGAAAGCCCGTCTTATCAATAGGATGAAAAACTGCCGCCGGCCGCCGCGAACTGTGAAGCGGAGGCCGGCGGTCTGCATTTCCATAAAATATAAGTAAAACAGATGGAGGAGGGAATACACATGGACAAGAAAGAATTCCTGGACTACATTGATGAGAAAAAAGATGTGATCACCGATGTATCCGACAAGATCTGGGAGTATGCGGAGCTGTCCCTGATGGAGTTTAAGTCCGCGAAACTGTACTGCGAAGTACTTGAGAAGGAAGGATTTAAGGTGGAGACTCCGGTGGCGGGGATTGAGACCGCATTTAAGGCTTCCTACGGTTCCGGAAAGCCGGTAATCGGTATTCTGGGAGAGTATGACGCTCTCAGCGGCCTTTCCCAGAAAGCGGGAGCCACGGAGAGGGAGGAGCTGGTGACCGGCGGCTGCGGCCACGGCTGCGGCCACAACATGCTGGGCGCCGGTTCCATGGCTGCGGCTTTTGCGGTGAAGAAATACCTGGAGAAAAAGGGAGAAGGCCATGGCACGGTGATCTTCTATGGCTGTCCCGGCGAGGAGGGCGGCGCCTCCAAGGCGTTCATGGCCAGAGACGGTGTCTGGAAGGAACTGGACGCGGCCATCACCTGGCACCCCTCTGATGTGAATCAGGTGACCAGCGGAACCTGCAACTCCTGTATCCAGACGGAATACATTTTTAAGGGCGTGGCTTCCCATGCGGCAGGAGCGCCGGAGTTTGGCCGGTCTGCTCTGGATGCGGTGGAAGTGATGAACATGGGCGTGCAGTTCCTGAGAGAGCATATGCCGGATTCCGCAAGGATCCACTACGCCATCACTGATGCCGGCGGAAATTCTCCCAACGTGGTGCAGCCCCACGCCAGAGTGCTCTACATGGTGCGCTCCATGCTGGCAAAGGATGCCCTGGCTCTCCAGGCCAGAGTGGACAAGATCGCCCAGGCTGCGGCCATGATGACAGAGACTGAGGTTACCCAGCAGTTTATCGACGGATGTTCCAACACGGTGCCCAACAAGGTGCTGGAGCAGCTGCTGTGGGACAACTTCAACGAGGTGGGCGTGGACTCCTACACTCCTGAGGAGTTTGACTACGCAAAGAAGATCATGGATTCCTATGAGATGAAGTCTGACAAGCTGCCGGGCGCTGCCTGCGACGAGGACGAGGCCATCAGAGCTTTTGTAGATGAGAAGTCGGAGCACGGCACCAGGCCCATCAATGATTTCCTGATCCCCTACCACTACAGTGAGAAGCAGAGAGCCGGCTCCACGGACGTGGGAGATGTGAGCTGGCTGACCCCCACGGCCCAGATCAATGTGGCTTCCTTTGTGTCCAAAGCCCCCGGACATAGCTGGCAGAATGTGTCCTGCGGCCATACCTCCATCGGTCACAAGAGTGTGATCACCGCGGGAAAGGTGCTGGCGGCCACCGCCATGGACCTGTTTGAGAAGCCGGAAGTGCTGGAGGCTGCGAAGGCAGAGTTTGAGAAGAAGACCGCTGGCGGATATTACTGCCCCGTTCCGAAGGACGCTGTTCCCGTGGTTCCGGGACAGTAGGAGACTGCTTCGGCCGGGATTGATCCGGAAAACATAAAAAATCAGAGAGGGAAATGACTCCGGCGGGTCATTTCCCTTTTTTGGCTTCCGGGAGTCAAAGGCTTTGGAAGTCAAATGGCTGTCCGGGATAAGCCCATCCTGCGCCTGTTACGCGCTAAATGTTAAAAAAATAACGAAAATAAGGTAAAACTTTTCCTTGATTTTCCATAAAATCTGTCTTTACGGGGAATTTTTCCCTTATGCCGTCTCAAACTGCCTAAAAACAGGTTGCGGGCCTCCCGGTTTCCGTTTAAAATAGAACGAAGAGGAGGCGGAGCGTCCACGGGATGGTGTTGGTAAAAATCACTAAATATTTCCTGTATTTCTATAAAATATCCACAAACCTCATAATTGACATTTTTTTAACGGTAATATATAATAAAAATCGTTAAATAAATAACGAAGCAACAAATAACCATCATAAAAACAATCAGTAGGAGGATGAATCATGGCAAAGGAAAAGACCGTACAGGTACCAGAAATCATCGACAATGTGGATGCCCTGGTTGCGAAGATGAAGGCGATGAAAGAGGCCCAGAAAGTATTCGCAACTTATACCCAGGAGCAGGTGGACAAAATTTTCTTTGAGGCGGCAAAGGCTGCCAACCAGCAGAGAATCCCGTTAGCCAAGATGGCAGTGGAGGAGACTGGCATGGGCGTAGTGGAAGATAAGGTGATCAAGAACCACTATGCGGCAGAGTACATTTACAATGCATATAAGAATGTCAAGACCTGCGGAGTGATCGAAGAGGACAAAGCTTACGGCATCAAGAAGATCGCTGAGCCTTTGGGACTGATCGCTGCGGTTATTCCCACCACTAACCCGACTTCTACTGCGATCTTTAAATGTCTGATCGCGTTAAAGACCAGAAATGCCATCATCATCTCCCCCCATCCCCGTGCGAAGAAGTGCACCATCGCTGCGGCGAAGGTTGTGCTGGACGCTGCTGTGAAGGCTGGTGCTCCTGAGGGCATCATCGGATGGATCGACGTTCCCAGCCTGGATCTGACCAACGAGGTCATGAGAAGCTCTGACACGATCCTGGCAACCGGTGGCCCCGGCATGGTAAGAAGCGCTTACTCTTCCGGAAAACCGGCCCTGGGCGTGGGCGCCGGCAACACCCCGGTAATCATCGACGACACCGCGGATGTGAGACTGGCTGTAAACTCCATCATCCACTCCAAGACTTTCGACAACGGCATGATCTGCGCTTCCGAGCAGTCTGTAACCGTTCTGGAGCCGGTGTACGATGCGGTGAAGAAAGAGTTCCAGGCGAGAGGATGCTACTTCTTAAAGCCGGATGAGCTGGATAAGGTGAGAAAGACCATCATCATCAACGGCGCTGTAAACGCGAAGATCGTTGGACAGCCGGCGGCGAAGATCGCTGCTATGGCAGGGGTGACCGTTCCTGAGACCACAAAGATCCTTATCGGCGAGGTGGAGTCTGTGGACATTTCCGAGGAGTTCGCTCATGAGAAGCTGAGCCCGGTTCTGGCAATGTACAAGGCAAAGACCTTTGACGAGGCTCTTGAGAAGGCTGAGAGACTGGTGGCCGACGGTGGTTATGGACATACGTCTTCCTTATATATCAATATAAACGAGAAAGAGAAAATGGCAAAACATGCGGCTGCCATGAAGACCTGCCGTATTCTGATCAATACTCCTTCTTCCCAGGGCGGTATCGGAGATCTGTACAACTTCAAGCTCACTCCGTCTCTGACCCTTGGCTGCGGTTCCTGGGGCGGCAACTCCGTTTCCGAGAACGTGGGCATCAAGCACTTGCTGAACATTAAGACAGTGGCGGAGAGGAGAGAGAATATGCTGTGGTTCAGAACACCTCAGAAGGTATACTTTAAGAAAGGCTGCATGCCGGTAGCGCTTAACGAGCTGAGAGACGTGCTGGGCAAGAAGAGAGCATTCCTGGTAACTGACAGCTTCTTATACATGAACGGATATACCAAGCCCATCACCGACAAGCTGGATGAGCTGGGAATCGTATACACCACCTTCTCCGATGTTCAGCCCGACCCGACTCTGGCCAACGCACAGGCAGGCGCAAAGGCTATGGACGCCTTCAAGCCGGATGTGATCATCGCTCTGGGCGGCGGTTCCGCTATGGACGCGGCGAAGATCATGTGGGTAATGTATGAGCATCCGGAAGTGGATTTCCAGGATATGGCAATGCGCTTCATGGATATCCGGAAACGTGTATACACCTTCCCGAAGATGGGAGAGAAGGCTTACTTCGTGGCCATCCCCACCTCCTCCGGTACCGGTTCTGAGGTAACTCCTTTCGCCGTTATCACCGATCAGGAGAGCGGCGTGAAGTATCCGCTGGCTGACTATGAGCTCCTTCCCAACATGGCTATTGTGGATACAGACAACATGATGAGCCAGCCCAAGGGACTGACCAGCGCATCCGGTGTGGACGTTCTGACCCACGCTCTGGAGGCATATGCGTCCATCATGGCTACAGACTACACCGACGGCCTTGCCTTAAAGGCGATGAAGAACGTATTTGATTATCTGCCCACCGCATACAACGACGGAAACAATGTGGAGGCCCGTCAGAAGATGGCAGACGCTTCCTGTATGGCAGGTATGGCATTTGCCAACGCCTTCCTGGGACTGTGCCACTCCATGGCTCACAAGCTGGGCGCTTATCATCATCTGGCTCACGGCGTTGCCAACGCCCTGTTAATCTCCTTAATCGTGGAGTACAACTCTGCAGACGTTCCCACCAAGATGGGTACTTTCCCGCAGTATGAGTATCCCCATGCAAAGGCAAGATACGCAGAGTGCGCCCGTTTCTGCGGCATTCAGGCCAAGGATGACGATGAGGCTGTGAAGAAGCTGATCGAGAAGATCGAGGATCTGAAGAAAGCTGTCGGCATTAAGCCCACCATTAAGGATTACGGCGTGGATGAGAAATATTTCCTGGATACCCTGGATGAGATGGTTGAGAACGCCTTTGACGATCAGTGTACCGGCGCCAACCCCAGATATCCGTTGATGAGTGAGATCAAGGAGATGTACCTGAAAGCTTACTACGGCAAATAAATAAGGGAGAAGGAAAGGAGAACGCAATATGAAAACAGATAAGGTATTGGCAACCCGCCCTCATAAGGTGATCTATCAGGACGGCGATAAGGTCTGGAAGGTATTTGACGCGAATTATCCGAAGACAGACGTGCTCAACGAGGCCCTGAATCAGGCGAGAGTGGAAGAAACCGGTCTTCCCATTCCGAGAGTGCACGGAGTAACGGTAAACGAGGAGGGAAAATGGGCGATCATCTCTGATTACATCGAGGGAGAGACTCTGGCAGAGAAGATGGCAAAAGATCCGGAGAATCTGGAGAAATATATGAAGCAGTTTGTGGAGATCCAGCTGGAAATCCATGACAAGACCGCTCCTCTTCTGAACAAGATGAAGGACAAAATGAGCGTCCGCATCAACAGCTTAAAGGCAGTAAACGCCACTACCCGCTATGAGCTGAGCACCCGCCTGGAGAGTATGCCCAAGCACAAGAAGGTGCTTCACGGCGACTACAACCCCACCAACGTGGTGATTGATAAGGACGGCAAGTATTACATTCTTGACTGGTCCCATGCCACCCAGGGCAACGCCTCCGCAGACGCCGCCACCACCTATCTGCTCCTGACCCTTCAGGACCCGAAGATGGCGGAGATGTACATGACCATGTTCTGCGACATGAGCGACACTGCCAAGCAGTATGTGCAGAGATGGCTTCCCATCGTGGCGGCTTCCCGTCTGACCAAGGCTATTCCGGAGGAGAAAGATCTTCTGGAGAAGTGGCTGGATGTTGTGGAGTACGAATAAAGAAAAGATATGAATATACAAAAACAGGTCCCCTGGAAAGGGGGCCTGTTTTTGTATCTTTACTCTTTCACCAGCACCTTCTCGATGGCACCGATGTACATGGTGTGGTAATCTCTGTCGGCGTACCAGCGGCTGTCGTTTTCTTTTACGTCGAAGCCGTCGGGAGAGAGGAAGGTGTGATACTGTTTGCGGCAGACAAAGATCAGCTTTGCCTCCTCAAAGGCTGCCGCCCCGCCGGCGTCAAAAGGGGTCAGCCCCGCTTCCCGGATCTTGTCCCGGTCCCGGCCGGAGACGGTTCCGCATAAGTTTAAGGCCGGGCGGAACGCCTCGTCAAAGATGGAGATGGTAAACAGCTCTTCCCGGTCCACAAATTCTTTGGTGTAGCGGGACTGGCGGATGTAGGCGGTGACGGAAGGCTTTCCCCACATGACGCCCATGGCGCCCCAGCTGGCGGTCATGGTGTTGCAGCGGTCCGCCGGTCCGGCGGTAATCAGCATCCATTCCTTTCCGATGGCGGAAAACGGATTTAAATTCAGTTCTTCCGGTTTTACTTCTTTAAATGACATGGCAAAGACTCCTTTCCTGCAATTTCAATATTAAAATATTAACATTTGGAGTCATCACCGTCAATACAGCCTTCGGCCGGAAAATTAAATCGCCGGGAATATGTTGGGCACATAGATCATGTAAAGCGTCACATATAAAATGAAGACCGGCAGGCCACATTTGAAATATTCTTTCATAGTATAGCCGCCCTGGGCGAATACCATTGCCTGTGTTGCTGATGCCATTGGGGTAAGCACAGAGCAGGTAGCTCCCATTTCTACGGCAATCATGGCGGAACGAGCGTCAAATCCACAGGCAACTGCTACAACAGCTCCCAAAATACGGAAAATATTCAGAGTGCTTGAATTGTTCATAAACTGTGTGGTGATGGCTGCGCCAATCATAAGGATAAATGCAATCAGATAAGGATTTGTCATACCGCCCAGCACGTTATTCATAAAATCAGCGATGATTTCGTTGGCTCCGGAAGCGCTGATGCCGTTTGCCAGAGCGATTGTTCCGGCGTAAATTCCAATTACCTTCAGATTAATGGCCCGCATCGCCTCTTTCTCATTTAAAATTCCGGTGAATACCATGAGAAGGGCGGCTGTGGCGGCGCAGGTAGAAGCGCTGAACAGATCAACATAGTTGCTGATAATCATGGAGATAATTGCACCTGCGAAAATCACATAGGTAAGTTTTTCTTTTCCTGGTGTGAGGGAGGTTCCTTTCTTTCCATTACTGGCTTTGCTGACCATTCCATCCATTACAATATTATCGTAGTTGGTGGGAGTGAATTTGTATCCAACAACAAAGATAAACACAGTGATAAGAGTTACAATAGGCAGACGGGCAATCATAAAGGTCAGCATGGTAAAATCAGGATTGCCTCCCAGAGATGCCACCAGCTCATTGCTTACGCTGTAGGCCGTCAGTCCCAGACCAACTGGAAGAACTGCCGCCCATATACTGGAGAGATCTACGGCCGGTTTTAAAAGCCGTTTTGGAGAAATTCCTGCCTTTTCTGCAACGCTGAAGCAGACTGGCATCAGAGTTGCCATGGTGGAGGAAGTGTTGCTGAACATGGTCAGAAGAATGGACAGGAGGCCGCAGCCTATAACAGCCCGTCTTTCACTGCTTCCCTCAGGGACAATTAAAGTGGCAAGTTTGTCAAGAAGCGATGTTTTGGCCAGACCAGCGGCCAGCACGAACATACTGGCAAATAGAATTGCAGTGCTGCTGGCGAAACCGCCCCAGGCTTGGGAAGAAGGTAAAACTCCGGTTGCTTCTAGGACAACGATTACTGTGATTGCAACTGCCGGGTAGGAAAATTTTCCGCTGCAGAAACAGGCAATCATGAGAATACCAACAATAAACACGATCATTACATTAACTGACATACGTTTTTCCCCCTGTACTTTTATTCGTCACTTAAAATTGATAAGTTAATGGTGTACCATTTGTATGGTTCCGGGTTAAACGCCCTTGCGGCACTGCCCCGGGATTTCAGGATATTGTTGACTTTGCTGAAGTATTCGTTTAAGTCCTCATCAGAGGCTCTGGCGTTATTGTGATGAAGCGGCATTGCCAGCTGTGCTCCCATCATTTCTATCTGATCGGCAAATGCCTCCGGCGTATAGCTGCGGATGCGGTGGCGAAGCATCAAATTGGGGCATTCCCGGCGGGCATGTTCAACATGTTCTTCATAGTCTCTTCCGGCGCTGAAATCGATTTTGAAATTGTTTTTGGTCTGGATGATGAAGTTGATGTTGTACATGGATCCCAGAGGGCCGGTCAGATTGGGGCATGGCACTCCGAATCCCTCTGAACCGCTGAAGTCGTTTTCCATCTCGCTGGGCCGTTTAAAACGCCCCTCCCGGAATGCCCGGTTGTCATGCGCTCCGGGATAGGTTTTTAAAGTAAAATCATCAAAATAGTAGGTATTTCCCGGATATAAAGGATAAATTGCCGCGAATGGAATGTCATATACTTTTGCCAGCTCATATGCACACGCTCCGGGAACCAGGACTCTTCCGTAAAAACGATTCCATAATTCGCCGGTCAGATTGGAATGGTCTCCGTGAATATGGTTTAAAATGATGTAATCGGCTCCGGTAAAATCATCGACGGAAAATCCGCTTTGCGCATAGACCTTTTTTTCCATTTTCTGGCTGGACGTCAAGTCGGTGAGATTGTCAAAATGGTGCATATCCCAATAGAAAGGATCTGTCACAATTACTTTTCCATTGGGCAGGACAATCTCATAGCATTGTACAGAGATCCAGCGGATGCGAATGGCATTTGACGAGATCTCTTTTTCGAAGTTTTGCATATTTTTCCCCCTTTTCTGTGCTTTTCTTTTGATATATTCAGCATATCATCGGCTGGGGGGATGGTTCAAATTCCAAAAATTACTAAAAAAATGCATAAAAGTAATAGCTCTAAATCATGGTGTTTTGTACGATTCAGAGCTATTGGAAATTTGCTGTATTTTGTTTTCTTAAATTTGTTCATTTTCCGTTGAAGTGTGCCGGAGCAGCCGGAGAAGATCTTTGCCAATGGCAGGTATGTTATAATTTAAACGGCAGGCCACATACATGCGCTGCTGTTCAGGCCTCAGCTCTTTTAATGTCAGATACTCCACTTTTCGGGATTTTCTGGGAATTTCCCAGAAGACTGCGTTTCCAATACCAGATTCTACGGCAGCTATACAGTTGCTGACGCTGTTGACCTCAAGGCGGATTTTTGGACAGACATTTTCTTTCCGGAAGAATTCGCGGACGATTTTCCCGGATGCGGTAACTGCTGAAAGCTGAATGAACGGTTCTTCAATCCAGTCCTCTAAAGCTATCACCGGATACAGACTGTTTTTTTTCGATACTGCTTTTTTTATCAGAGGGGAGTGCTGGGAAACGGCAAGAACCAATGTTGCGTTGGCGACCGGGTAGTAGGTCAGACCGGGCCGATAGTCTCTGGAAGATACCAGGGCCATATCCAGTTCATTGTTTTCTACCATGTCCAGACGCGAGGAAGAGGTTCCGCCGAGCATTCTCACGCATACGTCGGAGTGCTTTTCAAAAAATGGGGCCAGTACATCCTGGATGACGTAATCTTCCCGACCGACACTGCAGCCGATGCGGATCTGTTTCTCCTTATCTGCCGTAATACGGGCGATTCCTTTTTCCACTTCTGTATCCAGACGGAGAATTTCCTTCCCTATTTCGGTATAATAGGAGCCGGCTTCTGTAAGGAACAGGCGGTTGTTTTTCCGAAAGAACAGGGGAACTCCCAGTTCCTGCTCAATTCTCTGGAGAAATTTTGTCAGAGCTGATTGGGTAATGCACAGGATATCTGCTGCTTTTGACACGTTTTCCTGCTCTGCGATTTCAATAATATATTTGTAGTCCTTTACGTTCATTTGCCCCGCCTTTCCATATGTCGTCCATAAACAAGATCATGGATCTGTTATTTTGAATATTATCATTCACGGAAAGACACGTCAATATTTAACTGTCGCATCCTGTCGTCCATTTCCCGCCTTTCCCCCGCTGTTTTGCTTGACAAATACAGGGCCATTGACTATTATTATTTTGAATATCAAACTTTTAACTGCAAACGCTTATTTTAACGGGAAAAATGCTATGGTAATGAGAATATTAGGAACCGGCGCTTATGTGCCGGAACGGATTGTGACAAACGATGATCTGGCTCAGATCGTAGAGACCAGCGATGAGTGGATCAGCAGCAGAACGGGAATCCGTGAACGGAGGATTTCCCAGGGAGAGGGAACCAGCTTTATGGCTGCGGAGGCGGCGAGACGGGCTCTGGAGCAGTCGGGAGTAAAACCGGAGGAGCTGGATCTGATCCTGTTGGGGACGTCCACTCCGGACAACTGTTTTCCCAGTGGAGCCTGCGAGGTCCAGGGGGCAGTTGGAGCGGCAAAGGCGGTGGCATTTGACATCAGCGCAGCCTGCTCCGGCTTTATTTTTGCCCTGAACACGGCCCAGGCCTTTTTCGAGGCGGGAATCTACAGGACGGCCCTGATCATCGGCTGCGATGTGCTCAGCAAGATTGTGGACTGGGAGGACCGGAGCACCTGCGTGCTCTTCGGTGACGGCGCCGGGGCGGTGGTGGTCCGGGCGGAGGAGGGAAAAGCCTTCTCCATGGTCATGGGGTCCGACGGCAGCCGGGCGGCTTCCATGGAGTGCCCGTCCAGAACCAATGACAATTTCCTCACTGGGAAAAAGCCCCAGGTGGGATTTACCACCATGGACGGCCAGGAGATCTTCCGCTTCGCGGTGAAGAAGGTGCCGGAGTGCGTGGAGGAGCTGCTGGAGAAAAATGGAGAGGATCAGGGGGACATCAAGTATTTTGTGCTCCACCAGGCCAACTACCGGATCGTGGAGGCTATCGCCAAGCGGATGAAGCTGCCCATTGAGCGCTTCCCCATGGATATCGACCGCTACGGAAACACTTCCGGGGCTACAATTCCCATTCTGCTGGACGAGCTGAACCGGGACGGAAAGCTTGTCCGGGGAGATAAAATCGTACTGGCCGGCTTCGGAGCAGGGCTTACCTGGGGAGCAAGCCTGCTGGAGTGGTAGGAAAGATGATTCTTTCTTAAAAAAGGGATAGAAAACGGTACAGCCGTTTGCTATAATAGAGTATTGAAAAAACAAAACAAAATAAGCCAAAAGGAGATTAAAACCATGTTAGAGAAAATGAAAGAGATGATCGCAGAGCAGTTAGGAGTAGACGCAGACAGCGTAACCGAGGCTTCCTCCTTCAAAGAGGATCTGGGCGCAGATTCCCTGGATCTGTTTGAGCTGGTAATGGCACTGGAGGACGAGTACTCCGTAGAGATTCCGGCAGAGGATCTGGAGAAGCTGACCACTGTTGGCGCCGTAATGGATTACTTAAAGGCAAAGGGTGTAGAGGATTAATGAAAACCAGAATTACAGAACTTCTCGGAATTGAATATCCCATCATCCAGGGCGGTATGGCCTGGGTGGCGGAATATCATCTGGCATCTGCTGTGTCTGAGGCAGGCGGACTTGGCCTGATTGGCGGTGCCAACGCTCCCGGAGATGTGGTCCGGGATTATATCCGCAAGACAAAAGAGCGGACGAGCAAGCCGTTTGGCGTCAACGTAATGCTCATGAGTCCGTATGCGGATGACGTGGCGAAGGTGGTTGTGGAGGAAGGCGTGAAAGTCGTTACCACAGGAGCCGGAAACCCGGGTAAATACATGGACATGTGGAAATCCGCGGGAATCAAGGTGATCCCGGTGGTTGCCAGCGTGGCTCTGGCCAAGATGATGGAAAAGGCCGGCGCTGACGCCGTGGTGGCTGAGGGAACGGAGTCCGGCGGCCACATCGGCGAAGCTACCACCATGACTCTGGTACCCCAGGTTGTGGACGCGGTGAAGATCCCTGTGATCGCAGCCGGCGGAATTGCCGACGGCAGAGGAATGGCCGCAGCTTTCATGCTGGGCGCAGAGGCGGTTCAGGTGGGAACGCGGTTTGTTGTGGCGAAAGAGTCCATCGTCCATGAGAACTACAAGCAGAGAATTATCAAGGCCAAGGATATTGATTCCACTGTAACTGGAAGAAGCCATGGCCATCCTGTGCGCTGCCTGAGAAATCAGATGACCAGAGAGTATGTGAAGCTGGAGCAGGAAGGCAAATCCTTCGAGGAGCTGGAGTACCTGACTTTAGGAGCTCTCCGAAAAGCGGTAGTGGACGGAGATGTGACCCACGGAACCGTTATGGCAGGCCAGATTGCGGGCATGATCAACAAAGAGCAGACCTGCAAGGAAATAATTGACGAAATGATGGCGCAGGCAGAAGCGCTTTTAAAAGGAGCCAGATAAGAAATATGAGTAAGATTGCATTTATTTTCCCGGGCCAGGGCGCGCAGAAAGCCGGGATGGGTAAGGATTTTTATGAGGGAACCAGCACCGGCAGAGAGGTGTTTGACCGGGCCAGCGAGCTGCTGGGCTTTTCCATGCCGGAACTGTGCTTTGAGGAGAATGACCGCCTGGATATCACAGAGTACACCCAGGCGGCTATGGTGACCACCAGCATCGCCATGATGAAGGTGCTGATGGAAGAGACAGGTATCAGACCGGATGTGGCAGCGGGCTTAAGTCTGGGAGAATACTGCGCTCTTTACGCCGCAGGCGTGATGAGCGCAGATGATGCAATCACCACCGTGAGAAAGAGAGGCATCCTGATGCAGGAAGCCGTTCCGGTGGGAGTAGGCGCGATGGCGGCGGTGCTGGCCATGGCGGCAGAAAAGATTGAGGAAGTACTGAAGGATATTCCGGATGTATGGATTGCCAATTACAACTGCCCGGGGCAGATTGTAATTTCGGGAAAGAAAGAGGCGGTTGAGCTTGCCTGTGAAAAGCTCAAAGAGGCCGGAGCCAAGAGAACGGTGATGTTGAATGTCAGCGGCCCGTTCCACTCCGGAATGCTTGTGGAAGCCGGAAAGAAGCTGGGAGAGTTCCTGGAACATGTGGAGTTAAGCGATCCCCAGATTCCCTACGTGGCAAACGTGACGGCTTCGTATGTGACGGATAAGGCGGAGGTGAAGGACCTTCTCGCCAGACAGGTTTCCTCATCCGTGCGCTGGGAGCAGAGCGTGAGAGCGATGCTGGCAGATGGTGTGGACACCTTTATTGAAATCGGACCGGGCAAGACCCTGGCCGGATTTATGAGAAAGATCACAAGAGACGTAAAAGTCGTAAATATAGAGACGCTGGACGATGTGAAGGCGTTAAAGGAGAACGGTCTGTAAAGACCAGGGGTTTTAGGAGGTATCGTATGCTGGAGAACAAGGTGGCGCTGGTGACAGGCGCCAGCCGGGGCATCGGACGGGCCATCGCCGAGAGACTGGCGAAGGACGGGGCCACGGTGATTGTCAATTACAACGGCTCCAGGGACAAGGCGGAGGCCGTGGTAAAGGAGATTGAGGAGGTCGGCGGAAAAGCGGAGGCCTACCAGTGCAGCGTGGCGGATTTTGCCGGTGTGGAGGAGATGATGAGCTACGTCATCAAAACATACGGCAGGATTGACATTCTGGTAAACAATGCGGGAATCACCAGGGATGGACTTCTCATGAAGATGTCCGAGGAGGATTTTGACGCGGTGATCGCCACCAACTTAAAGGGAACATTCAACTGCATGCGCCATGTGGCCCGCCAGATGATCAAACAGAGAGGCGGACGGATCATCAACATCTCCTCCATTTCCGGAGTGATGGGAAATGCGGGGCAGATGAACTACGCCGCGTCCAAGGCCGGCGTGATCGGCATGACAAAGACAGCGGCCAGAGAGCTGGCCAGCCGGGGCATCACGGTAAACGCCATCGCCCCCGGATTTATCACTACAGATATGACGGATGTGCTGTCCGATTCTGTAAAAGAGAGCCTGCTGGCCCAGATCCCCATGAAGGCCATGGGAGAGCCGGCGGACATTGCGGGAACAGCCGCGTTCCTGGCCTCCGATGACGCGAAGTACATTACGGGCCAGGTGATCAACGTAAACGGCGGCATGGCCATGTAAGCCGGCCCCCACTGGAGTTTTGAAGGAGAAATTTTATGAAGAGAAGAGTAGTAGTGACCGGTATGGGAGCGATCACTCCCATCGGCAATGACGTGGAGACGTTCTGGAACAGCCTGAAGAACGGAACGGTGGGAATCGGACCGATTACCACTTTTGACACTGCGGACTTCAAGGCGAAGCTGGCGGCTCAGGTAAAAGATTTTGACCCGAAGCAGTATATGGACAACAAAGCGGCCAGGAGAATGGAGCGCTTTTCCCAGTTTGCGGTGGCCGCGGCCAGGGAAGCGCTGGAGGACGCGGGAATTGACATGACAAAGGAAGATCCTTTCCGCGTGGGCGTCAGCGTAGGTTCCGGCATCGGAGGCCTGGACGCCATCGAGAGAGAGACAAAGAAAATGATCGAGAAAGGGCCGAACCGGATCAATCCTCTGCTGGTTCCGCTGATGATCAGCAATATGGCAGCCGGAAATATCGGCATTCAGTTTGGATTAAAGGGAAAGAATATCAACGTGGTGACGGCCTGCGCTACGGGAACCCACTCTATCGGCGAGGCGTTTCGCTCCATTCAGTACGGGGAAGCGGACGTTATGGTGGCAGGCGGTTCGGAGGCCAGCATCACCCCCATCGGTATTGCCGGATTTGCGGCGCTGACGGCTCTCAGCACTTCTGAGGACCCGATGAGAGCCTCCATCCCCTTTGACAAGGAGAGAAACGGCTTCGTCATGGGCGAGGGCGCCGGAATCGTGGTTCTGGAGTCCCTGGAGCATGCTCAGGCCAGAGGAGCGAAGATTTACGCGGAGTTAGGCGGCTATGGAGCTACCTGCGACGCTTACCACATCACCTCCCCCGCGGAGGATGGAAGCGGGGCTGCGAAGGCCATGGAAGTGGCCGTTGCTGACGCCGGACTGACCATGGAGGACGTGGACTATGTGAACGCCCACGGCACCGGAACCCACCACAACGACCTGTTTGAGACGAGGGCCATCAAGCTGGCTTTCGGCGACCATGCCCGGAAGTTAAAGATCAACTCCACCAAATCCATGGTGGGCCATCTGCTGGGCGCCGCAGGCGGCGTGGAATTCATCGACTGCGTGAAGTCCATTCAGGAGGGATTTGTCCATGTGACAGCCGGCCTGCGAGTGGACGACGAAGAGTGCGATCTGGACTACACCAAGGGACAGGGAGTGGCCATGGATGTGAACTGCGCCATCTCCAACTCTCTGGGATTCGGCGGCCACAACGCCACTCTGCTGGTGAAGAAATTCGTGGAGGAGTAAGCTATGGAAATCAAGGAAATCATTGAGCTGATCAAGGCGGTGTCGGAGAACTCCCTCACCAGCTTTGAGTTAGAGCAGGGAAATACTAAAATCTCCATCAAGAAGAAGGGCCCGAAGGTGGTCCGCGTCGCCGGCGCTGCCGGAAGCGGCTCAGGGGCAGCGGAGGAGATTGTCACCGTTCTGGACACCCAGGCGGAGCCGGCTGCGGCGCCGCAGAAGACTGCTGACATCAATTCTGACAAAGTGATCACCTCTCCCCTGGTGGGAACCTTCTACAGCGCGTCTTCTCCTGACGCGGAGCCTTTCGTGAAGGAAGGAGATACGGTGAAGAAGGGACAGGTTCTGGGCATCATCGAGGCCATGAAGCTGATGAATGAGATCGAGAGCGAGTACGACGGCGTGATTGAGGCCGTTCTGGTAGGAAACGAAGAGGTTGTGGAGTACGGTCAGCCGCTGTTCCGCATCCGGTAATGAGAGAAACTGGAATTTGCGATTGTGGAAACGGGATCTGTTCTGGGTCCCGTTTTCAAAACCGGCGGACGCGGGGGACGCCCGGCCTGGCGCCGTTTTGGGGCGGGAGGACGCGCCCCGTATCCGCCGGACATAAGGAGAGAAAATTATGCTGGGAATCAAGGAAATCGAGGAGATCATTCCTCACAGACATCCGTTTTTGCTGATTGACTGCATCGAGGAGCTGGAGCCGGGAGTGAGGGCTGTGGGCTACAAGGCAGTGACGTTTCACGAGGATTTCTTCCGGGGACATTTTCCCCAGGAGCCGGTGATGCCGGGCGTGCTGATCGTGGAGGCTCTGGCTCAGACCGGAGCGGTGGCGATCTTAAGCGTGCCGGAGAACAAGGGCAAGGTGGCCTATTTCGGAGCCATCAACAACGCGAAATTTAAGAAAAAAGTAGTTCCGGGCAACAAGCTGAAGCTGGAATGCGAGATCATCAAGCAGAAGGGCCCGGTGGGCGTGGGAAAGGCAACGGCCACTGTGGACGGAAAAGTAGCTGTGGCGGCAGAACTCACATTTATGATTGGTTAAGGTGGGAGTCTATGTTTAGTAAGATTTTAGTGGCAAACAGAGGCGAGATCGCGGTGAGAGTGATCCGGGCCTGCCGGGAAATGGGCATCAAGACGGTGGCGGTCTATTCGGAGGCGGACAGGGATTCCCTGCACACGCTGCTGGCAGATGAGGCCATCTGCATCGGACCGGCTCCGTCCAGCGAGAGCTACCTGAATATGGAGCGGATCATTGCGGCCACAGTGGCCATGAAGGCGGAGGCCATTCACCCCGGCTTCGGCTTTCTCTCCGAGAATGCCAGATTTGCGGAACTGTGTGAAAAGTGCAACATTACCTTTATCGGCCCGTCTGCGGAAATCATCAGCCGGATGGGCAATAAATCGGAGGCCAGAAAGACCATGATGGAGGCCGGGGTTCCGGTGGTGCCCGGCACAAAGGAGCCGGTGTACGACGCGGCGAAGGGCCTGGAAATGGCAAAGGAGATCGGCTTCCCGGTGATGATCAAGGCGTCGTCCGGAGGCGGCGGAAAGGGAATGAGAATTTCCTGGGGAGAGGACGATTTCGAGTCCAACTTCAACAATGCCCAGATGGAGTCTGTGAAAGGCTTTTCCGACGACACCATGTACATTGAGAAATATATTGAGAAACCCCGCCACATCGAATTCCAGATCATGGCGGACAAGTACGGCAATGTGGTGCACCTGGGGGAGAGAGACTGCTCCATCCAGAGACGGCATCAGAAGGTGCTGGAGGAGTCTCCCTGCGACGCCATCTCCGATGAGCTGAGAAAGAAGATGGGAGATACTGCGGTGCGGGCGGCGAAGGCCGTGGGCTATGAGAATGCGGGCACCATTGAGTTCCTGCTGGACAAGCACAAAAACTTCTATTTTATGGAGATGAACACCCGTATCCAGGTGGAGCATCCCGTGACGGAGGCGGTGACGGATTTCGACCTGATCAAGGAGCAGATCAATATCGCTGCCGGAGAGAAGTTAAGCTTCACCCAGGACGACGTGGTGATCCGGGGCCACGCCATCGAGTGCCGGATCAACGCGGAGAACCCGGAGAGAAACTTCATGCCCTGTCCCGGGCTGATCACCAACGTGCATTTCCCCGGCGGAAAAGGCGTGCGGGTGGACTCTCATATTTACAACAATTACCGGGTGCCGCCCAACTATGATTCCATGCTGCTGAAGCTGATCGTACACTCCAAGGACCGGGCTACGGCCATCGCCAAGATGCGCAGCGCCCTGGGAGAGCTGGTCATCGAGGGCATCGACACCAATCTGGATTTCCAGTATGAGATCTTAAACAATGAGGCGTTCCAGGAAGGGGATACGGATACCGGTTTCATTCCCCGTTATTTCCCGGATTACTGCAAAGAATAGACGAAAGGGATCGGGTGAATCATTATTATGCTGAAAAATATGTTTAAAAAAACATATACGCTGCTGGATACGAAATACAAAAAATCAGATGAGCCCAGCGTTCCCCAGGGACTCTGGAGAAGGTGCAACAAGTGCGGCCAGCCCATCTACGTGGATGACGTGAAAGCAAACTACTACATCTGCCCCAAGTGTCACGGATATTTCCGTGTCCACGCCTACCGCCGGATCGAGATGGTGGTTGACGAGGGAACCTTTGAGGAGTGGAACAAGGAAATGCCCTTTGAAAACCCCTTGAACTTCCCGGGATATGAGAAAAAGGTAAACGCGGCGAGGGAGAAGACGAAGTTAAATGAGGCGGTTGTCACCGGAAAGGGAAAGATCAACGGAAACGACGCGGTGGTGGCTGTCTGCGACGCCAGATTTATCATGAGCAGTATGGGCCATGTTGTAGGCGAGAAGATCACCCAGGCGGTGGAGCGGGCCACGGCGGAAAAGCTGCCGGTGATTATCTTTGCCTGCTCCGGCGGAGCCAGAATGCAGGAGGGAATTGTTTCCCTGATGCAGATGGCTAAGACCGCGGCGGCGTTAAAGAAGCATCATGAGGCGGGACAGCTGTTTATCAGCGTGCTCACCGATCCCACCACGGGAGGCGTGACCGCCAGTTTCGCCATGCTGGGAGATATTATCCTGGCGGAACCCAATGCCCTCATCGGCTTTGCCGGTCCCAGGGTGATTGAGCAGACCATCGGGCAGAAGCTGCCGGAAGGCTTCCAGCGGGCGGAATTCCTGCTGGAGCACGGCTTTGTGGACAAGATTGTGGGCAGGGAGGAGTTAAAGGACACTCTCGCCCAGATTCTCGCTATGCACAAGAAGCCGGAAAACGCGGCCGCCAGGCTGGCTCCTGAGGGACCGGCGCCGGAGAGCTTCCACAAGCGGCTGTCCGGCCGGGATCCGTGGGAGACGGTGCAGCTCTCCAGAAATGCGGACCGACCCACAGCTCTGGACTATATCAATATTCTGTTTGACGATTTTATGGAATTCCACGGGGACCGTTATTTCAAGGATGACGGGGCCATTGTGGGCGGCATCGCCACCTTTAAGGGAGTGCCGGTGACGGTGATCGGCCAGCAGAAGGGCAAGAACACGAAGGAGAATTTGAAGAGAAACTTCGGTATGCCCTCTCCCGACGGCTATCGGAAGGCCCTGCGTCTGATGAAGCAGGCGGAGACCTTCGGCCGTCCGGTGATCTGCTTTGTGGATACGCCGGGAGCGTTCTGCGGAATCGAGGCGGAGGAGAGAGGCCAGGGGGAGGCCATCGCCAGAAATCTGTTTGAAATGTCAGACCTGAAGGTGCCGGTGGTGTCCATCGTAATCGGAGAGGGCGGCAGCGGCGGAGCTCTCGCTATGGCGGTGGCCAACGAAGTGTGGATGATGGAGAACGCCATCTACTCCGTGCTTTCACCGGAAGGCTTTGCCTCCATCCTGTGGAAGGACAGCAAAAAGGCGCCTGAGGCGTCCAGGGTAATGAAGGTTACCGCCAAAGATCTTTACGAAATGAAAATAATCGAGCGGGTGATCGTTGAGAAAGAACCGGCGTCATCTAAAAATATCGCTGTGATCGCCGATGAGATGCGTCGGGGTCTGGAGGAGTTTCTGTCCAGCCATGTGACCATGACCGGTGAGGAACTGGCTGCAGAGCGGTATAAGCGATTCAGGAGAATGTGATGAAAAATTTAAAGCCGTTAGTGATAGGCGATTTGACAGCTAAAATACCGGTGATCCAGGGAGGAATGGGCGTGGGTATCAGCCTCCACTCCCTGGCGGGCGCAGTGGCGAAGGCGGGCGGAATCGGCCTGATCTCCACGGCGCAGATCGGTTTTAAGGAGCCGGATTTCCGGCAGAAGCCTCTGGAGGCGAATTTAAGGGCCATTGGAAAGGAACTGAGAAAGGCCAGGGAGATCGCCCCGGACGGCGTTTTGGGCTTCAATATCATGGTGGCCACTCACGACTACGGGCTGTATGTAAAGGAAGCGGTGAAGGCAGGGGCCGATATTATCGTGTCCGGAGCCGGGCTTCCGGTGGATCTGCCGGGAATGATCGAAGGGTTCAAAACAAAAATCGCGCCGATTGTGTCCACAGCGAAATCGGCCAACGTGATCTGCAAACTGTGGGATAGAAAATACAAGAGAGTGCCGGATCTGGTGGTGATCGAAGGACCGCTGGCCGGCGGCCATCTGGGATTTTCCAGGGAGGACCTTCACCGTCTGGGAGCGGACACGGCGGATGTGCCCGCCACCTACCACAGAGAGGAATACGAGGCGGAGGTCGGGAAGATCCTGGATGTGATCAAAGGATTTGAAGACAAATACGGAGTAAAGATCCCGGTTGCCCTGGCAGGGGGAATCTACGATCACAGCGATGTGATGCGTGCCATGGAGCTGGGTGTGGACGCCGTGCAGGTGGCCACCCGGTTTGTGACCACGGAGGAGTGTGATGCGCCCCTGGCTTACAAGCAGGTATACATCAACGCGAAGAAGGAAGACATTGTGATCACAAAGAGCCCGGTGGGAATGCCCGGTCGGGCGATCATGAACCATTTCCTGGAGAACGTGGGCAAGACGCCCCTGAAGCTGGATTGGTGCTATCAGTGTCTGGAGCACTGTGATCGGAAGACCATTCCCTACTGCATCACGAAGGCTCTCATCGACGCGGCGGAGGGGGATACGGAAAACGCCCTTCTGTTCTGCGGAAGCAACGCCTACCGGGCGGAGAAGATTGAGACGGTGCCGGAGGTAATACGGGAGCTGTGCGGAGAGTGAGGAGGTGTCCTCTCATGAAAGCAGACAGATACTCGAATACAGGTAAATATTACAGGACAGATAAAAAGCGGAAAAACGGCGGAATAAGGAGGACGGCTGCCGCCGTCCTGGCCCTGACTCTGGCTTTTTCCGCTCCCGCTTCTGCGGCCGGATGGGAGCAGGAAGAGGAGACATGGTACTACCTGGACGATGACGGAGTCCGCCAGACCGGGTGGGTGCAGACGGAAAACGGCAGGTGGTATGAGCTGGACGAAACGGGGGCTTGGATTGAACATCCGGCCCTGACGGATGAGACCGCCGGATACCTGTTATCCAACGCTCTCATGGATGCCGGCTGGTATCAGAACGAAGGCCGGGAGCTGGAGTTTGTGGTCAATGATTCCACAAAGAACATGATCCAGGTGGCTGTGGGCTATGAGACAAAGCCGGAGGTGTTCTGGACTATCAATACCTTCCGCATCGACCGGAAGACGGGAGAGGCGAAGCCTTTTGTGGGAGATGTGGTTTTCCGCCTGAAGTAAGGACATGGTAATATTTACGGAAAAGCTTCTCTAGCATATGTTTTAATTGGATATTTTTCTCAGAAGAACCGACAAATGTCGGTTCTTTTGCTTTTTTGGAATGTTATAATTTTTTCACGAAACATACAATGAGGGCAGCTGTGGGAAAACAGCGGAGTCAAGGAGGAGAAGCATATGAAGAGAAGAAGCGAAATGAAACTGGCGGCCTGCCTGACGGCGGCGGTTCTGGCAGGAGTTCTGGCCGGCTGCGGAGGCGGCGGGACGACGGCGCAGACGGAAGGAGAGGGCAGCTCTGCGGCGGACGACGGGACCATCAAGGTGACATTTATCACCACGGAGACCGGACTGGGAGACCGCTCTTTCAATGACAGCACCTGGGAAGGCCTTCAGCGGGCGGAGGAGGAACTGGGAGTGGAGATTTCCCTGATTGAGCCCAGCTCTGTGGCGGATACGGGCACTTCCATTATCTCCGCAGTCAACAGCGGCTCCGATCTGATTCTGGGATTCGGCGCCTCCTGGACGGACGCCTTTGAGGAGTACTGCGAGAGATTCCCCGACGTTTATTTCGGCGGACTGAACTGCAATGTAGCCGCGGACAACCTTCAGGTGGCAAAGACCGCGGACCATGAGGGAAGCTTCCTGGCAGGCGCCCTGGCGGCCATGAAATCTCAGACCGGCGTGATCGGATTTATCGGCGGGCAGGACGCGGACAACATCAACCGGTTCTACGTGGGATATGAGGAAGGCGCCAAATACATTAATCCGGACATCAATGTGATGAAATCCTACGTGGGCTCCTACACCGATCCGGCAAAGGGAAAAGAGTACTCTCTTCAGCTGATGAACTCCGGCGCAGATATCATTTTCCATGCGGCAGGCGGTACCGGCGAGGGACTTTTTGAGGCGGCCAGAGAGAATGAGAACCTGTACGCCATCGGCGTGGACTCCAACCAGGACTACATCGTGGAGGGCAAGATTCTCACCAGCGTGGTGAAGAACTGCGGAAACATTGCCTACGATATGGTCAAGAGCGTGCAGGACGGCACCTTCGAGAGCGGAGACAAGGTGTACGACCTGGAAAACGGCGGCGTGGGTCTGACGGATATGGAGTATACCAGGGATTATATCGGGGATGAGGCTATCGCCAAGCTGGATGAGCTGAAAGAGCAGATTATCTCCGGTGAGATTCAGGTAACTGACATTTTTGAAGAAGAGTAATGGGGGAAGCACATTGAAATTAGCGCTGGAAATGGAACACATTACCAAGATTTACGGGGAAGTGCGGGCCAATGACGACGTGAGCATCCAGGCTGCAGCGGGAGAGGTCCTGTGCATTATCGGTGAGAACGGGGCGGGAAAATCCACGCTGATGAACGTGCTGTACGGCATGACCCGCCCGGATGAAGGGGTGATCCGGCTGGATGGAAAGGAAGTGAGCTTCCGTTCCAGCCGCGACGCCATGAAACACCGGATCGGAATGGTGTTTCAGCATTTTATGCTGGTGAAAGAGCTGTCCTGCCTGGAGAACATTATCATCGGAATGGAGCCGGCAAAGTATTTTGTGATTAATAAGAAGGCGGCCAGGGAGAAGATTCTGGCTCTGATGGACCAGTACGGGATGAAGGTGCCCCTGGAGAAGGCGGCGGGAACCTTAAGCGTAGGTGAGCAGCAGAAGCTGGAAATCATCAAGGTTCTCTACCGGGGAGCGGACATTATTATTCTGGACGAGCCCACGGCGGTGCTGACGCCCCAGGAGACGGAGGAGCTGTTTGTCAATATCCGCAGTCTGGCGAAAGCGGGGAAGACGGTGATCATGATCACCCACAAGCTGGACGAGGTCATGCGGGTGTCTGACCGGATTGTGGTTATGCGGGCCGGCAAAGTGGTGGGGGAGACGAGACCGGAAAATACGGATGTTCACGGCCTGTCCGTGGCCATGGTTGGGGCGGAGATCCCTCCCATGCGGGAGCGGATGGAAACCCAGAAGGAGAAAGCCCTGGAGGTCCGGGATGTGAGCTGGAAAAATGAAGAAGGCATCGCGGTTTTGGATCACCTCTCCATGGTGATCAACAAGGGAGAGATCCTGGGCGTGGCGGGAATCTCCGGAAACGGCCAGCCGGAAATGGCCAGGGTGGTCACCGGCCTTCTCCGTCCCGATGAGGGAGAGGTGCTGCTGTTTGATCAGGATATTACCTCCCACGACCGGAAGGCCAGGATTTCCGACGGGATCAGTTTTATCCCGGAAGACCGGAATACCACGGGAGCCTGTCTGTCCTGGAGTATTGAGGACAACTGCATCGCCGGATATCAGAAGCGTTTTACGGGGAAGTTTGCGGTCATTGACAGGAACCGGACGGAGAAGTTTGCCGATGAACTGATTGAACAGTTCCACATCAAGACTCCCAGCGGAAAGCTGCCTATCAGCTCCCTGTCCGGCGGCAACTGCCAGAAGGTGATCGTGGCCAGGGAGACGGCCTTCGCCCCTGAGGTGGTGGTGGCGGCGGAACCCAGCCGGGGCGTGGACATCGGCGCCATCAGCGCCATCCACAATCACATGATCGAGCTGAGAAACGGCGGAACTGCCATTCTGCTCATCTCCTCGTCCCTGGACGAGATCTTTGAGCTGAGCGACCGCATCGCAGTGATCTTTGAAGGGAAGATAACGGCGCTGTTTGATCCGAAGCAGGTGACGAGAGAAGAGATCGGACTTTATATGTCCGGAGCGAAGAAGGAGGAGATGGTGCAGTGGGAAAGATCGTAAAGGCGGCGGCCCGGCCGGTGATCACCATCCTGATCACTCTGGTCATTGGCGCCCTGATGATAATCAATGCGGGGGAATCCCCCCTGAAGGCATACGGGATCCTGTTTTACGGGGCATTCGGCACGGGAACAGGCCTGCTGAATACCTTATCCAAAGCGACGCCTTTGATTTTTACCGGACTGGCGGCGGCTCTGGCGGATATTGTGGGAGTGTTCAACATCGGAGTGGAGGGACAGCTCTACCTGGGAGCTCTGGCGGCAGCCGTGGTGGGAGTGTACGCCGGGGGACTTCCGGCAGTGATTTTAATTCCCCTGTGTCTGCTGGCGGCTATGCTGGTCTCTGTGCTCTGGGCTATGATCCCTGGCTACTTAAACTATAAACTGAAGATCAATATTTTTATCATGTTCTTCATGATGAACAACATGGCGGCCCTTTTCACCGAATATCTGGCCAACGGCCCCTTTAAGGGAAACATTACGGAAGCGGCCACGGACCGGGTGGCTTCCAGTGCCAGACTGTTCCGGTTTTCTGTGTATTCTGATTTGAACGCCGGCTTTCTCATCGCCCTGGTGCTGGTGGCGGTGCTGTGGTTTGTGCTGAAAAAGACCAGGATCGGATATGAGTGGTACGCTCTGGGGAAAAACAGGACCTTCAGCGAGTACATCGGACTTCATGCGGGAAAGCGGGCTCTTATGGTGCTGGCGGTGTCCGCCATGATCTCCGGACTGGCGGGAGCGGAGCAGGTTCTGGGAACCATGGGCAGATTTTACGCCAATTTCTCCAATGACCTGGGATTTACGGGAATCTCCATCGGCCTGCTGGCGGCCAACAATCCCATCGGCGTGCTGATTTTTGCCATCTTTTTCGGGGCGCTGAACAGCGGCGGGATTCTCATGGCGGCGGGAACTTCAGTGCCGGGGGATCTGATCGAAGTGCTTCAGTCTCTGATGATTCTCATGGTTTCCGCGGATTTTGTGATCCGTACCTGGAAGCCGAAGAAAATGAAAAAGGAGGGGAATTAGTATGGAAAATATTCTGAACACAGCGTTCCGGTCTCTTCCGCCCCTTCTTCTGGCCGGCCTGGGCGGCATGATCACCGCCCGGGTGGGGCTCTTAAATCTGGGACTGGAAGGCATGATGCTGGTGGGAGCCTTTACGGCGGTGATTGTCAATTATTTTACCGGATCGGCTTTTGTGGGTCTGCTGGCGGCCATTCTGGTGTGCTCCCTCATGGGCCTGGTGTTCGCCGTATTCTATCTGAGATTTAAGGTGGATAACATTATCATCAGCGTGGCTTTCAACATGTTCGCCGTGGCCATCACCCAGTATCTTCTGGGGGTGCTGTTTGGGACCAGCGGAGCGTTTGCCTCCGACCGGATCCGAAAAATGCCGGAGATTGTGATACCGTTCCTGGATAATATTCCCATTCTGCGGGCGTTCAACTCCCTGTCCATCGTGTTCTGGCTGGCGCTGATTATCACGGCGGTGATGTCTTTTGTGATCAACCGGACTACCTGGGGCCTTCACATCCGGGCCACAGGCTTAAACGACAACGCGGTGAATACGGCGGGAGTAAACGCCACCAGGGTCCGCTATATCTGCGTGATTTTAAGCGGCAGTCTCTGCGGTATGGGCGGAGCATATCTCTCCACCGGCTATCTGGCCATGTTCACCAATAACATGACGGCCGGCAGAGGCTATCTGGGAAATATCGCCTCCATTATCGGAAACCGTACCGCCGGCGGGGCTCTGGCAGGATCTCTGCTGTTCAGCCTGACGGAAGGCATCACCATGAAGATTCAGGCTTTTGGATTTCCATCCCAGCTGATTCAGCTGATCCCCTATCTGGCGGCTTTTGCGGTGGTGATTGTCAGCGCCTGCTTAAAGAGGAGAAAGGCGAAGGCAGCCTGAGAAACTACAGGCCATAGACGGACAGCCGTTTTGCCTGGTCCGCGTCGATGTAAAGCTTTCCACGGCTGACGCTGACCAGGCCTTCCTTTTTAAAGGAACTGATCATGCGGTCCACGGAGCGGACATTTTTGACAATAGCGGTGCCGATCTCCTGATGGGTCTCCCAGATGCGAACCGGCCCGGTATAGCCGGGGTCGTGGCAGGCCTTTTTATAGATCTTGTAGAGATAGGAGAGGTACTGAGCCCCTGCGGCGTCAGAGGCGGAAGAAGAGAAGTGGGTCAGCATATCCCGGTTCATGTAGTGCTTCTGGATGATCTGACAGATGATGGTGTTGTAGAGCTTCGGCCTGGCCGTCTGCCATCGAAGAAACTCCCGGCCGTCGATGGAGAGCAGGGTTACGGGGGTTTTTGCAGTGATAGCGGCCTGCCGCTTCATGGGAGTGGGGGAGATGAGTTCAATGAGGCCGAAAAATTCTCCCGGCATGACGTAATAGGGCGTGGAGCACCACAGATCGGAGCTCAGGCCCACGCTGGTCACCACGCACAGCCCATCAAGCAGCAGAAAAAGGTTCATATCTGATAAACTGTATACAGACACAATGGTGCCTTTTGGCTTATAATGGCGTATGGAAAGATGTTTTAACGATTCCTGGTCCAGATCCTTCAGGATGGACACGTAAGGAGAATCGGGAAGTGACCGCATGAGTATCAGGCCTCCTGGGGAAGTAAATTTTAGTAAAATTATAGCATAATTAAATGATGAAAAAAAGAGGTTGAAAATGAAGCAGGACAGACCAAATATTTTACTGATCACCTGTGATCAGCTGCGCAGTGACTTTGTGGGGTGCTGCGGAGGCAGTTTTATGAAGACGCCGAATATCGACCGTCTGGCGGAAGAAGGCTGTGTATTTGAAAACGCTTATTCCCCCAATCCGGTCTGTATACCGGCCCGCCACAATCTTCTCACCGGACTTACCGCCAGACATCACGGCTTTGACGACAATTATTTCGGGGCGGAGGCAAAAGCCTGCCCCTATTATCTGCCCACCTTCCCCCAGGTGTTAAACGACGGGGGATATGAGACCATTGCCATCGGAAAGATGCACTTTCAGCCGGAGCGGCGTGCGGCGGGTTTCGACTATTTCCTGAACATGGACGAGCTTCCCAGAATCCGGGAGGAGGACGACTATGCCATGTATCTGAAGGAGAAAGGGTACGGCCATCTCCAGAGCGTCCACGGCGTGCGGACCTGCCTGTACATGCAGCCCCAGCGTTCCCTGGTTCCCCCGGAGCACCACGGATCTGCCTGGGTGGCGGACCGGGCCATTGAATACCTGGAAGCCACGAAGGGAAGAACCCCCTTCCTGCTGTGGGCGGGATTTATCCATCCCCATCCGCCCTTTGACATTCCGGAAGGATGGGAGGACCTGTACAAGGGAAAGATCCCTGCGCCTGCAAAATCCAAAACTCCCCTTTCGACCCTGGCGGAGGAGAACAAGCAGCTGGGCTGCGCTTTTGACGATGAGGTAAAGACCAGGATCCGGGAGCTGTACGCCTCCGCGGTGAGCTTTGCCGACTATCAGATCGGAAGAATTCTGGACGCCCTGGACCGTCTGGGGCTGAAGGAGAACACCCTGGTGGTATTTACCAGCGACCACGGGGAAATGCTGGGGGATCTGGATACCTATCAGAAGTTCCTGCCCTACGATGCTTCCGCCAAAATCCCCATGGTGGTCCGCTATCCGGGCCATGTAAAGCCGGGGGAGAGGAGAAGCTACTTTGTGGATTTAAACGATCTTCTTCCAACATTCCTGGATGAGGCCGGACTGGAGTATCCGGCGGACTACGACCTGCCGGGAGAGTCCATCTTTGTGGGCGACGGCAGGAAAAACAGGAAGTATCAGTATATGGAGCATCAGAGAAATAATAAGAGGTGGTGCTGCCTGCGTGATGAGCGGTACAAATACGTGTACTACTACGGCGACGACGAGCAGCTCTTTGATCTGAAGGAGGATCCGTCGGAGACGGTGAATCTGCTGTGGGAAGAGAAGGTTTCCCCGGAGATCACGGCGGTGAGAGACCGGCTGAAGGCGGCTCTTCTGGCTTATGAGCGCCGGTACGGCCTGAAGGGATATGCCGGACCGAAGGGATTTAAGGAGATGGAGCGGTACCACGCCCAGCCTTATTATGAGACCAACTTCCCTATCTTCCCGTCCATGGCTCTGGAGGAGGAACGGGCCCAGTTTGACGACTACATCGACGAGATTCTGGCGGCGGTGAAAAAGGAACCGTCCGTCCGCCTGTCCAAAAATCATACGGAGGAGATCTTGAAACAGTACGGAGGCTACTCGGATGAGAAATTCCGGGAGCTGGAAGAGAGAGCAAAAGAGGAAGGCTGCTGGTAAAGACGGCAGCAAAAGAGGGTATGGCAAACTCTATAGAAGAGATTTGTACCAGTTTATTATCATGAAAACGGGGCTGCCGTTCCACAGATGAAACCATCTATGGAGCAGCAGCCCCATGCTGCGGAAATGGAGTTTTCCGCTGATTATGCCTGATATACGATCTCGCCGCCCAGAACGGTCATCTGGCAGTTCATAACTGTCTCCAGATTCTGGGTGGGATCCTCGGCGAATACAGCCAGGTTGGCTTTCTTGCCGGCTTCGATGGAGCCGTGGGTCTTGTCCACGCCGCACATCTCGGCTGCCACGATGGTTCCTGCCCGTAAAGCATCCCATACGTCCATACCTGCGTTGGTCATGAGAATCATCTCATAAGCGGTCTTGTCATGAGGATTGAAGGGGGTTCCCGCATCGGTTCCCAGAACGATCTTCACGCCGGCCTTGTAGGCGTTGCGGAAGGTGCTTAAGTGATCCTCGAAGGTGGCGTTCACCTTGCGTACTGCGTACTCGGGGATGCCGGCAGCAGTGCCGTTTACCTTGATCCAGTACATGGCGGCCAGGGTGGGAACGTAGAATACGTTGTGCTCCTTCATCCAGTCGAAGCACCAGTCATCCATGTAGAAGCCGTGCTCGATGGAATCTACTCCTGCCCGGAGCGCGTTCTTAATGCCGGTCATACCCTGGGAATGGGTGCAGGATTTGGCGCCCACTTTGTGGCCCTCGGCGATGGCGGCTCTCAGCTCATCCTCGTCCAGCTGGGGAGATCCCGGCTCCACGCCCTCGGTCATAACGCCGCCGGTACCCATAACCTTGATCCAGTCAGCGCCGGCTCTCAGCTGCTCTCTGGCTGCCTTCTTGCAGTCGTCCACGCCGTCAGCCTCACGGCCCATCTGCCAGCCGTGTCCGCCGGTCATGCAGATGCACTTTCCGGAAACCTGCATGTCGGGAGCTACGATCTCACCCTTCTTCGCCGCGTTGCGGATGTCGATGTCAATGTAATCCATTCCGCCCACGTCGCGGATAAAGGTGACGCCGGTGTTTAAGTGCTGGCGCAGGTGCTTTAAGGCCAGCATGGTGATCTGGGCGTCGCTGCGGCCATACTGTACAGCCGGATCCGGCGGCATGCACATATGGGTATGGCAGTTGAACAGGCCGGGCATCACATATTTGCCGCCCAGGTCGATCACCTGCGCATCCCCGGCTTCCACAGAGTCCCCGGCTGCGGTGATAACGCCGTCCTCAACCAGGATGGAGCCTTCCGTCACGGTCTTGTTTACCACATCCATGATGTGGCAGTTAGTAAATAATTTCTTGCTCATGGTGAAATTCCTCCTTTTTGATCACTCGTATAAAATGACTGCGGAAATCAACATATCCTCGCTGCCTGTATTTTCAATACTGTGCCAGTCTCCCGGGTTCATGGAGCCGGCCTGTCCCGCGTGGATGGGTTCTGACTTGCCGTTTACAGTGAAAATTCCCTCCCCCTTCAGTACGTAGTAGATCTCCAGATTTCCCACATGCTGGTGAGAGCCGATGGAACTGCCGGGATGAAGGGTGACGGACATGATGGCCTTGGCGCGGCCTTCCAGCTGCTCGTCCTCCATGGCGATGCGCAGGATCCCGGTTCCCTTTCCGCCGGCGCGGTTTTCAAAGGGAATGACCTTTTCGGTATAGATCATCATTTTAACCTCCTCATGTTGATTTGTACTAATCATACAAAAATACAAAGGAAAAATCAACACATTGACGGTTTTATAATAAAAAAAGAATAAAAATACCATAAAACGGAATATTTTCAGCATATTCCCACATAGGATGAACCAAAAAGGCAGGGGAGTGAAAGCCTGTGCTGAATTATCTGTGGGCGGGGATGATGGCGGTGGGGGTGATCTGGGCCGCCTTTCACGGAACTCTCCCGGAGGTGACGGACGCGGTGATCAGCTCCGCCAGGGAGGCGGTGACTCTGAGCGTCACCATGCTGGGAATCATGGCTTTCTGGAGCGGGATCATGGAGATTGGAAACGGCGCCGGCCTCATCGGTGCCCTGACGGCAAAGCTGGGACCGGTGCTGAATTTTCTGTTTCCGGCTCTGGATGAGGACCACCCGGCGAGAAAGCAGATTGCCGCCAACCTGATCGCCAACATGCTGGGGCTGTCCTGGGCGGCCACTCCCGCCGGTCTGCGGGCCATGAAGGAGCTGGAACGGCTGGAGGACGACAGGAGAGCCGGCCGGGCAGCAGGTCCCGCCCGGCCGAAAGGGACGGCGGGAAATGAGATGTGCACCTTCCTCATCATCAATATTTCTTCCCTCCAGCTGATTCCCGTGAGCATTATAGCCTACCGCAGCCAGTACGGCAGCGTAAATCCCGCCGCCATCACCGGGCCGGCAATTCTGGCCACGGCGGTGAGCACAGCGGCGGCGGTGGTTTTCTGCCGGATTATGGACCGCTCCGGCGGCTAAACTTCTCCTTGACGCCGGATGTCCTCTGTGCTACAATGGCTACGCTAAAATTTCGTGTGGATTTTTCAGTTTTACGGCTTTTTTCGCCACACAATCGTCGGATTCGATGATTGTGCGGCGTTTTTTTGTTCTGCAGAAAATCAAGCAGAAAGATTGGAGGATAGCAATGAATGAGACGTTTATGAAAGAAAAACCGGTGTTTCCCCTGATTCTGTCCATGGCCCTGCCCATGATCATCTCCATGCTGGTGAACTCCCTGTACAACATTGTGGACAGCTTTTTCGTGGCTCAGATCAGCGAGGATGCCATGACGGCCCTGTCCCTGGTGTATCCGGTGCAGAACCTGATCAACGCGGCGGCCATCGGATTCGGAGTGGGAATCAATGCGGTGATCGCCCTTCACCTGGGAGCCGGGGCGAAACAGAAGGCGGACGCCGCAGCCGTCCATGGAATGATTCTCTCGGCAATCCACGGGGTGGTCGCCATGGTGGTGAGCATCCTGATTATGCCATCGTTTTTACGGATGTTTACCTCGTCGGAGACGGTGATTGATCTGGGAGTGCGGTACTCCAACATCGCCTTCTCCTTCTCCCTGATTATTATGCTGGGTCTGTTTTTTGAGAAGCTGTTTCAGTCAGTGGGAATGATGAAGGAGACTATGGTCAGCCTGCTTGCCGGCTGCATCACCAATATTATTCTGGATCCGGTTCTCATATTCGGAATCGGGATCTTCCCGGAAATGGGAATCGAGGGGGCGGCACTGGCCACAGGCATCGGCCAGGTGGTGACGCTGGCGATCTATCTGGTGCTGTACGTCCTTCGGCCTATGTCGGTGCGGGTGAGAAGAAAAGGGTTTGCCTGGGACGGAAGAATGGTTCTCCGCCTCTACGCCATCGGGATTCCGGCCACCCTGAATCTGGCCCTGTCCTCCCTGCTGGTGTCCTGCTTAAACGCCCTGCTGTCCGTTTACTCCCAGAGCTATGTGGTGATTCTGGGAATCTACTACAAGCTGCAGACCTTCCTCTATCTGCCGGCCAACGGCATTGTCCAGGGAATCCGCCCCATTATCGGCTACAATTACGGAGCGGGGGAGTACAAGCGGGTAAAGAGCATTTACCGGATCACCTTAGGACTCAGCGGGCTGATTATGGCTTTTGGAACGGTCATCTGCATGACGGCGGCGGCGCCTCTCATCGGCCTGTTCACAGAAAATCCGGAGACCATCCAGGCGGGCGGCACGGCTCTCCGCATTATCAGCGCCGGATTTATCATCTCCTCTGTGTCCGTGACCACGTCAGGAGCTCTGGAAGGACTGGGAAAGGGAACTCAGTCCCTGGTGATCTCCCTCTGTCGCTATGTGGTGGTGATTTTGCCGGCCGCCTTTCTCTTAAGCCGGATATTCGGCCCCAACGGAGTATTTCACGCCTTCTGGGTCACCGAGGCGGTGACGGCGGTGATTGCTCTTCTCGTATACCGGAAAACAGTGAAGCTGACAGCCTGATGGCTGCCAGCTTCTTTTTGTGTATGACGGGCATGCCGTCAGTCTGTGGTGAAAGTCCACAAGGGGCGTAGTTGCCGACGAACCCCACAGCGACTCCCAAGGTTTGTATCGTGAGGTACAGGCGAGAAGAAAGGATAGCGAAATCGTAGCCTGACGAACAGAAACCTGATATAAGGCGTGCATGGCGGATAAGCTGGCGCAAGACAGTGAAGTCCTAAAGGCAACCGTAACCCATGTGCGTAAATCAGGCGGGTAGACGAGGAAAGACTGGCAGGCTTATCCCGTGAGGTCTCACAGGCGGTGAAACGCGCCGTAGTAACAACGAACTGTGAGAAGTCAGCAGAGGCCGTAGTAGGCAGAGCCCTGAAAGGGACGCTGCTGAAGGGCTGAACAATGTAACCGTGTAATCAAATGTATGCTCCATGGAATACCTGACAGCAGGAAGGGCAAAACGTAAATGAGCAGGTACTGTACAACTTAGGGCGAATCCATGGAAACG
>DXFM01000015.1 GCA_019114465.1 Candidatus Lachnoclostridium avicola
AGATGCTGATTGAGAAATACGGCCGGGAGGAAGCCAACAAGAGAATCTATGCCACCACGGACAGAGCGAAGGGAGCTCTTAAGAATCTGGCCAATGAGGAAGGCTACGAGAGCTTTGTGGTGCCGGACGACGTGGGCGGACGTTTCTCCGTGCTGACGGCTGTAGGTCTGCTTCCCATTGCGGTAAGCGGAGCCGATATTGATCAGCTGATGGAGGGCGCGGCTTCCGGAAGGAAAAAGGCGCTGGAGCAGCCCTTTGAGGAAAACGGGGCCCTTCAGTACGCGGCCGTGCGCAACATTTTATATAAAAAGGGCAAGAGCGTGGAGATCGTAGCCAACTACGAGCCCAGCCTGCACTATGTATCTGAGTGGTGGAAGCAGCTTTACGGCGAGAGCGAGGGCAAAGACCAGAGAGGTATTTTCCCGGCAGCTGTGGATCTGACCACTGACCTTCACTCCATGGGCCAGTTCATCCAGGACGGCTCCAGAGTGATGTTTGAGACAGTTCTGAACGTGGAGGAGTCTCCCGAGGAGATCCTTCTTCAGAAGGAAGAGGTAGACACAGACGGAATGAACTACCTGGCCGGCAAGAGTGTGGATTTTGTGAACAAGAGCGCCATGAACGGCACCATTCTGGCCCACACCGACGGCAACGTGCCCAACCTGATGGTGACCATTCCGGAGCAGAACGCCTTCTATCTGGGAGAACTGTTCTACTTCTTTGAGTTCGCCTGCGGTGTCAGCGGATACCTGCTGGGTGTAAATCCCTTCAACCAGCCGGGTGTGGAGAGCTACAAGAAGAACATGTTTGCCCTTCTTGGAAAGCCCGGATATGAGAGCGAGAGGGAAGAACTGTTAAAGAGACTGTAAATAGAAATTGACAAAAAAAATAACGCCTGGGAACATGCAGAGAACAGAATGCCGCATGTTCCCGGGCGTTTTGATGATTTATTCTTTCTTCTTCAGCAGATCCGGATATTTCTGCCGCACGTAGGCCTCCAGCGTGCTCTTGTCAATGAGGGCCGGAGCCACGCCCCGGCGGGTCACGCTGAATCCGGCGGCCAGGTTGGCGATTCGGATGGCGTCTTTCAGCTCGTATCCATAGAGAAGATAGGAGGCCAGAGCGCTGATGAACGCGTCGCCGGCGCCTGTATTGTCGATGGAGAGGAAGGGTTCCGCCGGCAGATGGAGCTCATCGGAGGCGGTCCTCATATAGCATCCGTTTTTCCCCAGGGTGACGATGACGGTGGATATTCCCAGGTTGAGGAAATGCTCCGCCTGTTTCTCAAGGGTGGATTCCTGAGGACAGATTTCATTGATCTCGTCCAGGTTAGGAACCAGAATATCAATATTTGCCAGAATATCCGGCCTGATAAAATGACGGGCAGAGGGCTTGAGGATTGTTTTGGCGCCGTGGGCCTTTGCCGCCCGGCAGGCGGCCAGCACGGTCTCGTCGGGGAGTTCCGTCTGTATGAGACAGTACCCGGCGTGTTCAAACAGGCTGTGGTTTTTCTCAATGTCATCCGGCGTCAGGCACTGGTTGGCCCCGGACAGGATAGAGATGATGGACTCCCCATTCTTTTGGACGAAAATGTAAGCTTTTCCCGTCTGCTCCCCGGGAATCCGTTTGATTCCGGAAGTGTCCAGGGAATATTTTTCCATGGCGGTGTCGATCACCTCCGCGTCCGTGTCCGTGCCCACGCAGCCCATGAGAGTCACCATATGGCCCAGGCGGGACACACCCACGGCCTGGTTGATGCCCTTGCCTCCGGGGAATACGAGGGAGTCAGTGGTCATCACCGTCTTTCCGGAGTAGGGAAGCTGATCCACGTTCAGGTAATGGTCAATATTGATGCTGCCCACCACCAGGATCCGTTCCTCCTGCATGTGGGGAGGAAAGGAGACGGTGGAAAGTCCGTTCAGACAGATTTTCGGGCGGAAGGTCTTCCGGCTCCATTCCGGATCTTCCAAGTGGAGCAGCTTTTCCGTGAGATACTGTCCGAAGGCCCGCTCCGGCACAGGGCAGCAGGAGATGGATGGAAAAGGAAGCTCGTGAAACTGGCCGTCCTTCATGGCGATGATGGACAGTTCCCTGGGAATGGAGTAGTGGAGAGAAGTCAGCTTTCCATACAGCTCCAGGGCATTGGTGTAGTTGGAGCAGACCACAGCGCTTACCAGCCGGGATGCAATCTTCTGCAGCAGAAGGGGCGAGATCTCGTGAAAAACCAGAGAGTCCTTCGGAAGGATCCCGTGCTCAAACAGGCATCTGCGGTATCCGTCCAGAAACAGGCCGTCTTCCTCCTGACCGGAGAGAAGGCAGGCGATGGAAGTATGGTACCGTTCCAGAAGATTTTCCACTGCGAACGCAGACAGAGAGTCATAGCGGATATATTCGGAATCCGCCGCCCAGGGACACTGGAACAGCAGATAAGGGATCCCCGCTTTTTCGGGAATGGTTTTCAGTGAAAGGCTGGCTGAGGAAACCGGCTCCCACAAAATGCCGTCCACCTTGGCGCGGCAGAGAATATTTAAGGTCTGGGATTCAGTTTTCAGGCTGTTTCCGCTGACAGAATAGATCACCCGGTGTCCCAGGGCCTGGGCCTGTTCCATAATTCCCTCCGCAATTTCCTGGGACTGGGAGCGCAGGACGGCTCCGATCAGAGGTGTTTTGGAGGGAATGGTGGAGATAGAAGAATAAGGGCTGTAGCCGTATTCCCTTGCCAGATTTAAAATCCGTTCCCTGGTTTCCGCGCTGATGCCCTCATCCTTCTGATTCATCACTTTTGAGACTGTGGAAGTGGATACGCCTGCAAGCTGGGCCAGTTCTTTGATTGTCATAAGGTTCTCCTCTCCGCTGCTTTGTTCAGAGATACAGTTACTATACACAAGTAAGCATATTGTAAATTATACTCTATAAAGCAGATGCAGTAAAGGAAGAAATATTAAAAATGCACAAAAAACGGTTGACATCACTGGAAAATAGTAATATTCTTTTTATAAAGAAATTATTTTCGGAAAATGTTTTTTATGGTATAATTAAGAAATGCCACTTCAGGAGGATAACATGACAAGACCATTTATCATCGACTGCGATACGGGAACGGATGACGCGATTGCGTTGATGGCCGCTTTTGGCTGTCCGGAAATCAATGTCAGGGCAATTACATCGGTAAACGGCAATGTGAAGGAAGAGTATACCTCAGCCAACAATCTGAATCTGACGGAATATCTGGGAATTGATGTGGAGGTGGCGAGAGGAGCGACTCTTCCGTTTTATCCCAGAGGAAATTACTACGGACCGACCCACGGAAAGACGGGCCTGGGAGATGTGGTGATTCCCGATGCGGAGAAGACCTCTTTTTCAAAGGACATGGCGCCGGAGGTAATCCGCCGGATCGCTGAGGAAGAAAATGGAGAGCTGGAGCTTCTGGTGGTTGGTCCCATGACCAATATCGCCATCGCTATCAGCCTTTATCCCCAGCTGAAAAAGCAGATCAAACATATCTGGTTTATGGGAGGAGCTGTGCAGGGGGGCAACGTGAGCTCCACAGCGGAGTTTAATATCTGGGTGGATCCCACGGCGGCCAAGCTGGTGACAGAAGCCGGTATTCCCATGACCATGGTAGGCCTGGATGTGACGACGAAAGCGGTGCTGGGCCGTGAGGAGGAGCAGGAGCTGAGAGCGTTCGGCAGCAAAGCCTCCGTTCTGACCGCTGATATTTTGGAATATATGTTTAAGCGCTGCAAGGACGGCGGCGAGGACGCGCTGATGCATGACGCCCTGGCCCTGGCTGCTGCGGTGATTCCGGAGTGCCTGACCTGTAAAGAAGCGTTTCTGGACGTGGAGTGCAGAGGCGAGTACACTGCGGGACATACGGTGACAGATCTTGTGGGAAGAAGCCTGGGAAAGGCTCCCAATGCTTCTGTGGCTGTGGAACTGAACCTTGATATCTTTAAAAAGTGGCTGCTGGAGTGCATTAAGCGCTGCGGACAGGCATGAACGGCGGGGCAGAGAGGAAAACGACGCTTTTTGTAGCAAAAACATCGTTTTATAAAAATATACTGATTCTGGCTTTCCCCATTATCCTGCAGCAGCTTCTGCGGGTCAGCGTGGATACCCTGGACAGCATTATGCTGGGCCAGATTGACCAGATTCAGATGTCGGCGGTATCCCAGGCCCAGCAGGTGTTTTTTGTATTTTATACAGTGTGCAACGGGTTTGCGGTGGGATGTTCCGTGCTGATCTCCCAGTACTGGGGGAAGAAAGAGCTGGATTCCATACGGACTCTGTTCGCAGTGGGAGTGAGATACATAGCGGTGTTTGCGGCTGTTGTGGCGGCTGTGGTGATTATCTGGCCGGAAAAGGTGATGAGAATCTACAGCAGTGACCCGGAGCTGATCCGGCTGGGAGCTTCCTATCTCAGAATTGCCGCGTGGATGTATCTGCCCTGTGCGGTCAGCAGCATGCTGTTTGCCTGCTGCAGAGGCATTGAGCAGATGGGGGTATCCTTTACCACCAATGCGATTTCATATCCTTTAAATATTTTACTGGATTATTGTTTGATTTTCGGGGCATTCGGTCTTCCGGAGCTGGGAATCCGGGGAGCGGCCACCGGCGCGGTGATCGCCCGCCTGGTGGAGCTGACGGTGCTCTGCAGATTTGTATTCCGGAAGGAAAAAACAATCAGCCTGAAGCCGGGGGATATGCTTCGGAAAGACCGGCGGCTGAGCCGGGATTTCCTGAAGGTGGGAATGCCCATTGTGGCCCATGAGATGATCTGGTCCACGGGAACCACCGCCGGAAGTTCCATCACCGGACAGATGAGCACAGTGATTGTCACTGGCTACAATGTGGCGAATGTGCTGTACCAGCTGCTGGGCTGCGTGATGAACGGAGTGCTTCACGCCTGTTCCGTTACCATTGGAAAGACCATCGGGGCGGGAGGCAGCCGGGAGAAGATCCGGCAGGAGGCTTACAGCCTGGTGCTGATCGGACTGGTGGGCGGTACGGTCCTGGGCGTGATGACCCTGATTGTGGGCAGCGCTTTTGTGGGGATCTATGATCTGACCCCGGATGCGGCGGAATTTGCCCGCTGGTTTATGGTGATCTTCGCACTGATCTGGCCGTTTTCCGGAATGGAGATGACGGGAATGATCGCGGCCCTGAGAGCGGGCGGCGACGGAAAGACCGGTTTTATCACGGACATTTTTACCATGTGGCTGATTACCATCCCGCTGGCGTCCTTAAGCGCCTTTGTGCTGGGACTGTCACCCTACGTTGTGATCTCCATTATTAAATTCAATATTGTGTTAGAAGCCCTGGTGGGTATCTGGCGGATCCGCTCCATGAAGTGGGTCAAAAATCTCACCGCGGTCTAAATAAAGTACATAATAACTTTACCAAAAAAAGGAGGAACAAGATTATGAAACTGAAAAAACTGATGGCACTGACCATGGCCGGCGTGATGACGTTTTCACTGGCAGCGTGCGGAGGCGGCTCCAGCTCAACCACGACCACTGGTTCCGGCGACAGCAGCGAGGAGGCTTCCGATGACGGTGAGGCTGCATCCGGCGATGTGGAGAAGAGCGTTGCCTACATCGTAGGAAACCTGGGCGACAAGTCCTTCAACGACTCCGGTGAGACTGGAATGGCACAGTTAAGAGAGATGGGATGGGACTGCAAGACCATCGAGGCCGGCGACGAGACGAAGGCTGACAAGTGGGAAGACACCATGCTGGATGCCATCGACGAGGGCTATCACTTTATCGTTGCATCTTCCACCTACAGAGACATCATCATGAAGCTGGCAGAGGAGTATCCGGAGAACCAGTTCGTGGTATTTGACGACTCCATGGATGAGTCCGAGATTCCGGACAACGTAGCATTTATCTTCTACGCTCAGAACGAAGGATCCTACATGGTTGGCCAGCTGGCTGCCGGCATGACCGAGAGCGGCGTGGTTGCTGTGAACGTAGGTATGGACAACCCGGTTATCTCTGACTTTGTTACCGGATTTATCAACGGCGTACAGGACTATGATCCCAATGTAAAGGTTGTTAAGGCATCTGTTGGTTCCTGGACTGAGCCGGCTAAGATGAAAGAGCTGTGCCTGACCCAGGCAAGAGATCAGAACGCGGATGTGTTCTATCAGGTAGCCGGCGGTTCCGGTACTGGTCTGTTTGAGGCCTGTGTGGAGACCGGCAACTGGGCAATCGGTGTAGACTCCGATCAGTATGCGTACTACAAGGATTCTGAGAATCCGGAGCTGGCGGACGTAATCCTTACCTCCATGTTAAAGAATGTGGGCGATTCTCTGGTAGCATTCTTTGAGCAGGTTGAGGCCGGCGATGATGTATGGGGCAAAGTAAACCATCTTGGACTGAAGGACAACGCAGTTGGCTATGTTGACAACGAGTTCTTCCAGGAGAATGTTCCTCAGGAAGTGAGAGATAAGATGGCAGAGTCCAAGGAAAAGATCGCAAGCGGCGAGCTTGAGGTTCAGTCCTACTATGATTTCGCAGATGAGTCTGAGTATCAGGCACTGCTTGATTCTGTAGCTCCGTAATAATTCAGCAACAGCAGCCGGGAAACCGGTATACTCTATAATCACTTATATATCAGCAGGCCTCTCCTGTGGGGCCTGCTGATATAACATAGGAGGAAAAAGTATGGCTCAGGAAGTATTGAGAATGGAAGGCATCACCAAGATATATGACAATGGCTTCGTGGCCAACAAGAATATCACCTTCTGGCTCCATGAAGGCGAGATTCTTGCGCTCGTAGGTGAGAACGGCGCCGGAAAAACCACTCTTATGAAGGTTTTGTTCGGTTTGGAGACTCCTCAGGAAGGCAAAGTGCTGATTAACGGGGAGCCGGCCAAGATTGAAAACACCCTGGATGCCATCAGCAAGGGAATCGGTATGGTTCACCAGCACTTCATGCTGGTTCCGTCCCTGACGGTGGCAGAAAATGTTGTACTTGGCATTGAGCCCATGAAAAACGGACTGTTCGATTTTGAAAAGGCCGTTTCCATGACTCAGGAAGTGGCCGACAAGTACAATTTCAACATCGACCCTAAAATGAAGGTGGCGGATCTGTCCGTAGGACAGATGCAGAAGGTAGAGATCATGAAGGTGCTCATCAAGGGTGCAAAAATCATTATCATGGACGAGCCTACAGCCGTGCTGACACCTCAGGAGACCGACGAGCTGTTTGAGCAGCTGATCCTGCTGCGGGACGGCGGTCATTCCATCATCTTCATTTCCCATAAACTGGAAGAGGTAAAACGGATCTGCAGCCGCGTGACGGTGCTGCGCCACGGCTACTGCCTTGGAAGCTACGACCTGGCAGATATGAACGAAGAGGATATCTCCCGCCTGATGGTAGGCCGTGACGTTGTGCTGAAGATTGAAAAGGATGATCCGAAGATCGGAAAACCGGTGGTTCACATTCAGAATCTGGTGAAGATCAACGAGTCCGGCAAGCATGTGCTGGATGACATTTCCTTTGATATCCATGAGGGCGAGGTAGTGGGAATCGCAGGCGTGGAGGGCAATGGACAGAGCGACCTCTCCGACGTGCTTTCCGGCATGGGATCCTTTACCTCCGGAACGGTGGAAGTAAACGGCAACAACATCAAGGGAAAGACGGTTCACGAGATCCGGGGAATGGGAATGGCCTATATTCCGGAAGATCGTATGGAGTACGGCTGCGCCGGCGACATGTCCATCCGGGACAATATTGTGGCGGACCGGTTCTTTAAAAAGGAGTATAAGAGCGGACCGTTTATGAAACGGAAATACATCGATCAGATTGTGGATCAGTACATTAAAGATTTTGAGATCGCCTGCGATGACAAGAGCCAGCCGGTGCGCATGCTTTCCGGCGGAAACATTCAGAAGGTGGTCGTGGCCAGGGAGTTTACCTCAGGCTCCAATTTCATTCTGGCAAATCAGCCTACCCGTGGTATTGACGTAGGCGCTGCGGAAATGATCCGCAAAACCATTGTAAGAAAATCCAGAGAAGAAGGAACTGCTACGCTTCTGATCTCGGCAGACCTGAATGAAGTTCTGGAGTGCTCAGACCGGCTTCTGGTATTCCGCAAGGGCAAGGTGGTTGCAGCGTTCCCGAAGGCAAACGAAGTGTCGGAGGCAGAACTGGGCGAGTACATGCTTGGCCTTAAAACTATGACTGCCGAGGAAATGGAGGGGCTGTTATGAACAAAACGAGAAAAATCGAAATGACGGTTGAGCTGATCCGTATTCTGGTTGCGGTAGGTATTGCTTACCTCATCGCGCTTGTGACTCTGTTCCTGATCAGTGACGATCCGATCTACATTATTGAGCAGTTCGTGCTGGGACCGTTTTCATCTGTAAGACGTGTGGGAAGTATTATTAACCTGGCAATTCCCTTTACATTCACCGGACTCTGCTTCTGCTTTATGTACGCGGTAAACAAGTTCAATCTTTCCGGAGAGGGAATTTTCATGTTTTCCGGCTGTATGGCCACTCTGGCGGCCATCAATATCGGCGATGGACTTCCCTTCCCGATTATGCTTCTGATTCTGCTGGTGGTAGGAGCTGTGACCGGTATTGTGATTACCGCCATACCGGCGCTCCTGGACGCGAAATTCAAGGCCAATATCGTCGTGGTGTCCCTGATGCTCAACAGCATCCTGGTATTCCTTTCCATCTGGGTGCTGAAATATCTCATGCGTGACCCCACCATCGGTTCCATGGGCTCTTATCCCCTTCCCGACAATGCGGTTCTGCCCAATGTATTTGGAAAATTCCGTATTCAGTCCGGTATCTTCATCGCGGTAATTGCGGTGATCGCAGTGGCCATTCTGTTCTACAAGATGGTATTCGGATACAAGATGAGAGTTGTGGGAAGCAATCCCCTCTTTGCAAAGGCCTGCGGTATCAACATGGTGGGAACCATCGTTGTGGCTCAGCTCATCGGCGGCGCTCTGGCAGGACTTGGCGGAACCTGTGAGATCCTTGGAAACTATGATCGTTTTAAATGGACAGCCAGCACCCAGCACGGATTTGACGGACTGATGGTGGCCGTTCTGGCCAGAAGAAATCCCATTCTTGTGCCGGTGGCAGCTCTTCTGCTGGCGTACATCCGTATCGGAGCCGACGTGGTAAACTCCAGAGGAGATATTCCCATTGAGTTCATCACCGTGATCCAGGGTATTGTAATCCTGCTGGTGGCTGCGGAGGAGTTCATGGGAAGATTCAAGAAGAAGATGATCTACAAAGCTGCGGAAGAGAGTCTTGCCGAGGACAAGAAGGAAGAAGTGGCGGAGATCATGTCCGAGGACGATGGCGAAGGAAAGGAGCAATAATATGTTTACGTTAGATTGGTTTGCAAATTTTGGATTTTCGACGTTGCGTCTGTCTACTCCTCTGATCTTTGCCGCTCTGGCGGCTGTTATCAGCCAGAAGGCCGGAATGCTTAACATGGCTCTGGAAGGTATGATGCTTTCCGCGGCTCTGGGAGGCGTAGTATTTGCTGGAATGACGGGAAATGTGTGGATCGGCCTGCTGGGGGCAATCGTTGTCAGTGTGTTTGTGGGCTGGGTTATTGCATTTGCCAACCTTTCCGGAAAGACAGACCTTTATCTGACCTGTATCGCTGTCAACCTGGCGGCGACCGGCGGCACCGTATTTGCCATGTACCTGATCACCGGCGAGAAGGCTACCACCTCCGCTGCCATTAGAGCTTACACGCTGCCGTCCATTACCATTCCGCTGATCAATAAGATTCCGCTGATCGGACCTATGATCTCCGGACACAATATACTGACTTATTTCGCGTTTATCAGCGTATTTCTGGTATGGTTTTTCCTGTACAGAACGAGACTGGGTCTGAGAATGAGGGCTGTGGGAGAGAATCCCCAGGCTGCGTCCTCTGTAGGAATCAATGTTAAGAAGATCGGTTACATTTCTTTCTTATATGCCGGCGTGCTGTGCGGTTTCGGCGGCGCTTTCATGTCCATGGGCTGGGTCAGCTTCTTCATGAAGAACATGGTAAACGGCCGTGGTTACATCGGACTTTCCGCTATGAACATCGCGGAAGGAAATCCTGTGGGATCTGCCATTGCGGCAGTGTTCTTTGGATTCTCAGACGCTCTTGCGACGACTCTGAAGGGCCAGGGCGGTACCTTCCCCACAGAGTTCCTGGATATGATCCCCTACGCGGCGACCATCATCGCCCTGGTAGTGATCAGCTCCATCCGTATGAGCCATCTGAGAAAGATTCAGCAGGGCGGAAAATAACAGGCATTTGGAGGTATGAATAAATGAGCGACAAGCGGAAAGTGGTCATTGACTGTGATCCGGGAATAGACGATTGTTTTGCGCTGATGCTGTGCATCAGACATCTGGATGTGGTTGGAATCGTAGCCGTGGGCGGAAACACCGGTCTGCAGTACACGGAGAGAAATGCCAGATACATGACAGAACTTACCGGACGGCCGGATATCCCGGTTTACGCGGGCTACGACATGCCCATGTTAAATAAGCTGGTGCGGGCCACAGAGGTGCACGGAAGCGGCGGCCTCGGAACGGTGGTAATTGAGGAGCCGAAAAAGCAGCTGGAGAAGCAGCACGGAGTGGATTACCTGATTGATACTTTTATGAATCATGACGATATTTCTCTGATTACGCTCGGACCTCTGACTAATGTGGCTCAGGCGATTTTAAAGGAGCCGGAGTTAAAGAAACGGATTCCGGAGATTCTCTGCATGGGAGGTTCTGCTTTTGTGGGAAATACTACGCCCACGGCGGAGTTTAACATTTACGTGGACCCGGAGGCGGCTAAAATTGTGTTTGAGTCCGGCATCCCCATCCGTATGGTGGGACTGAATGTGACCAGACAGAACCGGATGACGCCGGATGACGTGGAGATTCTGAAAAAAATGGGAAATCCGGTGGCCGATTTTGCGGCCCAGATCCTGTCCTTCACGGCAGGGATGAACGGCCGGACCGGGCTGTGCGACGCCTGCGCCGTGTCCTGGCTGGTGGACCCGGACATTATCACAAAGAGTGCGATGGTCCATGTGGACGTGGAAACGAAAGGCGAGTTTACCAGAGGCATGACTGTGTGCGACTGGAGAGAGTATATGGGCAAGGATCCGAAAGAGGATATCGCCCATGAAAAGCAGTTCGTGCAGTGGAATCCCACTCCCAATGTGGAGGTGGCTCTGGAATTTAATGAAGAACGGTTCCGCCAGGTGCTGTTTGATACAATTGAGTCATACGGGAGGCAGTAATTAATGTTTACACAGATTTATTCCATTCAGACGGTGGAGGAAGCTCTCGGCTGCGTGGAGGCGGGTGCTGACCGCATCGGAGTGCTGGTGGGCACTCCGGGCGGGAAGTTTCCCTGCGCCATCCATGAGGAAGAGGCGGAGAAGATTTTTGAGGCGCTGAAGGGCAAGGCAGTGCGGGTGCTGATCTCAGTGGCGGATAATGAGAGAGATATTCTGGATCAGACGAAGCGTCTCCATCCCGATGTGCTCCACCTGTGCGCGAACTTTACAGGAAGTCTGGAGTTCCGGGAGAAAATGCGGCAGGAGATTCCGGACGTGCTTCTCATGGAAGCGGTGGGAATCGTGGATGAGAGCGCTGTGGAAGATGCGAAGGCGAAGGCTGAGTACGCTGATATTCTGATTCTGGACAGCGTTTCCAAGACAGTGCCCGGTGTGGGAGCTGCGGGGGAGACCCACGACTGGAGCATTGACAAGGCGATCGTGGACGCTGTGAATATTCCGGTAATCCTGGCCGGGGGACTGGGACCGGACAATGTGGAGGATGCGATCCGCGCGGTTCATCCCGCCGGTGTGGATTCTCTGACAAAGACCAGCATTAAAGAAAACGGCATACTGGTGAGAAAGGACCTGGAGAAGGTAAGAGAATTCTGCACCAGGGCAAAGGCCATGGAGATGTAGAATATGAGACGGATTTTGTGCATAGGAGATTTATGTGCGGATCTGATCATTCCTTATGGGGAGGCAAAAAGAAATCTGGCGCTGATCCGCCAGGGAATTATCGGAAGCAGCCAGGTAGAACTTCGGTCAGGGGGAACGGCAGGCAACACGGCGGCTGTCCTGGGAAAACTGGGGGAGCGCCCGGTTTTTGTGACGGATCTGTGCAGGGACCGGCTGGGAACATTTCTGAAGGGAGAGATGGAGAGATACGGCGTGGATATGTCCATGTCTCCCGCGGGAGAAAGGGGAGCAATGGTCTGCATTGCCGTGGTGGAGGAAAACGGCGACCGCACCATGTTCTCCTGGATTCCGCCCGGGGCCGGATATCCCACATTTTCGGCGGACAGCTTCCGCCCGGAGCTGTTTTTGACAGATTCCCTGATTTTTACCGGCGGGATGTCGCTGAACAATGACAGCTGCAGCATGAAGGCCGTGAGGGATTTTGTGGCGGAGATGAAGGAAAAGACCGATTCGCTGTTTGTATTTGATTTGAATACAAGAATCGAGACTTATGGCTTAAGTGAAGAGCGCCGGAAGTATTACGGGGAGATGATCCGTCTGGCGGATGTGGTGCTGGGTTCCGGAATTGAGGAATTCGGCCCGCTGACGGGAAAGGATACGCTGGGAGAGGCGGCGGCTTCCATGGCATCGGAAAATCGCTGCGTGATTGCCAGGGACGGGAAAAATCCGGTGATGATCGTGGAAAAAGGCAGAACGGATTTTGTGGAAACGGAGCAGGTGTCTGTGGTGAGTACGGTAGGCGCGGGAGATACCTTCAACGGGGCGTTTCTCAGCGCTTATAACCGGGGGTATTCCCTGAAAGACTGCGTGAAGTTTGCCAACGAGACAGCCGGATACATGATCAGTCATCCCGGGCATCTGGAGATTCCTGAAGACAGAGCGGCGCGTTTGAAAAAGTTTTGAAAAAGGGGAGCTGGAAACATATGGGAATGCGGACAGAAGAGCTGGAACTGTGCCGGGAGAAGGCACAGAAGATCGTAGATGGTCTTAAAAAGAGAAATATAGAAGGTTTTTACTGCCGTGATAAGGAAGAAGCCCTGAAGGTGGTCATGGACATGGTTCCGGACGGCGCGTCGGTGGGATGGGGAGGCTCAGTGACGCTGGAGCAGATCGGACTATTTGACAGACTGAGAGAGAAAAACTGTGTGATGCTGGATCTGAAGGAAGGTGGGAAAGATCCGGCGGAGACGGACAGAATCTATCAGCAGTCAGTGGGAGCTGATTTCTTTTTCATGAGCACCAACGGAATCACAGAGAACGGGGAGCTGGTCAATATTGACGGAGCCGGCACCAGGCTGGGCCGGATGATCCACGGTCCGAAGCATGTGATCATCATTGCCGGAATCAACAAGATTTCCAAGGATATTGAGACGGCCATTGACCGGATTCAGAATGAGGTTTGTCCCATACTGGCAGTGAGAACAGGAAGAAACACGGCCTGCGGCAACCTGGGCCGGTGCGGCAACTGCTTTACGCCGGATTCCATGTGCTGTGAGATCGTGATTACCAGAAAATCCAGGCAGGACGGCCGGATGAAGCTGGTTTTAGTGGGGGAAGAACTGGGTTATTAAATAAAATGTACGTGAAAGAAAGAGTTCCGCTTGCGGGGCTCTTTTTTTCGTGCTAGTATCGTATGGGAATTTATCAAAATTTTATCAAACCAGAAAATGTTTAGGGAGGAATCATAAGGTGTTTGATATTATTGTGAAGGCTGCCGGTTTTGTGTTTATCATAATCCTGGGAATGTTCAGCCGGAGGATCGGGCTGCTGAAGAAAGAAGACAGCCGCATTTTGTCGAAGATCATTGTCACTTTCACACTGCCATGTGCCCTGATTTCCGGATTTGGAGGAATTACATTCAGCGCTCTGACGTTCATAACTTTGCTGCTGGGGTTTCTGTGTGATATGTTTTTGATGATGACTGGGAAGTTTTTAGCCAGAAATCAATCTCCGTCAGAACGGGCCAATGCTATGATCTGTACCAGCGGATATAATATCGGAGCTTTTGTAGTTCCATTTTGCCAGAGCTTTTTTTCTCCGGAGATCCTCAGCTATATTATTATGTTTGATATTGGCAATAGTACCATGTGCCTGGGAGGTTCCTGTGCCATAGCCAGATTTGAGGTGGATAAGAGCAGCAAATTTTCTGCCATGGCCATTGTAAAGAAACTGAGCCGGAGCGTGAGCTTTGACGTCTACATTTTTCTGATTCTGATTTCTCTGTTCAATCTGAAAATACCGGATCCCTGCATGACCATCATCTCCATGATCGGGCAGGCCAATGTATTTGTTATTATGTTTATGATTGGAATGCAGATTGAGCTGTCCTTTTCTCTCCGCTCACTTTCTTCTATTTCGAAGATTATTTTTGTCCGCTATGGATTTGCCATCCTGTTCGCGGTTATTGTCCAAATGCTGCCCATTGATCCCGCCTGCAAGACGGCTCTGACGGTGGTGGTATTTGCGCCCCTCTCTGCGGTTACTACGGTGTTCAGCCAGGAGCTGGGCTGCGATACCAATGTGGCTGCCCTGGCCGGATCTCTGTCCATGCCCATATCGGTGTGTGCGTTTGTGGTGCTGCTGATTTTCCTGGCGTGAGGCTGGGGCGTGGGTTTTATTGAGATGACAGAAATGTAATTGTGAAAAACCTGCTGGAAGCGATGAGACTCCGGCAGGTTTTTTACGCGATACGCCCGGCAAGCGGCCGCCATGCTTGCATGGGCGGACATTTGGCGGGCGTATCGCGAATCGGATAGAGGAAAGGATTTTCCCTATCCGATTTTCCGGACTCTCATGATTTCCGGAATTCCATGAATAAAAACAGCGGAAACTCTGCAGATTTTTTGCTTCCGTCGTAAGACGGCGGTTCATCCATGGAGGAGAGGCGCAGGCCGCAGGAGAGCGCCCCATTGACGTAGGTGGAAAGGGGACGGTGGTAGTGTCTGGTTTCTCCCCAGAAACGGTTGCTGAAGCTGTATTGGGAAAGGTAGCGTTCCAGTTTTTTATATCGGAGAAAACCATTTTCATCGGCTATCCAGGGGGCGTCGTAAAATGCCGGATGAACGATGGACATATAGAACAGCCCGCCGTTTTTCAGAATTCTGGCGATTTCTGAGAATGATTCTGAGAGATTTTCAATATCCATCAGGACCTGATTACAGAAGACCATATGAAAGGAAGAATTCTTGTAGGGAAGAGGTTCGCCTAAAATGGCCGAATCAAACCGACAGAGGGGATAGGCGTTTCGGGCCTCGGTGATCATGGCCTCCGAACCGTCACAGCCGATGGTATGGGCGCCGTGGGAGCGGAAATATTCTGTGTACCATCCGGGGCCGCAGCCCAGGTCTAGAACGGATTCACCGTGAAAGCAGGGAAAACGGCTGCATACAATATCCTTATTTAGCTTGGAAAATTCAGAATCATCCTGGGAGGCAGCATAGGCTTTGGCGGCGCAGTTCCATAATAAAAGTTCATCAGAGTTTTTTTTCATAATTCATATCCTCCTCTGTCCTGAGATGATTGTTGTTAGGCGCAGGCCGCCCATAAAAGTCCTGGAGAAGCCGCAGGAGTTCCTGGCCGCAGCTGCTTAGGGGAGAGGACCTGGGATAGGCAAATACGGTTTCAAATTTCCAGGGCGGATTGAGGGGAACAGACCGGTAGTTAAACTGAGATTCCTCGAGAAGTCCGGCCGGGAGCAGGGAAATGCCGGCGCCGTTTGAAACCATATGGGCCACGGTGCGGATCTTGTCAACGTGGTACAGAACCTGGGGCACAAAACGGAAACTGTTCAGTACCTGCTGCTGGCTGTCTCCCAGCTCAGACTGGGGACTTCCCAGGATAAAGGGCTCATCCTGGCATTCATCCAGGGACACAGACGGCCTGGAGGCCAGAGGATGATCTGGGGGAACAGCGATGGCATATTCCTGATGAATGAGCACGGTGCTGTCCAGTTCCGGGGGAAGAGCCGCTGTAATGTCAAAAATTCCGGCATCTGCCATGTCCTGAAGCAGGTAGGAGAGGGCGATGTCAGAGGTTCCTGTGAGCAGGGAGACGGCAGTATAGGGGTACTGCTCTCTCAGCTGAGGAAGGATGGAATTGTTGAGGATGGACTTTGTCCGCTCTGTGGAAATAATTCTCAGACAGCTCTGCTTTGCGTCCCGCAGGGCGCTGATTTTCTTTAGAGTCTGCTGTTCCACCCTTAAAATAGCGTGGGCATTGTTGAGATAAACCTTCCCGTAGTCGGTAAGTTCCACGTGACGGCCGGTGCGGGTAAACAGGGGCACGCCCAGCTGCTTTTCCAGCTGCTGGATGTGCTAGGAGAGGGCCGGCTGGGAGATATAGCATCGCTCCGCCGCCCGGGAGATATTCTGTTCTTCCGCAGCTGCGATAAAGTATTCCAGTATTTTCGTATTCATAAAATCTCCTGTCTGCTGTGGTTTAGCTGAATTCCCGGATCAGTTCTTCCATAAAACGGTTGGTTCTCGGGGTGTAGACGGCGTCCTGCTTTAAAAACTGGTAATGCAGAAATGCCGCGTAGCGCTCGATTTCCGTGGGCTGGTGGACGGCGGAAAAAAGTCCGGCGGCCAGATAATACGGAAGAAAGGAGGTGAAGTAGACCATATCCGGAATTTTCCGGGCAGTCATATTCAGGATGAAACCGGCGTACAGGCCGGAGGAGAGCATGCCGCTGATGGTCGCCGTGTTGTCAGACCGGAAGGTGGTAATGGGGGAAAAGCCCTCCTTTTGGAAGAACTGGTCGATCAGCTGCCCGGAAAAGGTATTGGGGCCGTAGAGGACAAAGGGAATATCCGTGATTGTGAGAAACTGATCCCGGGACATGCGGGCAGGTCTGGAAAAATCGGTACTGCCGTATTTTGCCATGGGATGGTGGACGGGGAGAGCAAAAAGCAGGCTGGAAATACCGAAAATGGGGGCCTGAACCATGGGCATCAGCTCCGGCTGATAGTAATTCAGACAGAGAGACACTTCTCCATTGTGGAGAGCCTGCAGCTGGCCGTAAGAATAGGACTCTTTAAGGTTCAGATCCAGACTGGGATAGCGGCGGATCAGGCGGGGGTACATGTAGGCGATGGCGGTGCCTCCGTGGTGAGGAGTCATCCCGATACTGAGATACTGGCGCTCGGAACCGGACATCTGGCTGAAAGTATGAAGGGTCTCCGACTGGATATCCAGTATTTTCCGGGCACCTTCCAGATAGATGGCCCCGGCCTGGGTGAGGGCGTACCTGTGGTTCAGACGGTAGAACAGAGGAGTTCCCAGTTCCTGCTCCGTTTTTGCCAGATAGCGGCTTAAAACCGGCTGGGAAATTTTCAGCTTTCTGGCAGCGGCGGACAGACTGCCGGATTCGGCGATGGCGGACAGATAGGCCAGATGTTTGGTATTCAAAAAATCACCTCACAAATCTATGCTTTTTACTTATAATTTATATGCTTTTTTTGTCTTTGTCAACGGACGAAAAAGGTGTTTATAATGAAAATATCAAGAGTATTCTTAAATTGTGCGCATAGAGGATGAATACAGGAGAAAAGACAACTATGCCTTTTTTTGATGGGGCATTCTGTTAAAGGAGATGTACTATGGATACAAATTTAGTTATATCACTGGTGGTCCTGCTTCTCGTTGTTGTTGGGTTTGTGAGCGGGAAATTCCGCCTGGGATTGGTGGGAATGGCCGGCGCCATTCTGCTGAATCTGACGGGGGTTCTGACTTTTGATCAGACCTTCGCTTACCTGTCCAATGGAAATATAGTGATGATTGCCGGAATGTTCGTTATGTCCGGCGCCCTGGCAAAGACTAGCCTGGTTTCCAAGATGAGAGACGGGCTGCTGAAAAAAGCCGGAAAGGGAAGCACCATTGTCTGGATCTATCTGATCGCCTGCATGGTTATGATTCAGTTTATCCTTCCCACTCCCCTGATCGGCATGATGCTGCCGTTTATGGCTGTTCTGGATAAGGACAGCAAGGTAAAACCGTCTCAGATTCTTCTTCCCGGTACTATGGTGGCCTTCATGATGCAGGGATTTGCGCCCTTCGGAATCGGAACCTCGTTCTGGGGAATGTTCAACGGCTATCTGGAAGCCGGAGGAACGGATCTGCGGCTGGATATTCTGGACTACGCGAAGGTGCTGGTCGTGCCTGCTGTGATTGCCCTTGTGTATCTGGCAGTCTACGGATGGAAGCACTTCCCGGCTCAGGATATTGACGCGGAGATGCTGGGAGGCGGAAAGAACCAGGCGGGAACTCTGAGCAAAAATCAGGAAACCCTGGTATATGTGATCTTTGCCCTGGTAGTGCTGGGAATGGTTTTCAGCAACGTGATTCCTTTTGATATCAATGTGCTTCCCGCCGTGGGTGTGGTCATTATGATGTTCTTAAACATTCTGGACCTGAACGATGTGAAAAACAACATTAACCTGGATGTGTGCTTTATGATCGTAGGCATTCAGGCAGTGGCGACGGCTCTTCAGACAACGGGAGCAGGAACCGTAATTGCCAATACACTGATGACCATTCTGGGCGGAAATCCGTCGGGAATTGTGGTGCTGATCGCATTCTACTTTACGGGAGCTCTGCTGACCCAGTTTATGAGCAACATTGCGACCATGAACATTTTCTGCCCGCTGGCAGTGATCACGGCCTTGTCCCAGGGACTGGATCCCAGAGCCTTCTGCCTGGCCATCGCTGCCGGATGCAACGCCGCCATGCTGACGCCCAACGCGTCCCCGTCTACGGCAGTGGCCTTTGGCGCCGGCCATTATAAACTGAAGGATGTGCTGAAAGTGAATCTGCCGCTGTGGATCATCTACGGAGCCGCAGTAATGTTTATGGCAAATCTGCTGTATCCCATCGGATAAAAATGGAAAGGTGAGTCGATATGAAAAGGGTTGTGGATTTTGGAAATAAGAGAAGAAGCATTAATGTCATTGACAATATTGTGTATTCTCATGTGAAGGATATGGATGGAAACCCTGTGGAGCTGAAGCTGTCCATTATGACGCAGAATGGAAACAGTGAGCTGAAGCTGGCGATGCAGGGAGCGCCTGTGGAGGAGGAAAAGCTGCCCCCCAGACCGGCTATTGTGTGGATTCCCGGCGGCGGATACCGGGGCTGCGATAAAAACCTGATGCTGGCGGAAATGATGTTTCTGGCGGACGCCGGATTTATCGTGGCATCTATTTATTACAGGAGCAGCGCCCAGGGCCATTTCCCGGACCAGATCATCGATGTGAAAACGGCGGTGCGGTTCCTCCGGGCTCACGCGGCGGAATACGAGATCGATCCGGAGAGAATCGGCGTGATCGGCCGTTCGGCCGGCGGCCATCTGGCGGCTCTGGCCGGCTGCAATGTGCCGGGATATGATTCGGAAGAGTGGAGCGGATATTCTTCTGAGGTACAGGCGGTCTGCGATATGTTCGGACCGGTGGATTTCCCCATGATGATGGACGACGAAAAGGTCAGAATGAAAGAGGATCCCACCTACCGCTGGAAGACGGTGAAAGAGACTCATCTGGGAGCGCTCATGGGCGGAGACGTGAACACCATGAGAGAGAGAGGAAAAGAAGCCAGCCCCACTTATCAGATCGAAGGGCATCACATCTGCCCCATGCTGATTCTCCATGGAACGGTGGATCCACTGGTTTCTCTCAACGCCAGCGAAAAGTTCTACGACGAGCTGGTAGCGGCGGGATATGAAGATCAGACCGATTTTTATATTCTCACCAATGCGGGACATGGATCGAGAGAGTTCTTCCAGCCGGAGATCAAGGAGATCATTGAGAATTTCTTTAAAAAATGGCTGAAAAAACAGTAAAATAAAATCGGGCGCCATCCATTTGGGATCGGCGCCCGTTTTTTATCGGATTATTTCTTATCCATTTTCCATCTCTTTAATCCGGTCGTAGAGAAAATCGTTGGTGGGAGTGGGAATTCCGTGCTTTTTTCCCAGGCTGCGGATCGTGCCGGAGAACAGCTCCACCTCCGTGGGCCGTCCGGCCCGCAGGTCCCGGCGCATGGATGAGATGCTCACGCCGTCCAGGCCGTCGATAAAGGTGAGCCAGTCGGCGATGGTGTGGTCGTCCAGAGCGATTCCCTCGGCCTGTCCCACGGACACGGCCTCCTCCATGGCGCTGATCATGATCTGCCGCGGTTCCCCTTCCCGTTTGACCCCGTCGTAATCGGTCTCATAAACGGCGACCGCCTGGCAGATGCCGGTGTTGAACACCAGGCGCTCCCACAGGCTCTTCTTCATGTCCGTGGAGAGGTTGTAGGGGAAACCGGCGCTGTCAAAAAAGCTGGTCAGCATTTTGATGAAGTCGGTGGGAAGTCCGTCGTGGGTGCCGATATTTAAAATTCCCATGTCCGTATATGTGATGTCATTGCCCGTGCGGGATACGTCCATGCCCTGAACGGTGCAGAGAAGGACGCGGTCATTGCCGAAGGCCCGGCTGAGCATATCCTGGCTGGTGATGCCGTTGATCAGGGAGAGAATGACCGTATTTTTTCCCACCTGGCTGCCGATTCGGCGGATCACGTCGTCCAGTTCCCCGAACCGCATGGCAAAAATCACCAGATCAGCCGGATCATCTGTTCCAAATGGAATGAAGGTAAAGTCACAGGGGGTCCCGTTGCAGGTGATGGGAGTATTTTTATAAGTTTCAATGAGATTCTCGTCGGCAACAAAACGGACACTGCCGGCGGGAAGGTGTCTGCTCAGGAAACGTCCGTACATAATCCCCAGTGTTCCGGAACCGACGATGGAAATTTTTCTTATGTCCATAAGCGCCCTCCCTCAGTTCGTATTGTTTTCCATGAAAAAAGGAGAACCGTCTATTCTTCAATCACATGGATTTCCAGATAATCGAAATCAATCTGCTCAATAAAATTGTCCTGGCTGAATCTGGTCTTGTCGTGAACCTGAAAATCGTGGATATTGGCGTCCAGCCAGATGGGTTTGCTCAGATCAAAGGTATAGCAGATCTCGTCGAGAGCCTGAAAAACCATCTGGGTTCTGGAGAGAGAATAGTCTGATATACAGGCTACAGTGTCCTTGATGAGATGATTGTCTTTCCAGATTTTGCCCCACATGCGAAACATGGTCTCCACTCCTTCATGATTATTCTGGTATCAGTATACAGGAAACCGGTTTTATTTGGCAAGAATAAATTTTCGCCGCGGGAGCCCCTTGTGAAAGGAAATTATTTGTAGTAATCTATTACCAGACGGCAGTACAAAGGAGGATCCGGTATGGGACAGCAGATGACAGATCAGATCGCATTCCTGACAGAGGCGAGAACTGCCCTGGAAGGTCTGGAACTTTCCAGAGACAGGGAAAAACAGCTGAAGTTGGATGAGAGCAAAGTGGGAAAGGCGCTGGATGCGGAAAAGAAATCACTGGAGGACAATATAAGCTCTACTGTCCGAAAACGCCGTGATGCCATCGCCTCCAGCTACGACGCTGAGATCGGCAAGGCGGAGGACAAGCTGAAAAAAGCGAGAGTAAAGAGAGAAAAAGCGAAGAATCAGGGAATGAAAGAGCGGATTGCCGAGGAGACGGCGGACCTGCGCAGCGACACCAGGGAAGTTGAGGGGCGGATCCGCGCCCTGTTCAAACAGAAGCATGTGCCTGCGTTCTGCAATTCCGGCTGGTACTACGCCCTGTTTCTGCCCAGACGGTTCGGGGAGTATTTTCTGTTTCTTCTGATTGTTCTGGTCTGTTTTCTGGCCATACCCTACGGCGCGTATATGCTGATTCCGGAGAGGCAGCCTCTTCACCTGGCGGCGGTTTATTTTGCGGCGATTCTGATCTTTGGGGGCACCTATATTCTGCTCACCAACAAGACGAAGGCCCGCCACATGGACACCCTGAAGGAAGCCAGAATTATGAGGGATCACATTCATTCCAATAAAAAGAAGATCAAGGTGATTGTGAAAACCATTCAGCGGGATAAAAATGAAAAGATTTACAACCTGGAAAAGTACGATGATGAGATCTCTCAGCTGGAGCAGGAGATCCAGAGGATCGGGGAGCAGAAAAAGGAGGCGTTAAACTCCTTTGAGCAGGTGACAAAGACCATCATTTCCGATGAGATTGTGACGGCGGCAAAGCCGAAGATCGAGGAGCTGACGTCCCGCTACCGTCAGATCCGCCAGGAGGTGGAGAAGACGGAGGAAGAGATCAAGCAGAAGAATCTGGAGATCAGCGGCAAGTACGCGGGATATCTGGGAAAAGAGTACATGGATCCCATAAAGATCGGGGAGCTGATGGAGAGCATCCGCAGCGGGCGGGCGTCCACCATCAGCGAAGCCATGGAGGATGTGAAAAAATCCGGAAATCCGTGAGGGGACCGGTCCCGTGCATAAAGAGAAACGTCCATGCCTATAATAAAGTATAAAATGAATTACAGGCGGGATGATATGAAATTATGGGAACGGATCCGGCTGTGCGGAAGCCGTGAGATATATTATTACGACGGGAAAAAGGAGAGAGAAATCGAAAATTTTGCCCTTCAGCTGTACCGGATGATCGGCGGGGAGCTGGAGAGCGGACGGTGGAAGGGAGTTCTGTTTCTCTGTATTGGGACAGACCGGTCCACAGGGGACAGCCTGGGACCGCTCATCGGATATAAGCTCCGGTCCAAGCGGATGAAGAATGTAAAAGTGATGGGAACTCTGGAAAAACCGGTGCACGCCATGAATCTGGAAGAATATCTGAAGGTGGCGAAGTGGAAATATCCGGATTACCTGACGGTGGCGGTGGACGCTTCCGTGGGCAACGCGGAGCATGTGGGCTATATCACCCTGGGAAAGGGGCCGCTGAAGCCGGGGCTGGGCGTGAGCAAGGAGCTGCGGGAGGTGGGAGATCTGTTTATCACCGGGATTGTGGGCAGCTGTGCCGGCCATGACCCCCTCATGCTTCAGAGCGTCCGCCTCTCTGTGGTGATGCGGCTGGCGGACCGGATCAGTGAAAGTATCTATTTTGTCGAAAAGTTATGGGACAGGACCGCGTCCGTTTGACAAGTTTTTTGTGAGAACTGTGCTATCATTTTCGAGATAAAATGATAGCGGGGTGAATCACATGGGAGAACTTTATAATCTCAGTCCCAAGCTGCCAAAGAACGTCCGGCAGATCGGAGAGAGAGATCAGATTGTAAAATTATATGTGGAAGATTATGTGAATACTTACTTAAGAAGGCTGTATCCGTCAGGGGGCGAAGACCTGCGGTGCGGCCTTTTGCTTGGCAGTGCGGAGGAAGAGGGCAGCGCTCCCTATATTTTCATAGATGGAGCTCTGGAGATGGAAGGAGTGTCCTGCGGCGGAGAACGGGTAGATTTAAACGACCAGGCCTGGAAAAAGGCTTATCGGGATATGGAAGAAATGTTTCCCAAAAGAAGCGTTCAGGGATGGTTTCTGTGCGGAGCGCCTGGCTGCCAGCTGAGCCCTCTGAACTACTGGAAGCAGCACAGCCGGTATTTTCCGGGCAAAAACATGATTATGTATCTGAATTCCGGCCTGGAAGGGGAGGAAGCCATTTATATAGCGTCTGACGACGGCTTTTACAAGCTGAGAGGATACAGTATCTATTATGAGCGGAACCAAATGATGCAGGACTATATGATCGCCAGAAAGGATGTAAAGCGGGTGGACGCCGGCGCGGACGACACGGTGATCCGGGATTTCCGGCGAAAAATGGAGGAAAACCAGGAGGAAGCCAGAGAGAGAAGGAGCACGGTCAGCGTGCTGGGAAGCGTCTGCGGTGTTCTGTCTGTGGCTGTGCTGGCCGGAGGAATTGTGATGTTTAACAACTACTCCAAGATGAAAGATATGGAGAGTGTGCTGGCTTCCGTGCTGCCGGCGGGTTCGGAGCTGCTCCAGGAATACGGGCTGGAGGAGGACCCTGAGCTGGTTCTGGAGACGGGGACCACAGTGCTGCCGGAGACCATGGCGGCGGGTTCGGGGGAAACTGTGCCTGGAAGTACGGCAGCGGGGAATCCGGAAGCCGTTCAGAATGGGGATGAGACAGATCCGGAAGCCGCCGGGGCAGCGGCGGGAGTCCTGGAGTCCACGCCGTCCGGGAAGGAAAAGGGAAAAGAGGCGGCCGCCGGAGGAAGCGGGACGTCCGGTGAGGTTCCGGAGGGAGATTCCGGGGAGGAGGATGAGACGGCGGAGGTCGTTCACATCCCATCCATGGAGGAGGCGGATGAGCAGATGGAGACGGTGGGGAAGGCCCTGGAGGAGGCCAGCACCTATGTGGTCCAGGAAGGGGAGACTCTTTACGGCATCTGCCTGAGAAAATACCACGATTTGAGCCGGGTGGAGGAGATCTGTGAACTGAACGGACTGGACGATGTGAATAAGATCAAGGCAGGCCAGAAATTGATTCTTCCGTAGAAAAAGGTAATGCGTTTCCCGAAGAAATGTTGTATACTGTTGGTATGTAAAAAGACAACCATTTTCAGGAGACAGCAGGGCATGAGCGATATGAGTTCCATGAATCGGGAACGGAAAAAAAGAGAACTGAAAAGGCAGATTATTTCCTCCGGAGAGGACAGGCCGGCCGCCCTGGAAGAGGCCGCCGCTTCCGGCGCAGGCAGCGGGAAAAAGAAAGGCGGACGCCGCCTGTGGATCCTATTTCTGGTGGTGATCGCGGTGGGACTTGGAATCGGATTCCGTTTTTATACGGCTCAGCGCCAGTATACAGAATTCCAGGACGTGTGGGAGACGGCGGTGGAGGAAGGCGGAACCGCCAATTATGAGAATTTCGGAACCAATGTGCTGAAATATACCCGGGACGGAATGTCCTATATCGATTCCCGCGGCAAAACGGTGTGGATGGCCAGCTATGAGATGAAGAATCCGGCGTGCTGCGTCAACGGCGATTATGCGGTGGTGGCGGACCTTCAGGGAAACAGCATCTATATCTGCGGCCTGACCGGCGTTTTGGGACAGGCGTCCACGGTGCTTCCGGTGGTCAAGGCAGTGGTGTCCCAGACCGGCATCGCGGCGGCGGTGCTGGAAGATTCCGGCGCCAGCTACATTCAGTATTACAACAGGGATGGAAGCACCATCGACCTGACGGTGCGGGCTGCCATGTCCGGGGACGGATATCCCTTAGACATCGCCCTCTCCCCCGACGGAAGCCAGACCATCGCTTCCTACATGTACGTGGACGGCGGAGAGCTGAAGAACCGGGTGGTATTTTATGATTTCTCTGAGATCGGACAGAATCAGAAGCATCTGGTAGGCGGTTTTGACGAAGAGTTCGCCGACTCCATTGCCGCCAGGGTGATCTATCCGGATGAGACCCATGCCTGTGCTTTTACGGACAGGGGAATCAGCTTTTTTTCCTCCAGAAATCAGGCCGCGGTGGAGCTGACCAGCCAGGCGGAACCGGAGGAGAGCATACAGACCGTATTTTATTCGGATGAATACGCAGGATTTATTGTTCGCACCTCCGGAGGGGAGAATCCCTACCGGATGGAGCTGTACCGCATAAACGGGGATCCGGTGTTTACGGCGGAGTTTAATTTCCAGTATAAACATGCGGATATTTCCGGGGATATGGTGATACTTTATAATGAGGAAGCATGCCAGATCTACAGTACCAGCGGGACTCTGAAGTACTCGGGCGGGCTGGGAATGGAGATTCAGCAGATCAGACAGGGCCGCAGCGGCAGTTCTGTGATTGTGACGGGTCCCCAGGTGATGAAGGAGATCCGGCTGCAGTGATAATCAAAAGAAAAGAGGGAGGCAGTTATGTCAAAGAAAATCTTTGGTATTGACATCGGCGGAACTACGGTGAAGCTGGGACTTTTTGACGAGAGCGGGGCGCTGGAGGAAAAGTGGGAGATCACCACGAGAAAAGAGGAGAACGGCGTCTATATTCTGGGAGATATTGCCGCGTCCATCAAGGAGAAGATGGCGGAGAAAAATCTGAAAAAGGAAGATGTGCTGGGCGCGGGAATGGGCCTTCCCGGGCCTGTGCTGCCGGATGGATATGTGGAGGTCTGCGTGAATCTGGGCTGGCGGGACATGAATCCGGAAAAAGAGCTGAGCGCCCTTTTGGACGGCATGAAGGTAAAGAGCGGAAATGACGCCAACGTGGCAGCTCTGGGAGAAATGTGGCAGGGCGGAGGAAAAGGCTATCACGACATTGTGATGGTAACCCTGGGCACAGGCGTAGGAGGCGGCGTGATTCTGGACGGGAAGATCGTGGCAGGCCGTCACGGCCTGGGCGGTGAGATCGGCCATTTCCATGTGAGAGACGAGGAGAAGGAACACTGCAACTGCGGCGGACAGGGATGTCTGGAGCAGGTGGCTTCCGCCACCGGCATTGCCAGAGAGGCCAGGAGGGCTATGGCTGCTTCGGACAAGCCATCCGCTCTCCGCAAATACGGAGATTCCGTGTCGGCTAAAAATGTGCTGGACGAGGCGAAGGCCGGAGATGAGATGGCGGCCCAGGTAGCTGACACGGCGGCCCGCTATCTGGGACTGGTATTTTCCCATGTGGCGCTGACCGTGGATCCGGAGTGCTTTGTGGTGGGCGGCGGTGTGTCCCGGGCGGGTACTTACCTGACGGATCTGATCGATAAATATTACAAATATTATTCTCCCATCTCAGACAATAAAGGAATCATCAGCCTGGCAAAGCTGGGCAATGACGCCGGCATTTACGGCGCCGCCAGACTGATTCTGGATTGACAGACAGGTGCGGTCCGGAACAGGCGGCAGATTCCGGCAGTAAAAAATCCGGGGCTGTTTTTCAGCCCCGGAAACTGAGTGTTCCGTTTAAATGAGGAGACCCCGGCGTCGTAGAGACAGCCGGGGCAATTATGAAAAATCTATGTGCATTTTGTCTGTATTCAAGAAATAAAACTTTTAATTTATATGCATTAAGTATAAAGAACAAATGTGAATAAGATATGAACTCCGTGTTAATAGATTGTGAAGCGCGGGGATGCAGGAGGTACGAAAAAATGGATCAGAAGGAGAGAAGGACCATAGTGATCGGCCACAAGAATCCGGATACAGATTCCATCTGTTCGGCCATCGGCTATGCGAGCCTGAAGAGGGCTGTCACGGGAGGCCGGTATGTGCCGGCAAGAGCGGGCAGCATCAGCCGGGAGACCAAATTTGTCCTGGATTATTTCGGCGTGGAGGAGCCGGAGCTGGTCCGGGACGTGAGGACTCAGGTAAAAGATATTGAGATACGCAAGACAGCCGGTGTGAACCGGAATATTTCCCTGAAAAAAGCTTGGAATCTGATGCAGGAGGCGGGGGTGGTGACCCTGCCGGTGTTAAAGGAAAACGGCACGCTGGAAGGCCTGATCACTGTGGGTGACATTACAAAGTCCTACATGAATGTGTATGACAGCAGCATCATGTCAAAGGCCAATACCCAGTACTCCAACATTGTGGAGACGTTGGAGGGACTGATCATCATCGGGGATGAGGACGCCTATTTCAATCAGGGCAAAGTGCTGATTGCCGCGGCCAATCCGGACATGATGGAGTACTATATTCAGCCCCACGATCTGGTGATTCTGGGAAACCGGTATGAATCCCAGCTGTGCGCCATCGAGATGGAGGCGGACTGCATCATCGTCTGCGAGGGAGCGGCTGTGTCCATGACCATCCGGAAGCTGGCCCAGGAGAGAGGATGTACGGTGATGACTACTCCCTATGACGCGTTTACGGCGGCCAGACTGATCAATCAGAGCATGCCCATCAGCTATTTCATGAAGACGGAAAACCTGGTGACCTTTGAGAGAGACGATTACATTGAAGATATCCGTGATGTGATGGCCAGCAAACGGTACAGGGATTTCCCCATTCTGGACAAAGATGGAAAATACTGGGGCATGATCTCCCGCCGGAACCTGCTGGGTGCCAGAGGAAAACAGGTCATTCTGGTGGACCACAACGAAAAAACCCAGGCAGTGGACGGAGTGGAGAGCGCGGAGATCATGGAGATCATCGACCATCACAAATTGGGCACCATTGAGACCATTTCTCCGGTGTTTTTCCGCAATCAGCCTCTGGGCTGTACGGGCACCATTGTGTACCAGATGTATCAGGAAGCGGGAATCAAGCCGGAGAGGGAGATTGCCGGACTGCTGTGCAGCGCCATTATCTCGGACACGCTTCTGTTCCGTTCCCCCACCTGTACGGAGGTGGACAAGAGAGCGGCTCTGGAGCTGGCGGATATCGCGGGAATCCAGGTGGAGAAGTACGCCTCGGAGATGTTCGCGGCGGCCAGCGACCTGAAGGGAAAGACGGAGAGCGAGATCTTCTATCAGGATTTCAAGCGGTTTACCGCGGGCAAGAAGACCTTCGGCGTGGGCCAGATCAGCTCTGTGAACGCGGACGAGCTGGAGGAATTAAAAGGCAGGCTGATTCCCTATGCCAGAAAAGAGCGGGAGGAGAAGGGCATGGATATGATGTTCTTCATGCTCACCAATATTCTGACGGAGTCCACAGATCTGATCTGCGAGGGCCAGGGTTCCGAGCAGATGGTGGTGTCCGCCCTTCACGGAACGGTGGACGAAAACTACGGCACGGTGGTCCATCTTCCGGGCGTGGTTTCCAGAAAGAAGCAGCTGATTCCTGCCATTATGCTGGCGGTACAGAACTGATTTCAGCAAAAAAGCAGCTTTATTAATATTTCAGCGGAGAATGAGGGTGTACATTGCCCTCATTTTTTGTTATTCTATAAGAAAACCTTATGAATGGGAGGAGAGCTATGGCAAGACAGACGTGGAAACCGGGAAATATGGTCTATCCGGTGCCGGCAGCTATGGTTACAGTGGCTGACAAAGCAGGACATACAAATATTATCACAATAGCATGGACGGGGACGATCTGCTCAGATCCTCCGATGACCTATGTATCTGTGAAGCCGGAGCGGTATTCCCACCATATGCTGGAGGAGACCGGGGAATTTGTCATCAACCTGACCACCAGGAAAACTGCCTTCGCGGCGGATTACTGCGGTGTAAAATCCGGCCGGGATGTGGACAAGTGGAAGGAGACGGGACTGACGGCGGGAAAGGCGTCCAAAGTGGCTGTGCCTGTCATCGAAGAATGTCCGGTAAACATCGAATGCCAGGTGACGGAGGTGAAGCACCTGGGTTCCCACGACATGTTTATGGCGAAGGTGGTCGCGGTGGATGTGGATGAGAGCTATATGAATGAGAACGGAAAATTTGATTTAAACGGAACGGACCTGATCGCCTACTCCCACGGCGAATATCGAGTGCTGGGGGAGGCAGTGGGCAAATTCGGCTATTCCGTTCAGAAGAAAAGGCGGTCGGTATGAAGACAAATGTGACGCTGATTGGGATGCCCGCATCCGGCAAGAGTACTCTGGGCCAGAGGCTGGCAGAGGCTTTGGACTTTGAGTTTGTAGATGTGGACAGGATCATTGAGGCAGAAGAAAAAAGACTTCTCAAAGAGATTATTGCCCAGGAGGGAGACGATGGTTTTCTGGAAATAGAAAACAGGATCAACGCTGCCCTGAAGATGGACGGATGTGTGATCGCTCCGGGAGGAAGCGTGATCTACGGGGCGGAAGCTATGGAGCATTTAAGGGATATCAGTATTGTGGTGTACTTAAAGCTGAGCTTTGAGGAGATGGCCCGCAGAATCGGAAACCCGGTGGAGCGGGGCGTGGTGCTGAAAAATGGGATGACTCTCCGAAAACTGTACGACGAGAGGACGCCCTACTATGAAAAATACGCGGATGTGACTTTTGACGAAATGGACATGACGCCGGAGGAGTCGGCAGGACGGCTGGCGGAAATGATCAGGCAGGAGATGGCATCAGGGGAGAAATAAGGCATTTTCCGGCGGAAAGGACTCTTCCGGAGACCATGTCCATCGGAACGAACTAAAAAGAGAAAAAGCTGATATAAGGCATAAAAACGCCGGGGAGCGAGTGATTGCAAAATTCTCGCTCTCCGGCGTTTTTTCTCAGAGAGTGCTTCCCGACGCGGCACATTTTCTCAGGCAGTACCGGAATGCCGGGATCAGAAAGATGTCGGCGGCGATCCAGGCCATGGGGCTGGCAAAGCAGGCGGCGGGATAGCCGAAAATGGGCACCAGGCACATGCCGGCGAAGGTTCTGGCACACATTTCAAACACTCCCGCCAGGATGGCGAACTTGCTGAATCCCATGCCCTGAATGGAGAAGCGGACCACATTTACAAACACCAGGGGAATGTAGAACATGCTGTTTCCAAACAGAAACAGGGCCACATTGCCGATGGTGGCAGTCTCATCCGCGTCCAGGAAGAGGAGAGCCAGATAACGGCCGAAAAAGGTGAGCACCAGGAAGGCGATGACAGCGTAAACGCAGCCGATAATGGAAGCATACTTTACGCCTTCCCGCACCCGCCCGAATTTCCCTGCTCCCACGTTCTGGCCGGCCCAGGTGGCCATGGTGGCCCCCAGGGCGTCAAAGGGACAGCAGAAAAACTGGGTGATTTTGTTTCCCGCGGATACGGCAGCCACATACAGGGATCCCAGGCCGTTCACTGCCGTCTGCAGGATCACACTGCCGATGGCGGTGATGGAGTACTGCAGTCCCATGGGAATGCCGATACCGCAGAGAATCTTGATCATTCCCAGATTGAATCTGGTCTCGTCCTTTGACATTTTCAGGATGGGGAAGTGGGCGCGCATATAGAAGAAGCAGAGCACGCCGGAGACCGCCTGGGAGATTACAGTGGCGTAAGCCGCTCCGTCTACCCCCATTCCCATGACCAGGATGGTGAACAGATCCAGAAAAATATTGATGACGGAGGAGAGCAGCAGGAAGTAGACCGGTGTCCGGCTGTCCCCCAGGGAGCGGATAATACCGGCCAGAATATTGTAGAGATAGGTGACCGGGATTCCCGCAAAAATGATAAATATATAGTCGTAGGCGCCCTGGATGATGTCGTCCGGGGTGTTCATCCACCGCAGGATGTCCATGCAGAGGAAGCAGACAACCAGAGTCATCACCACGGAAAAAATCAGGGACAGCCAGCCGGCGTTGGCCACAAAGCAGCGGAGACCGTGATGGTCCCCAGCACCGAATTTCTGAGCCACGGGGATGGAAAATCCGCTGCACACGCCGGTGCAGAATCCAATGATCATAAAGTTGATGGAACTGGTGGATCCCACCGACGCCAGGGCACTCACACCCAGGTATTTTCCCACGATAATGGTGTCCACCATACTGTAAAACTGCTGAAATAAAAGCCCCAGCAGCATGGGCACGGCAAAGCCCAGGATCAGCTGAAAGGGAGAGCCTGTGGTCATATCTCTGATGTCGCTTTTTGCCATAATAGTACCTCTTTCCCCTGTTATCTTAAAATAGAGCGGGAATGACGGCATCTGCCAGCCATCCCTGCTTTTCAAAAACAACATTATAGACCGGTTTCCGGACCTTGTACAGATGGAAAGACGCCTTGGGGAAAATTTTGGCAATGCGGGGAAAAATGGCGGAAAAAATCCCGCCTTACTGGCAAAAATGATAGTCAGCAGGACGAGAAATCCCGCTTACCGGCAGGCGTCCACAAAAGCCGCGAACAGCTTCGCCGCATCCGGCTGGGAGGTGGTCAGATGTTCCGGGTGCCACTGGACGCCCAGGAGGAAGGGATAGTCCGGGGCATATACGGCCTCGATCATTTTGTCCGGGGCGTAGCCGCAGACTTCCAGCCCGGGTGCCACGTCCTTGATGGCCTGATGGTGCATGCTGTTCACCGCGATGGACGCGTGCTCTTCCCCCAGAATCCGGGAGAGGAGAGTGCCCGGGGTGATGTCTACGGTGTGGGAGGGCACCTTGTAGGCGAAAGGCTGACGGTGGGCGATGGAGAGCTCAGATTTAAACTGAGAGGGGATATCCTGATAAAGAGTGCCACCCATGGCGGTGTTCAGAATCTGGATTCCCCGGCAGATACCGAAAATAGGTTTTCCAAACTCCATTACCAGGGGAACAAGGGCCATCTCCATGGAATCTCTGGGCTGGGAGACGTTGCCGCATTTGGCGTCGGTCTCCTCCCCATAGAGAAACGGATGGATATCGTCCCCGCCGGTAAACAGTACGCCGTCCGTTAAAGTCACCAGGTCTCTCAAGTCGTCCTCCGTCACCTCCATGGGGAAGATCATGGGAATGCCGCCGGCATTGCGGATGGCCCGCAGATAGACGGAGTTGATGAAAAGTTTGTCATGTTCCGTGTCGTGGCTTGCAGTGATGCCAATCACAGGTCTTTTCATAAGGATATTCCTCCTTTTGCTATTTAAGATATATTATGAGAGATGATAAAAGCCCCTTCCATCGGAAGGGGCTTTTATGTAATGCCAATCACAATTAGCCTTCGATTGCTCCTGTCGGGCAGGTAGCAGCGCAGGTACCGCAGTCAATGCAGGTATCAGCGTCGATTACGTACTTGCCATCCCCCTCAGAGATAGCGCCTACGGGACACTCAGCTGCGCAGGAACCACAGGAAACACAGGTATCAGTAATTACATATGCCATTGTAAATACCTCCTTGAATAAATATTGTATAGATTACAATTTATTTTATATTATAATTGTCAAATATTCAAGTGGAAATTACTGTTTCCTTTGTTCTATTTTTGAAGCACGGATACCTTCCAGAATCACGGACCGGGCGCGGACCGCGTCCTCTTTGGACAGGGGCGGAGTATCCTTTAAGGGGTATTCCAGACCCAGCTTCTCATACTTGATTTTTCCCATATCGTGATAGGGGAGAACGTCCAGGGCCTTTACATTTTTCAGGGTGCCGATGAACCGTCCCGTCTCGTACAGCCAGCGGCGGTTCATGGTGATGCCGGGAACTGCCACATGGCGGATCCACACCGGTTTTCCCATATCACTCAGATATCTGGCAAAGGCCAGGATGGGAGCGTTTGGCTGGCCGCAGAGTTTTTTGTGTTCTTCCGGGTCAATATGCTTGATGTCCAGAAGAATCAGGTCCGTCAGGGCGAGAAGGGCATTCAGCTTTTCCATGAAGACCGGATCCTCCGGCCGGAAGGTGATCCCGCAGGTGTCGATGCAGGTGTGGATCTTCTCCGCCTTCGCCAGAGAGAACAGCTCTGTGAGAAATTCCATCTGGAGAAGGGGTTCCCCGCCGGAAACGGTGATGCCCCCGTTTCGGTAAAAGCCTCTGGCGGAGTTGAACTGCCGGATGATCTCCTCAGCCTCCATCTCCTCAGCCCCGTCCATGGTCCAGGTGTCCGGGTTGTGGCAGTAGAGGCAGCGCATGGGACAGCCTTTTACGAAAACCACCAGTCTTACGCCGGGACCGTCCACAGTTCCGAAGCTTTCGATGGAATGAATGCGTCCTTTCATGTTCTGCCTCCTTGTCTGTCATTGGATATTGTGACTGAAATCTGACAACCGCCGTCCGACGGAACTTAAATCGCTGTGTGGAAAGTACGGGAGATGACCTCGTCCTGCTGTTCCTTCGTCAGCTTGTTGAAGTTTACGGCGTAGCCGGAAACCCGGACAGTCAGCTGGGGATATTTCTCGGGATGGGCCTGAGCGTCCAGCAGAGTGTCCTTGGAAAATACGTTTACGTTCAAATGATGTCCGCCCTGGGCAGCATAGCCGTCCAGAAGGGAAACCAGGTTGTCGATCTGTGCTTCGTTGATATTTGCCATAGCTGTATATCCTCCTTGTAAAAAATTATTCTCTGTCCAGTCCCTCAAACAGAGTGGGGCTGTCGCAGGCGCCGCCTTCGCAGCAGCCTCCGTCAAAGCCGGAGATCTCCACTTCCAGATCCCCCATAAAGACCTGTCCGTCTTTCCCTAAAGCGTCCGGGATAATGGAGAAGGTGTTGGAGATTCCGTCCTGGGCATCCTTGAAGGGCAGCTTCGCCACAGACGCCAGGGAGGACACCGCACCGTGGGAATCCCGGTGATGCATGGGATTGGCCCCGGGAGCAAAGGGCTCGCCCGCCTTTCTTCCGTCGGGGGTGGATCCCGTATTCTTGCCGTACACCACGTTGGAGGTGATGGTCAGAATGGAAGTGGTGGGAATGCCGCCGCGGTAGGTGTGGTTGCCCCTCACATAATTCATGAAGGTGTGCACCAGCTCTGCGGCGATGGAGTCTACCCGGTCGTCGTTGTTGCCGTATTTGGGGAAGTCTCCTTCCACTTCATAATCCACTACGATGCCGTTCTCATCCCGTACGGTTTTTACCTTTGCGTACTTGATGGCGGACAGGGAGTCGGCCACCACGGACAGTCCGGCGATTCCGGTGGCGAACCAGCGGGTCACCTTCTTGTCGTGAAGAGCCATCTGGATCCGCTCATAGCAGTACTTGTCGTGCATATAGTGGATGATGTTCAATGCGTTTACATATACGCCGGCCAGCCATTTCATCATGTCCTTGTAGGCGTCCATGACCTCGTCATAATCCAGGTACTCGGAGGTGATGGGACGGTATTTCGGTCCCACCTGCTTTTTGGAGATCTCGTCCACGCCGCCGTTGATGGCGTAGAGCAGGCATTTTGCCAGGTTGGCCCGGGCGCCGAAGAACTGCATTTCCTTGCCCACCCGCATGGAAGAAACACAGCAGGCGATGGCGTAGTCGTCTCCGTGGGTCACTCTCATCAGGTCGTCGTTCTCGTACTGGATGGAAGAGGACATGATGGAAGTCTTGGCGCAGAACCGCTTGAAGTTCATGGGGAGCTTGGTGGACCAGAGCACCGTCAGGTTGGGCTCAGGAGCCGTTCCCAGGTTCTCCAGGGTGTGGAGATAGCGGTAGGACATTTTCGTCACCATGTGGCGGCCGTCGATTCCCATGCCGCCGATGGACTCCGTCACCCAGGTGGGGTCTCCGGAGAACAGGGCGTTGTACTCCGGCGTTCTGGCGAATTTCACCAGGCGCAGCTTCATGATAAAGTGATCCACAAACTCCTGGATCTCCTCCTCTGTGTACCGGCCTTCCGCCAGATCCCGCTGGGCGTAGATGTCCAGGAAGGTGGAGGTGCGTCCTAAGGACATGGCAGCTCCGTTCTGCTCCTTCACTGCGGCCAGATAGCCGAAATAGGTCCACTGGATGGCTTCTTTTACGTCCTTTGCCGGCTGGGAGATATCAAAGCCGTAGATCTCGCCCAGCTTCTTCAACTCCTTCAGGGCCCGGATCTGCTCTGACAGCTCCTCCCGCTCCCGGATCACGTCAGAATACATGATGGTGCGGGTGGTGGCCTTCTGCTCTTCCTTGTCCTCGATCAGACGGTCCACGCCGTAGAGAGCCACCCGGCGGTAATCGCCGATGATCCGGCCCCGGCCGTAGGCGTCGGGAAGTCCGGTGATGATGTGGCTGGAACGGCAGGCCCGCATCTCCGGCGTGTAGGCGTCAAATACGCCCGCGTTGTGGGTTTTTCTGTGGATGGTGAAAAACTCGCCGATTTCCGGATCTACTGTGTAGCCGTTTTCAGAACAGGCCTTCTCCGCCATGCGGATGCCGCCGTAGGGCTGCAGAGAACGCTTGAAGGGCTTGTCTGTCTGAAAGCCCACAATAGTTTCTTTTTCTTTATCTAAATACCCCGGTCCGTGGGAAGTGATGGTGGAAATAATCTTTGTGTCCATATCCAGAACTCCGCCGGCTTCCCGCTCTTTCCTGGAAAGCTCCATAACCTGATCCCAAAGATCCTTTGTGTTCTGGGTTGGTCCCGCAAGGAATGCTTCATCGCCGTCGTAGGGGGTGTAGTTCTTCTGAATGAAATCTCTCACATTGATCTCTTTCTCCCATATGCCGCCGGTGAATGTACGCCATTCGTTTCTCATGTCTGGGTTTCCTCCTTTGTTTTTTTTTGATGATGAGAACATTATATAGAAGGAGTGTATACAGGTCAAGGCAGTTTCTTGTACTTTTTTTCATACTTTTCATATAGGAAATATTAAAAATTAAGAATGGCCTTGCCAAGCCGGCGGAAAAGTATTATAGTAAACATATCAACAAAAGGAGGAATTGCGGTATGCAGATCAGCAAGGATATGTTGATCGGCGCTCTCGTCCAGATGGATGACTGCGTTGCGCCGATTTTAATGAGAGCAGGAATGCACTGCTTAGGATGCCCGGCTTCCCAGGCAGAGTCTCTGGAGGAAGCGTGCATGGTTCACGGCATTGACTGTGACGTGCTGGTCAGCCAGTTAAATGAGATCCTGGCCGACAAATAAGGAAAACAGGTAATAAAAAGGCCTGTGAAATGTGTTTTGCGCACGTTTCACAGGCCTTTTGCGTGTTAAGCCGGCAGACGTATCTGATCGGCCTTAAAGCCGGGAGCGCCGGCAGGGGTCAGCCTGCCTGGGCGCTTCGTTTGGCTTGGGACTTTTTCAGCCAGTCTTTTCCTTCCACCACTCTGGCGATGATCATGGCCAGTCCCGTATCTCCCGTTACGTTGATGGCAGTTGCCGGCGCGTCTGTGATGGTTCCGATGAGAACCATGATGGGAATGGATACGGTGGGGAAGCCGAATACGGAGATGATGAAGATCTCAGCCACATATCCGCCTGCCGGGATTCCGCCCATGACCACGGAGGCAATCACGGCCACCACGATGGACATGAAGATGTTTCTGGGGGTGGCATAGTCGATGCCGAACACGGAGCAGAGCAGGGCGATCTTTAAGATCTGGATAATGCAGGCTCCGTCCTTGTGAAGGTTTGCGCCCAGAGGCACGGCGATGTCAGCGATCTCATCGGGGATTCCGATCTCCTTTGCGTGCATCATGTTTACCGGAAGAGATGCAGCGGAGGAGCAGGTGCCCAGAGCGGTCAGAGTGGGAGCCGCGGCGCCTTTCCACCAGATCTTGACACCCTCAGAGCCGGCGCCGATGTAGGCCATGACGGTCTGTGAAACCACATAGTAGATCAGAACTACCACAAGGTACATGATAATGCCTCTGGAGAGAGGTCCCACCACCTGGTCGCCGTACTGTCCGATCAGGATGGCGAAGTAGCAGCCCAGGCCCAGGGGAGCCAGCTTCATTACAATATTGATAACCTTTACGATCACTTCAGTCATGCAGTCCATGGCGTGAACGACAGGTTTTCCCTTTTCACCGGCCATAATGATGGCGATGGAGAAGATCACGGTGAAGACGATCAGGGCCATCAGGTTGGACTTGGAGAACAGCAGCGGGAAGTCGTTGACGGTAAACATTCCCAGGATGTTCAGGCTGCCGGTGGCGTCTGCCACGTCCTCCGTGAGATCCAGAACCGCTCCCTTGCCGGGATCAAAGATCAGAGAAGGAATCACCATGAACAGGCAGGCGATGACGCCGCTTACGATGGTTCCCACAAGGAAAGTGATCAGAATCTTTCTCAGTTTGGTCAGGTCCTCCATTTTCGCGATGGCGGAGGTCAGGGAGCAGAAGATCAGCGGCACCACGCAGCAGTACAGCAGGTTCAGGAAGATATCTGCCACCGGCTGCAGGACGGAAGCGCCCTCGCCCCAGAACATTCCCACCACGCCGCCGATGATCATGGCTGCCAGAAGCAGGAAAGATGATTTGTAGGTATTCCAAATGTTTTTCATGAAGTGATTCCCCCTATTCTTTCTTGTCAGGTTAGTTCCATTTCTGATGCTTGTCCAGAGCTTCCTTCAGCTGGTTAAACGCCTGCTCCACGGTAGCCCGCGGGCATGCCAGGTTGAATCTCTCGAACTGAGCGGTCTCCGGTCCGAAGATCTTGCCGGAATCCAGCCACAGCTTCGCCTCCTCCAGCATGATGTGCTCCAGCTCCTCGTCAGTATAGCCGTATCCGGAGAAGTCGATCCATACCAGGTATGTGCCTTCCGGCTCCACAAAGGTGGCCTTCGGGAAGTTCTCCTTTACAAAGTCTCTCACATAGGCGATGTTGCCGGAAATGTACTCCACCAGTTCTTTTACCCACTCGTCGCCCTTGGTGTAGCAGGATTTCACAGCGGTGATTCCCATGATGTTGCCCTGGCTGTAGCCGGCGCCTGCGTTGGCGTGACGGTATTTTGCCCGAAGCTCCTCATCGTAGATGATGATGTTGGCCGGCTGGAAGCCCGCTACGTTGAAGGTCTTGCTGGGAGAGGTGTACACCACCAGGTTGGAGCGGTATTTGGGATCCAGGGTCAGGAAGCTGGTAAAGTGATTATCGCCATATACGAAGTCGCAGTGGATCTCATCGTCCATGATGATTACGTTATGAGCAAGGCAGATGTCGCCCAGTCTCTCCAGCTCTTCTTTCTTCCACACTCTTCCCACCGGGTTGTGAGGATTGCAGAGGATGAACACTTTCACGTTGTTCTCCACGATCTTTCTCTCGAAATCCTCGAAATCGATGGTGTAATAGTTGTTCTCATAGTGAAGCTGGTTGTTGATGAAGATTCTGCCGTTGTCCTCGATCACTTCCCGGAAGGGATAGTAAACCGGCTGCTGGATCAGGATTGCGTCGCCCTCTTTTGTGAAAGCGTGAACGCCGGTGGCCAGTCCGTATACAATGCCGCAGCCAACGGTCACGGTGTCAGGATCTACGTGATAGCCGTGATGGTTGAAGAACCAGCGGTCCATAGCGGCGTAGTACTCCGCGTCCGGATCGGTATAGCCGAAGATGCCGTGATCAATTCTTGCCCGGAAATCATCCAGAATCTCCTGGGGAAGGGCGAAGTCCATATCTGCCACCCACAGAGGAAGCAGGTCGTCTCTTCCCTTGCGCTTCATGCCGAAATCATACTTCAGGCAGCTGGTTCCCCGACGATTGATAATCTCATCAAAATTGTACTTCTTGCTCATAGTTTTCTGCATCCTTTCCTTTTTAAATGATCCTTCTTTTTGATTGAAACTCGCGAGCTTTTATAGTTTAATCAATAAACCTTTGTGATGGTTTTATATTACACCAGGAAAAAGAGAATGTCAATAGCATTCCGTTTAAAAACTAAACTATTTTTGTATATTTTTGCTTAAATAGGTTAAAATATATTGATTTTAAATTGACTTATTGGTATAATAGTTTATGAAAAAACCATTTCCGTTTTGGGAATTATGGAGATTACGCGAAAAAGGAGAACTTGAATGACAGACAGGGAAAAACGGGATGATAGTTTAATACTTAAACAAATTTCTTCTATGATAGCAGAGATCAACAGCGAGTCTGAACTGACGGAGAAGGACGCTCTGGCGAAGACCGCCGACGAGAACGGATTTATTCCGTCCAATGCGGAGAGCGGCTTTATCAATCAGACATTTCAGGCCCTCAACGACCGCCACAATGTGATATATGAATTTGTCATGCGGTACAACGACTATATTTACGCGGAACACGATTATGGAAACGGCCACCCCCTGACCATGATCGAGTCCCACACCCTGACCTATATTGAGGATCATCCGGGGACGACGGTGACGGAGCTGACCGCCTACTGGCACAAGACGAAGGGAGCCATTTCCCAGATTGTCAGCCGGCTGGAAGATCTGGGGCTGGTGACGAAGACCAAAAAGGAAGGCAACGGAAAGAACGTCTATCTTTACATTACGGAGACCGGATACCAGGTGAGCCGGTCCCACAAATTGTACGATATTCTGGATATTACAAAGACGCTGAGCAAAATTCAGAAAGAATGTACGCCTGCCGAGATTGACACGTTTTATAAGGTGATTTCCGTATATTATAAGGTAATCTACAAGGATTTTGAGGAAAATAAGATTCCCAAGCGCCAGGGAAAGCGCAGAAAGCAGAGCAAGAGGTGATCGTGGATTATGAAGAAAACCATTGCGGTTGTAGCCCTGGATCCCAGGGCTGCGGCTTTTTACGCGGGACAGATCGAGAGTCTGTTCCATGATTACGCAGAGGTGAGGTCCTACAGCGTGAGGGATGGGTCTGCCACAGGAAAACTGCCGGGAGCGGATCTGTTTGCCATTTCCACAGACGCCTACGGTTCGGCGGAGGAAGTGGCCAGGCATGTGCCCATAGATTCCGTGACCATGGGCATTGAAGTTTCTTATAAATGGGATACGCTGGAGGAGCTCTGGGGGATCCCTGAGGGGACGAAGGCCCTGTTCGTCAACATGACGGAGACCATGGGGCGGGAAGCCATCGCCCAGCTGGCGTCCCTGGGGGTCAATCATATCCAGTTCATCCCCTTTTATCCGGGGGCGGTTCTGGAGGAGCCGGCGGAACTGGCGGTGACGCCGGATGAGGAGCGGTATGTGCCGGAGGGAGTGAAAAAAGTGCTCAACATCGGTCACCGATCCTGCACGTCAGGGATGATGATCGAGATTGCCCTCCGTCTGGGGTTGGAGGCGCTCCCGGAGACGGAGGTCTTTCAGGAATATTTTCGCTCCATGGCCACCAGCAACTACAGCTTTGACCAGATGTATTCCCGTTCCAGGAAGCTGGAGAGCCAGTTTCATATATTAATGGAAATCCTGGATGAGGGCCTGGTGGGAGTCAATGAAAAGGGGGAGATCTTCGCCTGCAACCGGAAGGCCTGTCAGATCGCCCGGGTGGAGAGCAGCCTGGTCATGGGAAAGCGGGGAGAGGAGGTATTTCCCTACATTCCATTTTACCGGGCTATCACGGAAAAACAGGAGATTCCCGCCAGGGTGATGAAACTGTACGGGGTCAACGTGACCATAGCCGTCATGCCGGTGCTGCGCCAGAAAGAGTGCATCGGAGCTTTTGCGGTGATGCAGAAGTTCAGCGAGGTGGAGTCCCGCCAGAACGAGCTGAGAAATCAGCTTCTTCAGAAAGGTTATATGGCCAGATACACCATAGACGACGTGCTGGGGGAGTCGGACTGCATCCGGCGGACGAAGGAAATCCTGCTGAAAATGGCGGTGACGGAGAGCCCGGTGCTGATCATGGGAGAGACGGGAACGGGCAAGGAGCTTCTGGCTCACGCCGTCCACTGCGCGTCTCACCGGGCAAAGGGCCCCTTTGTGGCCATCAATGTGGCGGCCATGCCGGAAAACCTGCTGGAGAGCGAACTCTTCGGCTATGAGGAAGGAGCCTTTACCGGGGCGAAAAAAGGCGGCAGACCGGGACTCTTTGAATTTGCCCATGGCGGCACCCTGTTCCTGGATGAGGTGGAAGGCATGAGCCCGGCCATGCAGGTGAAACTGCTACGTGTTCTCCAGGAAGGAGAGGTGATGCGGGTGGGCGGCAGCACCATCGTCCACGTGGATGTGCGGGTTGTGGCCGCTACCAATGAGTCTCTGGAGCAGAAGGTGGAGGAGGGAAGTTTCCGACGGGATCTGTATTACCGGCTCAACGCCCTCACTGTGGTGGTGCCGCCCCTCAGAGAGCGGGGAGAGGACATTCTCCTTCTGCTGGAGCATTTCCGCCGGCAGCTGAACGGAAACTTCTGCCTGTCGGAGGAGGTTCGTGATTTTCTGCTGCATTATTCCTGGCCGGGAAATATCCGGGAGCTGCGCAACGCGGCGGAGTACTTTAATTATACGGGCAGCCAGGTGATCGGCATGGAAGACCTGCCGCCCACCATGGCCGGAATGGGCGTCGGAGGAAGGTTCCGGAGAACGGCAGCGGACGGGGGAAAGGCGGTGCAGGAGACCTCCTGCTGCTGGAACATGGTCAGCCGGTTTGTGCTGGGAGAGCTTTTCCGGGCAGAGGAGCAGGGAGAGCTGACCGGCCGGGAGAAGATCCTGGAGGCGGCACGGAAGAGTCACCTTCCCCTTTCCCAGCGGGAAGTGCGGGAGAGTCTGACGCAGCTGGCGGCGGCCGGTCTGGCGAAGGTGTCCAGGGGCCGGGGCGGAAGCCGGATTACGCCGGCGGGCCGGAAGGCCTGGGAAGATCTGCAGGTCAGAAAGCCGGTATAGATGAATGTTGGCAGCCAAAACAACCAAAACAACCAATAATGAACTAAAATAACCAAATATAAACCAAATAAACCAATTTTCGGATCCCAAAATCAGAGTGAAGAGGTTCGGGAATCCCCTTTAAATGCCGGAAAACCCCGGCATTTAATTTTTTTTGCAAAAATTTTAAAAGTTGGCATGGACATTGCTTTTTATATGGGCAGAGGCTGAGGCCGGGAAGAAAAAGGCCCAGCGAGAGAAAGGAAGATCAGCATGAAGTATAATTTCGACGAAGTGATTGACAGAAGCCAGAATCGTTCTTCTAAGTACGATGAGAGAGTGCAGAATTTCGGGACGGACCAGGTGATCCCCCTCTGGGTGGCGGATATGGATTTTAAGACTGCCCAGCCCATTATCGACGTCTGCGTCAAGAAGGCGGAGGAGGGAATCTGGGGATATACCTCCAGACCGGCCAGCTATTTCGAAGCGGTGAAGGAGTGGGAGAAAAAGAGAAATGGCTGGGATGTGGACACGTCTCTTATGAGCTGGTGCCTGGGCGTGGTTCCGGCCCTTTCCGCCCTGGTAAACCTGTACACGAAGGACGGGGACAAGGTGATGATCCAGACTCCCGTTTATCCTGAGTTTTACGATGTGACGGAAGCCTGGGGCCGGGAAGTGGTGGAGAACCGCCTGGTGGAGGAGAACGGAACCTGGCATGTGGATTTTGAGGACTTTGAGGAGAAGGCAAAAGATGAGAAGGTAAAGGTATTTCTGCTGTGCAGCCCCCACAATCCTCTGGGAATTGTGTGGACTCCGGAGGAGCTGAAAAAGATGGCGGATATCTGCATCGCCAACGATGTGCTGCTGGTGTCCGATGAGATCCATTCGGACCTGATTTTCCACGGAAAGAAACACACGCCCACGGCGAAGGTTTCCCCGGAGATTGCCTCCAGGATCGTGACCTGCGTTTCCGCCACCAAGACTTTCAACCTGGCCGGACTTCAGGCTTCCACCACCATTTTCCCCAATGAGGAGATGAAGAAGGAATTCGACCGGTTCTGGATGAAGATGGACATTCACAGAAACAACGCCTTCAGCTCCGTAGCCATGGAAGCGGCTTACCGGGAAGGCGAGGAGTGGCTGGACCAGCTGCTGGAGTATATTTCCGGAAACTTTGATTTCGTGAAGGAGTACTGCGACAAGTACATTCCGAAGATCAAACCCAACGTGCCGGACGCCACCTATCTGGTATGGCTGGACTGCCGGGCTCTGGGCATGAATAATGAGGAGCTGAAAAACTTCATGGTCTACAAGGCGGGCCTGGGGTTAAATGAGGGCTGGAAGTTCGGCCGCAGCCTGACAGGATTTATGAGACTGAACGTGGCCTGTCCCCGTTCCGTGCTGGAGAAGGCGCTGGGACAGCTGAGAGACGCGGTGAACAGTCTGGAGTAAACAGCGAGACACAGAAAAATCATTAGGGGGAAATACAGATGGATAAGAAAAAAATTTGGGAAAGTTACCGTTTCCCGCTGATTCTGCTGGCGGGTATTATTATCGGAGCGCTTATTGGGGTGATCTTCGGGGAGAAGGCTACTGTGCTTCAGCCGGTGGGACAGATCTTCATTAATCTGATGTTTACCATTGTGGTGCCCATGGTATTTGTTTCCATCACCTCGGCGGTGGGAAGCATGCTGAACATGAAGCGGCTGGGAAAGATCCTGGGAAGTATGGTGGTGACGTTTATTGCCACCGGCGTCTGCGCCGCCATCCTGGTGCTGGTGGTGGTCAATATCTGGCCGCCGGCAGCCAACACCTCTATTTCCATGGGGGAGGCTACCATGCAGGAGGCCACAGACATCAGCCAGATGATCGTCAGCACCCTGACGGTGGACGATTTCAGCGGCCTGATGAGCCGTGACAACATGCTGCCCATCATCATCTTCGCCATTATCGCCGGCGTGGCCGTGGCGGCCTGCGGCGGACAGGAGAGCCAGGTGGGCAGACTGCTGGCCAACTTAAATGACGTGATCATGAAGATCGTGGATATGATCATGAAGCTGGCTCCCATCGGTCTGGGGGCGTACTTCGCGAACCTGGTGGGTGAGTTCGGGCCGCAGCTGATCGGAGACTACGGGCGGACGCTGCTGATCTACTATCCCATGTGCGCCGTGTACGCGGTGATATTTTTCCCCATCTACACCTACATCGCCGGCGGAAAGACAGGGGTAAAGAAGATGCTTCAGAATATTTTCAACCCGGCGGTCACGGCCTTTGCCACCCAGAGTTCTGTGGCGGCTCTGCCTGCCAACATGGAAGCCTGCCATGAGATCGGCGTGCCGGACGACATCAGCAACATTGTGCTGCCCATGGGAGCCACCATGCACATGGACGGGTCTGTGCTCTCATCCATCACAAAGATCGCCTTCCTTTTCGGCGTATTCCAGATGCCGTTTACAGGGGCGGGAACCTACGCCATGGCAATCGTGGTGGCAGTGCTGAGCGCCTTCGTGCTCTCCGGAGCTCCCGGCGGCGGTCTGGTGGGCGAGATGCTCATCGTCAGCCTGTTCGGATTCCCTGGGGAGGCCTTCCCGCTGATCGCAACCATCGGATTTTTGGTTGACCCGGCGGCCACCTGCTTAAATTCCTCCGGAGATACCATCGCGTCCATGATCGTGGCCCGGGTGGTGGAAGGCAAAGACTGGCTGAAGAAGGCTGCGGAGAGAAAAACCGCGGCTCAGGAAATTTAATAAAAGGAAAGGAAAAAGTGAATGATGAAAGTGACTGTGATTGGAAGTCATCTCTGCCCGGACACTCTGGCGTCCTTAAACCGCCTCTGGGCAGAAGGCGCTGAGATTGATTTTAAGGATATTTTATCCTGTCATGCAGATTTAAAGGAATACTTAAACTTGAGAGAGACCAGCCCGGTCTACGCAGATGTGCGGGGGACAGACCGTCTGGGGATCCCCTGCTTTGTGGGAGAGGACGGAACGGTCACTCTGGATTTAAACCAGGTGCTGGGCCATAAGTAGGCGAAAAGAGCGGAATAAAAGACGCCGGAAACCGACAGTAATTCATCGGTTTCCGGCGTCTTTTCGCTGTTTGGCGGCGGGCTGGTTCACCTGTCCTCAGCGGATGAAATCCGTTCTGGCAAAGGGTTCCTTTTCCGGCAGGCCGTAGGCTTCTTTGCCCAGAGCGATGCTCTTCATTAAGAACGTCATGTTCCGTGCCAGAGTGCGCATGGTCTGAAGGCCTTCCGCGTCCTGGGCCGCTTCTCCGGCGGCTCTGCCGTGGATGCTGTTCCAGTACTGGCTGGACGCTACCGGCATGCCGCTGATGGTAAAGAACTTGTTCAGCTCATCAAAGGTGGAGGAAAGCCCCCCTCTTCTGGCGCAGACAACGCTGGCGCCCACCTTCATGGTCTTGTCGAAGTGGGTGCTGTAGAACAGTCTGGTGAGGAAGGCCACCAGGGTGGCGTTGGCGGAGGCGTAGTACACAGGGCTGGCGACTACCAGGCCGTCGCAGGCTTCAAACTTCGGCGCTGTCTCGTTTACCAGATCGTTGAACACACAGGCGCCTGTCTGTGCGCACTTGCCGCAGGCGATGCAGCTTCTGATGTCTTTGTTTCCGATCTGCAGAACTTCCGTCTCCACGCCCTCGGCGTCAAATACCTTGATCATTTCCTTTAAGGCGATGGAAGTATTTCCGTTTGCCCGGGGGCTTCCGTTAATAATTAAAACTTTCATAAATCTAATCCCTCCTGCTGGCCAGATTCATAAGTCTGGTTTATACTGTCAGTGTAGCACCCGGTAGCAGCTACCGGTCAAGAGATAATTGTTTCCGCCCGGATCGGGCGGGAGAGCGAACGCGGAAAGAGAGTGGAGCGAATGGAAATGTATACGATGAAACAGGCCAGCCAGGCAACCGGCCTTTCCTATGAGACCTTAAAATATTACTGCAACCAGGGGCTGGTCCCGGGCCTTAAGCGGGATGAGGGCAACCGAAGAGTGTTTGACGAGCAGGATATAAGCGGGATTTTATGCCTGAAACGGCTGCGCAGCTGCGGCATGGGCATCCATGAAATCCGGGATTTTCTGGAGCTGTGCCGCCGGGGAAAATCATCGGTTTCCGCGCGAAAACAGGTGCTGGAGAAAAAGAGACAGGAGCTTCTTGCGCAGATTGGAGAAATTGAGAAGAGCATCGCCTACATCGATGAAAAGCAGGCCTATTATGACAGGGTAATGTCCGGGGAGAGGGAGGACAGCTGTTCTCTGGTTACTCCGGAGGAGGAAACATAAGACGGCCGGGGAGAATCTTCCTCTCCCCGGCCGCTTTGCCGTCTCAGACCTGAGCCAGCGCCTGAAGGGCCTTATCCTTTACGATCACATCGTAGTGTTCCTGGAAATAGGCCTCGCTGGCGTATTCATATTTCTGCTTTGTCCCATATTCTGCCAGTATGTTCAGAACCCGGCTGAACTCTCTGGTATCGGCCCCGGTGCTGTTCACCACCAGATAGTACTGGGAGGTTCCGGGCTTTTTGTACAGGGTATTGACGCCGGTGAAGGTGCCGCCTGCGGCGTGGGCCGCGTCCACAGCTCCGTCCAGACTGTCGAAACGGTAGATCCTGGCGGATGGCTTCTCCTCCTGGGGCTGAGCCTGGGGAGGCGTCTCCCTGACGGTCTCCTCCTGACCCTGGGACGCCAGCCTGTTTAAAAGACCGTCCGCTCCCTCCAGCAGCTCGCTGGCCAGGGAGGAGAGCAGGTCGTCGCTCTCGTCCTCCGGGGACGGGGAGAATTTGGAAAATCTGGTGTCCAGTTCTTCAGGGTCCTCTATTTTTGTAATGATCAGCATAACGCTTTCATTTGATAACGGAATTGCTTCAACCATCAGAGGAATATCCTCGGCTTCAAAACCCACTTCATTTGACGCCTTCTGAATCATTTCGCGGAACAGATTCCGGGCTTTTTCCGTACCGTATGCCAGCTCCCGCAGATTCAGGTTGCGGACGCTTAAGTCAAAGCTGGTCAGCGTACAGCGGATTTGATTCTCGTTTACACGTTCAATTTTCATAGGTTCACTTCCTTTTGTAGTTGTATGGAAAAAGATATACTCTCTCAACTTAACTATACTATATAATATATCAAAATATCAATTGGTATGTGAACATTTTATGAAATCTTAAGGTTTGTGGTGGAAAAAAAGGATTAAGAAAATGTTTATAATCTGTTTACCCTTTTTTCATTTGCCAAAATCGGACAATGGGCGTACAATAAATCCAGGAAATGACTCCTCCGGAAAGGAGGAGATGCTATCAAAGAATCTGTTCTGTTTGGAAAATACCGGCTGGAGCGCGTCATAGGAAGCGGCGGCACGGCCACGGTATATCTGGCTACTCATCTGGGCCTGGAGGAAAAACGGGCTGTCAAAAAGATTTCCAGGACATCTGCAGAATATGGGCGGTTTCGAAAGGAAGGCCTGATTTTAAAGTCTGTCCGTTATCCCGGAATTCCCATCGTTTACGATCTGGAAGAGGATGAGGACTACGGCTATCTCATCGAAGAATATCTGGAAGGAGAGAACCTGTTCGATGTGGTGAAAGAGCAGGGACCTCTGTCAACGGCAAGGACGGTTTCCATAGGAATCCAGATCTGCCATCTGGTACATCATCTGCATTCAGCAAAAGAAAATCCCATTTTGTACTTGGATCTGCAGCCGAAAAATCTTCTGCTGTGTCAAAGAACGGTAAAGCTGGTGGACTTTGGCCGCGCGGCGTTCTTTGGGGAAAGCGGCGGAGTGGCGGGAACGCCCGGCTGTGCGGCGCCGGAGCAGTATGCCGGGGAAGAGCCGGATGAGAGGACGGATATTTACGGAATTGGGGCGGTGCTCTATTTCCTGAGCGAGGGGAGATACCTTCCGCCAGGCCCGTCTCCCGGGATCCGCTTTGCCGGCGGACCGGGAAGGGCGCCCCGCCGCGGGGAGACGGGGACGAAGTTCTTTCCCGGGCGGGAGAAAAGCGGCAGAAGACGCAGGAAGCTTCAGAGGATCATCCGTAAATGTCTGGAGAGACGCAGGGAAAAGCGGTACAGAACGGCCATGGAGCTGGCGGAGGCGCTGGAAAAGGTGGGAACCCTGTTTCCGGAGCTGTCCGGCGGAAAGCTGGGAGGAGAATCATTTCCCATTGTAGTCGGGTTTGCAGGCAGCGGACGGGGCGTGGGGACGACTCATCTTGCCATAGGCATGGCGGCCTGTCTGAGAGACCGGAATATTCCTGTGCTGTATGAGGAGAAGAATGGAGCGGGAGTTGTGAGGGAACTTCTCAGATATTTCCGGAAAAATCTGAACCGCTGCGGCGCGGTCTCCATCTATGGACTGGATATGCGGCCGTTTCTGGGGAAAAATGTAAAGCTGGATCCGGGAGGCTGGCAGGTAGTGATCCGGGATCTGGGTACGGACGGCTGGCAGGAAGACCAGGAATGGGACTTTTTAGTGGAAGTCCGGGGCGGAAAATGGTGGAACCGGCCGTCACAGGACCTGCCGGAACCATCCGCGGTGATCTGGAATCACAGCCTGCCAGGGATTCAAAGGCTTCGGCCGGAGGAAGACCATACCGCTGTGCGGGCGCCCTGCTTTCCGAATCCGTTTTTTCCGGGGAGGAAGGCCGCGGATTTTTACCGCCGGATCTGGAACCTGTGGGGAATTGAACAGAAAGGCAGAAAATCATGGGCAGAAATACTTCAAAAGCTCCGGCGGACTGCCGGATTATAGGTGTGGCAGGAACGTCCCACGGCGTGGGGGTGACCCACTTCTGTGTGATGGCGGCCAGCTTTCTCACGGCGGCAGCCGGGGAGGAGACGGCTGTCCTGGAATGGAACGGCAGCGGGGATTTCGGACGGATGGAACTGGCGTGTACAGGCAGGAAGAGAGAAGGAAAGCTTTTCCGTGTGCTGGAGACGGACTACTACAAGGAGGCGGGCGCCGGGGAGCTGGCGCTCTGCCTCAATCGGTATCGCTGCGTCCTTGTTGATTTTGGGGTAATGCGTGACGATGTGAAAGATGAATTTATGCGTTGTGAAAAAAGGGTGCTCATAGGCTCTTTCAGTGAGTGGCAGTGGAAGGTGTTCTGGGAATGGCTGGAACGGGGAAAAGAAGCGGAGAGAGGCTGGATCAATGCCGCGGCCTTCGGCAGCGGAGAGACCAGAAGAGAAGTGAGGAAGAAGCTGAAGATCCCGGTTCTGGAGATTCCGCTTTCAGCAGACGCCTTTACAGTGACGCCGGACACCCTGGATTTTTTTCAGACGTTCTTTTTGCGGCGGTGATTGTGGATCATTTGCTGTCACGAGGACCTGCTTTGTGGAAAATTTGCCGCAAAAAGGGGAGGCCATATGGGCAGAAAACAATTAAGCGAGAAGGAGCGTCAGGCGTATCTGGATGGACTGAAGAGATACCACAGAAAGGGAATCCCCATCTACATCGACGATGAGGAGCTGGAGGAGTCGGAATGGGGACGGATCTTTGAGATCCAGGAAGACGGCAGCTTCTACATGAGCGATTATGTGGGGGCGGATACGGGACGCCTGACGGAAATCCGGTTTGACAAAGTGAAATACAAATAGAAATGACATGCGCGTAAGCCGTAATCAGCCTGGCTTATTGCGAAATCTCCTGAGAATGGGGCCCGGAAGCTGTTTCCGGGCCCTGATTAAATGTAATGAAAAATTAATGCGAACCTTCTGGGATGTATGGTATAATATGGGCACTTGGCGAGGTCTTTCACGAGCCTAGCGGCCATGGTATAATATGAGCGATACATTTTCCAAGGAGGGAAGAATGAGGAGAGCGGCAAAAACGGCGGTCCTGCTGCTGGTCCTGGCTGTCATAGCGGGGGGAGCATGGATCGGCAGAAGATATATTCCGTCTGACGAGGCGGCGGATATTGGTGAGTTGTTTCCGGCCCAGGGGAACCGGGTTTCCATCGTGTGGAATAATGAGCTTCAGGAGGCGGAGGGGATTTATGAGGAAGATCAGGTTTATCTGCCTCTGGAATGGGTAAATGACAGCTTAAACGAGAGATTTTACTGGGACAGCGGGGAGCAGCTTCTGGTGTATGCCCTGCCGGACAAAATTGTCTACGCGGATGAGGATACCATGGGCAGCAATGGCCATCTGCTCCGGGTGGAGGAAGACGGGGTTTACCTGTCTGCCGGGCTGGTGTCCGGGTATACGGATGTCCGGTCTGTGTATTTCGACAATCCTGCGGAGCGGGACGGCAGCGAGGACCGGGAGACGGTCCGCCGGATCTATATAGACAGCACCTGGGACGAGGAACAGCGGGCGAAGGTGCGGTGGAGAGCGGCTATCCGCCAGCGGGGCGGAGTGAAGAGCCCGGTGATCACGGAGGCGGAAGCGGGAACCGGGGTGGAGATCTTAGAAGAGATGGAGAACTGGTCCTATGTCCGCACGGATACGGGATTTTTGGGTTATATCCACAACTGGAAGCTGAAGGACCGGGAAACAGTCATTCCGGAGAGCGCGTTTCAGGCTCCGGTGTATGCCAGCCAGTCGCTGGGAGAGCGGGTGAGCCTGGTGTGGCATCAGGTGACGACGCAGGATGGAAATAATCGATTTGATGAGATGATTGACGGGGTGAAAGGCGTAAATGTGGTGGCGCCCACCTGGTTTGCCCTGACGGACAACGAGGGAAATTTCCGCTCTTTGGCCAGCCGGGAGTATGTGGAGAAGGCCCATGACAGAGGACTGCAGGTGTGGGCTCTGCTGGACAATTTCAGCGGGGATGTGCAGACGGAGGTTCTCCTCTCCTCCACGTCCACCAGGAGGAAACTGATCGACAGCCTGATAAGCGAAGTGCTGGAATACGATATTGACGGTCTGAACCTGGATTTTGAGAGCATCAAGCCGGAGGCTGGGGTTCACTATATCCAGTTTATCCGGGAACTTTCCATCGACTGCCGGGCCAACGGCATTATTTTATCTGTGGACAATTATGTGCCCAGCGCCTACACGGAGTTTTACGACCGGCAGGAGCAGGGAATTGTGGCGGATTATGTGATCGTCATGGCTTACGACGAGCACCATGCCGGCGGGGAGATGGGAACGGTTTCCTCCCTGTCCTATGTGCAGGACGGCCTGGCCAACACCATGGAAATGGTGCCGAAGGAGAAAGTAATCGGCGCGGTGCCGCTTTACACCAGGATCTGGACGGTAAAGGACGGAGAGACCACCTCCAGAGCAGTGGGAATGGAAGCGGCCCAGGAATGGGTGGAAGAAAATCAGGTGGAGCTGGAGTGGCAGGACGATCTGGGACAGTATTACGGAGAGCTGGAAGGAGAGGATGGAAGCGTGCAGTATATCTGGATGGAGGACGCCAGGTCTCTGGCGCTGAAGGCGGAAGCCGTGGATGAGAGCGGAGCTGCCGGCATTGCCTTCTGGAAGCTGGGGTTTGAGCCGGACGACATATGGGATGTGGTGAATCCGTGATGAGAGGATGTTATAAAATAACGGCGGCAGCTCTTGCCGCGGCGCTTGCCGTTTCCGCGTCCGCCTGTTCCCGGGTGCGGGAAACGGATGGGACGGACGCGGTTTCCCAGGAGGAAACAGAGAGCTCTTCCCAATCGATTCCGGAATTTACTGCGGCCCCGGAGACGGAACCTTCCTCTGAGACGTCCGAGCCGGAGCCGGAATATGAGCCGGAGTTTGAAAAGCATATCATTCTGGGATCGGATATTCATTACCTGTCCCCGGAGCTGACGGATTACGGGGAGGCGTTTCAGTACGATGTGGATCACGGGGACGGAAGGCTGGTGACCTATATTGACCAGATCACCGATGCTTTTCTGGAGGAAGTGGTGGAGCAGCATCCGGATATCCTGATCCTCAGCGGCGATTTGAGCAGCAACGGGGAGCTGGCCAGCCATGAAGGGCTGGCCGAAAAACTGCGCCGGGTGGAAGCTCAGGGGATTCCTGTGGTGGTCATTCCCGGAAACCATGACATCAATAACAAGCGGGCCTACGGTTACCGGGGAGATGAGAGATATTCTGTGGAGCGTACCACGCCGGAGCAGTTTCGGGAGATCTACCGGGAGTTTGGCTATGACGAGGCGCTGAGTGAGGACGAGACGTCTCTCAGCTATGTGTACCAGCTGGACGATATGACCCGGCTTCTTATGCTGGACACCTGTCAGTACAGCCAGGGAGAGGCAAAGGTGGGGGGAGTGATTCTCTCAGAAACCTATGACTGGATCGAAGAACAGCTGGAAGAGGCCTGGGATGAGGGCATGAACGTGATCCCGGTGGCCCACCACAACCTTCTGGAGGAGAGTGAGGTGTACACGGTGGACTGTACCATTGAGCACGGGGAGCAGCTGGCGGAGATTCTGGGGGAGTGGAATGTGAATATTTTCCTCAGTGGGCACCTTCACGTACAGCACTGGATGGAGGACGAGGACAACGGCCTGTATGAGATTGTCACCAGTTCCATGACCACCCCGGACTGCCGGTACGGCCTGCTGACTTACCGGGATGACTGCAGTTTTTCCTACCGGACAAAGGTGCTGGATGTGGAAGGTTGGGCCCGGGAAAATGGGCGGACAGAGAAAGAACTTCTGAATTTTACAGAATTTCGCCGGCCGTTTCTGGAACAGGTTTTCAAAAATGAGGCTTACGGCGTTCTGCAGCATATGGAGGAGATTACGGAAGAAGAGCGGCTGCAGATGTGCGAATTTTACGCCTGGGTAAATTATATGTATTATCAGGGCAAGGCGGTGGAAATCTGTGACCAGGCCTATGAGGACCGGGCCTATGCCCTGTGGGATTCCAAAGGATATATTACGGTTTTGAGAGATTATGTGGTCTCGATCCTGGAGGATGCGGACCGGAATTACAATTTTCTCAGGACAGATTGATGCGATCACCCCTTCGGTGTTCTAAGCTGCCTGCTGCGGGGCATAGAATATTTACGGAAGGGGTGATCGCTTGTCTAATTATAGGAGACTGATTTCATATATTTACGCTTATGAGGGCACGGTAAAGGGCAAAAATATAGGATTTGCCAAGCTGGAGGCCAGAAATGGCCAGTGCAGAATCAGTGTCAGCGTAAAAAAGGTATACGTGGGAGGAAATGACATGGGCGTATACCTGCTGTCCGACGGAGGGGAGATTCTGCTGGGTAAAATTTTTATCCGTTCTGGAGCCGGGGAGTTCCGCACGATGGTAAAAAGCGACAATGTGGAGGAGAGCGGAAAGACTCTGGAAAATTGTTACGGGCTGACAGTTCACGACGTGCAGGACAGCTGGCGGGCTTACACCACCATCTGGGATGACGGGATTGCCAGGGATGCGGCAGATGCGGTGGCCTATGCCGCTGAGGTGGAGCTGGCGTCGGTGACCTCAGAAAATCTCCGCCGAAAGAAGGGAGAAGCGCAGGGAGAGGACTCTGAGATGACTACATTTCAGCTGCTTCAGACGCCGCCCCCTGAGATGTGCGCCAGGCCGGAAGAGACGAATCAGCCGGCCGGTCTGGAGGCGGAAAGCAGGGTGGAAACATCCGGGAAGGGCGGAAAAGAGGAGGGGGCGGAGGAAAATCCGGGAAAAGCCCCCAGGCTGGAAGAAAGCGGGGGGACGGAAAAAGGAGAGCTTCCCTTGTTTTCCTCTGCCCCGGAACGGTGGAATTTCGGCGGAATGAGGAACGAGAGCCAGGAAATGCCGGGAATTTCCCGCTTTATCATCCGGGACCGGCCGGTGTCAGGATATATGTCCGGAGCGGGATCGGTGAGACAGGATGCGTCCCGGCTGAAAGCCGGGACGCAGGCGGAGTTCCCCGGGAGTTCGTTCCCTGAAAGTCCGTTTGCCGGGAGGCCCATGGCTTCCGGAAGCTTTTCAGAGAAGAATGTGGCGGGGATTATCCATGAAACACCGGCGTCCGCTGCCGGGACCGGGCCGGAGATTATGCCCGCGCCGGGAATGCCGCCCCAGCCGGAAGTGCAGCCGCCCGCGCCGGGGATGCCGTCCCAGCCGGAGGTGCAGCCGCCTGCGCCGGGGATGCCGCCCCAGCCGGAGGTGCAGCCGCCGAAGCCGGGGATGCCGCCTCAGCCGGAGATCACACCCCCGCCGCAGGTTTCTCCCTCCCGGCCAGGGGCAGTACCTCCGCCGCAGGCAGCAGGACAGCCGGGAGCACTGGCGGCAGGGCAGCAGCAGCCGCCGGCTGGGACGCCCCAGCCGGAAGATTCGGCCAATTCCCAGCCGGAGGTGGCGCTGCCGGAAGAACCGTCAGAGGAACCGGAGGGAGGAGGCCCTTTAGATCCCATTCCTGACGCGGAGGCTGTGTGGGATTCGTTCCGGAAACAGTATCCCAAAATTGACGCCTTTGATTATGAGAATGGCTGTGAAATTTTAAAGATCCGTCCCCAGGACATCGGCCTTCTGCCCAGGGAGAACTGGACATACGGCAACAACAGCTTTCTGCTCCACGGCTACTACAATTACCGCTGTCTGATCCTGGTGCGCCTGAATAATCCCAGCGGAAAATCCCGGTTTCTGCTGGGGGTGCCCGGCCACTATTTCAGCAATGAAAAATATATGGCCTCCATGTTCGGGTTTCCCCATTTTGTCCTGTCAAAAAAGCAGCCGCTGGACAACGGCCGCTTTGGATACTGGTATACAGATGTGAGACTGGGGCAGTGATCCGCCTGTGGGGATCAGTAATCCACGCCCCGCAGGGAGACTTCCCCCACCCAGGGGCGGACGATATCCGCGAAGGCGAGCAGTTCTTCCTTGCGGAATCCGGAAAATCCGGGGGACAGCACCCGGTCCGATTCCACATAATTCTGAATGAAATACCGCTCCGCCCCGGAGATCCATTTTCCAATCTCAGCAAAATCCTCTTCCGTGTGGAGTCCCTTGACCGCGGTGGTGCGGAATTCGTAGGGGACTCCGCAGGAGCGGATAAAATCGATACTCTCAGAGATGGTATGGGTGTTGACATGGGGGACGCCCGCCACCATGGCGTAATTTTCCGGGCTGGATTTAATATCCATGGCGATGTAGTCCAGCAGGCGCTCCCCCTGCAGCCGCCGGATCACGTCGGGACGGTAGCCGTTGGTGTCCAGTTTGACCAGAAGCCCCAGTTCTTTTATCCGCCGGATCAGCAGCTCCAGGTCCGCCGAAAGGGTGGGTTCTCCGCCGGTGATGCACACGCCTTCCAGCAGGGAGGCTCTTTTTTTCAGCACTTCCAGCACTTCTTCCATGGAAAATTGTTCTTCCGCGTCCTCCGTCAGCAGCTCCCCGTTGTGGCAGAAGGGGCAGCGGAAGTTGCAAAGTCCTAAAAATATGGTGGCGGCCACATGGCCGGGATAGTCCAGCAGGGTTGTCTTCTGAAATCCGCAAATTTTCATTTTTATCATCCAATCTTTCTCTTTTCCTGTTTTTCCTATATAATAGCATCAAAGGACGGCGATTTCCACCGCCGGAGGAGAAATGAAAGACATGCAGAGAAGAAAAATGACACCGGAAGAGAAATATATGAGGGAAGCCATCCGCCAGGCAAAGAAAGCGGCGGCCCTGGGGGAAGTACCCATCGGCTGTGTGATCGAGCACCAGGGAAAAATCATCGGCCGGGGATATAACCGGCGGACCACGGATCACTCCACCCTGGCCCACGCGGAGATCATCGCCATCAAAAAAGCCTGCCGGAGCATGGGGGACTGGAGGCTGGAAGGCTGCACCATGTACGTGACGCTGGAACCTTGTCCCATGTGTGCGGGAGCCATCGTCCAGGCCAGAATTCCCAAAGTGGTCATGGCCTGCATGAATCCAAAAGCGGGCTGTGCCGGTTCGGTGGTGGACCTTCTTCACCAGGACGGATTCAACCACCAGGTGGAGACGGAGGTGGGGCTCATGGGGGAGGAGTGCTCCCAGATGCTGAAAGATTTTTTTAAGGAACTGAGAAAGCGGCGGAAAGAAAAGTTATGAAAAACAGGCGGGATACGGGTATGTTGTACACAGAAAGAGCGGAATTAATCCTGCAGCAGCTTCAGCTGCAGGCGACGGTAAAAGTGACGGAACTGGCGGAACTTCTGCGGGTGTCGGTGGACACGGTGCGGAGGGATTTAAAATCCATGGAGCAGAACGGTCTGGTACGCTGCATTCGGGGCGGGGCGTGCCTGCCGGATTCCCTGTCTCTGTTTTCCAATTTTGCGGGAAGAGAGATCGTCAACATTGACGCCAAGAGAGAGGCGGCCAAAAAGGCCCTGAAATACATACGGCCGGATATGGTGGTCGCCCTCAATTCCGGAACCACCAATACCATTCTGGCCCAGGAGATGGTGTCAAAGGGGGAGCGTTTTACGGTGGTTACCAACAATTTTGAGGCCATCCGCCTCCTTATGGACAGTCCTTCCATTGAGGTGATCGCCATCGGCGGAAAGATGGACTCCGTAGAGCGGTCCACTTACGGGACCCAGTGTGAGCGGGAATTTGCCAGATATTTTCCTGATCTTGCGTTTTTGTCCATCAATGCGGTGGACAGGGAGAATGGATTTACGGATTTCCGTATGTCGGAGATCGGTGTTCTGCAGCTTTTGGCAGAGCAGTCGAAAAAAGCCATTGCGGTGATGGATTCCAGCAAAATCGGAAAATGCTCCCGGGTCAAACTGTTTCCCCTGACCCAGGTGGACCGGCTGGTGACAGATGAAAATGCCACGGAGAAGATGAGGGAGGCTTACAGAAAACGAGGCCTGATCATAGAATGAAAATGGAATAAAGGCAGCAAAGAAAGAGGGACGGCGCATCTACCGCGGACAAGCGGTGGGGGCGCCGTCCTTCTTTACGGTTTCTTTACTAAATACTTACAAGTTTTTGCTTGTTAATGCAATTTAAAAGGGATAATATGAGGACATAAACAGCAAAATAAAGCAAATAAACGCAAAACAAAGCAAAGAGGAGAACACGTTTATGGAAAAGAAAATCGCAATGGCAGTATTTGACTGGGCGGGAACCACTGTGGATTACGGGTCGTCAGCGCCGGTGGCGGTGTTTGATCTGGTATTCCGGGAGGCGGGAATCATCCTGAGCCGTGAGGAGATCAACGGACCCATGGGGCTGGAGAAGAGAGCCCACATCCGGAAGCTTCTGCAGCTGGAAAATGCCACGAAACAGTGGGAAGAGAAATACGGCAGAATGTGGACGGAGGAAGACGTAGATCATCTCTATGAGAAGTTTGAGACCAGTCTGGCCCAGGTTGTGGCGGAGTACAGCGCACCCATTGACGGCGTGGTAGAGACGGTGAAAACGCTGAGGGAGATGGGAATCAAGATTGGTTCCACCACAGGCTATACCTCCCAGATGATGGAAGGCGTGCTGCCGAAGGCGGAAAGCTGCGGCTACAAACCGGACTGTGTGGTGACTCCCGACGTAACGGGAGAGGGAAGACCCAGCCCCTTCATGCTGTTTGAGTGCATGAGGCAGCTTCACGTGTATCCGGTCACTGCAGTGGTGAAAGTGGGAGATACGGTGGCAGATATTTATGAAGGAAAAAATGCGGGAGCCTGGAGCATCGGAATCTTAAAGGGTTCCAACCTGCTGGGCCTGACCGAGGAAGAATACAACTCCATGGAAGGAGAAGAGCTGGCGGAACGGATGAAAGAGGCAAGGGCAAAATACTTTGCGGCGGGGGCCGACAAAGTCATCGATTCCATCCGGGATCTTCCGGAGGCCATAAAAGAAATCGAAAAGGAGATGAACTGAGACGTGAAGATCAGCCACTACTACAATCCGGTTCACACCGTTCAGGGAAGAGACAGTCTGAATGAACTTCCCGGGCTGGTGAAAGAAAATTTCCCCCAGAACTGCCGGATCCTGATTCTGGCATGGAACGACAGGGTATTTCAGCTTGAGGCCCTGAAGAATCTGGAAAAGGACGGACATCTGGTGCAGAACCTGTGCTTCTGCCAGTCCAACCCCACGGTGGAGCAGCTGTACGACGCATACTGCCGCACCAGGGAATTCTCTCCCCAGCTGGTGATCGCCGTGGGCGGCGGAAGCGTGATGGATGTGGGAAAATCCCTCTGCTGCCTGTACGGGAAAGAGATTGAGGACGAAGACGGACTGCGCCGCCTGATTCAGGAAAAGGTCTTCGGAAAACCCCAGGCCCGCTGGATCGGAGTTCCCACCACGGCGGGAACGGGAAGCGAGGTCACCTGCTGGGCGACCATATGGGATCCGTCCAGAGATGTGAAGCGGTCTGTGGAATCCCAGGACAATTACGCCTTTGCCGCCGTGGCGGATTCGGCGCTTCTGGAAGAAATGCCCCTGAAACTGACTGTTTCCTCCGCCCTGGACGCGGTGGCCCACGCGGTGGAGAGCTACTGGGCCAGACATACCAACATGGTGTCCAGGGAACTGGCTCTGGGAGCCATTGAGACGGTTATGGGAAACATAGACCGGCTTCTGGCGGGAGATAAAAGGGCTCTCGACGAGATGTCAAAGGGCAGCATGCTGGCGGGACTGGCGTTCAGCAACACCAAGACCACGGCCTGCCACTCCATCTCCTATCCCCTGACCATGCACGGGGGAATCCCCCATGGAACGGCGGTGAGCCTTCTGCTGGCCCCTGTGGCGGAGATCAACGAGGAAGCGGTGGAGCAGAAAGAACGGCTGTACAAGGCTCTGGGCGTGTCCAATGTGAAAGAACTGGACGCCAGAGTGAAGGACATTCTGACCCGGGGAGGTTTTCCGGTCACCCTCTCTCAGTGGAATATAAAGAGAGAAGAGCTGAGACGGCTGGCGGAACTGGGAATCACGAAGGGAAGAGCAGACAACAATCCGGTGGATCTGGATCCGGAGAAAATTCAGGCAATTCTTGAAAAAATTTATGAATAAAAAAGGAGAAAAATTATGAGAAGAAAAAATGTTGGAATTGTGACACTGGCGGCAGTACTGGGACTTTCTGCAATGCTGACGGGCTGTTCTTCCGGCTCCGGCCAGACAGAGGCGGCGTCTGAAAACGCGGCGGAAAGCACTGCGGCGGGAGGCAGCGCGGCGGAAGACGGCACAGAGGAGGCTCCGGTCAATCACGGCGGAGAGGATGGGGTATTTACCATCGCATACGCTCCCAACGAGTCTACGGATCAGAGTACAGACGCCAGAAACGGCCTGGCCAAAGATTTAAGCGAACTGCTGGGCTGCGAGGTGGAGGAGATCCAGGCCAGCGACTACAACGCCATCATTGAGGCGCTCCGCACCGGAAAGGCCGATATGGCATACATGGGAGCTCTCGCCATCGCTCTGGGCGTGGAGAGGGCCGGCGTAGAGCCCATCGCCATGAAGGCAGAGGACGGAGATCCGGAGAAGGCCATCTACCATTCCGTACTGATCGCCAATTCCGGAAACGATGAAATCAACTCCATCACGGATATCAAGGGAAAGACCATGGCTTTTGTGGACCCTGATTCCACTTCGGGAAACTTGGTTCCCTGCGCCGAGATTATCAAGGCTTTTCCGGAGGACAATTTAAATTCCGATATGCTCCACACCAACGGCGATTTCTTTGAGGCGGTCAGCTATTCTGGATCCCACCAGGCGGGACTTCAGGCGGTGGCAAAGGGAGATGTGGATGTGGCCCCCATTTCCGACCAGATACTGGCTTCTGAGATTGCCAACGGCAACGTGGAGGACGGGGCGGTAAAGATCATCCACGAGTCTGACGCCATTCCCGCAGAGGCTATGGTGGTGGCCGAGTCTGTGGACGACGAGACGAAGCAGATGCTTCAGGATTTTCTGATTTCTTATGACAATGAAGATTATTTCACTGATGTAATCAAAAAGCCGGGGGCAAGATTTATCGCGTGCGATATCAGTGATTATGAACCCATCATTGAGCTGAACAACATTATGAATGTAGAGCAGTAAAACCTGCCCGGCTGCAGAATGAGGAGGAGAATTATGAAACCGATACTGGTGTTTGACAAGGTCAGCAAAGAGTACCCAAACGGCACGAAGGCGCTGAAAAACGTATCTTTTGAAGTACATGAAGGAGAATTTGTATCTGTGATCGGACCGTCTGGTTCGGGGAAATCCACTATTTTGCGGTCCATTAATCATCTGATCCCCATCACGGAGGGAAACGTGTATGTGGACGGGGAAGAGGTTTCCGGCCTGAAGGGGAAGGCTCTGAGAAATCTTCGCCGGAAAGTGGGAATGATCTTTCAGAATTACAACCTTGTATACAGCCTTTCGGTTCTCCAGAACGTTCTGCACGGTTGTCTGGGCTACATGGGCGGACTTAAGGGGATTTTCGGGAGATATTCTGAGGAAGATAAAGAGCGGGCGGTGGAGCTGCTGAAAGAGCTCGGAATGGAGCAGTTTTGTCTGAATCGGGCCGCGGACCTTTCCGGCGGACAGAAGCAGAGAGTAGGTATCGCCAGAGCCATTATGCAAAGTCCCAAGCTTCTGCTCTGTGACGAGCCCATCGCATCCCTGGATCCGTCCAGCGCGAAGACCATTATGGACATTTTAAAGGATATGACCCACAAGCGGAATATCGCCTGCATCGTCAACCTTCATCAGGTGGATGTAGCTCTGGCCTACTCCACCAGGATCATCGGCCTCTCCAAGGGAGAGATCGTATTTGACGGCCCGCCGGAATACCTGACGGACGAGATCATTGAACGCATTTATGGAACTTCAAGGGACAATCTGATGATCGGAGGAGCAGATGAAAAGAAAGATGCCGCTTATTGCGCGTGAGCAGAAACGTATCTATACCGGCTTTCTCGTTATCATGGCGGTCATGTTTGTGCTCACCACCGCCTATACCGGGTTTAATCCCATGGTTCTTGTGAAAAACGGGGATGCTTTCTGGGAATTTATCACGAAAGATTTCTTTCCGCCGGCCCTTCCGAGGGCAAGCCGGATTCCGGGAATTTTTGAGAGCATTCTGGTGACACTGGCCCTGGCCATGTCGGCCACCACCATCGCGGCCATACTGGCGTTCTTTGTATCCCTCTTCGGCAGCGAAAAGGTTTCCCCCTTTCCCCGGGCGGCGAAATACGTGAGAGGCTTTGCCACCTTTTTAAGAAACATTCCGGCTCTTGTGTGGGCGTTTATCCTGTTTTCCTCCCTGGGAATCGGGACGGGAGTGGGATTTGTGGCCCTCTGCATCACCAGCTTTGCCTTTATGGTGCGGGCTTTTGTGGAGACCATCGAGGACGTTTCCCAGGATTGTGTGGAAAGTCTGGAGGCAGTGGGGGCCAGCTTCCCTCAGCGTGTGGCCCAGGCCATTCTTCCATCCTGCCTCTGCGGATTTCTTTCCTGGTATCTCTACTGCATTGAGGTCAACATCAGGGCCTCCACCATCGTGGGCATGGTGGGAGGCGGAGGCGTGGGCCTGACGCTGTTTTCCTACATAAAGGGATTCCAGTATGACATTGCCTTTACCATCATTCTGCTGGTGGCGGCCATGGTGATCGTGGTTGACCGGGTGACGGGAAGACTGAGAAAGGAGATTCTGAAATGACGGAACCTGCAAAGACAATTACCCCTTATGTGGTCCGGGACAGAAAAAACAGGATTTCTGTCCGGTGCGCCCAGAGAAACACCTTCATTCCCGGGTTTCTGACTGTGGCCGCGGTGCTGAGCGTGATCAGTCTTCTGTATCTGCAGGTCGACTGGCTGAAGCTTTTGTCCAGAACTCCTGATGTGGGAGGCGTGTTCTGGGAGCTGATGCATTTTGATTTTTCCAATATGGATCTGATCCTGTCTTCCATGATGGAAACTATTTCCATCGCCGTTCTGTCCCTTCTCTACAGCCTGGTTCTGGGTGTGATCTTCGGGATGCTGGCGGCCAGGAATATTTTCCGGATTACCTGGCTTTCCGTTCTCACTCAGTCGTTTTTTACTTTTCTCAGGGCTGTGCCCACACCGGTGTGGGTGCTCCTTATGATGGTGTGCCTGGGAATGGGGGCGGAAGCCGGTGTGGCGGGACTGTGCGTCCACACCACCGCGTTTTTTACCAAATCCTTTGCCCAGAGTTTTGAGAGCATTCCCGATGAGACTCTGGAAGCGCTGGAGGTGACCGGCACCAGCCGGCTCAGTATTTTTACCAACGCCGTGCTTCCGGCGGCGTTTTCCCAGATCGTGGCCTGGACGGGCATGCGGCTGGAGACCAATTTTTCGGAATGCGCCATCCTGGGAATGGTGGGAGCCGGCGGCATCGGCTTTATCATTTCCAGAAATCTCCAGGGCTATGAGTATGGAACCGCCGGCCTGGCGATCCTGCTGGTATTTCTGGTGGCTTACATCATTGAACGGATATTCGTATGGGTAAAAAAGAGACTTTGATCTGACATAAGACATAAAAGGAGAATATCATGGTAAAACGACATTTGATGGGCAGCAGACTGGCTGCCGTGCTCGCTGTTTCAATCGTAGTGTCCACCGCCGCGGGAGGTGCCGGAACGCCGTCCTATGCAAAGGCAGATTCTGTGTCCAGGCAGGTTTCCACTCCGTCTGAGTGGGACGGCGGAGAAGAAGGTGCAGAGACCGGGGAGCCGGAAGAGGAAATTGAAGAAGACGCCAAGGCGGAAGCGGAAGAGGACGTCGAGGAGACGGCCACGCCCTCAGAACTGCCGTCTCTGGAGGAACAGGAAAAACTTCCGAAAACCGAGGAGGTCGTTTGCGATGCCCCGGAGGAGGGACTGGAATTTAACGCGGACAATAAAGAGTATGCCCAGCTTTCCCAGGCAGTGGAAATGCCGGAGACCGTGGAGGTATGGGCGAAGCTGAAGCCGGGGGAAAACCGCAGGCAGATTATTCTGGGAAACTATGGCGGCGGAACTCTGAGCTGGTCGGTGGAAGTGAACGCGGACAATACCCTCCGCTACTGGGAGTGCAGAAGCGACGGAACCTCCCTGGGGAGCTGCAAGTTTGACGGGAACAACAATGAAGCGGAGATTAACATCTGTACCGGCGAGTGGATGCTGATCACCGTTGTCCGGGACCGGGAGGACAATACGGTGAAAGCCTATATCAACGGGGAGCTGATGGGCGAAGAGCCTCTGGGAAGTTTCCGGTTTGAAGAGGAGGGAGCGGTGACCGCAAAGCCCACCAGACTGGGAACGGATTACCGCAGCGGCGCTTTCTATATGGACGGAGAGCTGGCAGAGATCCGCTTCTGGGATCATGCTCTGACGGCGGAAGAAGTGGCGGAGCACGCCTCCTACGGAGTGACCGGCTCAGAGGATGGTCTCGTTCATGCCTGGGATCTGACCTCCGGCAGCGAGAGCGGACTGGTGGAAGATCTGGCGGGGAACGTGGATATCGAACTTACCGGTTTCCGGCTGGATTTTGAGGAGCCGGCGGAAGAGACAGAAGAAGTATTTGAGATGGATTTCGAGGACGGCGAAAGTGGACAGTGGAGAAACGGCAACGGCGGAGTGTTTACCAGAGCTTCTGTGGAGGACGGCGTGCTGGTGCTCTCTGACATGACCCAGAACAATCCCGTATTCCTCACCGGGGACGGCGTTCCCTACACGGAAAACGCCGTGTATGAGGTGAGGGCGAAGGTGAGCGGTTCCTCAAATCCCGTGTTCGGACTCTGCTTCAGAGGCTCTGTGGAGAGAGATGAGGCCAACTGGATCGCCTTAAGACATGCAGGCCAGCCCACCATCCTCGCTCAGAGCAAAGACGGAGACAACGGCATCTGGGACGATCCCTGGACAGACGCGGAATACGCCCTGGAGCAGGACACCTGGTATGATTTCAGGATCACCTACAGGGGAAAGAGCGTGACCGTTGAGGTAAAGGCGGACGGTGAGGCGGACTATACCACGCTCATCGACGGCACAGACAGCAGCACCGTCTGGGACGGCTGGAATACCGGCGCCGGGTTTATCGGATTCTGCGGCTGGGGCGCTACCCAGGATTACTATATTGACTCCATCCGCGTGGAGCCTGTGGAAAACGATCAGATCCATACGGTGACCTTTGATCTGAGGGGAGGAACCGGAACGGCGGATTCCCAGACTGTGGGAGACGGAGAGCAGGCGGCCGCCCCGCAGGGAGATGCTCCGGTGAAAGAGGGATTTACCTTTACCGGCTGGTACCGGGACGCCAACTGTACGGATCCGTGGGATTTTGAGACGGACCAGGTCTGGACGGATACGGTGATCTATGCGGGTTGGGAATATGTTTACCAGTCCGCCGGTTTTGAGGAAATGACGGGAATTTCCTTTGAGGATCCGGCGGATCAGCTGGCTCTGGCCAACCGTTTTTCCGAAGTTCCCAGGACGTTTGAAGCCACCATCCGGCTTCCGAAAGAGCTGGAAGGCCGGGGCGGCGTGATCGTGGGTAATTACATGAACGCCGGATACTATGATTACGATCTGGGATATGTGAATCTGGAAGTTTACAATGACGGTCATCCCCGCCTGTACTGGCAGCAGGAGAGGAGAAACCAGCCGGGAGACGGAGTGCAGAGCGTGGTATTTGACAGCGTGGATCTTCGTCAGGATGACTGGATCCATCTGGCAGTGACCTTTGACGATGAAAATGACGTGGTGCGCTGCTACATAAACGGAGTGCTGGTGGATGAAAAGACCGGATGCACCTTTACCCCTGTGGTGCCGGCCCAGGCCCTGAAGGTAGGCGGCGATTACCGGGGAACGGGAGGAACCGTGGAGGATTCCGGTTACAATTCCCAATATTTTAAAGGAGAGATCGCCAATGTGAGCATCTGGTCGGAAGTGCGCACGGAGGAGGAGATCCAGGCGGACGTGGAGGCATTAAAAGCGGATTCGACAGATCTTGGCACCACCGGAGAAGGGCTGATGGCCGGTCTGGTATTTGATGATCCTGACGCCAGTCTGTATGAAGACCGGTCTTCTGGCGGAAATGACGCTGCGGCCTTTGTGGACTGGATCGATCCGGGATTTGCAGAGGGCGACTACAGCATGGTGGCTCTTCCGGATACCCAGTTCCTGTCTCAGGAATATCCGGATAAGTATGAAGGTTTGACCCGGTGGATCGCGGACAATAAGGATACCTATCATATTCAGGCCGTAATGCATATGGGAGACATGGTTAATTCCAATTACAGCAGCCAGTGGAATGCGGCGGAGCACGCCATGAGCATTCTGGATGCGGCGGAGATTCCGTGGATGCCCATGCGGGGAAATCACGACGACCACACGGCGTTTAATGAGACCTTCCCCTACAGTCAGTTTGCGGAACGCAGCTATTTCGGCGGTTCTTACGAGCATGAGGAGCTGGGAAAGGATGAGCTGGACTGCACCTACTGGGAGATCACGGCGGGCGGAAGAGATTATCTGATTCTTTCCCTGGGATGGGCTCCTGATCAGAATGCCATTAACTGGGCGGACGGGATCATCAAAGCCAATCCGGACAAAAATGTGATTATTACCACCCATGCGTTTATGTACTGGGACGGAACGCATTTGAATGATGAAGATCTGGACTATACCAGCGCCTATGTCTCCAGCGGAATGGACGGCTCTGAGATCTGGGAGCAGCTGGGAGAAAAGAATCCCAACGTGGTGCTGGCTATGGGAGGACATATCGGCTTTCCGGATGTGATCGCCCGCACGGATGAAAACGGCGCCGGCAGGGAGGTAACGTCGCTGCTGTGCGACGCTCAGGGAATCGATCTGGATTACGGTCTGGGCATGATGATGCTTTTGACATTCCATGAGAACAGCGATCAGGTGGATATCAACTGGTTCTCCACGGCGGAGGGAAAACTGTTCAGGGATCGGAACCAGTTCTCCATCACCGTACCCCATGTGGACGGAGGATCGGAGGAGCCGGAGACTCCTGAGACACCTGAGAACCCGGAAACACCTGAGAACCCGGAGACACCTGAGAATCCTGAGACTCCCGCAGAGCCGGAGACCCCGGCGGTTCCCGGACACTCCTCTTCGTCCGGTTCCCATGACGGAGGAGTCATAAGCACCGGAGGAAACAGCACCTCTCAGATGCAGTGGCAGTCCCAGCAGAGCGCAGACGGAACGGCCATGTGGAGACTGCGCCGTCAGGATGGAAGCTACGTGGCGGGAGCGGTGCGCGTGGATGAAAATGGAACCAGAACGGAACTGCCTGCATGGGCGCAGATGGGTGACGCCTGGTATGTGTTCGGCGCGGACGGCTATATGAAGACCGGTTTTGTCTATGATCCCGCTTATGAAGGATGGTTCTTCTGTGATGAGAGCGGAAGGATGCTGATTGGCTGGCAGCTGATCGACAGAACGTGGTACTATTTCAATACGGTATCGGACGGCACCAGGGGCAGAATGTACGCTTCCACAGTGACGCCGGACGGCTATACGGTAGATGAGCAGGGAGCCTGGATTCCCACCACCTGAGAGACCTGGATTCTTGCCTTCTAAGCGCCTTGACAAAACGGCTCTCACCGGTTATACTTACTAAACGAGCCGGAAATCTCCGTAATTTCCGGCAGGACAATTCGTCATAAAGCTTCCGTGCAGCCGGGGAGATAGCGGTGCCCTGTACCTGCAATCCGCTCCAGCAGGGGTGATGTCCTGTCTCGGACATTTCACTGCAGAGCTGCCTTTCGTAAGCGGCGTTGACGTTTGGGTCTTGCGCAATAGGAATTCACGAACCGTGTCAGGGCAGGAATGCAGCAGCACTAAGGGAAACCTCCTATGTGCCGTAAGGTAGCCTGGACTGAGCTGGCTGCGAGAGTAACGTCTGTGGTGGGTGTACAAAACAGGACGCACGGATTTAAAATAAGAATTCAGAAAGCGAGGTCAGAGATGGCCTCGCTTTTTTACGCAATACGCCCGGCAAGCGGCCGCTATGCTTGCTCTGCGGGGAGCGGCCATGGTGAAAACGGTGCTGTCCCATCACGGGGTGTTTTCCCATGTTCCCTGCCGGTATCTGATCATGGGATATGAGTCTGGGCTGCAGGAGGAGACGGGAGCGGTGCAGACCGCTTTCGGGGCTACCTTTTCGGCTCCCGCCCTCAGCCGCGTGTACGGAATGAAACGGACAGAGGGAGGGAAGGAGAATTATTGGTGGAACCTGGAAGAGATAGAGAGAACGCTGTTTCCTTGCCTTTCCGGCAGGTCGTCTTCCCGGATTCCTCTGCGGATCGTGGGATTTCCGGCGTATATCTATTTTCTGGCGAAGGAGCTGGAGCGGAGAAAGAACAGGCTGGCTCTTCCGGCGTCTTCCTGTATTCTCATGAGCGGCGGCTGGAAAACCTTCTGGAGAGAGGAGATTGGGCGGGAAGAGTTTAACCGGCTGGCAGAGCAGGTGCTGGGAATCCCGAAAAACCGGATTTTTGAGTTTTACAGCTCCGTGGAACATAATATTTGTACCGGAGATGTCCGGCGGGCCATTTCCACGTGCCGGTGTACAGCCGGGGGTTTGTCCGGCGGCCGGATACTCTGGAACCGGCCCCGGATGGAGAGGCGGGCATCTTAAGCTTTGTTACTCCCATGATAACGGGAATGCCCCTTTTAAGCACCATGACGGACGATCTGGCGGTCATGGGCCGGCCGGAGACGGGGACGGCCTGTCCCTGCGGCTGCAGAACTCCCTATTTTGATTTGCTGGGCCGGGCGGGAGTGGGGAAGATTGTCATCTGCGCGGCGGGAGCGGCAGAGCGGCTGAAAGAAGCGGTGGACGGCAGGGAGCCGGAAAGGCCCTGGAGGAAATGAGTCTTAAGCCGGAAGAAGTGATCCGTGCCTGCGCCCAGGTGAGGGAGGAGCTGGATACGGAGGAAAACCGGGCCGGGCTGCTCTCTCTGCTTATGGAGAATGGCCTGCCGGAAGGGGAAGCCCGCGGCTGGCTGGAGGCGGCCTCTGGGGGTTCTCTTTCACATCGGGGCGGGAAATATGGACGGAATCTCTGCGTTTTCTGCTCTGGAAGGACTGTTCACCGGAAACGTCAATCTGGTCAAGCTGCCCGGCGGGGGAGATCCGGTGGCGGAATGGCTGATTTCCCGGCTGCGGCTCTTCCGGGGAGCGCTTCAGACGATCTGCATTCTGTGCCTCCGGACGGCGGATGACCGGCTGAGGGAACAGTTTTTCCGGGCGGGGGCTGTCCGCATCACGTCGCCGGGGCACATGTCCCTGGGCTATCGGGGCGAACCCCACGACGGGGAGATGTCCATGAGGCGGTACGTGAAGCGGGTTTCCGCGGAGATCCCGTGACGGATATTCTTACACACATCCATTGCCAATTTCATTAAAATTTTACATTTCTCTGATAGAAGGCACTTCTGCCAGTTTCTATAATAAAATCAGATGCGGATCATTCGGGGATTCTGACAGGCAGGATCTCCGGAAGGGAGGACATATGAAAGGATACGGAAAATGGGCGGGAGCCTTTCTTGCACTTCTGTGTGCGGCTGGTCTGGCGCTGGCCGGCTGCGGCGGGGGCGGAAGGGAGAGCGCGGAGGATTCCGGCGCGGATTCCGTCCTGGGCAGCGGCAGGGAAACACTGCGGATCTTGTCCGGTTCGGAAAATGAGGAGCTGGAACCCATTCTGGAAAATTTTGCGGAGGAACAGAACGTCCGAATTGAGATGACTTATCAGGGATCTCTGGATATTATGAGAGCGCTGGGACGGGAGGAAATCCCCTATGACGGGGTCTGGCCGGCCAGCAGCCTGTGGCTGTCTGTGGGAGATACCAATTTTAAGGTGAAGCATACGGAGTCCATCTCTATCACCCCGGTGGTGTTCGGCATCCGGCAGAGCCTGGCCGAAGAGCTGGGCTTTGTGGGACGGGAAGTGTCGGTGAACGATCTTCTGGAGGCCATCCGGGGCGGAAACCTCCGGTTCTGTATGACCAGCGCCACCCAGTCCAACTCCGGGGCCAGCGCCTATATCGGATTTCTCTATGCCCTTCTGGGAAATCCTGAAGTGATCACCTCGGAGGATCTGGAAGATCCCGGTCTTCAGGAACAGATGACGGAGCTTCTCTCTGGCGTGGACCGTTCGTCCGGAAGTTCTGACTGGCTGAAGGATATGTTCCTGGAAGGCGGATACGACGCCATGGTCAATTACGAATGTCTGATCATCCAGGCCAATGAGGAGCTGGAGGACAGAGGGGAGGAGACTCTTCAGGTGGTCTATCCCTACGACGGCCTTTCCATCGCCGATTCTCCCCTGGGCTATGTGGACAACGGGGATGACGGCAAAGAAGAGCTGTTTTTAAAGCTGCAGGAATATCTGCTGTCGGATTCGGTTCAGAATGAAATCCAGCGGACCGGGCGGAGGACGGGCTATGCTGGCATTTCCGAGGAAAATCGGGACGTGTTTCGGGAGGATTGGGGGGTTCAGCCGGACCGGGTGCTCTCTCCCATACGAATGCCTGCCTCCGACGTGCTGTTTCAGTGTCTGAACCTTTATCAGACGGAGTTTAAAAAGCCGTCCTTAAACGTGTACTGCCTGGATTATTCCGGCAGCATGGAAGGGGAGGGAAATGAACAGCTGGTGGAGGCCATGGGTCAGCTTCTGATTCAGGAGGAGGCGGCGAAGAATTTTCTTCAGGCTTCTGAGCATGAGGTGAATATACTCATCCCGTTCAATCTGAGCGTGCTGGGGGTTTACCAGGCGGAGGGACCGGGAGAGGAGCTGGAAGAGCTATACGACGTGGTCCGGGATCAGCCGGTGGGAGGCGGCACCAACATGTACGAGGCGGCCATGGAAGGCCTGAGCATGCTGTCGGAGTACGACCTTTCCCAATATACGCCGGCCATTATTCTTCTCACAGACGGAGAATCCCTGGATTCTTTTGACGATTTCCGGGATCAGTATGAGGCTATGGGCGCGGACGTGCCGGTATTTTCCATTATGTTCGGCGATGCTCAGCCGGAGCAGCTGGAACAGCTGGCTGAGCTGACCAACGCCCGGGTTTTTGACGGCCGGACCAACCTGACAGAAGCGTTCCGGCAGGTAAAGGGGTATAACTGATGAGTGAATTGAAGCGGACACTGGCGGCGGTCTTCGCCGCCTGCGCCGTATTTCTGACAATGTTTTTTTGTTTGAGATGGGAGCTTCTGCCTTCGGCTCTGTTTGGCATCGGAATCTACGCCGGCATCTATTTGATTCTGAAGCCCCGCCGCCGGATCGGCGGAGTGGATGTGGAGGAAATCAGGGGCGGGGAGGAGCTTGCCAGGCTGCTGGAGGAAGCGGGAAAGGATCTTCGCACCATAAAACGGGCCGCCGGAGAGATCCGGGATCCGGAGGTAAAGAAAAACGCGGAAAAGCTGTACGGCACCGGAGCGCGGATTCTGGATTATCTTCAGAAAAATCCGGAGAAAATATCCATGGCCAGGCGGTTTTTCACCTATTATCTGGATACAGCGGCAGGACTTGTGGACCGTTACGCTCAGTTTGAGGCCGCCGGTCTTCACACGGAGGAGGTGGAAGAGATTCTGGCGCGGACGGCAAAGGCCCTTCCCGTGCTGGATCACACCTTTGAGAAGCAGTTCACCCGTCTGATGGAAGGGGAGCTGATGGATGTGGAGGCGGAGATCGCCCTGTTGGAGACCACGATGGAAATGGAGGGAGGACAATGAAGACAAAATGGATCGGACTGGCCGTCCTTCTGCTGGTGATCACAGGGGCCGGGCTGTACGCGGCTGTGGGCAGGCCGGCGGAAGCTGTGGAGATCACCGGATTTGTGGGAGGCGAAAAGATCGGTCTTCTGGAGGATGAACAGGTGACAGAGCGGATGGAGGAGAAATACGGCCTGAAAATGGACTATGCCAGAGCTGGCTCCCTGGACATGATTACCGCGGACCACAGCGGGCGCAACTATCTGTTTCCCTCCAGCCAGACGGCCCTGGAGCTTTATGAAAACCTTTACGGCCGCCCGACAAAAAGCGAGATCGTTCTGAACACGCCCATTGTGCTGTACACCAGAAGAGCGGTGGCCAAGGCTCTCACTGATCAGGGCATTGTTTCCGAGGAGGATGGGGTGCTCTACGGGGATATGGAGAAGCTGATCCAGTGCCTGGAGGACGAAACTACCTGGGAAGAATTGGGGCTGCCCCAGCTCTATGGAAGCTTTTCCGTGGGCACCACCGACCCCAATAAATCCAACTCCGGCAATATGTTTGCCGGCCTTCTGGCTAATATTCTCTGCGGCGGTGTGGCAGATGAGTCCAATATTGACGAGGCTCTTCCCAGGCTGCGGAGCATTTTCCAGAAACTGGGGTATATGGAGACCTCATCCTCCGATCTGTTCGACCAATTTTTAAAGACGGGAATGGGGGCGAAGCCGCTGATCGCCGGGTATGAGAATCAGCTGCTGGAATTTGCCGTGCAGAATCCGTCAGACTGGGAACAGGTAAAAGATGACATTGTGATGATCTACCCCAATCCGTCTGTGTGGTCCGCCCACGTGTTCATCGCCCTGGATGAGGCTGGGGCAAAGGGGATCGACGCCCTGATGGATGAAGAGGTGCAGCAGCTGGCCTGGGATCGCCACGGCTTTCGGACCGGAGTGTACGGGACGGCCATGGATACGGAAAAATTCGGCGTGGACGGAGTGGCCAGGGAGATCACCCGCATCGCTCCCATGCCGGATGTGAACACCATGATGAAAATTATGGACGCATTGAAATAAAAGAGTCAGGGAGGAAGAGAAAATGGCACAGGAAATCAGTCTGGAAACACTTGCGGGGGCAAAAGCGCGGGAGGCTCTGAGTGGAAAAACGGATGGGCAGCCGGTTGTGGAAGACATACAGGAGGAAAAACTGTCCCCAGAGCAGCTGGCCCGGGTGGAGGAGATTAAAAACAGTATTGATCTGACAGACTCCCAGACAGCTCTTCAGTACGGGGTGGGGGCTCAGCGCAGCATCGCCGGATTTGCGGACAGCATTCTCTCCCAGGTCCGGTCCAAGGACAGCGGCTATGTAGGAGAGCTGATGTCCGATCTGGTGATCAAGGTAAAGGATGTGGGCGTTGATAAGCTGAATGAGGACAGCTTTGCGGATAAGATCCCGTTTTTCAGGACCGCTTCCCGCAGCCTTAAAAAATTCATGCAGCGGTATGAGGATCTGGAAGTACAGATCGGCCGCATTGAAGGAGAGCTGGAAAAGGCCCGGATGGAAATGTTAAAGGACGTGGCCATGTTTGATGGCCTGTACGAGAAAAATCTGGAGTATTTTCAGGAGCTTCAGATCTATATTGCCGCCGGAGAGGAAAAGTTAAAGGAATTGCGGGAGGAGACGATTCCCCGGCTGCGGGAACAGGCCGGACAGAAGGGAGATCCCATGAGCGCCCAGCTGGTCAGCGATTTTGAGGATACGGTAAACCGGTTTGAGAAAAAGGTACACGACCTGAAGCTGAGCAGGACTATTGCCATTCAGACGGCTCCCCAGATCCGGCTGATCCAGAACAACGACAAGCTCTTGGTGGATAAGATCCAGACAGCGGTTTTAAATACCATTCCCCTCTGGAAAAGCCAGATCGTCATCGCCTTGGGACTTCACAGGCAGAACAAGGCCTTAAAGATCCAGAGAGAGGTGACGGACACCACCAACCGCCTGCTTGAGAAAAATTCAGAGCTTCTCCGCCAGAATACGGTGGAGACCGCCAGGGAGGCGGAGCGGGGGATCGCCGATCTGGACACTCTGAAAAAAGTAAACAGCAATCTGATCGCCACCATCGAAGATGCCATCAAGATCCAGCAGGAAGGACGGACGGCAAGGCAGAATGCGGAAACGGAGCTTATTTCCATCGAGGAAAAGCTGAAGCAGACTCTGCTTGCGGTGAGAGAGCAGGCCTGAACAGGCCTGCATTTTTTATGCGATACGCCCGGCAAGCGGCCGCCATGCTCGCATGGGCGGACATTTGCCGGGCAACGGACAGCGAACAGCTCTGCTGTGAGCTGCCCATGGTATCGCGAATCGGATAGGGGAATGGACTTTCCTTATCCGACCCTAAAATTCTGCGGCGATTATCTCCTCTAAGGCCTGAAGCTCCGGCGGCGCGGGGCGGTTTAGGGGGCGGATCACGGAAATATAGTAGAGATACCGGTAGGACAGAGGCAGCTGCCGCAGTCCCTGTTCCCGGGCGAACAGCCGGTGCAGCATGGGCGCGGTGACAGGCAGGCTGGAGAGCAGGCTGCAGACGGCCGGGTGATTGGAAGTTTCGCAGAGAATCTCTCCCCGGATCCCTTCTTTTGCCAGAAGCGTATCGCAGGTAGCTCTCCAGTAGGTGTCCGGAGGCGGGAGAATGACGGGAGCCTCATAGGGATTTCCCTGAAAATCATTGCCGGCTGCCCAGACTACCGGATCCTCCGCCAGGAAGGCGGAATGGAACAGGGAAAATTCCGCCTGGCTGTCGATGACCAGAGCCAGGTCCAATCCCTGGTGCAGAAGGGCCTCTTTGGCGTCATTGGCGTTGCACAGCCGGATCTCCAGCCGGACGTTGGGATATTTTCGGTAAAACCGGGGAAGAACTCTGGTGAGAAAGAAAGTCTCCCATACGGGAGCTACGGCGATTCGGAGAGTAAATTTCTGCTCTGTCAGTTCCCTAGCAGCCAGATTGGCCTTCTCATTCAGGTTCAGAATGGTTCTGGCCCCGTTGACATAGATTCTCCCCGCGTCTGTGAGAACCAGGCCGTTTCTGGTCCTGGAAAAGAGAGGGGGAAGACCTTCCTCCTTTTCCAGCCGGGAAAGCTGGAGGCTGAGGGCGGGTTTGGAGACAAACAGCTTTTCCGCCGCCCGGGTCAGAGACTTTTCTTCCGCGATGGTTACAATATAATTCAGCTGTTTTAACTCCATTTCTGACTCCTTTCTTTCACGTCTGTGCCGTTTTCCGGTAAAAATTCTCTCAAAATGTCCTGAACCACTCCGTCCGGGTACTCCAAAAACCGCTCGTTCAGCCGTATGGCCTTGCTCTGTTCATAGGCCATGCAGATCATGTGCCGTTCACAGCTGGTCAGGTGTCTTCCGTTTAAGTGATACATGCCGGCGTAGACCCAGGCTTTCGGCTCCAGGGAAAAACATCTCAGATCCGGATTCCGGTACACGTAGGTGGCCGGCAGAAAACCGATGCCCTGGTTGGACCGGATCATTTCACACTGCACGGCGGCGTTGTCCGTCTCGAACACCACAGTGGGAGAGATCTCCTGGCTCTCAAACAGGGAGACTGTGATCTGGTGAAGGGTGGTGTTGGGACCTGCCTTTACAAACGGAATCTCCTCCACCTCTTTCAGAGAGGGGAGAACCGGTTTTAAATCCTGGGGAAAACCGGCACAGGCGGCCAGGGGATGGTGTTCGGAGACAGCCAGCACGATCTCCTCCCGAAAGAACCGGAGAAACCGGTATTCTTTCTGCCGGAAATCGGAGGCGGAGCCCAGCAGAAAGTCGATTTTTCCGTCCAGCAGCATCTGAATGAGGGTTTTCATGTAGCCTTCCCGGGATGACAGGCGGACATTGGGGTAGAGCAGGGTGAATTTCCGGTACAGAGAAGAATAGATCTCCGCTCCCCGGTGGGGCGTGGCGCCCAGGATCAGCCGTGTCTCCTCCTGACTGGACAGACGGCGGATGTTGTGGTAGGTCTGGGCTTTGATCCGTATGATTTCATCCGCCGCCTGAATGTAGACCCATCCCACCGCGGTGGGGGTCAGTCCCCGGCTGCTGCGGGAAAACAGAGGATGGCCGATCTGAAATTCCGCCGATGTGAGAAAATGGCTCAGCGCAGGCTGGGACAGCCCCAGCCTGGCAGCAGCTTTTAAAAGGCTCCCTTCTTCGGCGATGGCCTTTATATATTCGTAGAATTTAATGTTCAAAAACCGTTCCCCCTCCTTTCCATATCTGATATAAATTTTAATTAAATCTTATATAACTTTAATGTCCTTGTCAATCTCTCTGTGATTCATTAGAATTTATTTAAAATCCCTAATAAATCAAGGGGAAAATGAACTGATATGTCTAATTTAGACAGATAAACAGATAGGAAAAGCAGGGATACATAGAAAAAATATAAAAAAATTAATTAACAGGAGGCGAAAATAGAGAACAGTCCCTGAGATCCTAATTGGAAATGGTTGAAAGAGGAAAAAGGAGGAAAATGTTATGAATCCTACAATAGTAGCAGTTATTCTGGTGGCTGTGATCATCGCGTCCGCGTTTTTCAAACGGCTGCCCACCCAGTTTATTCTCTGTATTGTACCGGTGATCTGCGGACTGGTTCTGGGATTTAACATCACAGAGCTGGGGGATATGATCATCAATCAGGTAAATAC
>DXFM01000016.1 GCA_019114465.1 Candidatus Lachnoclostridium avicola
CAAACGTTTTTGTTTTCCCGACATTTCGTTTCTCCTCTCGTAAAATGGTAGAATATTCATGGTCCGGAGCCCCCCCTTCTTTTGTATCTAACGCCAAGGTGCATAAAAAAACTGCCCGTTACGGCAGATTGCAAAAACACACCTCTTCGAGGCGGAGGTTCCTACACCTGATCATCGTCCGTAACCATGTGTCATCTCTCGGTACAGGGCAGGTCTTCTGACTCAGGCGTCGTCGCCGCATTTCGTCTTCCCGGTTTCCCAGTGACATCAAAAAATACGGCTCTTCCTTCACAGCGGCGGGGACCGTGAAAGCTTCTCACTTTCTTCCCTATTAATCCGGTCGGAACCTCTGTACGTTCAATTCTGGTATCATTGTATCCGGCAGCGTACTCTTTGTCAAGGCTAACTTATGGCTGCAAAAGGACTCCCCGGAAAATGCCTTGTCGGCAGTTCCGGGGAGCTTTATTCAGTCTTGGTATCCGACCTCGCGGTATCTTACTAATTCTATGCAGGCATGGCTGTCTGACTCATTGCCTGCAGAAGCCAAGACATCAGCGGATCGGGCAGACGCCGTTGGCACAGTCGCTGACACCGATATCCAGCTCTGACTCCTCCTGCTCATATTTGGAGATGAGGGACGGGTTAAAGGGCTTCATGGCATCTTTTCTCTTCAGATATTCCTCCTCGGAAATCGCCTCATAGGGGAGAAGCTCATAGAAGCTGTCGTCATAGCTCAGGAAGGAAAGAGCCACAATGTCATCCCAGTTGATCCATACCCACTCTTCCACATCGTCCCACTCGTCATCACGGACATGGACGGTGATGGAACAGTTGTGATCCACATAATGGGTCATGAACATCTTGTAATTTTCCAGCTGCTCGATGGCGGAGACGTCTGCCTTCACACGCCCCTCCGGCGCCTTCACCGGGAATTCCACCACCTTGGTCCTGCAGGTTTCCTCGTCCTGCCCTACCTCGGGGAACACCGGATACCCCAGCTCCTCACAGACCTTGCAGAGGGGATCTGTGGCAGTGATCCTGACTCTGCGCACATAATACTGGGAATGGGAATAATGGATGCCGCTGGAGACCGTAGGCAGAAGGGAAAGCGTCCCCTCCGGCTTGACGGTGGTCACCAACAGCGGCTCCTTCTGTCCCAGCTGGCGGGCAATCTTTCCGGCAGCCTCATGCGCCGTTTCACGCAGCTTGTCCAGAAGGCTGCTCTGCTCCTCCCGGTTCATCCCAGTGGCGTTCACCATATCCTGCCATCCGGTCAGGGAGCAGCCCAGCAGACGGTCCCTCTGCTGCACATAATCCCACTCATGGATCTCCAGCTCCCTGCAGGTCATCCGATAACCGGCGCGCACGGACAGGCGCTGGGCTTTCAGCAGCCCCTCCGTATCCAGTACCCCGTCTTTTACGAATGCCATCACATTGACCGTCGTGAGGTTGCACATGCCGTGGCTGTCCAGCAGGATCTCCCCGCAGGGATTGCAGCCCTTGAAATTGCTGCGCCGTTTCAGCCCTGCTTCCTCGTTGATCCAGCCTGGTTCGCCGGAATAGCGCATCTGCTGCAAATGCCAGTGAAGCTGTTCCCTGGTGGGTTTCTTCCGGTAGTAGATGGAATTGTTGCTCATCTGGCGGTGCGCAATGCTCTTGTCAATCTCCCAATGACCGTCCACCTGGCGGTACAGGCTGCTCTTTGCCTGAATGCACTCCTCGTCGTCCTGATCGATCAGGCATATCTCAGAGGTTCTCCGCACTCCGCCGGACACCACATTTTCCCCGATGATATTAGCGATATCCAAAAGATCGATGGGGGCAAGCTTCATATATTTCTTTCCGCTCCGCATCCCTGCCGTGGTGATCACCCTGTGGATCTTGTCCAGCATCGCCATCATGGATTCGTATCCGCTTGCCGTCCCCCCGAATACATGAAGCCGTTCTCCCCTGGGACGGATGCTGTCATATTCCACGATGACCGTGCGGATCTTACTGTACTCCCGGTTGGTCAGGAACTGGAAGTAGTGCTCCAGCGCCTGCGCCCAACCCTCCTTGGAATCCCCGATCGCCATGGTGACAGTATCGTTGGAAAAATCCAAATTCGTATATTCCAAGCGATCCTGTACCTCTCTAGGCGAATACGCCTTGTGCAGGATCTTCATATCCGTACGGATCTTCGGCAGCTTCATCGCATCCTCTTTCAGGACACGCACGCCTACGCCGCTTCCGATCATCAAAAGATAGAACAGATCGTGGAAGGCATGGTAGCTGTCTATCACCTCAAAGGCACAGTTGTAGTTTGCCATGGGGTAGGCATCCGCCACCTTGGTATTGCCCACCCAAAGCGTCCTGCCTGAGAGGAACTGACGCAGATTGTAGATATTGTCGTAGAGCTGTTCCGCTTCCTCCCTGGAGGTCGGTGCCAGGGAACAGTTATACTCCACAGCTCTGCGAACCGTCTCCCACCAGAATTCCCGTCTCCCGTACTGGGGCAAATACCTGGAATAAGTACGGGAATATACGAAAGCGCCCAGCTGCTCCATGGGGTTTGGCGTGTGCTTGTAGCTGCTTAGGAATTCCCGGCTCAAAAGGCGGTACTTTCCTTCTTCCCTGTGCTGCTCCTTCTCTTTCCGATACAGGATATATGCCTTTGCCGTACGGAAACGCTGCTGTTCGAACAGGCACTCCTCCACCATATCTTGGATCGTCTCAATCCCGATGATCTCTTCCCGGCGTTCTTTCAGCTTCTGTTCGATCACATCACTGATCTTTTCTTCCATCTCCTCATCCTGCTCACCTACGGCTGCCGCCGCCAGGCTGATGGCACGCCTGATATATTTCTTGTCAAATGAAACAATGGAACCATTTCTCTTTTTAACCTTCATTTGTTTTCCTCCAATTCTTTCAAAAAGCCCATGAGGAAAGTATACCATATCTCGTTTCTTTTTTCGACCCCCGACTTTTTGCCAAAATTCCCGGAAACGCAATTGGGAGCCGCCCCTTACGTTTCAATTTCCCCTAAAACTGCAAAAAGCCCTTGAACCCCCCATAAAATGAGCGTTTTCAAGGGCTTTCGCCACCTCTTAACTTAGGAAATTACATTCCCATCTGTTTTGCAACTTCCTCAGCAAAGTTCTCTTCTTTCTTTTCAAGACCTTCGCCAGTCTCATAACGTACAAATCCTTTGATCTCGATGTTGGCACCGTTTGCCTTGGCAACTTCTGCCACATACTGACCTACAGACTGCTTTCCATCTTCTGCTTTTACATATACCTGATCCATCAAGCAGATCTCTTTGAGCTCTTTGTTGATACGTCCGCTGATCATACCCTGGATTACCTTTTCCGGTTTCTGGGACTCTTTCGGGTCGTTCATGATCTGAGCCAGGAGGATTTCCTTCTCGTGTGCAATATAGTCCTCGCTCACTTCGCTTCTGTTGGTGTAGAGCGGTTTCAGAGCTGCTACCTGCATTGCTACGTTTTTAGCCATTTCTTTTACGGCATCGTTTACCACGTCAGTTGCTACGTCAACGAGAACACCGATCTTTCCGCCCATATGCGTGTAGGAAGCAACGAACCCGTTGTTCTCCTCTACCTGAACGAACCTTCTGATGTTCATATTTTCGCCGATGACAGCAATCTGAGCCGCCAGAGCTTCCTTAACGGTCTTGGTGGTGTCGAATTTCCACGGCTCAGCAAGGAATGCCTCAATATCTGCTGCCTTGGTCTCCATAGCCTGCTCTGCCACCTGCGCAACATAGCCCTGGAATACCTCGTTCTTTGCAACGAAGTCGGTCTCTGCATTTACTTCCACTGCAACAGCCTTCTTGCCATCCTCAGATACGACTACCTTTGCAAGACCTTCTGCTGCGATTCTGCTTGCTTTCTTCTGAGCAGTAGCCAGACCTTTCTCTCTCAGGAATTCAACTGCCTTGTCCATATCTCCTTCGGTTGCGGTAAGAGCTTTCTTGCAGTCCATCATTCCAGCGCCTGTCATCTCTCTCAGTTCTTTTACCATTGCTGCTGTAATAGCCATCTCAAAATTCCTCCGTTCAGAAATAATTATTCTTCCACTGATGCTTCTTCTTCGGTAACGGTTTCTTCCTCGTATACTTCTTCCTCAGCGCCCTGGTTTGCCTCGATTACGGCATCTGCCATCTTGGAAACGATCAGTTTTACCGCACGGATTGCATCGTCATTGCCCGGGATCACATAATCCAGCTCTTCCGGATCGCAGTTGGTATCAGCAATACCGATCAGCGGGATTCCCAGAGTATGAGCTTCCTGTACGCAGATTCTCTCCTTCTTCGGATCTACCACGAAGATCGCATCGGGAAGTCTCTTCATGTTCTTGATTCCGCCCAGGTTCTTCTCCAGCTTCTCCCACTCTTTCTTCAGTGCGATTACTTCCTTCTTGGGCAGTACGTCAAAAGTTCCATCCTCAGACATGGTCTCGATCTCTTTCAGTCTGGCAATTCTGGACTGGATGGTCTTGAAGTTGGTGAGCATTCCGCCCAGCCATCTCTCATTTACATAGAACATACCGCAGCGCTCTGCCTCTGTCTTGATGGCATCCTGAGCCTGCTTCTTGGTTCCTACAAACAGAATGGTGCCGCCGTCAGCAGCGATGTCGGAGATTGCCTTGTAAGCCTCGTCCACCTTCACCACAGACTTCTGTAAGTCAATGATGTAGATGCCGTTTCTCTCCGTGTAAATGTAGGGAGCCATCTTGGGGTTCCATCTTCTTGTCTGGTGGCCAAAGTGCACACCTGCTTCCAAAAGCTGCTTCATAGAAATTACGCTCATGTTTCTACCTCCATTTGGTTGTTCTTCCGTCTGCTTCTCATGCTTCCGAAAAGACCCGGCACACCGGGCACCGTTTTCTGGAATCTGCAGACGTGTATTTTATCAGCCTTTCTACTATATCACAGGTATTTCTGCTTCGCAAGAGGTTTTTCGCAGAATTTGCCGATTTTTCCATAAAACGATCGGATAGGGAAAGTCCCTTCCCCTATCCGATTCGCGGTACCGCGGAAAGCTCACAGCAGAGCTGTTCGCTGTCCGCTGCCCGGCAAATGTCCGCCCATGCAAGCATGGCGGCCGCTTGCCGGGCGTATCGCGCAAAAAACAGGACGCCTGTTCAGGTATCCTGTTTTCCATCGGAATCTGTTTTATTGTCAGACGGCATCCGGGATTCTCTTCATTTGCCGCCGGAAGCCTTGATCTTTTTCAGCTCGTCAAATACCACATCGTTCAGAACTTTGATGTAGGTTCCCTTCATGCCGGAAGAACGGGATTCAATGACGCCTGCACTTTCAAATTTGCGGAGAGCATTGACGATCACCGAACGGGTGATTCCCACCCGGTCCGCAATCTTGCTGGCTACCAGAATGCCCTCGTTGCCGTCCAGTTCATCGAAAATATGGGTGATGGCTTCCAGCTCTGAGAAGGAAAGGGTGCTGATGGCAGATTTTACAATCTGGATCTTTCTCGTCTCCTCCGCATTCTCCTCGTTGACGGAGCGCATCATCTCCAGGCCCACAACGGTGGTGCCGTACTCGCTGAGAATAATATCGTCAATATCGTACTGGGAATCAGATTTGTAAATAAACAGGGTTCCCAGCCTCTCCCCGGCGATGTCAATGGGGGTGATGATCGCCTGATAGTTCTTTACCTTTTCCTCTGTAAAGCCCAGGGTCACCAGATTTACATTTTCCTTCGTAGAGAGAATGCTCAGGAGGCGCTCATTCAGCATGGGATCTACAAAACCGCCGACCTGGTCTACGATCAGCTCCTGAATCTCGTCCACGCCCTCCCACACGCTGACTCCAAGTACCTTTCCTTTTTTGCTGATGACCAGGATATTGGACAAAAGGATCTCACTCAATACTTTACAGATGTCATTAAACACAAATTTATGGGAATTATTGTTGTGAAGAAGTTTGTTAATTTTCCTAGTTTTGTCTAACAACTGTACACCCATTTATGAAACCTCCTTGCTTTTTCGCTAAAACCGATCAATAAAATAACCTATTTACAGCATATCACGGATTTAGTCGAATAACAAGTGTTTTTTCTGAATTTTTCAATTATTTTAACAATTCTTCTCACTATTTTTCTTTCGGCATGCTGTGACCGCAGTGTTCGTTGGAGCACAGCAGCTTATTTCCCTTTTCCACCATGTAGTGGCCGCATTCTGGACATTTGATCTCCGTGGGCTTCTGCCAGGACATAAATTCGCACTCCGGATTGTTGATGCAGCCGTAATACTTTCTGCCCTTTTTCGTCTTCTTGATTACCACGTCTCCGCCGCAGAGGGGGCATTTCACACCGATTTTTTCAAAATACGGCTTTGTGTTCTTGCACTCCGGAAAGCCGGGGCAGGCCAGGAACTTGCCGTGGGGACCATACTTAATCACCATATGGCGGCCGCAGAGCTCGCACACCTCATCGGTCACTTCATCGGAGATGGTCACGGTCTCCAGCTCGCTCTCCGCCTTCTTCACCGCATCCATCAAATCCGGATAAAAATTCCTCACCACGGACTTCCAGGGAAGCTCCCCGTCTCCCACTTTATCCAGAAGATATTCCAGATTCGCGGTGAACGTGGGGTCCACAATGCTGGGGAAGCACTGCTTCATGATCCGGTTTACGATTTCTCCCAGCTCCGTCACGTACAGATTTTTATTCTCCTTCGCCACATACCTTCTGGCAATGATGGTAGTGATCGTGGGGGCATAGGTACTGGGACGGCCGATTCCCTGCTCCTCCAGTGCCTTTACCAGGGACGCCTCCGTGTAGTGGGCCGGGGGCTGGGTAAAGTGCTGTCCGTACTCCAGTTCCTTTAAGGGAAGGATATCGCCCTCCTTCAGACTGTTCAGGAGCACATTGTTCTCTTCCTTGTCGTCCTCCTCCACGTACACGGACATAAAACCGTCAAAAGCCAGCTTAGACGCCGTGAGAGTGAACACATAGTCTGCCGCCTTGATCTTCACGGAGGTGGTCTCATACACCGCCGGCTTCATCCGGCTGGCGGTAAACCGCTTCCAGATCAGCTGATAGAGACGGAAGAGATCCCTGGAGAGGGAATCCTTCACCATGGCGGGGGTGAGAGTGATATCCGTGGGACGGATCGCCTCGTGGGCATCCTGAATCTTGCCGGAGGTCTTTCTCGCCTTCTCCGCGCCGGCCACATACTGGCTTCCATAGTGCTCGCCGATAAAGCTCTTTGCCGCCACATCGGCCTCCTCCGCCACACGGGTGGAATCCGTACGCAGGTAGGTGATCAGACCGACGGTACCGCGGCCCTTGACGTCAATTCCCTCATACAGCTGCTGAGCCAGACGCATCGTCTTCTGCGTGGAAAAATTCAGATTTTTGGAGGCCTCCTGCTGCAGCGTACTGGTGGTAAAGGGAATGGGGGCTTTTTTCACCCGCTCCCCTGTCTTCACGTCTTCCACCTGATACTGGGCGCCCTCCAGCTTCTTTAAAATATCGTTTAACTCCTCCTGATTGCGGATCGTGACCTTCTCTGTTCCCGTTCCGTAAAATCTGGCAGTGAGAGGCGTCTTCTTCCCCTCGCACTTCAACTTTGCGTCCAGAGTCCAGTATTCCTCGGGAATAAACGCGTTGATCTCGTCTTCCCGGTCGCAGATCATCCTCAGGGCCACCGACTGGACGCGGCCGGCACTCAATCCCCTCTTCACCTTCTCCCAGAGCAGGGGACTGATGCTGTATCCCACCATCCGGTCCAGCACTCTTCTGGCCTGCTGGGCGTCCACCAGATTCATATCGATCTGACGGGGAGACTTCAGAGAAGCCTTCACCGCATTCTTTGTGATCTCATTAAAGCTGATCCGGTACACCTTCTTGTCCTTCAGTTCGTCCAGCTTCAGCGCCTTCATCAGGTGCCAGGAGATGGCCTCTCCCTCCCGGTCCGGGTCCGTAGCCAGATAAATCCGGTCCGCCTTCTTCACTTCCTTGCGCAGCTTCGCAAGAATGTCTCCTTTTCCGCGGATCGTAATGTATTTCGGCTCGTAATCGTTATTTACATCAAATCCCAGCTGGCTTTTGGGCATATCCCTCACATGTCCGTTGGATGCGTCCACCACATAGTTGGCGCCCAGAAACTTCTTGATCGTCTTCACCTTTGCCGGAGATTCCACAATCACTAAATTATTTGCCATGTCAACCTCACCTATAGCTTTTTTCCATAATACTGGCCGGCAGTCCGGACTGCATATCCCTTCCATTCCAGTTCCAGGAGAATGCCCATGCACTCCCCCACGGAAAGCCCGGACAGCCTCACAATCTCATCCAGAAATTTTGGCTGTAAATCGAGGCAACTATACACCATTTTTTCTTTCTTTGCAAGTCCCTTTCCATTTTTTTCCTGAAGTACCGGAATTTTCTCAGCATTTATCTGAAGAATTTCCAGCACGTCCTCAGGGGTATCCGTCAGCTGGGCTCCACTTTTGATCAGGTGATTGCAGCCGGCGCTTAACGGATCGGTCCTCCTGCCGGGAACCGCAAAAACTTCCCTCCCCTGATCCAGGGCAAGGGCTGCCGTGATCAGGGATCCGCTTTTTTCCCGGGCCTCCACTACCACCACAGCGTCGGCCATCCCGCTGATGATCCTGTTTCTCATGGGAAAATTTCCGGGGGCAGGGCTGTCCTCCGGTCCGAACTCCGAGATCAGACATCCCGCCTCCCCGATTCTTCTGTACAGTTCCCGGTTTTCCCGGGGATAGCACACCGACACGCCGTTTCCCAGAACCGCAGCCGTAAGGCCGCCCCCGGTCAGAGCCCCCCGGTGGGCCGCGCTGTCCGTCCCCCGGGCCAGCCCGCTCACCACCCAGACGCCGGATTTCGACAATTCCCGCCCATACCACTCCGCCATGGCTCTGCCGTACTCCGTGTAATCCCTTGCCCCCACCACAGCCGCAGCAGGAGCTCCCGGATCCGGCAGTCTTCCCTTTACCCACAATCCCATGGGGTAATCATAGATCTCTCTCAGCTTACGTGGATAAACACGGTCAAACGGGGTAATAAACTGTATTCCCGCCGCGGAAAAACTATGATACTGCTCCAGCAGCTTTTCCTGGTCTTTTCGGGTCTCTCCGATCCGTCTCATCACCCGCCGCAGGGCGGGAAGGTTCGCCTCCTGCTCTGTTTCTTCTATATAATATATCGCCTCAAAGCTTTTCAGCTCCTCCCAGAGTCTGCGGATGGTCACAGCGCCCAGCCCCTTTGTGCGGCAGAGCAGATATAAATATTCCCGTTCTCTCTCAGTCAATTCCCCCACCTCCCCAGTAGGTGCGGACTCCCCGCCGGTACCCGGCGGCCTCCATGAGATGTTCCCGCCGGATGGAGACCTCCCCCGCCAGGTCCGCAATGGTTCTCGCCACTTTCAGCAGCCGGTCTCTCCCTCGGCCGCTCATCTCTTCCCTCTCATAGAGCTCCCTCATCAGCGCTTCCTCCTCGGCCCCCAGACGGCAGAACCGCTCCAGCTCCGGCCGCCCCATGCGGCTGTTGAACTGTACCGGTGTCCCGGCAAAACGCTCCCGCTGGATCTGCCAGGCCGCCTCCACCCGCCGGCGTATATCCGCGGAGCTCTCCTCCTGCTCTTTCCGGCCTGAGGCAATGGCATCATAGGGAATCTGCACTGCTTCCGCGATCAGATCCATCCGGTCCAGAATCGGCCTGGAGATCCGGCCCAGATACCTTCGCACCTGACTTTCTGTACAGCGGCACCGGCTTCTGTCCGGATAAAACCCGCAGGGGCAGGGATTGCTGGCCGCCACCAGCATAAAATCCGCAGGGAAGCAGTACGCTCCGCTGACCCTGGCCACCACAATCCTGCGGTCCTCCAGCGGCTGCCGCAGCAGCTCAATGACGCTCCGGGGAAATTCCGGCAGCTCATCCAGAAACAGCACTCCTCCCGTGGCCAGAGACACCTCCCCAGGTCTGGGTCCTCTCCCCCCGCCTGCAATGGCCTGCACCGTAGCGGAATGGTGGGGACTCCGAAACGGTCTGGCCCCAATGAGAGGCTTCCCCTCCGGCAGCAGTCCGCATATGCTGTAAATCTTGGAAATCTCCCTCCTCTCCTGAGGTGTCATGGGCGGCATTATGGTGGGGATTCTGCGGGCCGTCATGCTCTTTCCCGTTCCGGCAGGGCCCATGAGAAGCAGATTGTGCATGCCGGCAGCGGCGATCTCCGCCGCCCGCTTGAGCATAGGCTGTCCCACCACATCCCGGTAGTCCGGCCCGCTCTCCTCTTCCTCCTCCCAAATCACATCCTCCTCCGCCTGTTCCTTCCAGCCTCTCTCATCCCCGTTCAGATATCCTGCAAGCTCTCTCAGATTCCGGATCCCAGTCACCGGAACAGCTCCGGCGGCCCGTCCTTCCATCCGGTTCTTCTCCGGCAGAAAAAAACGGCTCATTCCCAGCTCCGCTGCCGCCCCCGCCATGGTAAGGGAGCCGCGGATCGCCTTTACCTCCCCGCTCAGCCCCAGCTCCCCTGCTATGACGATCTGATCCAAACGGTCCGTCCGGATCAGTCCGTAGGCTCCCAGCACCCCCACGGCTATGGGAAGATCAAAGGCAGTCCCCTCCTTCCGCACATCCGCCGGGGAGAGATTGACAGTGATTTTCCGCGGCGGACACTGGAAACCGGAATTTTTTATGGCTGTGATCACCCGGTCCCTGGCCTCCTTCACCTCGCTGCCCAGATATCCCACCATGGAAAATCCGGGCAGACCGTTGCTCACATCCACCTCCACCTTCACCTGATATCCCTCCATACCGGAAATTCCAATGCTGTTGACTCTGCAAAACATAGACACACCCCTTTCCGGGAACCCGACCCGCAGAAAACGCCCCGCCCGCACGCTTTCAGAGAACGGGCTGTCTCTGCCGCCGGTTCCATCTATTCCAATCCCATCGGGAATGGTATAATTTACTGACTGCTTTTCAATGATAAATTCTCCAGGATACTCATGGCCGAACGGCCTGCAGAAGAGGGGCGGGACTTCCCGCCCGGACTGCTCTCGCCTGCGATCAGGCGAATTTAGATATGTTATGGATAGATATATAAAGTGATATAATAATAGAAGAAACTCTCAGGAACAGAGACTGCAGATCCAGTCTCCCAGGTCACGGCAGACCTGCTCCCGCTCCAGATCATTGAGGATTTCATGGCGGCTGCCCTCATACAGCTTCATCGTTACCTGCTTCATTCCCAGGGAGCGATACTGGTCAAAGACCCTTTTCACCCCTTTTCCGTAATCTCCCACCGGATCCTCGCTTCCGGACACGAGAAATACGGGGAGCTCTGACGGCATATTTCCCACCAGCCGCCGGTTCTTCAAATCCAGCATCACATGGAAGAAATCCCGGTATGCGGAGCAGGTAAAGCGGAACTGGCAGTAGGGATCCGCCACAAACCGGTCCACCCGCTCTGCATCCCTGGAAAGCCAGTCGCTTCCCGTTCTGGCCGACGGGATTCTCCGGTTGTAATTTCCCAGAACCAGTCCGTGAAGCAGACGGCTGTGACACCGTTCTCCCCGTACCAGGGCGGTGAGATCCACCACCGCCAGAGCTGCCAGCAGGACCGCCGCCGGGTAATCTCCCGTGCCCATCAGAATGGCTCCGTCCACCTCCCTGCCGTACCTGGTCAGATACCTGCGCACCAGAAAGGAACCCATGCTGTGCCCCAGCACGATGTGGGGACAGTTCGGGAAGAGCCTCCCGGCCGCCCGGCGGACCCGGCGGATATCCTGAACCAGGTAAGCCGCCCCGTTATGCTCCGCGAAAAAGCCCAGCTCGTCCCTCGAGGCAGCTGTTCTCCCGTGACCCAGCTGGTCGCAGCCGATCACGGCGATACCTCTGGCCGTCATCTCCTCCCCAAACTCGTCGTATCTTCCCACATGCTCCGTCATCCCGTGGACCAGCTGGAGGACCGCTTTCGGTTCTCTCTCCGGCTTCCAGCAGGTTCCCCACAGAGTGGAAACTCCATTGCTGGACGGAATCCGAAAATGTTCTGCTGCTGCCATAGCCATTCCTCCTGTCAAACTCATGCCTGTCCCACTCTCCGCCGCATCTGCGTCCGGGACAGGAAACACCGGCCGAAACTGATTTCATCATAGCATATCCGCCGCCGGAGCACAAGAGTCAATCCCTCTCCCACTCTGTCATATACTCCCGGTACCGCAGAGGCAGATGGGTCATCTGGCACTTCCGATTCTCCCTCTCCTCAATGGAAATGGTCTCCACAAAGGCCTTCCACAGCTCCCCGAAAGGATCCTGTCTCCCGGCGTCCTTCACCCACCGGCGGACTGAATCGGGAATTCCCCTCACCATTACCGTGTCCCGGTCTGCCCGGTGGACGGCAGCCTTGTCCCGCAGCTCATCCCACAGCATCCAGTTCTCCCCGGACAGCCGATCCTCAAAATGCTCTGCCACCAGGGGGAGAACATCGTTTTTCGGGCCGATCCGCCCGGCCAGAATCCCCTCCGGCAGCCGGGCAAACCGGACAAATCCTGTGAGCAGATGAGCTTCATTTCTCACATACCGCTGCATCTCATACATCCGAAATACGGAGTCCAGGCTGAGCATATGGACAATCCCCGGCCCATGGCGGAATCCGTCCACCAGAAAGCGGTACATATGGTCCGCCTTTCCCTTCTGTCCGGAAAGAGAGACCTCCCACAGGAGAATCCCGGCTTCCCCGGACAGCTTCTCCCTCACGGCGGTCATCACAGACTCGGCCTTTCTTCGCTCCGAAACCACCTCCAGATACCGGCAGAACAGCTCCGGCTCCCTCTCTCCCTCCAGCTCCAGCCGCTGATCCCGGCTTCTCTTCCCGCTGGTCCCAGCGTCATAGATCCCGGACAGGATCGACTGGAAATCATCTCTGCACACATACACATCCATCACATCACCCCGGACAGCGCCGTCCTCTCATCCTCCGCTGTGGGAGACGCCGTCATATGAAAATCGTCAAATAAGCTCATCTGCCGGTAGCTGTCCCTTTCTGTAATCTCCCAGGCGCGCCGCTTCTCCTCCCCGGCCAGACTGGCGGCGATCCAGTCCTGATCCCACCGGAATGGCATCATCATCTTACCCTGACAGGTGAGAAAATACATGGCTCTCTTTAGCACCACACCGAACTTTTTCAGATCTCCGAAATCCAGGACTCCGTGCCTTCTGGCCTCCACAATCCGCCTGGCCGAGCGGACCCCGACCCCGGGCACCCGAAGCAGGGTGTAGTAGTCCGCCCTGTTGGCCTCCACCGGGAAGCGTTCCAGGTGGCGCACCGCCCAGTCGCACTTCGGGTCCAGAAGAATGTTGAAATTAGGCCGCTCCTCAGAGAGCAGCTCCTCTGCCTGAAATCCGTAATACCGCAGCAGCCAGTCCGCCTGATAGAGACGGTGCTCCCGCAGAAGGGGAGGGCCTCCAGGAAGGGAGGGAAGGAGGCTGTCCTCATTCACCCGGACGAAGGCAGAGTAAAACACCCGCTTCAGCTCATAGTTCCGGTACAGCGCCTCCGCCACGGAGAGCATCTGGTAATCGCTCTCCCCCGCAGCCCCCACGATCATCTGAGTACTCTGTCCTGCCGGCACAAAGGCCAGGCCGCTCCTGCCTCCCGAGAGAGCCAGCTCCTCCTTTCCCGTCCGAATCCCTCTCTGAATCTGGCGCATGGGCAGAAGAATCTTTTCCCTGGTCTTTCCGGGAGCCAGAAGGCGCAGTCCCTCCGCCGTAGGCAGCTCCAGATTGACGCTCATCCGGTCCGCCAGAAAACCGGCCTGACGGATCAGGGCGGGATCCGCCCCCGGAATGGCTTTCACGTGGATATATCCCCGAAAATGATGATCCCGCCGGAGCTGGTACAGAGTCTGGCAGATCAGCTCCATGGTGTAATCCGGGCTGTGGAGAATGCCGGAGCTTAAGAACAGTCCCTCAATGTAGTTTCTCCGGTAAAATTCCATGGTCAGGGTACAGACCTCCTCCGGAGTAAAGGAAGTGCGCACCGTGTCATTGGAACAGCGGTTGACGCAGTATCTGCAGTCGTAAATGCACTGATTGGTAAACAGGATCTTCAGCAGAGAGATGCACCTTCCGTCCGCAGAAAAGCTGTGGCAGATTCCCGCGGGGACGGCACTTCCCACCATTCCCTTCTTTCCCTTCCGATCCGCACCACTGGAAGTGCAGGCCACGTCGTATTTCGCCGCGTCCGTCAAGATCTCCAGCTTCTGCCGGAGAGTCAGGCTTTCCTGTATCAGCATTGTCCTACCGCCCTTCTGTCAGAATCGAACACTTGTTCTTTTTCGTATTCTATCACAGAGTGCGGGGGATTGCAAGCATTTTTTCGAACTTATGTTCTTTTCTGAATCAATTCCATCAGCCGCTTCATCTGACTGGTCATGGTGCGCTCCTTCACCCAGGCGGCTCTCATCCTGTTTTCCATGGAGAGCCCGTCCACCGGAACCTGTACCAGCCGACCGGCCTGCACCTCCGGTTCCGCCACCGGCTCCGGGAGAACCGCAGCTCCCAGGCCTTCCTCCGCCAGCCGCACCAGGGCCTGGGTATTGACGCTGGTGCAGGCAGGCTCCGCTGACAGCCCCAGGCCGTAAAGGCCGTGGTCAAACACATCCCGGACGGCGCTCCCCTTCTCCCGCAGAAGGAGCCGCTCCCGGATCAGTTCCTCCGGACCGCAGGAAGGGCGAAGGGCCAGGGGATGGGCGGGAGAGACATAAACTCCCACCTGGTAAGAGCCGAACTCCACGCTCTCCAGCCTGCTGGAGCGGATATTTCCCTCCAGAAAGCCAAAGTCCAGCCGGTAGGCCAGCAGCTCCTCCTCAATTCTGACGGCGCTGTCCACCGTCACCTGCACCGGTGTCCGGGGATAGCGGCGGGAAAATTCCGCCCACACCTTCGGAAGCCAGAAATTGGCGATGGTGATGTTGGCCCCCAGGTGGATGGGCGTCTGCTCCTCCGATTCTGCGAAATTCACGGAGAGCTCCCCGAACAGCTCCAGAATCTGCTCAGCCTTTTCCTGAAACCGTCTGCCCGAGGCATTTAAATACAGCCGCCGGGAGATCCGGTCGAAAAGGGGACAGCCGGCTTCCTCCTCCAGGGCATTGATCACATGGGTCACCGCCGGCTGGGTCATATAGAGCGCCTTCGCCGTCTTTGTCACGCTCCCCTCCCGGCAGAGGGTGCAGAATATTTCCAGCTGTCTCACATTCATATTGGTACCTGTTCCTTTCCGCTTCCGCTGTGATGGGACGAAAGCAAAGCAGCATTTTCATTAGTTTCTAGTAATGATTTCCATAAAATAATAACATTTTACTTATTTTGTGACAAGGGGTATACTGGGCAGGACGCAAAACAAAGAAAGGAATATAAGATATGGAAAAGAAACGCCTCAGCCTTTACCTCTGGCTGTTCAAAGTGAATTTTTTCATCAGCGCCTTCACCTTCGGAGGCGGCTACGTGGTCATTCCCATGATCCGGAAATATTTTGTCACAGAAAAACATCTGTTCTCCGAGGATGAACTGATGGACATGGCAGCCATCGCCCAGTCCTCTCCGGGAGCCATCGCCATCAATCTGGCGGTGCTGGCCGGATTCCGGACCGCCGGTTTTTCCGGGGCTGTGCTCAGCGGAATATCCTCCGTGCTGCCGCCCTTCCTCATTCTGTCCGTGATCTCCTCCTGCTATCAGGTGTTCCGGGACCTGCCTATTGTGGCGGCGGTGCTCAAGGGCATGGAAGCCGCCGTAGGCGCTCTCATCGTGGACATTGTGGTGGATATGGGAGCTGCCGTGCTGAAAGAGAAAAATCCCTTTTTCTCCTGCCTGATCCCGGCGGCCTTTGCCGGCAGCTTTCTGCTGAATATCAACGTGATGGTGATCCTGCTCATCTGCGTGGCCGCCTGCCTGCTCTACTATTTTGCGGCATCCAGAAAAACGGAGAGAGCCGTTTCCGCTGGACATTCTGAAAAAGGAGGTGTCCTCTCATGACCTGGCTGACTCTTCTTCTGGCCTTCCTCCAGATCGGCTTTTTCAGCATCGGAGGAGGATACGCCACCATTCCCCTGATCCAGGAGCAGGTGGTGGACAAATACCACTGGCTCTCCATGCAGGAATTTACGGACATTATCACCATCTCCCAGATGACGCCGGGACCTCTGGCGGTAAATACCTCCACCTTCACCGGCATCCGCATTATGGGAATTCCGGGGGCGGTGCTGGCCACCTTCGGCTGCATCATCTCCGGCTTTGTGATCTGCCTCTGCCTGTACTGCTTCTTCTCCAAATATAAGAGCGCAGGGCCGGTATTCACCGTGCTGAAGGGACTGCGGGCTGCCTCCATCGGGCTTATCGCCGCCTCCGCCGGCACCATTTTAGCCATGGCTCTGGCCGGATCCATGGTCCTGGGAGGGATCTCCATTCCGGTCAACGGAATCGCTGTGGTTCTCTTTCTCCTGTCCCTGATCCTGCTGCGGAAATTTCACCTCAACCCCATTCTGGTCATGGCAGTGAGCGGGGTCTTAGGCGCAGCGGTCTACTCCATCCCCTGGTGAGAACGCCGGAGTGTCCCGAACACGACGGCGGCTCTCACCGGACGGGCTCCCCCAGCACCGAGGGCATGTCCCGCTCCGTAATTTTCTCTCTGCCGTCCGGTTCCCCTGATAAATAGGGGGAATCGGGGCGGGCAAGCCCCATATTTTTCCCAATCAGTTCCCGGCTCCGGCTGGCGTAGCAGTAAACGCAGCCGTGGGCGCAGGTGTCGTACATTCCAATATCCACGCTCTTTACACAGCCGCAGCTGGGCCGCTGGGTCTTATCTTTCGCGGCTGTCACCCTTCTTCCCGTGATCTTTTCGATCCTCTCCCCGCTGATGCAGCTGCCCTGCCGGACACCCAGAGACGGGTAATCTCCTTCCTCCGAGCAGGTTTCCAACTCCATGCCCGCCGCCGCGGCCATCCGGGCCGCCGCCCGCAAAAATTCTTCCCGCTCCCGGGAATCCGGCGGCCGGAGCCCCAGCTGGTCCAGCTTCTTTTCAATCTTCCGGTAGCGGTCCAGAAAGCTGACCACACAGGTGTCCGCCGCCCCCTTCAGCTCTTCCGCCAACCGTCCAAAAGTTTCCAGATGGCGGGGAATGATCCAGTCCTCCGAGCAGATTACCGGATCATACCTCCAGACCACCCGGTTCTTTCCCAGCCGGCGGGAGAGCTCCCGGAACACGGCAGCCAGATGAGTTTTTTCCGGAAGACCAGGCTCCAGGTCTTTTCCGTAGGCGGTGAGCGTAAACTGAAAATAATAAGGAAATCCCATGGCGTCCAGGCGGGGGAGAAGGGGAATTATGGGCTCTGGATTTTTGGTCCAGAGCACCAGACAATCCACGGTCTCCCGGTTCAGCCGAATGCGGCTCACCTGATTCCGGTTCATGGGATTTCTCACACAGACATATCCTTCCTCCAGCCGTTTTAACAGCCACTGACTGTAAAAGGCGGGGATATCCGTCCGTCTGCTTGCACTGACAATCATGGTACATTTCCTCTCTCAAATTCGCTGCGAAGTTTCTCGATGGCTTTTTTCTCAATGCGGCTCACATAGGAGCGGGAGATCCCCAGAACCTCGGCAATCTCCCGCTGGGTGTGTTCTTTTTTCCCGAACAGGCCGTAGCGGAGACTGATCACCTGTTTTTCATTCTCCTTTAAACAGGTCTCATAGGCCTCATACAGCTCCTTCACGTCCTGATCCAGGATAATCCCCTCCAGGGCCTCTTTCCCCTCCGCTTCAATCACGTCTACCAGGCTGACGGATTCCCCGTCCTTATCCACGCCGATGGGCTCAAACAGGGAGACTTCCCTGGAAAATTTCCTGCTGGCCCGAAGGAGCATGAGTATCTCATTCTCCACGCATTTCGCCGCATAGGTGGCCAGCCGGGATCCTTTCTCCATTTTAAATGTGTTTACCGCTTTGATCAAGCCAATGGTGCCCACAGACAGCAGATCTTCCGTATCGTAGTCCGTTCCCTGATATTTTTTCACCACATGGGCCACCAGCCTCATGTTTCTCTCAATCAGCACGTCCCTGGCTCTCTGGTCGCCATCCTTCAAACGTCCCAGATACTCTCTCTCTTCGCCGGCAGTCAATGGTTTTGGAAATGTTTTCAAAGGAAGCCACCTGAAAAGCTGTTTATTTTAATTTATGCGCCGGCGGCTTCCTTAGTGCTTTTACAAACTTTTTTTCAGTTTCTCCAGAAGAAGGCTTCTCACGCTGGCCGCGTCCGCCTTTCCCTTCATCTCCCGCATTACCTGCCCCATGAGGAAGGAAAATACCTTCTCCTTTCCGCTTCTGTACTCTTCCACGGACTGCTCGCACTGGGCCAGAACCTTGTCCACAGCCTCCTCCAGAGCTTTCTCATCCCGGACAACGGCAAGACCGTGCTCCTCCATATACTGATCCGGGTCCACATCCTCCCGGAACATGGCGGCAAAAATCTTTTTCGCAGAGTGCGGCGTCACCCGTCCCTCCTCCTCCGCCCGGATCAGAGATGCCAGATGGGCAGGGGAAAATCTCAGGTTCTGAGCCTCCAGGCCTTCCTCCTTCATGAGCCTCATGGTCTCCCCCATGAGCCAGGCAGCGGTCTTCCGGCCGTTTCCGGAAAGTTTTGCCGTCTCCTCATACAGTTCCGCCATGTAGACGGAGGAGGTGAGAACAGAGGCATCGTACTCCGTCAGCCCGTAAACCTCCTGCATCTGTCTCTGCCGTTCCTTCCGGAGTATGGGCTGGCGGGAGCGGATCTTATGCAGCAGCTCCTCGCTCACCACAATGGGAGGAAGATCCGGATCGGGAAAATAGCGGTAATCTTTCGCGTCCTCCTTGGACCGCATGGGGCGGGAGGATTCCTTGTTCTCGTCCCAGCGTCTCGTCTCCTGGACCACGGCCTTTCCCTCTTCCAGCAGCTCGATCTGCCGTTCCCGCTCCCCTTCCACCGCGTGGGCGATGGCCTTAAAGGAGTTTAAGTTCTTCATCTCCGTCCGGATGCCGAAGGTATCTGAGCCAACTTCCCGCACAGACAGGTTCACATCCGCCCGCATGGATCCCTCCTGGAGTTTGCAGTCGGATACCTTCAGATACTGAAGGGTGTCCCGCAGAGTCTCCAGATAGGCGATCACCTCGTCGGCGCTCCTCATGTCCGGCTCGGACACAATCTCAATCAGAGGCACGCCGCTCCGGTTGAAGTCCACCAATGAGCAGTCCCCCCACTCGTCGTGGATCAGCTTTCCCGCGTCCTCCTCCATGTGGATCTCGTGGATGCGGATGGCTTTCTTTCCCGCCGCCGTCTCAATCTCCACCTTTCCGTCGTGGCAGATGGGCAGATACAGCTGGGAAATCTGATAGTTCTGCGGGTTGTCCGGGTAAAAATAATTCTTCCGGTCAAACCGGCTGTACCGGTTCACCTCACAGTTTAGGGCCATCCCCGCCGCCAGGGCAAATTCCAGAACCTTCTTATTTAATACGGGAAGAGCCCCGGGAAAGCCGGCGCACACCGGACAAGTCTGGGTGTTGGGCGCCGCCCCGAACCGGGTGGAGCAGCCGCAGAAGATTTTGGTCCTGGTGGCCAGCTCCACATGGACCTCCAGGCCGATTACCGTCTCATACTGTTTCATGAACGCTCTCCTCCTTCTCTCTTCCATACTTCCTTCCAGGTTCCCCGCAGAGCCTCGCAGGCAAAGGCAGCCCGAAATACCTGATCCTCCCGGAACCGGTTTCCCATGATCTGGATTCCCACCGGCAGTCCCTTTTCGTCCAGACACCAGGGCATGGTAAGTCCCGGAATTCCCGCCAGGTTGGCGGCCACCGTGTCAATATCTCCCAGGTACATCTTTAACGGATCGGAAAGGCTCTCGCCCAGCCGGGGAGCCGTGGTGGGCGCGGCAGGGGCCAGCAGTACATCGTACTTTTCAAACGCCTGGTCAAAAGCTCCCCGCACCAGAGCGCGCACCTTCAACGCCTTCAGATAATAGGCGTCATAGTAGCCGGAGCTGAGCACAAAGGTTCCCAGAAGAATTCTCCGGCGGACCTCCGGCCCGAAGCCTTCCGTCCGGCTCTTTTTATACATCTCATGGAGGCCGTCCTCCGGGCCTTTCTCCGCCCGGTACCCGTATTTCACTCCGTCAAACCGCTCCAGGTTGGAGCTGGCCTCGGCGGAAGCGATCACATAGTAGGCGGGAATCACATAGTCCTCCAGGCCCAGGGAGAAGGTCTCCACCAGGGCGCCGGCCTTCTTTAAGGCTTCTCCCGCCTGTAAAATTCCGTCCCGCACCGCGGGATCCGTTCCCTCTCCGATGTAGGCTTCCGGAATTCCCACCCGCAGGCCTTCCGCTCCCCCTGCCATGTTGTCCCGATTCTCCGGGACCTCAATCTTCAGGGGCGTTCCCGCCGCGCTGGTGGCATCCTTCGGATCGTGAACCGCAAGAATTTTGAGAAGGGCGGCACAGTCTGCCGCGTCCCTGCCGATGGGGCCGATCTGATCCAGGGAAGACCCATAGGCGATAAGCCCGTACCGGGAAACGGCGCCGTAGGTGGGTTTGATACCCGTGACGCCGCACCAGGAGGAGGGCTGGCGGATGGAACCGCCGGTGTCAGACCCCAGAGCCGCAGGGGCCTCTCCCGCCGCCACAGCGGCGCAGGATCCGCCGGAGGAACCTCCCGGAGCCCGGCCTGTATCCCAGGGATTTTTCGTAGGTCCAAAGTACGAGGTTTCTGTGGTGCTTCCCATGGCGAATTCATCCATGTTGGTCTTTCCCAGAGCCACCGCTCCCGCCTGCTCCAGAAGCTCTGCGGCGGTGGCGGAGTAGGGCGGCACAAAATTCGCAAGAATTTTGGAGCAGCAGGTGGTGGGGATTCCCCTGGTGCAGATATTATCCTTCACCGCCACCGGAACTCCCGCCAGAGGGCCGGTATATCTCCCCTCCCGGATACCCTGATCCACTTCTTTCGCCCGCTTCACGGCCGCATCGCCGTCCAGACGGACGAAGGCGTGAATCCGGCCCTCTTCCTTTTTCGCCCGGTCCAGAAACGAACGGACCGCCTCCTCGCTGGTAAATTCTCCCTGTCTGATCCGCTCCCCGATGGAAACGGCTGTCATCTCCCAGATTTCCATATATTTCCTCCTATTCCACCGTCTTCGGAACTACGTACTGTCCGTCTTCCTGTCCAGGCGCTCCGGAAAGGAGCTCCTCCCTCATGCTTCCGTTGGTAACCTCATCCTCCCGGAACACATTGCCGATCTCGTAGGGATGAACCATGGGCTCCACGCCGGAGGTATCCAGCTCGTTCATCTTTTCCACGTATCCCAGCATCTTCTCCATCTCTGCCGCAGCCTGCGCTCTCTCCTGTCCCGACAGCTCCAGCTTTGCCAGAATCAGCACATTTTCCATGGTTGTCTCATCAATTTTTCCGCTCATTGTCTCTGCCTCCTTCTTACGGCGTCAGCCTTCCCATATCTCTCGGGAACAGGCATCCCTCTCTCACGTTGTCCTCTCCCAGCAGCTGAACCGTCAGACGCTCCAGGCCGATTCCCAGGCCGCCGTGGGGCGGCATGCCGCACCGGAACGCCTCCAGATATCCTTCCATTCCCTCATCTGTCATTCCCCTGGCCGCCATCTTATCCATGAGCATCTGGTAGTCGTGGATTCTCTGGCCGCCGGTGGTGATCTCCAGCCCTTTGTAGAGCAGGTCAAAGCTCAGAGTGTAACGGCTGTCCTCCGGATCGTCCATGGCGTAGAAGGGACGCTTTTTCGACGGGTAGTGGGTGATGAACACAAAATCGCTTCCCAGCTTTTCCTTCGCGTAGGTTCCGATCAGGCTCTCCTCCTCCGGCTCCAGATCAAAAGGCGCTCTCGCCGGCCGGCCGTAGGTCTCCGACACCAGGCGCTTCGCCTCGTCAAACCGCAGGGCCGGGATGGCAGAGATTTCCGGAACTGTGACGCCCAGAAGCTCCAGCTCCCTGCTGTACTCTCTCTTCAGAAGTTCCATGACGTAACGAAGCATTTCCGTCTCCATACCCATCACGTCCTCCATGCCCCGGATGTATCCCATCTCAAAGTCCAGGCTGGTGTACTCGTTTAAATGACGTCTGGTGTTGTGCTTCTCCGCCCGGAACACCGGTCCGGTCTCAAAAACCCGGTCAAACACTCCCACCATCATCTGCTTGTAAAACTGAGGGCTCTGGGCCAGCACCGCCGGCTTGTGGAAATAGCTGAGCTTGAAAATATTGGCTCCGCCCTCCGCTCCCTTCGCCCCGATCTTCGGAGTGTGGATCTCCGTAAAGCCCTGGCTGTACAGGAAATCGCGGAAGCCCCGGACAATTCCCTCCTGAATCCGGAATCTGGCCCGCTCCCGCACATTTCTCAGAGAAATGGCCCGGTGATCCAGTCTGGCCTCCAGGGAAGCGCCCATCTTCCACTTGTCCACGGGAAGGGGCAGGGGACCGGCGGAGACGGAGAGCATTTCCGCCCCCGTCACGGCGATCTCCACTCCGTGGGGCGCCCGCGCTTCCCGGCGGAGCACTCCCTCCACCCGGATGGTGCAGCCCTCCCGGATGTCTCCCGCCTCCTCAAAGGTCTTCTTGTCAAATACCGTCTGCAGCAGTCCTTCCGCCTGGCGGAGCACCACAAAGACGATCTCTCCCATATTTCTCACCCGGTGGACGGCTCCCTCCGTCTTCACCGTCTCTCCCTCCAGTTCCGGCGCGGTCAGCCGGGAAATGGGAAGGGTATCATACGTTTTCATTCCTGTAATCTGTTCCATCTGTGTTTCCTCCTTTTCTCGTTCCGGGGACCTGAGCCAAAAACTGCCGCCAGGGAAGTTTTTTAGAAAATAAAAAAGTCCCGGAACATTCACTTTTAATGAATCTTCCGGGACGGGATCAACTTCTTCCCGCGGTGCCACCCGCATTGCCATTCCTCTGCGGAAAACTTCCGCAAAATCCTGGCCTCTCATGAAGGACGCCGCATGCGCCGGCCCGTATGGCGAGACTATCCCTCTCGCTTTTACAGACCACCTTGCCTGCTGCCGGGCCAACACCCGTAACGCCTTCCCGCTTAACGCGCAGTACACGTGCCGCCCTACTTACCGTTCAGACGGCCGGCTCCGGAGTGTTCCCTTCCCTCTTTCTTCCTGCAGACGCTCTCAGTCGGTGACGTCCGCTTCCTGTCGGCCTCCGGGGGGTGAGTCTCCTTCCATGCCTTTGCTGTTTTTTGATTTTCTCTATGGCATTGTATTATAGTGAGTCCGTTTTCAAATGTCAAGCACATTTTTTCACAGAAATCACATCTTCCGGATCCGCTCCACCGCTTCCTTTGTGCTCTCGTGGCTTCCGAAGGCCGTAAGCCGGAAGTATCCCTCTCCGGACGGGCCGAAGCCGGATCCAGGGGTTCCGATGACGCCGGCGTGGTCCAGCAGATAGTCAAAGAACTCCCAGGAAGTCATGCCTGACGGGGTCTTCATCCAGATATAGGGGGAATTGACTCCTCCGCAGGCCTGATAGCCGCAGGAGATCAGACCTTCCCGGATCACAGCGGCATTCTCCATATAGTAGGCCACCTGTTCCTTTATCTGTTTTTGTCCGTCGGGCGTGTACACTGCCTCTCCCGCTTTCTGAACGATGTAGGGAGTCCCGTTGTACTTGGTTCCCTGTCTGCGGAACCACATATCCCTCAGGCTCGCTCCATCTCTCTTCAGCTCCTTCGGCACCACCGTAAATCCTAAGCGCACACCGGTAAATCCGGCATTTTTGGAGAAGCTGCGGAACTCGATGGCGCAGGTCTTGGCTCCGTCGCACTCGTAGATGGTGTGGGGAATTCCCTCCTCCGTAATGTAAGCCTCATAGGCAGCGTCATAGAGAAGAATGGACCCGCTTCTGTTGGCGGCGTCCACCCACTTCTGAAGCTCTTCCTTCCGGATGGCCGCTCCCGTAGGGTTGTTGGGGAAGCATAAGTATACCAGCTCCGGCATCTTTTCCGGAATCTGGGGCACAAATCCATTCTCCAGCGTACAGGGCATATAGGTGACGCCGGCATACCGTCCGGTGGCCCCATCGTACTCTCCGGTCCGCCCAGCCATGACGTTCGTGTCCAGATATACGGGGTACACCGGATCACACACAGCGATGTGTACGTCACCGGAGAACATTTCCTGAGTGTTTCCACAGTCGCATTTCGCTCCGTCGGAGACGAAGATCTCGTCGGCGCTGATGTCGCAGCCCCGGTCCTGATAATCGTGTTTTGCGATCACGGAGCGGAGAAATTCGTATCCCTGTTCCGGTGCATAGCCGTGAAAGGTCTCCGCCCGGCCCATCTCATCCACTGCCCGGTGCATGGCCTCCGTCACCGCGGGAGCCAGGGGCAGGGTCACATCTCCAATTCCCAGCTTAATCAGATTCCGGTCAGGATGAGCCTGCTGAAAAGCTGCCGTCCGTCTGGCTGTTTCCGAAAACAGATAGCTCCCCTGAAGTTTTTCATAATTATGATTGATCATGTTTCGTTCCTCCTCTATTCGTTCTCATAAAGCACCAGAACCATTCTGGCTGACTCCGCCATGGTGCGCCCCGTCTCCATGCTCCGTTTCTGAAGATAGCGGTGGGCCGCCTCCTCAGACAGACGGTTTCTCTCCATGAGCAGCTGCTTGGCTTTCCGGATGGCCTGCTCGTCCTCCGGGCTTCTTGTCTTTCCATGGCGGACATTCTCCTGGGAATGGGAACCTCCCGCTCTCATTCCCCTTCTCCGGTCTCCCCGGCTCATCATCATGCGCACCGTGTTGACCAGATCAAATACCCGGATGGGGGAGGAGACGGTCATCACATCCGGCGGGCAGTCGGAAAGCATGGCCTCCGACCCAATAACCAGCAGCTCTACTCCCTCCGGGAGGTACTCCCGAAGCTGGGAACAGTGCATATCCTTTAACCGGACGCTGCTGATCACAATCCCGCCGTCCATCATGGACGCCTCCTGCAAAGCCTGGGCACCGGTCGAACAGCAGACAGCGTCCTGGAAACCGTTTCTCTCCAGCGCCCGTCCGATCTTTTTTCCATCCTCTTCCTTGGAAAACACTATGACGATGCCCTTCATCCTCTTCCTCCCATCTCCCGAATTACTCCCATATCCGATAACCGCCCATCAGTACCGGTACAGGTACTCTCTCAGCTCCCAGGAAGTGACCTGGCGCTCGTAGTCCATCCACTCCTCCTGCCTGCAGGCGGCGTACCGTCTGCACAGAGGTTCTCCCAGAGTCTTTTTCACAAATTCATCTTCCCGGAAACAGGAGATGGCCGTTCCCAGGTTTTCCGGGAGGCGGCCCAGGCTCTCCCCCTCAGGAATCTCCAGCTTTCTGGCGATGCCGTCCAGCCCCGCCTCCAGGCAGAGAGCCAGAAGCAGGTAGGGGTTGGCCGATCCGTCCGCTCCCCGGAACTCCACGCGTGTACGCGTACCGCGTACAGGAGGAATTCTCAGCAGACAGTTCTCCCTCCGGGAGGACCAGTACAGCTCCGTGGGCGCCTTCGTGCCGGACACCAGGCGCTTATAGGAATTGACCAGGGGATTGGACACAGCGGTCATCGCCTTCATATGCTCCAGCAGACCGCTGACAAACCACACTGCCTCCCTGGAAAAACCGCCTTTCTCCTCACCGGCAAACACGTTTTTTCCGTCCCTGCAGAGGGTAAAATGAAGGTGTACTCCCGATCCCTCCGCGTCTCCCAGAGGCTTTGGCATAAAGGTGGCGTGAAGGCCGTGGCGCTTGGCCACCGAACGGACCGTGGAGCGGAAGGTGACAATCCCGTCCGCCGCCTCCATCAGTCCCATCCGCTTCAGATCGATGCCGTGCTGGCCCGGGGAGATCTCGTGGCGGGAGGCTTCCACCTCCACCCCCATCTCCTCCAGAGTCCGCACCATCTCCCGCCTGGCATTCTCCCCCAGATCCACCGGATGGGCGTCCAGATATCCGGCCCGCTCATGGGTCACCACCGTCGGGCATCCGTCGTCATCGCTGTGGAACAGGAAAAATTCGCACTCCGGCCGCACGGACAGTTCAAATCCCAGAGCCGCCGCCCGGCGCTCCGCCTGTTTGAGCACCTCCCGGGAATCCTCCTCAAAGGGGGTTCCGTCCTCCTTGCAGAGGCTGCACAGCAGGCGGGCCACATTGCCCGGCTGACTCTTCCAGGGAAGGATGGAGAATGTGGAAGGATCCGGCTTCAGCATCAGCTCCACTCCGTCCTCCCCGTCCCGGCCTGCCAGGAAGGTGCCGTCCACAAAAAAGGGCTCTTCCTTCAGCATAGCAAATTTCGCCGGCGTCACTGCGATACTCTTTAAAGTTCCCGTAATATCCGTAAACTGAAGGCGGACGGTTTCCACCCCTTCCTCCTCCATCTGCTTCAGCATGGCATTGATGGTCTCACGGTTCAACACAGATTCCTCCTTCCCAGTTCCAGGTTGGTGTAGCCCATCAGAGATTCATCCACCTCTCTGGCTGCCTCCAGACCTTCTCTCATGGCCCACACCACCAGGGACTGACCCCGGCGCATGTCACCGGCGGTAAAGACTGCCGGGTTGGCCGTCCTGTGGCTGCCGTCCGCCGGCGCTGTGCGGCCCCTGGAATCCAGAGAGACGCCGAAAGACTCGGCGCAGTAGCTCTCCGCCCCGGTAAATCCCGCAGCGATGAGCACCAGATCCGCCGGCAGCTCCTTTTCAGAACCGGCTCTGGGAACCATTTTCGGCCGTCCGCCGGCGTTCTTCTCCGGCTCCAGTTCCACAGTGCGCACCCGGTTCACATTCCCGTTTTTGCCGGCCAGAAACTCTGTGGCCGTGGTGCAGTATCTTCTCGGGTCAGCGCCGTAGGCCCAGGCCGCCTCCTCCTGGCCATAGTCTGTCTTCTTCACCCTGGGCCACTCCGGCCAGGGATTGTCTTCTCTTCTTGTCTCCGGCGGCTCCGGCATCATCTCCAGCTGGACCACCGATCTGGCTCCCAGGCGGACCGCCGTGGCCACACAGTCGTTTCCCGTGTCGCCGCCTCCGATGACTACCACCCGTTTTCCTGCCACCTTCGGATACTTCTTATCCTTTAAGTCGGAATCCAGCAGGCTTTTGGTCACCGCCGTCAGGAAATCCACGGCAAAGTAAATGCCGCCCGCCTCTCTGCCGGGAACCGGAATGTCCCTGGCTTTTCCGGCTCCGCAGGCCAGAACCACCCGGTCATATTCCTTTAGCAGGTTCTCTCCCGTCACATCCCGGCCCACGTCCGTCCCTGTGATGAAGCGGATTCCCTCTGCCTCCAGCAGGCGGATTCTTCTCTCCACCACAGACTTGTCCAGCTTCATGTTGGGGATGCCGTACATGAGCAGACCGCCGGGACGGTCGCTTTTTTCAAATACTGTCACCTGATGTCCCCTGCGGTTTAAGAGAAAGGCTGCCGCCAGTCCCGACGGCCCGCTTCCCACCACAGCCACGGTCTTTCCAGTGCGGACTCTGGGCGGCTCCGGCTTTACCCAGCCGGAGGCGAAAGCCCGCTCTATGATCTGCAGCTCATTTTCCTTGGTGGACACCGGATCTCCGTGGAGCCCGCAGGTACAGGCCGCCTCGCAGAGAGCCGGACATACTCTTCCCGTAAACTCCGGGAAACAGCTGGTCTTGGTCAGTCTCCGGTAAGCCTGCTCCCAGTTTCCCGTACACACCAGGTCATTAAACTCCGGCACCAGATTTTTTAAGGGGCAGCCGGACACCATCCCGTTTAATTCCATGGCCGACTGACAGAAGGGAACGCCGCAGGCCATACACCTGGCGCCCTGAATCTCCTGCTCCTTTTTCGGAAGCAGGCGGTGAAACTCCTTAAAATCCTTCACCCGCTCCTTCGGCGGCCTCACGCTTCCGTTCTCTCTGCCGTACTCTAAAAATCCCGTTGGTTTCCCCATGATCACGCCTCCCTCTTATTTCCAGTACTCTCGTAAAATGCCTCGATCTGCGCCTGTTCTCCCGTCAGCCCCTGTTCCTCCAGTCTGGCACACAGAAGCATCACCTTCCGGTAATCGTTGGGAATGATCTTTTTAAATTTCGGCAGATATTCCTCAAAATGCTCCAGGATCTCCTTTCCTCTCGGGGATCCGGTATATCTGGTGTGTTCCTCAATCAGGCCTTTCAGCTCCTTGATGTCATAGCGGTTTTCCACCTTCTCCATGGCCACCATCTCTTTGTTCAGATGGCGGTACAGCTCGCTCTCCTCGTCCAGCACGTAGGCAATGCCTCCGCTCATGCCGGCGGCAAAGTTTTCTCCCGTCTTTCCCAGGACTACCACCCGGCCTCCGGTCATATACTCACAGCCGTGGTCACCTACGCCTTCCACCACGGCGCTGGCCCCGGAGTTTCTCACGCAGAACCGCTCTCCCGCCACGCCGTTGATATAGGCCGCTCCGCCGGTGGCTCCGTAGAGAGCCACGTTTCCGATGATAATATTCTCATCGGGACGGTATCCCGCATGCTCCGGAGGCGCCACGGAAAGAATTCCGCCGGACAGGCCTTTGCCGAAATAGTCGTTGCTGTCTCCCTTTAAGTTCAGGGTCAGGCCTTTGGGTATAAAAGCCCCGAAACTCTGTCCGCCGGCTCCCCGGCAGTTCACCACGCAGGTGTTGTCCGGCAGTCCGTCCTTAAAGTGTCTGGTGATCTCCGAACCCAGGATTGTGCCGAAGGTCCGGTCCGTATTGGAGATTTCCACAGATACGGCACAGGATTTTCCCGTCTCCAGAGTCTTCTGGAAAGCCGGCAGCAGCACCCGCACGTCCATACTCTTCTCCAGGTGGAAGTCGTAAGCCTTCTCCTGGCTGAACACTGCTCCCGGACCGCTGTGGCGTTCTCCCAGAATCTGGCTCAAATCCATCTCCGCCTGACGGCTGCCTGCCTTCGCCGGTTTTACCGCCAGCAGATCCGTCCGGCCCACCAGCTCCTCCACGGAGCGGACTCCCAGGGTAGCCATATATTCTCTCAGCTCCGCGGCGATAAACCGCATGAAGTTCTCCACATACTCCGGTTTTCCGGAAAAACGCTTCCGAAGTTCCGGATTCTGAGTGGCAATTCCCATGGGACAGGTATCCAGGTTGCACACCCGCATCATCACGCAGCCCAGAGCCACCAGGGGCGCGGTGGCAAAGCCGAATTCCTCCGCTCCCAGCATGGCCGCCACAGCCACATCCCGGCCGGTCATCAGCTTGCCGTCCGTCTCAATGGCCACCCGGTCTCTCAGGCCGTTTTTCATCAGAGTCTGGTGGGTCTCCGCAACCCCCAGCTCCCAGGGAAGGCCGGCATTATGGATGGAGCTGCCGGGAGCCGCCCCCGTTCCTCCGTCGCTTCCGGAGATGAGGACCACCTGGGCTCCCGCTTTCGCCACTCCCGCGGCCACCGTTCCCACACCGGCCTCGCTCACCAGCTTTACGGAGATTCTGGCGTCCCGGTTGGCATTTTTCAGGTCGAAGATCAGCTGGGCCAGATCCTCAATGGAGTAGATGTCGTGGTGGGGCGGCGGGGAGATCAGAGTCACTCCAGGCGTGGAGTGTCTGGTTTTCGCCACCCAGGGATAAACCTTGCCCGCCGGCAGGTGTCCGCCCTCTCCCGGCTTCGCTCCCTGGGCCATTTTGATCTGGATCTCCTTGGCGCTCACCAGATAGCGGCTGGTGACGCCGAACCGGCCGGAAGCCACCTGCTTGATGGCAGAGCACCGGTCATTGTCCGTCCCGGCGGAATCCAGGCGTTCCTCGCTCTCTCCGCCCTCTCCCGTATTGGACTTTCCGCCCAGGCGGTTCATGGCGATGGCCAGAGCCTCGTGAGCCTCCTGGGAGATGGAACCGTAGGACATGGCTCCTGTCTTGAACCGTTTTACGATCTCCTCCACCGGCTCCACTTCCTCCAGGGGAACGGGATGGTCCGCCGGAACAAATTCCATCAGGCTGCGGAGACTGCCGTAGCACTCCCGGTCCGCCGCTTTCGTATATTTCTTAAACATCTCATAGTCGCCGGTTCTCACCGACTGCTGAAGGAGATGGATGGTCTCCGGATTGTACCGGTGCACCTCCCCCTGGCTTCTCATCTTGTGGTCTCCCACGCTGTCAAAGGTCAGGTCCGTCCACAGTCCCAGGGGATCGAAGGCTCTGGAGTGGAGCTCGTCCGCCTCCCTGGCAATATCTTCCAGGGTGATGCCTCCCACGCGGCTCACTGTGCCGGTAAAATACCGGTCGATCACATCCTGGGAAATGCCCACCGCCTCGAAAATCTTCGCTCCCTGATAGGACTGGATGGTGGAAATGCCCATTTTGGAGGCGATTTTGACAATGCCGTGAAGCACGGCGCTCCGGTAATCCGCCTCCGCCGCGGAGTAATCTTTGTCCAGCATATGCTCGTCTATGAGCTGTCCCACCGTCTCCAGGGCCAGGTAGGGATTGACGGCGCTGGCGCCGTAACCTAAAAGAGCGGCGAAATGGTGGACATCCCTGGGCTCTCCTGATTCCAGGATCACCGACATGGCCGTCCTTCTCCTGGTCTGCACCAGATGCTGGTGAACGGCGGAAACCGCCAGCAGGGAGGGAATCGCCACATGGTTTTCATCCACTCCCCGGTCGGACAGGATCAAAATAGCCGCCCCGTCCCGGTAGGCCTTATCCACCTCCACGAACAGCTGCTCGATGGCCCGTTCCAGTCTGGCGCTCTTATAGTAGGTGATGGGGAGAACCGCCGTTTTCAGACGGCTGCTCTTCAGCTCCTTCAATTTCAGCATATCCGTGTTGCTCAGAATCGGCTGGCTGATCTTTAACACCTGGCAGTTTTCCGCCAGGTCTTCCAGCAGATTTCCGTCCCGTCCCACATAGACGGCGGTGCTGGTGACGATCTCCTCCCGGATGGCGTCGATGGGCGGATTGGTCACCTGGGCAAACATCTGCTTGAAATAGTGGAACAGCGGCTGAGGCTCGTCGGAGAGAGCCGCCAGAGGAGTATCAGAACCCATGGCTCTCGTTCCCTCCGCCCCGTTTAAAGCCATCTCCCGGATGGAGGTGCGGTACTCCTCATAGGTGTAGCCGAAAGCCTTCTGCAGTCTCGCCCTCTGCTCCGGCGTGTGCACCGGCACGCTCTTGTTGGGGATCTTCAAATCCTCCAGGCGCACCAGGCCGCCGTCCAGCCACTCCCCGTAGGGCTGCCGTCCGGCGTAATGGCTCTTGATCTCCTCATCCTGGATAATCTTGCCCGCTCTGGTGTCCACCAGAAGCATTTTTCCGGGATGGAGGCGCTCCTTCAGCACGATCTCCTCCTCCGGCACCGGAAGTACGCCCACTTCAGAAGCCAGGATCACCGTCCCGTCCTTTAACACGTAGTACCGGGAGGGACGCAGGCCGTTCCGGTCCAGAACGGCGCCCATCACGTCTCCGTCGGAGAACACGATGGAGGCCGGGCCGTCCCAGGGCTCCATCATGGTGGCGTAGTACTGGTAAAACTCCCTCCGCCTCTGATCCATGGCCCGGTTGTTCTCCCAGGGCTCCGGAATGGCGATCATTACCGCCAGGGGCAGGTCCATGCCGTTCATCATGAGAAATTCCAGGGCGTTGTCCAGCATGGCGGAATCCGACCCCTTTGCGTTAATTACCGGGAAAATCTTGTGCAGCTCCTCGTCCAGACAGGGGGACTCCATGGTCTCCTCCCTGGCCAGCATTTTGTCCGCGTTTCCCCGGATAGTATTGATCTCTCCGTTGTGAACGATGAGACGGTTGGGATGAGCCCTCTCCCAGCTGGGCTCCGTGTTGGTGCTGAACCGGGAATGGACCATGGCGATGGCGGACTCATAGTGCTCCGACTGCAGGTCCGGATAGAAGGTGCGCAGCTGGCCTACCAGAAACATTCCCTTGTACACGATGGTACGGCTGGACAGGGAGGCCACATAGGTGCCGTCGTTGCTCTGCTCAAACACCCGCCGGGTGACGTAGAGCTTCCGGTCAAATTCCAGGCCCTTCGCCGTTCCCTCCGGCCGTCCCACAAATCCCTGCATGATGCAGGGCATGCACTCCCGGGCTTTGTGGCCCAGGACGTCAGGACGGACCGGCACCTCGCGCCAGCCTAAAAATTCCATGCCCTCCTTCTCCACGATCACCTCAAACATCTTTTTGGCCTGGTTCCTCTTCAGCTCATTCTGAGGGAAGAAAAACATGCCGATGCCGTAATCCCTCTCTTCTCCCAGGGAAATGCCGATCTTTTCACACTCTTCCTTAAAAAACCGGTGGGAGATCTGAAGGAGTATTCCCACTCCGTCTCCCGTCTTTCCCTCGGCGTCCTTTCCAGCCCGGTGTTCCAGGTTCTCCACTATGCGCAGGGCCTGCTCCACCGTGTTCCGGCTCTTTCTTCCTTTCATATCCACCACGGCTCCGATGCCGCAGTTATCGTGTTCAAACTGGGGCCGGTAAAGGCCCTGCTGGTCCGGGTTCTGTTTCATAAGCCATTCCTTCCTTTGCTGTATTGTTGATCTGCTCTGGCCGCCTGCTGTTTATTTTCCGCTCTGGCCGCGCTTTTTCTCCGCCGCTGCCCTTACCAGGCCCGTAAACAGAGGATGGGCATGGTTGGGACGGGATTTAAACTCCGGATGTCCCTGGGTGGCGATGAAGAACGGATGTTCCGGCAGCTCTACCATCTCCACGATGCGGCCGTCCGGCGACAGACCGGAGAGACGCATTCCGTGGGCGCGGAGAACTTCCCGGTATTCATTGTTGAATTCGTAGCGGTGACGATGACGCTCCGCGATCTCCCTGGTGCCGTAGAGCTCCTCTGCCAGAGATCCCTCCTCCAGCACGCAGGGGTAGGATCCCAGTCTTAAGGTGCCGCCGAGGTCTGTCACTCCATTCTGCTCCGGCAGAAGGGCGATCACCGGATGGGCGGTATCCGGGTTTAACTCCGTGCTGTCCGCGTCCTCATAGCCGATCACGTCTCTGGCAAACTCGATCACCGCCAGCTGCATTCCCAGGCAGAGTCCCAAAAACGGGATTCCTTTGGTTCTGGCGTACTTAATCGCCTGAATCTTTCCCTCAATGCCTCTGGTTCCGAAGCCTCCCGGCACCAGGATGCCGTCGGCACCGCCTAAGAGGGCTTCCACCGTCTCCGCCGAAACCTGCTCCGAATCCACCCAGCGGATATTGACGCTGCACCGGTTCACGATTCCACCGTGCTTTAACGCCTCCGCCACACTTAAATAGGCATCGTGAAGCTGCACGTATTTGCCCACCAGAGCGATGGTCACAGAACCTTCCGGATGACGCAGGTTCCACACCATGTTTTTCCAGTCCTCCAGATCCGGCGTTCCGCAGGGAAGATGAAGGCTGTTGCATACCACTTCCGCCAGATGCTCCTTCTCCATGGCCAGGGGAGCCTCATAAAGGTATTCCACATCCAGATTCTGGAGCACATGATCCACCGGCACATTACAGAACAGGGCAATTTTCTCCTTCACATCCTCTGACAGGGGAATCTCCGACCGGCAGACCAGGATGTCCGGCTGAATTCCCATTCCCTGGAGCTGCTTGACGCTGGCCTGGGTGGGTTTGGTCTTCAGCTCTCCCGACGCCCGCAGGAAGGGGATGAGAGTCACATGGATCAAAATGGCGTTTTCTCTTCCCTGCTCCATCTGGAACTGGCGGATGGCCTCCAAAAACGGCTGGCTTTCAATATCTCCCACCGTTCCTCCTACCTCGATGATGGCGATGCAGTCTCCCTCGCCCTGTTCCCGGTAGAAACGGCTTTTGATTTCATTGGTAATATGAGGAATCACCTGCACCGTGTGGCCGCCGTAATCCCCTCTCCGCTCTTTATGCAGCACGGACCAGTAGATTTTTCCCGTGGTCACGTTGGAATTCACTCCCAGGTTCTCATCAATGAACCGCTCATAGTGGCCAAGATCCAGGTCCGTCTCCGTCCCGTCGTCGGTGACGAACACCTCCCCGTGCTGGATGGGGTTCATGGTTCCCGGATCCACATTAATATAAGGGTCCAGTTTCTGCATGGTCACCCGGTATCCTCTGGCCTTTAAAAGCCTTCCCAGGGATGCCGCCGTAATTCCCTTTCCCAGTCCTGATACCACTCCGCCTGTAACGAATACATACTTTACTGACATATTCCTCCCAATCTCCTCTCTTTTTTTCGGATTCCAGCCCCTGGAAATCATGGGCTGCCGGAATCCCGCTTCTCATTGGAATACCTTTTACATAAGAAAAAGGGGTCTTAATCCCTGGAACCGCCGGTTGTGCCGGCCGTCCGGTTTTAAGACGCCCTTGTCTCCTATAGTATTTGAAAAACTCTTTTAAAGTCTAATCTTATTCCAACTTTCCCGATTTGTAAAGACCTAAAAAAAATTTTTAATTTTCTCTTGACAATTTTCCGGAAACGAGTATACTACAGACCATAAAGCAAGGGTGCTTCGGTTTTGAAAAAGGCCGAACACCCTTCTTTTTTATATTCAGGCGTCAGAAAACGGTCTGTTTTCCCACACAGTATTCCCCTTTATTCATACATAAATGCGGGAAACTGGCCGGACGCCTCCAAAGGCAGTAGCAGAAGGAAAGGAGAGCTTTTTATGAAAAATATCCCAGAATTATACGGCAGCCTGGTATTCAATGACAGAGTCATGCGGGCTAAGCTTCCAAAAGATGTGTATAAGGCCCTGCATAAGACGATTCAGAACGGCAGCCATCTGGAGCTGGATGTGGCCAACGCGGTGGCCGTGGCAATGAAGGAGTGGGCCGTGGAGAACGGAGCCACCCATTTCACCCACTGGTTTCAGCCCATGACCGGCATCACCGCCGAGAAACACGACAGCTTTATCTCTCCCGTAGCCACAGGGGAAGTCATCATGGAATTTTCCGGCAAGGAACTGGTAAAAGGAGAACCGGACGCTTCCAGTTTTCCGTCCGGCGGCTTAAGGGCCACTTTTGAGGCAAGAGGCTATACCGCCTGGGATCCCACTTCCCCCGCTTTTATTAAGGACGGAACTCTCTACATCCCCACCGCCTTCTGTTCTTATACCGGCGAGGCCCTGGACAAGAAAACTCCTCTTCTTCGTTCCATGGAGACCTTAAACCGGGAAGCCGTGCGCCTGCTCCGTCTCATCGGACACGACGAAGTGCACCGCGTATCGGCTACGGTGGGGCCTGAACAGGAATATTTCCTTATTGATAAGAAACTGTACCGTCAGAGAAAAGATCTTGTTTTCTGCGGCCGCACCCTGTTTGGCGCTCCGGCTCCCAAGGGCCAGGAGATGGCGGATCATTATTTCGGCGTACTCAAGCCCAGAGTTTCCGCCTACATGCATGAGCTGGATGAGGAGCTGTGGAAGCTGGGAGTTCCCGCAAAGACCAAACACAATGAGGTAGCACCGGCTCAGCACGAGCTGGCTACCGTTTACGACACCGTAAACATCGCGGTGGACCATAACCAGCTCACCATGGAGATCATGAAGAAGGTAGCTGACAAACACGATCTGGCCTGCCTGATCCATGAGAAACCTTTCGAGGGAATCAACGGCAGCGGCAAACACGACAACTGGTCTCTGGTCACCGATACCGGCTTAAATCTTTTAAATCCCGGCCACGCTCCGGCAGAGAATACCACATTTCTTCTCTTCCTGGCAGCCGTGATCAAGGCGGTAGATGAATATGCGGACCTGATGCGGATCTCCGTAGCCAGCGCCAGCAACGATCACCGTCTGGGAGCCAACGAGGCGCCGCCGGCCATCGTATCCATTTTCCTGGGCGATGAGCTGACCGCCCTGTTAAAATCCATTGAGATGGGCAAAGATTTTACGGAGCCGGAAGAAATTCAGATGGAGACAGGAGCCAAGGTTCTGCCCCACTTTACAAAGGACAACACCGACCGGAACCGGACGTCTCCCTTCGCCTTTACCGGCAACAAGTTTGAGTTCCGTATGCCCGGTTCCTCCCTCTCCGTGGCCGGCCCTAATATGGTATTAAATACGGCGGTGGCTGAGGAGCTGCGCCAGTTCTCAGAGGAACTCTCCGCAGTGCCGGAGGAAAGCCGTGACAGTGCCGCCAAGGAGCTGGTGCGCCGGGTAGTCAAAGAGCACAAGCGCATTCTCTTCAACGGCAACGGCTACACCGACGAGTGGGTTGCCGAGGCGGAGCGCCGCGGACTGTGGAACCTGAAATCCACGCCGGAAGCTCTCTCCCACTTCCTGGACGAGAAAAATGTGAAGCTGTTTACCGATCATCACATTCTCAGCCCGGAAGAAATGAATGCGAGACATGACATTATTCTGGAAAACTACAGCAAGGCTCTTCAGCTGGAAGGCCGCACCATGGTGGAGATGATGACAAAGGATCTTCTTCCCGCCCTCTTAAAGTATACGGCTGACACTGCATCCGCCGTGCGGGAGAAAGAGGCCCTTGGTCTTTCCACCACCTGTGACCGGAAGCTTCTGGAAAAAATGAACGGTCTCTACGAGGCCATTACCTCCGGAACGGAAACACTGGCAGAGAAGCTGACCGCTTCCGTTTCCATCGATGATTTTCAGGAGCAGGCAGATTTCTGCCACGATAAGATTCTGGCCAGCCTGGAGGAGATCCGGGTTTCCGCAGACCAGGCAGAGGCTCTTATTCCTGACAGCCTTCTGCCCTACCCAACTTACGACACACTGTTATTTTCTGTATAAATATATTCCAACCTTTTCCTTATTCGGGCGCCGGACCTTCCGGCGCCTGAATTCCGTTGTCCGAAAAATCGGAGCCTTACTCTAATCACCTAAATCAGGAGGATCAAACATGGATCAGCATTTTACATCACAGACAGTCAGCACAGACAGCCGCCCCGCCCCCATCTCCGCCGGATATGCTTCCGGAGTGCGGGAAGAGTGCGGGATCTTCGGCATCTATGACACTGCCGGCGGCGGCGTGTCCAGGGAAATCTACCGGGGCCTGTGCGCCCTGCAGCACCGGGGCCAGGAGTCCTGCGGCATCGCCGTCTCTTCCACCGACGGTCCGCCTAAAAATATTCGGTTTCACAAGGGACTGGGGCTGGTAAGCGAGGTCTTCGACGAACCCCGGATCGCCTCCCTCACCGGCAATCTGGGCGTCGGCCACGTCCGCTACTCCACTGCCGGATCCACCACCGTGGAAAACGCCCAGCCCCTGGTGCTCAACTACATCAAGGGAACCCTGGCCCTGGCCCACAACGGCAATCTGATCAACGCCGCCAGGCTGCGCCGGGAGCAGGAGTACACCGGCGCCCTCTTTCACACCACCATCGACTCGGAGGTAATCGCCTACGGCATCGCCAGGGAACGGGTCCGCTGCGCCTCCGTGGAGGAGGCGGTGAAACGGACTGCCGTCCACCTGGAAGGAGGCTATGCTCTGGTGATCACCAGTCCCAGAAAACTGATCGGAGTCCGGGATCCCTACGGCCTGAAGCCCCTCTGTCTGGGACAGAAGGGATCCTCTTGGATTCTCGCCTCGGAGAGCTGCGCTCTCTCCTCCATCGGGGCGGAATTTGTCCGGGACATCCGGCCGGGAGAGATCGTCACCATCACCGCGGACGGCATCCACTCCGACTACATGGAAGCGCCTCAGGCCCGGCCGGCCCACTGTGTATTTGAATACATTTACTTTGCCCGCTTGGACAGCGTCATCGACGGCGTCTCCGTCTACAATGCCCGCTTAAAAGGCGGAGCCGCCCTGGCCCGGTCCTGTCCCGCAGACGCCGACCTGGTGGCAGGCGTTCCCGACTCCGGCCTGACGGCGGCTGTGGGCTTTTCCCAGGCCTCCGGCATCCCCTTTGCCCTGGCCTTTTACAAAAACAGCTACGTGGGCCGCACCTTCATCAAACCCACCCCGGAGGAACGGCAGAGCGCCGTGCAGATGAAATTAAGCGTGCTGGAGCCGGTGGTTCAGGGCAAGCGGATCGTGCTGGTGGACGACTCCATCGTCCGCGGCACCACCATGTCCGCCCTGATAAAAATGCTCCGGAAGGCCGGAGCGAAGGAGGTTCATGTGCGGATTTCCTCCCCGCCCTTCCTTCACCCCTGCTACTTCGGGACAGACGTTCCCTCCAACCGGCAGCTCATCGCCTCCGACCACTCTGTGGAGACGGTCCGCAGCCTGATCGGCGCCGACTCCCTGGCCTACCTGTCCATGGAGGACCTGGCGGACATGACGGAAGGCCTTCCCCTGTGCCGCGCCTGTTTTGACGGCCATTACCCCATGGAAGTTCCGGAGGGAGATATCCGCAACGCCCTGGAGGAACTGTGATAAAGAAACGAAATCCGCCCGCCGGTTTTTCCGGTGGGTGTTCTTTTTTGCTGCTTCCGCCGATTTTAACTCCCGGTTCAGACGGGAAATCTCATCTCTATACATCTGCAGGCGGTCCCGGTTCTGTCTGTAATGTCTGCTCAGTTCCCCGATCTCCCGCCACCTGGGCTCCTTTTCCAGGAAACGCTCCAGGCGGATCCAGCCCTCTGCCATGCCCTGATTGATCTCTCCCAAAGGCTCTGTCAGATGTTTTTTCACGCTCCTGCGGAAGGCTGAAAGGCCCAGGAGCGCAAACGCTCCCGTAAACACGTAGATATCCCGAAGGAAATCCACCGCTATGCGGATCGGGCTGGCCTGAACGGCTGTCAGCACTGTATAGTCAGCTTCCGGAAAGGGCTCACCCGTACGGCCGTCATAGTCCGCGGCATCATAATACCGGTTTTCAGAGAATACGACCGTATTCCACAGGTCAAACTGAGACCCATCCTCCGGGGAGCCGGACTGATCTCCGGAGAAGCGCCCCTTCACACTCTCCAAAAGTGCGGACAGATTCTCATACTCCTCCCCCTGAAAGCGGACCATACCGCCCTTCTCATAGATGCTCATCCTGGGATAGAAGGCGTAGATCGTGGTCATCTCCTGCCCGGGTTTCCCCTGAGATGTATGGTCATATGGGATTTCCCAGCTGAGAAGCCCTGCCCGGTCAAGGGCGCTGAGACTGTTTTCCGATTTCTGCTGATCACCGAAGGCCGGCTCTGAGATCCCATCTTCGGCGGCCGTCACCGCCTCCACATAGGCATCCTGGTCGGCGAAAGCAAACGCCAGTGGTTCAAACCTGGAGCCTTCAAAATATCCGGTCAGGCGATAAGCCATATCATCATACAGCACGGCATTTCCCTGGTATTCGTCCCGCAGAAAATCAAACCGTTCGTCCCCCTCATCGCTTAAATCGATCCAGCCATATCCGTCTACCCCCCCTGTTTTCCCTGCCGGCGTTCCAGGTCTCTTCGGTGACATAGGGAAAATATACGTAATCACCGCTCTGATGAACCACATTTCCCTCCCGGTCAAAAAACATCACTGCCGTCTGACAGGCCTCGACAATGTTCCTGTACGGACCAGGCAGAGTCTTTTCGCCGGACCAGCCCTCAGAATCCGGTGCCCTCACTCCCACTCCGGACAGGGCCATGGCATCCAGCATGGCATATTCCATCGCACCGGACTTGCGCTTTTTCTCCGCCAGCATTTCCTGGTCGGAGTAATAATCATCCAGAATCCTCCCCGCGTTCTCCGAAAATGTCAGTCCCTTATCCCTCAGCTCCAGAAATACATACTGCGCCGTGCCATAAGTAAAACACCCCATGCACAGCAGCCACAGCGCGAGCACCCATGCGCCGGCCCGAATGGTGACTGCCCTCAATACGCCTACCTGTTTTCTCTCCTTCATGTTCTCATCCCCTTCTCTTCCATCGGAAACCATCGGACTGCCTTTTTTCCATTATAACATACCGGACCGCCCCGGGGAGAGCCTGCGACACAAAAAAGCGATACCCAGCCTCAAAACCGGATATCGCCTTCTATCATCTTATGTTCCGTTACCTCACATTCCGCTATCAGTATGTCTCCAGAGGCGGCTGCACAGAATCCGGCAGAGGACACTCATAATGCCCGCCATTTCTCTTTGTCACTTCCGCCTTTGCCTTCTCTATCACATCCGGCCGGTCCATGGTGCGGATGCAGGACAGCGCTATCACTTTTGCGGCCGTCAGAAGCCCTTTATGGGCCAGCGGGCTGCAGGACTGAGCCGTCATCTGCCAGGTGTGGCCCACATTTCCCACACAGGCTGTAGCCACATGGATATTCAGGGTGGGCACGGCATAGCCCACGTCTCCCACATCGGTGGATCCCGCCTGAAGCACAATCTTCTTCGGGTCATAGGGATGAACTTCGCTGTCCAGGGGACGGTTCCAGATCTCCTCCACCCGGTCTTCCCCGTAAAGCTCCTCCATGGACGCTCGGATTCTGGCCTTCGTCTCCTCATTGTAGGTATCCAGGAAGCTCTTTGCCAGCCGGTAATCCTCCTCACTCCATTTCGGCGCACCGATCTCCGCCAGACACTCATCCGCCACGGAAGCCAGGGCATTGTTGGGAATGTACTCCGTAAACGCCATGGCCAGCTCACACTCCATGGTGGTGCCGGTCATGATGGACGCTCCTCTGGCCACCTCTTTCACTCGGGCAAACAGGTCTTTCACCTGACTCACATAGGGAGCCCGCACCTCATAGCGGACGCAGGAGTGGTCCTGCACCACGTTGGGGGCAGTTCCGCCGGTGTCAATGTAGGCGTAGTGGATCCTCGCCTCCGGGATCACATGCTCCCGCAGATAGTTGCATCCCACTCCCATGAGCTCGCAGGCGTCCAGGGCGCTTCTGCCCAGATAGGGGGTGGATCCGGCGTGGGAGGAAATCCCCTTAAACCGGAAATTGGCTCCCATGATGGCGTTGGAGTGGACTGCCTCCACCTCATTTACCGTGGCCGGATGCCAGGTATACACAAAATCCACGCCGTCGAAGACTCCGGCTCTGGCCATAAACTGCTTGGATCCGGCGCCCTCCTCTGCGGGACAGCCGAAATAGATGATGGTGCCGTCCTTCCCCGTCTCTTTCAAATATTCCTTCACCGCAACGGCGGCCGCCAGAGCCCCCGTTCCCAGGGCGCAGTGACCGCAGCCGTGACCGGCTCCTCCCGGCTGACGCTCCTTTTTCACTGCCACTCCCGGCTCCTGGCTCAGACCCGCCAGGGCGTCATACTCTCCCAGGATTCCCATCACCGGCTTTCCGCTGCCCTGGCTCCAGGTACCTGTAAAACAGGTGGGAATCCCGGCCATGCCGGTCTCCACCTGAAATCCTTCCCGGCGGAGCATCTCTTCCAGCATTTCCGCTGACCGTTCCTCGTGAAATGCCAGCTCCGCAAAGCCCCAAATCTCATCGTTGGCACGGATATATTTGTCTTCATTTTTGTCGATAAACTGTTCCACCCATTCTCTGTCGTTCATGGATCTTCTCCTTTCATCAGCCTTCTGCCAGGCGCATTCTCCATTCCATCACGTTCACTACCTGGGACAGAACCGTAGTCACCAGAAGGTAGATCATCCCGGCGATCAGAATGGACTCAATGGGAATATAGGTAGCTGCCAGCACTGTCTTGTAGGAGGTGGTCAGCTCATTGATAAAGAACACGGAAGCCAGGGACACCTGCTTGATCATATTGATAAATTCATTTCCCAGGGCGGGAAGGATGTTGCGTACCGCCTGGGGAAGTACCACCTTGAACATGGCCTGGCTGCCGGTCAGACCCAGACACCTGGCCGCCTCCATCTGCCCCGAATCCACTGCCTGAACTCCGGCGCGGATGATCTCCGCCACATAGGCCCCGGAATTGACAATCAGAGCGATGATGATGCAGGCTGTATCCGGAATTTCAAAAGGAAGAACCCTTGGAAGAAGGATCCAGAAGAAATACAGCTGAAGCAGGATGGGTGTGCCCCGCAGCACCCATACATACCCTTTTACAAACCACTGAAGGGGTTTGATCTTCGACATCCGGAACAGAGCCAGAGCCGTACCAATGATAGTTCCCGCTACAATGGTGATACCGGCCAGACAGAGAGTTCCGGCCAGTCCCTGGGCATATACATACCCATATCTTTGAAGAATTTTTATAGTCGTCTCAATCATGACAATGCCTCCCTTAATTAATGCCAAGGCTGGCCGCATAATCGGAATATTCCTGATACCACTCTTTGTAGAGTCCCTCTTCCGTCATCTCATCAATGATCGCATTGACCGCGTCACAGAGCTCGGTCTCTCCCTTTTTCATGCCGATTCTGGTTCCCTGGGTGGATTCATCCACGGTAAATCGGAAATCCGGCACCATGCTCATCCCACAGTTGGGATTTGCCTCCAGATAAAGCTCCGCAGTAGCTGCCGCCGTCACACAGGCATCCGCCTTATTCTCCTGAACCATGAGAAAACCGTCTGTAGTTGCGGAAACCAGCTTCAGGTCCTTATAAGCCGGAATCTGTTCCTGGGCAAACAGTTCCTGAAGAGATCCGCTCTGAACCACAACGGTCTTGTCTCCAAGATCATCGGCGCTCTTAATATCATCCAGATCCTCATTTCTCACCAGGAGTCCGTACCATACAGTCTCTTCATCATAATAATATCCTTTGGAAAGCTCCATAGCCTGCGCTCTGGCCGGCGTATAGGCCAGGGCTGAGATTGCCATATCGTACTTTCCCTCAGACACACTGCTCAAAACGGCGGTGAAATCCAGAGGAACGATCCTGCACTCCACGCCCAGATGGTCTGCGATATAATGAGCCAGCTCAATGTCCGCGCCCACATACCGGTCATCCCCTGATTTGGAAGGATCGATAAATTCATTGGGGGCAAAATACGGTTCTGTGGCCACAGTCATATACCCTCTCTCCTTGATCTCCTCCAGCCGGCTGACTCCTGAATCTTCGGATTCTTCCTCAGTCTCGCCTGCGGCAAGAGCCAGGACGTCGGCCTCTCCACCCACAGGAGCGTCCACAGTTCCCAGCACGGAACAGCCGTTCAGAACAAAGCTTGCAAGAATTGCCGCCAGCCCTAAAGATAATCCAATGCCCTTTTTCCTCATCTTCCAACCTCCGTCTAACGAATCTCGTCTTTCACTTTAGTCTGCTAATATGGTAGCATTATAAAATATCCAAAGCATTCTGTCAACCGGTTTCTCAGGATTGTTTGTATTTTTTTCCATACACAGCTGTCTGAGCCGACAGAGGCATAATTGTCTTCAAACAAAAAGCCGGCCTGTGATCTGCTCACAGGCCAGCCGTTTACTGCGCTGAACGCGTTCTTACTTATTTATATAGTTAGTTACATTTTCATTTCGAAGAATCTACCGTCTTCCTCCATCAGTGATGGAACAGTCGGATTCCCGTGAAGGCCATGGCCATTCCGTACTGGTCGCAGGCGGCGATGACATTGTCGTCCCGCACCGATCCGCCCGGCTCCGCCACGTATTTCACGCCGCTCTTGTAGGCCCGGTCAATGTTGTCGCCGAAGGGGAAGAAGGCGTCGGAGCCCAGGGCCACATCCTGCATCTGATCCAGCCAGGCCCGCTTCTCCTCCTTTGTGAACACCGGAGGCTTCACCTGAAAGACGCTCTCCCAGCGTCCATCCGCCAGAACGTCCATATAGTCCTCTCCGATGTACACGTCGATGGCATTGTCTCTGTCCGCCCGCTTGATGCCGTCCACAAACTGGAGGTTCAGCACCTGGGGTGCCTGGCGGAGGAACCAGTTGTCCGCCTTCTGGCCTGCCAGTCTGGTGCAGTGGACTCTGGACTGCTGGCCCGCTCCGATACCGATGGCCTGTCCGCCCTTCACGTAGCAGACGGAGTTGGACTGGGTGTATTTTAAGGTGATCAGGGAGATCATCAGATCCACCTTGGCGGAATCGGGAATCTCCTTATTTTTTGTCACCACATTGGAGAGCAGATCCCGGTCGATCTTCAGATTGTTTCTGCCCTGCTCAAAGGTGATGCCGAATACCTGCTTTCTCTCCACCGGATCGGGAACATATTCCGGATCCATCTGAATCACGTTGTAATTTCCCTTTTTCTTGGATTTTAAGATCTCCAGAGCCTCCGGCTCATATCCCGGGGCAATGACGCCGTCGGACACCTCCCGCTTGATGATCCTCGCCGTATCCACATCGCAGACATCGGAAAGGGCGATGAAATCGCCGAAGGAGGACATCCGGTCAGCACCTCTTGCTCTGGCGTAAGCGCAGGCTAAGGGAGAGAGATCTCCCATATCGTCCACCCAGTAGATTTTTCTCAGGGTGTCGTCCAGGGGCAGGCCCACGGCAGCGCCGGCCGGGGACACGTGCTTAAAGGAAGTGGCGGCGGGAAGGCCGGTAGCATCCTTCAATTCTTTTACCAGCTGCCAGCCGTTGAAGGCGTCCAGGAAATTGATGTATCCCGGTTTTCCGCAGAGCACCTGGATGGGAAGCTCCCGGTCTCCCTCCATGTAGATCCTGGAAGGCTTCTGATTGGGGTTGCAGCCATACTTCAGTTCTAATTCTTTCATCGCAGTCTCTCCTTACTGATTTTTATTTACAATTCTTGTTTCCCAGGTTCCTGCGGCGATATCAATGTACCGTACAAACAGGGATACCTTGTTGTCCTCATTTAAACTGTTCCATAAAAGCTCCGTGAAATCATCAATGCTGTCCGGAATCTCCACCCGTTTCGGCTCTCCCTCGAAACTGGGAAGGGGATCTCCGTCGTGCATGTAGGTGTGGATGAACCGTCCCTCTCCGCACAGAGGCTTCTCGTAGGCGTAGGTGAAACGGCAGCAGCTGGCCGGATCTCCGTTATTGCTCTTTAAGATGGACATGGCAAAATTGTAGGATCCGTTCTCGATATGAAGGATGCCGGAGATCCTGGGGGTATAGTTGGGGCCGTCCGGCTCAAACTCCCGGCTCCTTAAAGACTGTTCAAAGGTGAGCTGCCGGTCCATTCCCTCATAGATAGTGTCTGTCTGGTCTCCGTTGGTGACAATGGTCTTATTTCCCAGCACCCGCACCGGAGCATAGATGATCAGGCTGGGATCTGTCAGCTTCGCCGGGTCAAAGGCCTGGGTGCGGATCCCATCTCCGTCCTCCACAAACACCCGGTTGCGGCTGTTTTCGCTTCTTCCCATGATGAAATAGGCGGCCACCGCCTTCGTCCCGTCGGGAGTCTTTCCTATTACAATTCCTCTCCCGGGATAGGCGTTGGATTTCAGCTCCTGCTCCATTGATACGATCTTCATATTCTTCCTCCTTGTCTCTTCTCGCGCCGGCGTCTTCTGATTACTCCGGCCGGCGTTTCCTCCGGCAGTCCGCCGGTTTTCTCCCAACAGAAAAACCGCCTGAACAGCCTGCGGTTTTTCCGTAAGCTGCCCAGACGGTCGACATATCTGCTTCCACGTGCTCCCTGTGGTTCACCCACTGTCCGTCAGTTGCACGTCCTGATTTCATATTAGCCGATGAATTTAAAAATTGCAAGTATTTTCTTTGAAACATGGGATCTCTCCGGCGCTCTGCCCGGATCATCCTACTCGTTCCGGATGGCCGCCAGGGGCGAGAGCTTCATGGCCCGCACCGCCGGGAAGAATCCGGCCGCCATGCCCACCACCACGGCAAACACCAGGGCGGAGGCCGCCAGCCACAGAGGGATCCTGGAAATATCTCCGTCCATGCCGCCCATCATCAGCTGGCTCACTGCCGGCAGATGGTTCATGAGATAGGACAGGCCGTAGCTCAGCACCAGACCGGCCACCCCGCCCATCAGGCCGATAAACCCGGATTCCATGAGAAACATATTCCGGATATCTCCCATATCGCAGCCCAGCACTTTCATCACGCCGATTTCCTTCGTCCGCTCATAGATGGACATCATCATGGTGTTGGCGATGCCGATGGCCGCCACGAACAGAGAAACGGCTCCGATGCCTCCCAGCACCATCTGGGTCATCTGGGACTGCTTCTGGTTCTGCTCCAGCCACTCCGAGTTGCTGCTGGCCTGGAAACCCATGTCGCTGATAGCTGCCTGAACCTCCTTCACGTGGTCCATGTCGTCCACGTAGACTTCCGCGTTGCTGTAGATAAAGTAATTGTAAGGCTTGCCCTTCCGGTTGGTGGGCTGCCCGGGAATGGGATTTTTCTTAAACACCTGTCTCAGCTGGGTTTTCAGCGCCTCCAGGTCTGTGTACACTCCCCAGGAATACTGATTGTAATCATCCGTTCCGCCGGCCACAATGCCGGACACGGGAACCAGATATTTCTTCGGCGGCTTCACTGTGGCAGTCCCGTCAGAACCCCCGCCGGAGGTACCGCTGTACATGGACTGATAATAGGCATCCGTGTCATAGATCACAAACAGAGGCTGGCCCAGAAGATCCACGTCGGGGAGTTCCCCCGTCTCGTAGTAGCTGCTTCCCTGTCTCCCCGTGGAGAAGTCCTGGATCACCATGTTTCCGAACAGCAGCTCCACCTGGCTGCCGTCCATCTTCGGATAAGTGCCCTCCCCCACAGTGATCTGCTTCATGTAATCCTCTGTGACTCCCATGAGGCTCACATAAGTGGCCGTGTACTGCCCCTGGCGCAGGATCACATTTACATTGAGAATGGGGGATACTCCCTCCACATGGTCCATCCGCCGGATCTGCTCAATGGTGTCATCCGTCATATAGATGGGATCCGCCCCGCCCTGAGGCTGGGAGTAGGTGTCGCAGTACACATTGATGGCAGTCATGCTGCCGTAGGACTCCATCAGCTCCATCTGCATCTCGCTCATGCCGATTCCCAGGGAAACCATCACCACGATGGAGGCAGTACCCACGATCACTCCCAGCACCGTCAGGGCGGTCCGCAGCTTTCTCCGCCTCAGGTTATTGATGCTCATGGCCAGAAGGTCAGGAAATCTCATCGTCTATCGCCTCTTCCTCCGCCTGCTGCTGTTTCTTTTTCTTGTGCTTCCGGTATGCGGTCAGGCCTCCGCCGCCTCCGATGATCAGAACGGCTGCCAGGAGGATTCCCGTCTTATGGCGGGAGAAAAATCCCTGGTCCGTCTCCACATCCGTCATATTGCCCACGTCCATATCCCCGTAATCCATGGGGATATCCTCGGTGACGAACAGGGTCATTTCCTTCTCCAGAGTGGAGACCTCCCCGTTCTCGTCCTCGTAGGACACAGTGATCTGAATCTTTCCGTCGTCCATGGTGGGAGCCGCTCCCCGGACCATGGCATCCACGTTGCCCGTCTGCCCCGGCTCAATATTGCCCACATAGGAATCGGAAGGCACGATGGAATCTCCCGCAAAGCTGGCGGTCACGTTGTAGAGAGTCACCTTGCCTGTGTTGTTCACCGGGAACATGACGTTGGTCTCTCCCCCCACGGTGATGCTGTCCGGCATTACATCAATGGTGCCGACGCTGAGCCTGGGAATCTGCTTCACCGGGATGTCGATCACCACCTTGTTGTTGGCGTTTTTATACTCGGGGCTGTCATAGGTCTCGTTGATGGTCAAGGAGTAGGATCTCTGTTCCACTCCTGCCCGGGACTTCATCTTCACCCGCAGTTCCGTCACCTCCCCTGCCCCCAGGGAATTGACGGTGTAGGAGGAGGAACCGGTCTCCGTGGTGAACACGGCGCTGTCGTCCGCTTTCTCCGACTCCAGGGAGAACAGGATGTTGCTGGCCGGAATGCCGGCGGAGGCGTTTTTCATCCGCAGCACCAGTTCAAACTCATTCCCGGCCACGATTTCCGCCGGTATGGTTTCAAAGCTGTCCACAATAATTCTGGCCTGAGTACGGTCATTCTCATTGAACTCGCCCAGCTCGTCCTCTTCCTCCTTGTTGTGGATCCGCACGTAAAACGTCCGCTCAATCTGCAGATACTCTCCCGTGTGGGTGGAATTGTCCCGGTATTTAATGGTAGCTTTGATGGGATAATATCCGCTGTAGGTATCTTCCCGGATGGCCATGCTGTAATTTAAAGCCACCGTCTCTTCCGGCTCCACCTTCTCGAACCGCCGGTCGTAGTTGGCATCGTTGATCTCAAAGGGATACTTGGTATCGTCCTCACTCATCTCCAGAGTGACCACCACGTCATAGGCGGTAAAATTGCTGGCATTCCGCATATTCACATCAAAATTCATCACATTGGGGTAGGTGCCGTCGGGAGTATTCTGTCCCTCTCCCAGGACCATGTCCAGATCTCCCGTCTCCTCGTCGTCGTCCTCATCCTCGCTGGTGGCCACGCTGACCCAGATATTCACGTACTCGTCCACCATGTCGAAATTGTCTCCGAAGGCCCTCACGGGAAAGCAGTAATAGCCCTCCTTAATGTCCCGGCGCACTCTGGCGGACAGGGTGACATTCTTGGATTTTCCCGCCTTCACCGTGCCCAGCTTCTTCATGTTCGCCTCATCAAACATTCCCATGGTGATCTCAAAGGGAAACTGGAAGTTGGACTCCAGGGTCTCGCTGTCATCCAGAAAATCCACGTCGTAGTTGGAAAAGCCCACCTTCACGTTTTCCAGGTCATAGTCGCTGGTGTTGGTAAATTTGAAGGTGATATTGGCCACACGCCCCGTTTTGGTGGCAGTGATCTTCTCCACAGAGATAAATTCGTTGTCGTTCATATTTTTATAAGCCGCCCAGACCTCAGACTCCCCCGGTACGGGCATAGCTGCCGCCGCCGTTGCCGCTGCCAGAAGTCCAAACAGCAGACGCTTCCACTTTTTCACTTCAGTTCCTCCTCATCTTCATGGTGCTGTTCCTCAATCTTCAGTATTTTTCCGTCCACAATGTGGATCTGCTTGTCCGCAAAGCCGGCCAGATGATTGTCATGGGTGACCATGATCAGCGTCTGTTTCCGCTCCTTCACGATCCTTCTCATCAGCCGCAGCACGTCCATGGTCGTCTTGGAATCCAGGTTTCCCGTGGGCTCATCCGCGAATATGATCCTGGGATCCACCACCAGAGCCCTGGCGATGCCCACCCTCTGCTGCTGTCCTCCCGACATCTCATTGGCCATGTGGTCCATCTGCTTTTCCAGACCCACCAGCTTTAAATATTTTTTTGCCTTCTCCGTGCGGATTTTCTTGGGCACTCCGCGGAATGTGAGAGGCATGGCCACGTTCTCCACCGCGTTCATGGTCTTGATCAGATTGTAGGACTGGAAAATAAACCCCACATTCTGCCGCCGGAACGTAACCAGCTGTTTTTCCGTCATCTTCTCAATATGGGTGCCGGCTATGATGATCTCTCCCTTCGACGGTTTCTCCAGACCTGCCATCATATTGAGCAGGGTGGATTTTCCCGATCCGGAGGGGCCCACCACCGCGCAGAACTCTCCCTTGTTGAGTGAAAAGCTGACGCCGTTTAAGGCAAACACCTTCGTCTCACCCACCTGATAGACCTTATATAGGTTTTTTACCTGAATAATGGGGGATTCCCCCTTTTTTTCTGTCATTTCCGCCACGTTTCCTACCTCCCGCGTACTCTTATCATACTATGAAACAGGGGAAATGTCTTTAATAATTTCTGGAAAAATGTTTACTATTTTTTAAAAAAGTACTGGCATTCTGCCACAGGCTGAGTTATAATGGAAAAAATTTCAGGAGGTTTTCACAGTGCTAAGATCAGCGTTACGTTTTAAATTTCGTATCAGCCATACATAGACAGCCATCACAATCCATTGATTGATTTCATATTTCATGAATTCTTCAGTGGGTGTGGTGGTTTTTTTTTGGAACGGCGAAAACCCTGAACACAAAAAGGAGGAACTTATGAGACATCTACTGAATCCGCTGGACTTCTCCGTGGAAGAGACGGAACAACTTCTGGACCTGGCCGGCGACATCGAACACAATCTTCCCAAATACGCTCACGTCTGCGACGGCAAAAAACTGGCCACCCTGTTTTACGAGCCCAGCACCAGAACGAGGCTGAGCTTTGAAGCTGCCATGCTGAACCTGGGCGGAAGCGTGCTGGGATTTGCCTCCGCTGACTCCAGCTCCGCCGCAAAGGGAGAGAGCGTGGCGGACACCATCCGCATCATCTCCTGCTACGCAGACATCTGCGCCATGCGGCATCCCAAAGAAGGCGCTCCCCTGGTGGCTTCCCAGTTCTCCTCCATCCCGGTGATCAACGCCGGCGACGGCGGCCACCAGCATCCCACCCAGACCCTGACCGACCTGCTCACCATCCGCTCTCTCACCGGACGGCTGAACAATCTGACCGTAGGCCTGTGCGGGGATTTGAAATTCGGGCGCACCGTCCACTCTCTCATTGAGGCCCTGGTTCGCTACACCGGCATCCGCTTTGTGCTCATCTCCCCCCAGGAACTGCGGATTCCCGACTACATCCGCACGGACGTGCTGGACAAAAAGGGCGTGGAATACCGGGAGGTGGACAACCTGGACGAGGCCATGCCGGAGCTGGACATCCTCTACATGACCAGGGTGCAGAAGGAGCGTTTCTTCAATGAGGAGGACTACATCCGCCTGAAGGATTCCTACATTCTGGACAATAAGAAAATGGAACTGGCAAAAGAGACCATGTACGTACTCCATCCCCTTCCCAGAGTCAACGAGATCTCTGTGGAGGTGGACAAAGACCCCAGGGCTGCCTACTTCAAGCAGGCCCAGTACGGCGTGTACGTGCGCATGGCCCTGATCATGACTTTACTGGAGGTGGAAAAACCATGTTAAACATCAGCGGAATCACAGACGGCATCGTGCTGGACCACATCAAAGCGGGCAGAAGCCTGGATATCTACTATCATCTGGGGCTGGATAAGCTGGACTGCGAGGTGGCCATTATCAAGAACGCCAGAAGCAATAAGATGGGACGGAAAGACATCATCAAGATCGCCGGCAATCTGGAGAATCTGGACCTGGACGTGCTGGGCTACATCGACCACAACATCACCGTCAATATCATCAAAAACGGATCCATTTCGGAGAAAAAGACTCTGAAGCTCCCCAAAACCATCACCAACGTGATTCACTGCAAGAACCCCAGGTGCATCACCTCCGTGGAGCAGGAGCTCCCCCACATCTTCAAACTGGCAGACGAAAAGACAAAAACTTACCGCTGCCTGTACTGTGAGGAAAAATACAGCAGATAAAATCGAAAGCCGTTTCCGGTACATGCAGGAAGGGCGGGATTTCCCTTTTTGGGATCTCCCGCCCTCCTTTTATTTATCTGCCCAGATATTCTTCCAGATCTTTCATCCGGCTGCGGCAGTCCTCTTCTCCCAGATGATACATTTCCAGGAGTTTCTCTTTTCTCTTTTCAATCCGGCTCAGATGAATGGTCCTGGATGGGCGGATCACAAAGATCTCTCCCCGCTTTTCTAAGTCGGCCACCAGCTGTACCTGGCGGTTGTAGTTTTCATACCGGTTTAAAATCTGTTCCGTCAGCTGCGCAAAATTCTGGTACCGTCTCCGGATGGCTTTCTCCGCCGCGGCCTGATACGGTTTTTTCCGGTATTCCAATGGCCTGGTGAGAACCACCACCACCCGGTCGCAGCCCATCTCCAGACACTTCTCTACCGGAATGCTGTCGGCGATGCCCCCGTCCAGATAGTACTGATCCCCGTATTTCACCATCTTCGACACCAGAGGCATGGCCGATGTGGCCCGGAGCGCCTCCATCTGATCAAAGACGCTGTCAATTTTTAAATATTCCGCTTCCCCGGTGCGCACGTTGGTGGCCACCGCGTAGAAATCCCCTCCATGGCGTTTAAACGCCTCGTCGTCGAATACGTCCAGCTTCATGGGAACTTCATAGTAGGCGAACTCCCGCCCCACAATGTTCCCGGTGGTAATCAGGGATCGGAGCCCCATGTAATGGCAGTCCTTCGCGTACTTCAGATTGTAGCGGATCGCCCGCCCCTGCTGCCCGGAAAAGTAGTTGACTCCAAACAGGGCGCCGGCGGACACCCCGAAAATTCCGTCCGCCGGGATCTCCTTATCCATCATCACATCCAGAACCCCGGCGGTATACATTCCTCTCATGCCGCCGCCTTCCAACACCAGACCTGTCTTCATGCTCTCTCACCTCTGCTGCTCAAAATAATCGTCGATTCCATCTGCCATTCCCGCCACCAGCTTTGCCTGGTAATCCTCCGTCTCCATAAGCCGGTCCTCCTCCGGATTGGTCATAAATCCCATCTCCACAATAGTCACCGGAATGGTACTCCAGTTGATGCCGCTCATGGTGTCCGTCTCCCAGACGCCCCGGTTTTTCGCACCGGTGGCAGCCGCCATGGCGTTCACCACGTACTCTGACAGGGCGCGGCTGGAGGAGTAAAGGCTGCTCACATAGGGATTGTTTTTTGTGGGGCTGATGGTCATAACTCCGTTTGCGAAAGGGCTGTCGGATCCGTCCGCGTGGATCCGGATCAGAATATCCGCTCCCGCCGCTGCGGCCATCTGGGCCCGCTCCCCGTTGGAGATATTCACGTCGTGGCTGTCCCGGATCATATAAACCTCATATCCCCGGTTCTCCAGCTCTGTCTTCAGCTTCCGGGACACGTCCAGAGTCAGCTCATACTCCTTCACTCCTGTGACCGTCCCCTGAGTGCCGGAGGCCACCTTCGCCTTCATCTCGGAGGCTCCCGGCCCCACCGGCTCCTTCTCGCTGTTTCCCTTTGCCTGATGGCCGGCGTCAATGGCCACCAGAGCGCGAACCTGGGGCTTTTCCTCAGACAGGTACTCTGCGGATACATATCCTTCCTGTCCGCCGGCGGTCACCCTGGCCCAGACCACGCCGTCTCTCTCCGTCTGTCCGTTCATTTCCACCAGGTCACCCACGGAAAAAACAGCCAAAACGGCGGAATCTGTGGACGGTTCCTCCCGGAAGCGCACGCCCCGGCCTGTCACATACCGATCCACCGGCGCAGCTAATTCCTGCACCGCCGGCTCCGAAGATTCCTGGACCGCTGCCCCCGGGCCGGTCACCGCCGGCTCTGAGAGACTGTCTCCTGCCGTCTCCGAAATCCCCCTTCCCGATGTCTCTCCAGCGTGCTCCGTCTTTCCCACAGCCAGGGGAGAAGATTCCTCCGTCTGGGACACGGCTCCCGCCGGCAGCCCACCTCCACGGGTTCCACCGCCGCAGCCGGCCGCCATCAGGCAGACCGTAGCCGCCATGCCGGCCAGAATCAGAGCCGGCAGTCTCTTTTTTATCATAATGAGAACCTCCTCTCCGCGTTTTACACCTACTGTGCGGGCAGCTCACGGCAAAGCCGTTCGCTGTCCGGCATATATCTGCCGCCTGGATGTGCCTGCACATCCGGGCGGCGGCTGCATGCCGGGCTTATTGCACAAAACGCCGCCTAAAGCAGAAGCTTTAAGCGGCGCAGACATGAGCAAGACGATAAGCCGGGTTATGTCGTTGGATGGTCATCTATCTAGGCCTGGCGTCACCGCCAGGCTCCAGCGGCCTACCCGGAAGCGGACGGGCCGCCCATGCTCCCTGTTCGGCCTTGCTTCGGATGGGGTTTACATGTGCCCTTCCTGTTACCAGGAAGGCGGTAGTCTCTTACACTGCCTTTCCACCCTTACAGGAATACTCCTGCGGTTTATTTCTGTTGCACTGTCCTTGGAGTCGCCTCCACCAGACGTTATCTGGCATCCTGCCCTGTGAAGCCCGGACTTTCCTCCCCTGCAGCCTTTCGGTTCTGCAGCAGCGACCATCTGTCTTACTCAAAACTTCATAATTTTATCACATTTTTTTTCGTCTGTCTACACATTAAAACAGCTGCCGCCGATAAATTCCCGAATCAGGGAGTTTACAGGCACTCCGCTGCTGTCCACTCCCAGGAAATAATCCAGAAACTTCAGCAGCCTTTTTGCCTCCAGATACTCTTCACTGTCCCTGGGGACGGAGAACAGCAGAGGTTCGGCATACTGCTTCAGCACCGCCAGCTCATAGACCAGGGAAGAGTTGAACATCACATCCGCGTCCTCCTGGTAGGGGAAGATATTCTCCTCCTCCCCCCGGCGCACCGACGGCCACATGCGGATGGTTTCCTGGGCGGAATTGCCCCTGGTTCTGGCGTCCCTCACGATCCGGCGCAGAAGGCGGCCGTCCGTGGTGGGGATCCGGTTGTGCTCATCCACGTTTAACTGGGTCAGGGCGCTGATGTATATCTTAAATTTGTTCGCCGCCGGCAGTCTCTCCGACATCCGGTCGTTGAGACAGTGAATGCCCTCGATCACCAGGATGTCGTGGGGGCCCATGGTGATGAAATCCCCCTTGTACTCCCGCTTCCCCGTCTTGAAATTAAACCGCGGCAGCTCCACCGTCCTGCCCTCCAGAAGGGCCGTCATATCGTCGTTGAACTTCTGCAGATCAATACACTCCAGAGCCTCAAAATTGTAATTTCCATTCTCGTCCCTGGGAGTGTGCTCCCGGTCCACAAAGTAGTCGTCCACGCTCACCGGATGGGGCGTCATGCCCTGGGCCATGAGCTGGATGGACAGCCTCCTGGCAAAGGTGGTCTTTCCCGACGAAGAAGGTCCCGCGATCATAACAAATTTTTTGTCCGGCATTCCGGCCACTGCGGCGGCGATCTCACCGATCTTCTTCTCCTGCAGAGCTTCCTGGATCAGCACCAGATCCCGGCAGTTCCCCTTTGTGATCTGGTCGTTTAACTCTCCCACACAGCCTACGCGGAGCATTTTCCCCCACTCGTCCGACTCCTCCATCACCCGGAACAGCTTCCTTCTGTCCTCCTGGAACTCCGGCACCCGTTCCGGTTCCCGGCTGTCCGGCAGCATGAGCACAAAACCATTTTCATAGGCGATCAGACTGAAATAGGGAATATAGCTCGTGTCCGGCACCATGTAGCCGTAATAATAATCTTCGTAATCGCCCAGGCGGTACACGTTGACCCGCGACACCCGCCGGTAACGGAACAGCTTCTCCTTGTCCTTCATCCCGTTTTTCCGAAACAGTTCCACCGCCTCTTCCGTGTGGATATTCCGCTTCTCAATGGGAAGAGCCTCCCGCACCAGCCTCTTCATCTGCGCCTCGACCTGGGCTGCCAGCTCTTTCGTTGCCTTCTGCCCGTCCTTTAGGCGGATGAACAGCCCTTTCCCCAGGGAAAATTCCACGGAAGCCCGGCACGGGGCTTTCTCCCCCGCCACATCCCGGAACGCTTTCATAAACAGCAGAGTGGCGCTTCGCTGATACGTCTGAATGCCGGGCTGATCCTTCCCCGTGAGGAAAGAGATCTCCGTGCCGTCCGCCGCCGTCTTGGACAGTTCTCTCAGCTTTCCGTTTACCACCGCCAGCAGGATTCTGCCGGCGCGGCCGTCCTGAACGTCCTCCGCCACGGTCTTTAGCAGAGTCCCGTCCGGATAATGCCGCTCCTTCCCGTCCACTTTGACCTGTATCATCCCGGTCACCTCCGTTTTCTAAAAAACCTGCTCCGGGAATTTTAAGGGCGCTGAGACCACTGCCGTCCCGCTGCCCAGCTGTTCCCGGAGATATCCGGTGATAAACTCCGTAAAAATATGTTCCAGCCCGTAATGGCCTGCGTCGATCACCGCCAGGCCCTGGGCCGCCGCGTCAATACCGTCGTGATGGCCGATGTCCCCGGTGATCAGCACGGAAGCCACTGACTTTAAGGCGGGGGCAATCATGCTTCCCCCGGAACCCGGGGAAATAGCCGCATAGTCCACCGGCTCCCGGATCTGGTCCAGGCCGTAGGCCGTCACAAAGGGCAGACCGAAGCGCTCCTTCACCAGCTCCGCCAATTCCGGACCTGTCATAGGGCGGGGAAGGCGTCCCACCTTTCCGATGCCCACCAGCTCTGTGCCGGTTTGTAAATCCGTCCCCGTCACCTCCAGGGGAGCCCCGTCCTTAAGTCCCAGCCTGACCGCCGCCAGATCCGCCATGCAGCCGGGGGCGATGTCAAAATTGGTGTGCATGGCATAGCAGGAAATGTCTTTTCCTATCAGCTGCAGCAGCCGCCGGCCGATGAAATTGCCGTCGTTGATCTGCTTGATGGGGCGGAAAATCAGGGGATGGTGGGTCACGATCATGTCCGCTCCTGTCTGGACCGCCAGATCGATCACCTCGTCTGTGGCGTCCACCGCCGTCAGCACCGTCTCCACTTCCCTGTCGCCCCGGCCCGCCAGAAGACCGGGATTGTCCCAGTCACAGGCGTACTCCCGGGGAGCCAGCTTCTCAAGGATTCGTATAATGTCTCTGCACTTCATCGTATGCCTCCTCTGCCGTTTTTAACTCCTGTTCCACTTCTCTCAGCCGTTCTCCTGCCTTCGGGGTGGCGGAAGATCTCAGCCGCTCCTCTATGGCGTGGAGCTGCCCGATCTCCTGCTCCAGATATGCCTTCAGCACCGGATCTCCCCGTCTTAAAAGGATTCTTCCGTATTTGAACTCGCCCGGAGACGGGCGGGATTCCGCCGCGGGAACAGACTCTTTTCTCCGTCGGCATTTCATCACCGTGTAGTACTTTCCGTCTTCCTCCACCATGGCCTCCGCCGCCGTCTCAAAGCCGTTCTCCCACAAGAACCGCCGCACCTTTTCCAGCTCCGACTGGGGGGAGAGAATCCAGTCTCTCACATCTTCCCACAGCCGTTTTCCGCCTTCCAGAATGCGGATCACCAGCTCGCCGCCCATTCCGGCGATCACCACCGCGTCCGCCTCCCCAGGCTCCAGCTTTTCCAGTCCGTCTCCCAGCCTGGCGGAGATCCGGTCCTCCAGCCCGTGTTCTCTGATATGCTCCTTCGCCCGCATTAGCGGGCCTTCCCTCACATCCATGCCTATGGCGGAGGGGGAGATCCCCCGCTCCACCAGGCAGATGGGTATGTATCCGTGGTCTGTTCCCACATCGGCAGCAATGCTTCCTTTGTCCACAAAGGAAGCAACTGTCTCCAACCGGCATGATAATTTCATCTTGTCTTCCAACCTTAATCCAGATAATCTTTCAGTTTCTTGCTCCGGCTGGGATGGCGGAGCTTGCGCAGAGCCTTCGCCTCGATCTGGCGGATCCGCTCCCTGGTGACGTTAAATTCCTTGCCCACTTCTTCCAGAGTTCTGGGTCTGCCGTCCACCAGGCCGAATCTCAGCTTCAGTACCTTCTGCTCCCGCTCTGTCAGCGTATCTAACACCTCCATCAGCTGCTCATGGAGCAGGGTGAAGGCGGCCGCGTCCGCCGGGACCGCCACATGGTCGTCCTGGATAAAGTCTCCCAGGTGGCTGTCCTCCTCCTCGCCGATGGGCGTCTCCAGGGAAACCGGTTCCTGGGAAATCTTCATGATCTCCCGCACCCGGTCCACAGGCATGTCCATCTTCGCCGCGATCTCCTCCGCTGTGGGTTCTCTCCCCAGCTCCTGAAGCAGCTGTCTGGACACCCGGATCAGACGGTTGATGGTCTCCACCATGTGCACCGGAATCCGGATGGTCCTGGCCTGGTCCGCAATGGCTCTGGTGATGGCCTGCCGGATCCACCAGGTGGCGTAGGTGCTGAACTTGTAGCCTTTCTTGTAGTCAAACTTCTCCACCGCCTTGATCAGGCCCAGGTTGCCCTCCTGGATCAGATCCAGGAACTGCATGCCTCTGCCCACATATCTCTTGGCGATGCTCACCACAAGCCTTAAATTGGCCTCCGCCAGCTTCTGTTTCGCGTCCTCATCTCCCAGCTCGATCCGTTTGGCCAGCTCGATCTCCTCATCCGCAGACAGAAGGGGAATCTTGCCGATCTCTTTCAGGTACATCCGCACCGGATCTTCCGTTCCCACGCCTTCCGGCACGGAGAGATCAATGTTCTCCATATCGATCTCCTCGTCCTCCATCCCGTCATCCGGGAACAGGTCCGGGTCGTCGTCCTCATTGAGATTGAGCACATCCACTTTGTTGGCTTCCAGAAAATCGTAGATCTGGTCCATTTTATCAGCATCCAGCTGTTCGCCTTTAAAAAAGTCCAGAATCTCCCGGTCTTCCAGTACATTTTTTTTCTTTCTGGCCTCTTCCAGCAGTTTCTGCAGCTTCGCCGCAAACTCCTGGCTTTCCTCTGCCTGCTTCTTCTCCAGCTCCGTATTTTTCTCTACCATGTCTTCCACCCTCCGCAGCATGCCTTTAGTGTGTCCTTCAGTCAAGGGAAATATGCAGGTTCCTCACGGCCGCCTGCTCCTCGATCAGCCTTTGAAGCCCCGCTGCGTCCGTCACGTTGCGGCTGGCAAAATCCAGGCTGTTCTTCTTCACCTTGACCACTGTCTCCGAAAATGCCTTCTTTTGTTCCTCATTGCTTAAAGACTCTCCCAGGGCGGCGTTGAACAGAGCCGCCGCTTCCCGGTACTGGTCGTTGTCGTCAATAAAATGGTTCAGAATGGCCGCCGGGTTCAAATTCCCCTGTCTGTGGCCCTCAAACACCAGCTCCGCCACCTGATGATACAGCGGCTCAATGAAATCCTCCGCCGTGATGATCCCCTCGATCTTGTCAAACAGGCTCTCATCTTCGATGAGCCAGGTGAGGAGAAGTCTCTGGGACCTTCGGATCCCGTCCTCCTTCTCCTTTTTCTGCTTCTGTCTCTCCTCCCGCAGCTGTTCCCGGTCCTTCGCTCCCCCTGCAGCCGTCCCCAGACGGCTTCCCAGACTGTTTACCAGCCGCCGCAGATCTTCATAATTGATAAAATATTCCGAGGCAACTGCCTGCATATAGTTGTCCCGCTCCAGCGCCTCCGGAAACTCCAGGAGCTTTCTGGCCACCTGGTTCTGAAATTCTGTCTTCTGCTCCGGATCCTGCATGCTGTAGTTTTCCTTCAGCACGTCGATCTCAAACAGGAAACTGTTTCTAGCTCCCTCGATCCGTTTGCGGAATTCCTCCGCTCCCAGATTTTTAATAAATTCATCGGGATCCTTGTAGGGCTTCATGTTCAGCACCTTTGTGGAGATCCCGGCCTCCTTTAAAAGAGGGATGGCCCGCAGGGCCGCCCGGATTCCCGCCCCGTCGCTGTCGTAGGTGAGAACCACCCGGTTGGTGTACCGCTTCAAAAGGTTGGCGTGCTGACTGGTGAGAGCCGTCCCCAGGGAAGCCACCGAATTGGTAAAGCCCGCCTGCTGAAGGGCGATCACATCCATGTAGCCCTCGCACACCAGCAGATAGTCCTCCCGGGAAGTCCTGGCGTAGTTTAATCCGTACAGGTTCCGGCTCTTGTCAAAAATCTTCGTCTCCGGGGAGTTCAGATATTTGGGAGTCCCATCCCCCATCACCCGGCCTCCGAAGCCGATCACCCGGTTGTTCACATCCATAATGGGGAACATCACCCGGTTCCAGAACTTGTCCCTGGCTCCCCGCTCTTCAATGGTAAACAGCCCGGTCTCCTTCAGCACGCCGTCGTCATAGCCTTTTCCCTTCAGGTACTGGTAGAGACCGCCGCTCTTCCCCGCAAATCCCAGGCCGAAGCGCCGGATGGTCTCATCCGTCAGCTCCCTGTTTCTGAAATACCGGTACCCCACCTCGCCCTGAGGCTGGTGGAGCTGCCAGTAAAAGAAATTGGCCGCCAGCTTGTTGATCTTGAGCAGAGTGGTCCTCAGCTCCTCCCTGGCTTTCGCCTCTTTTGAATTATCCTCCTGGGGAAGGGTCACCCCCGCCCGGTCCGCCAGCACCTTCAGGGCTTCGGCAAACGTATAATTTTCATATTCCATAAGGAAGGTGATCACATTTCCTCCGGCTCCGCAGCCGAAGCAGTAGTACATCTGCTTCCCCGGCGAAACAGAAAAGGAGGGTGATTTCTCATTGTGAAACGGGCAGAGCCCGAAATAATTGCTCCCCCTCTTCTGCAGTCTTACATAGCCGGAAATAATATCTACAATGTCGTTTCTGGACCGCACTTCCTCTACAATTTCATCTGGATAGTACATGTCAACCTCCTATACCTTCCAGGCTTTCGGCACGAACAGCTCCTCAAAGGTATCTATGGCGTAACTGTCGCTCATTCCCGCGATGTAGTCACAGACCACCCGCTCCCGCTTCTCCCCGTTTTCCATGAGGCGGCGGTATTCCGGAGGCAGTTCGTTCAAATGTATGTAATAATAGTCATAGAGCTCTGTGATCAGTTTCGCCACCCGGCCGTCCTCCGCCTTCGCCACCGGGTTGGTGTAGACATGCTCAAACATCCAGGACCGCAGTCCCTGCATGGCCTCCTCCATCCCCGGGGACATGGAAATCTCCGGTTTGTCCAAACTGTTCAAAATAATATCGTGGATCAGAGTGTTCAGCCGTTCCCGCACGCTGCATCCCAAGACGTCCGTGTACTGCCTGGGGAGTTCCTCCTCCTTCAGCAGCCTGGCCCGGATGGCGTCGTCAATATCGTGATTGATGTAGGCGATCTTGTCGGAAAAGCGGACCACCCATCCTTCCAGCGTGGACGGATGGCCGCTGGTCCGGTGATTTAAAATGCCGTCCCTCACTTCCCATGTCAGGTTCAGTCCCCGGCCGTCCTTTTCCAGCACCTCCACCACCCGCACGCTCTGGCGGTAATGGGCGAAGCCGTCCTGACAGATATTGTTTAACACCCGCTCTCCCGAATGGCCGAAGGGCGTATGGCCCAGATCATGGCCCAGGGCGATGGCCTCTGTGAGATTTTCATTGAGCCGCAGGGCCCTGGCGATGGTTCTGGCGATCTGGGACACCTCCAGAGTGTGGGTCAGTCTGGTCCGGTAGTGGTCTCCCTCCGGCGCCAGAAACACCTGGGTCTTATGCTTTAAACGCCGGAACGACTTGCTGTGCAGGATCCGGTCCCGGTCTCTCTGGTAAGCCGGGCGGATATCGCATGGCTCCTCCTCCCGGTCCCTTCCCCTGGTGTTCCTGCTCAGGGAAGCGTAAGGGCTTAAATACTGTTCCTCCCAAAGTTCCGCGGTTTCTCTGATGTTCAATCCCATCCTCCTTCGTATTTTCAAAAATCCTCTTCCTATTATATGACCATTGAAACACAGATATGACTATTGTATCACATTTTTACAATTTTCATAGCTTTTTTTCAAAACTTCACAGAACGGCGCCGTCTCCCGGCAGGCTGTCCCGGACACAGAGGGCCCCATATCCCAGGCGGCGGTTGGGCCAGGTCCCCTCCCCGGCAAACCGCCTGGCCCCCCGGCGCAGATAGGCCTTCATTTTCTCTCCGTAGAGATAGGGATCATTTCCCCGGACGATCCCCCACTCCATGAGAAGGGCCGCTGCCCCGGTGACAAAGGGAGCCGCAAAGGAAGTGCCGGTAAAGACGCTGTAGCCTCCTCCCGCCCTGGGAGCGGTGATCCCCACCCCCGGAGCAGCCAGATCCGGCTTCACCTGATCCGTCAGCCGGGTGTAGCCCCGCCCGGAAAAATCGGCGTAGGTCTGATAGGCGCTGTCGTAAGCCCCCACAGAGACCGCCATGGATGCCGTGGACGGGACGGTCAGGGTGATCTCCGGATCCGGATTCAGAAAACGGGTGGAGCTGTTTACTGTGGACACCGGCGGAAGCCACAGATCGTACCGCCCGGTAACCACCTTCTCTCCCCGGATCAGCACCTGCCAGACGCCGCTGTCCACATAGTCCCTTTCCGGAATAAAATCAAAATAGATCTCCTGGGCCTGGCTGTAAGGGCTGGGAAAACCGTGATAGAGGAGAATCTCCGTCCTGCCGTACCGCAGCCGCTGCGTCCCCATGACAGGCTCCACCGGGCCCAGAATCCGTCCGGAAGGCGTCATCAGGCTTACGGAAAACTCATCCACGTAAGATTTCCACAGCTGGAGTCCAAAGCCCGTCTCGTAGGCTCCCACCGCCAGCTCTGTCCGGCTCTCCTCCCCTGGAAGCGCCCGGCCGGAGGCGTGGCCGTTTCCCACGCCCTCATTGCCGGTTCCCACAATAATGGAGGTCCTGCCGTAGCCGGAGACCGCATCCAGGTACGTTTCCAGAAGGCTGGTGCCGTCGTGGGAGCCGTAGGTGTTGCCAAAGCTCACATTTACCGCCAGCGGCAGCTGAAAGCTCCTGGCCCTGCGGACGACATAGTCCAGAGCCCGCATCAGCTCCGTAGTCCAGGGAAAAGCCCCCTCTCCCCGGCTGCCCAGCTTCACCGCCAGGATGGAGCTCTCGTAAGCCATCCCCCGGTACCTGCCTCCCGACGCCCTGCCGTTGCCGGCGGCAATCCCGGCCACCGCCGTCCCATGGCCGCTGAAATCCGCCGTGGGAACCAGCCGGCTCCCCTCCCCCGTCCTCAGAGCTTCGTTGATCTCTTCTTCCGAAAACACCCGCCCCAGGCTCTGATCCCACAGCTCCAGGATGCGGGTGGTTCCGTCCTCATTGCAGAAATCCGGATGGGTATAGTCGATCCCGGAATCGATCACCGCCACCGCCACACCGCGGCCCGTCAATCCCCCCGGTCCCTGCTGGACCGGAGAAACGCAGGAAGCGGCCCGCCCCTGGGCTGCGGAAAAGAACAGGCGGTTGGGCTTCTCCACATACTCGATCTCCGGCATAGCGGCAATGTAGGGAATCCGGTCCTCCGGCACAGTGATGATCCCGTATCCCCCCAAAAGCTTTTCCACCGGAATATTTTCTTCTTCCAGCCGGCTGATGTCTCCAAAATACCTCACAATCAGCTCCCACCGCTTCTCCCCGGGCAGATATCCCGTCTGGAGGGAGGGGGACCGCTCCCGCTCCTCCTCGTCCGCGTCCAGGGACAGATTTAAAAGATCCTCCAGTTTCTGGCTGTTCACAGCCATTCCTCCTCTCCGGAGCCATGCTCTCCCTCAAAGCATATGAAAAGGACGGAGGTGTTTAAAACCTCCGCCCTTTGAAGGAAATCGTTTTCCGCCCTATTGTTTTATTTTAAGAAGCTGTTTTATTTTAAGAAGCCGTTTACGATCTGGGCCTCCGCCTCTTCCTCGGTCAGACCCAGGGTCATCAGCTTGATGATCTGGTCACCGGCAATCTTTCCGATGGCCGCCTCATGGATCAGAGCCGCGTCGGTGCATTCCGCGTCGATCTCCGGCACCGCCTGAATCTTCGCATTGCCCATGATAATGGAATCACACTCAGAATGGCCGCTGCAGGCCGCATTTCCAAACAAACGGGACACAAACTTCTGATAGGAGTTGTCCTTTGCCACTGAACGGGAAATGATGTTGGCGCTGGATCCCTCTCCATTTAAATGGGCGCTGATCTCGCTGACCGCCGTCTGGTTTCCGTGGGTGAGCAGACGCTCCTTGATCACCACTTTCGCCCCGGCAGCCAGATCCATCTCCGTCTTGCGGATGGTGGAATCCACACCCTTGATCTGGACCATCTCCATCTCCATGTAGCTGCCCTCGTCCATGTGGACCTCCGTCACCGGATTTAAAATTCTCTTTCCGTTGCCGTCACCCTCGCCGTAATGCTTCTCCACATACTTCACCTTCGCGTTCTTTCCCACGAAGAAGCGGTGGATGCCGTCATGCTCCGAATCCTGCTGCCCGCAGTTGCTGATGCCGCAGCCCGCCACAATCACCACGTCGGAATTCTCCCCGACATAGAAATCGTTGTAGACCACCTCTGACAGGCCGCTCTCGCTGATGATTACGGGAATGTGCACGCTCTCATGCACCGTTCCCGGCTTGATGTGGATATCGATGCCGCTTCCGTCCTCCTTGGACACGATGTCAATGTTGGCCGTGGTATTTCTGCCGGCCAGCTGGCCGTCGGAGCGGATGTTGTAAGCGCCCTCCGGCACTCCGTGAAGATCGGCAACTTCTCTCAGCAGGTTTAATTTGATCTGGTCCATTCTCAGTTACCTCCTTCGTAATTTCTGCACACATCCACAGCGGAGGACGTGCCCAGAAGCTGGGGAAGAATCTCTTCCTTCGGGCCCTGGCTGCGGATCACCCCGTCGGCGATCACCACGATCTCGTCCGCAATATCCAGAATCCTCTCCTGATGGGAAATAATCAGGATGGAGCTGTCGTGGATGGCATTTCTCATCTTCTCAAAGACCTGAATCAGGTTCTGGAAGCTCCAGAGATCGATTCCCGCCTCCGGCTCGTCGAAAATGGAGAGCTTCGTGCCCCTGGCCAGAACAGTGGCGATCTCAATTCTCTTTAACTCACCGCCGGACAGACTGGCGTTCACTTCCCGGTTGATGTAATCCTTTGCGCACAGTCCCACCTCTGACAGGTATTTGCAGGCATCGGCCACAGACAGGTTCATCTTTCCCGC
>DXFM01000017.1 GCA_019114465.1 Candidatus Lachnoclostridium avicola
GAGACCGGAGAAGGCCTGGGGCACATCATAATATCCGGTGATGGCCAGCAGGGCACAGCAGGTCATGGTGGTAACGCCGTAGGGAATCTTTCCCACGACAAATGAGATGATCATAAAGGCGGTGATCGCCAGTACGATGTATAACTGCATGTTTTCCATATGAATCTCCCCTCATTTTTATGCTTTGTATAAAACCGTTCCGCCCCGCACCGTCATGGAAATATTTCTCAGGGCGTTCAGATCCTCATCCGGCTTTCCGTCCACCAGAATCAGATCCGCCTGCAGGCCTTCCTTCATTCTTCCCGTCACCTGGTCTAAGCGCAGCATCTCCGCTGCCGTGGACGTGGCGGACTGGATCGCCTGGAGATTGGTCAGGCCGTACTCGTGATAAATATTCAGCTCCGTAACCAGACTCTCTCCCATTTTCGTCAGTCCGTCGTTTTTCAGGCTTCCCATGGAATCCGTGGACGCGCAGATGGGAATTCCGTACTTCAGGCACAGGCCGATGGCCGCTTTTTTCTTCTCCAGATCCTGGGGACTGGCCTTCTTCCGCATATGCTCATACTCCGGCTCCGTACTGTGGATGATATTGTACCGGGTCACAATGGTGGGACAGTAATAGCAGCCGTGCTCCTTCATCATCCGGGCCGTCTCCTCATCCATGGGGATGTGCTCGATGGAGCGCACTCCCGCCCGGATGGCTCTCTGGGCGCCCTCAATGCCGGTGCAGTGAGCTCCCGTGAGAAGCCCCGTCCGGTCCGCTTCCCGGCACACCGCCCTCATCTGCTCCTCGCTCATCTGCGGGGCGTTGGGAATGGACCCTTTGGTGGCCATGCCGCCGGTAGCGAACATTTTCAATATGTCAGCTCCTGCATAGATGGCCTTTCTCGCCGCTTTCTTCGCCTCATCCGGCGTATCGCATTCATAGTTCATGGGCCAGCCATGGCCGCCGGTGATGCACATTCCCTGACCGCTGGCGATGATCCTGGGCCCTGTCAGATAGCCGGAGGCGATGAGATTTCTCATCTTGATGTCACAGTCATCCTTTGTGCCCATGCTGCGGACTGTGGTAATTCCGTATTTCAGAAATTCTCTCATCTGCATGGCAATGGCCATTCCCTGCTCCACCTCCGGAGTGTCCGGGGACAATCCTCCGTATCCCAGATGGACATGGCAGTCGATCAGTCCCGGCATCAGGGTTTTCCCCTCTCCGTCTATCTTTTCGTCCAGGTCTTTCCCCCTGTACTCTCCTTCTCCCAGCTCCAGGATCCCGCTCTCGTCAAATACCACGTAACCGTTTTCTGTCACCTGGCCGGTCTCCCTTAAAATTCTCGCGTGGACAATCGCCTGTCTCATTCCTCCACCCCCTTGTAAATACATGCTCCGCCGCTCCAGGTGGAGTCCACCTTCTCCAGCATATGAATATCCTCCAGCGGATTTCCGGAGAGAATGACAAAATCCGCCCTCTTTCCCGGCTCCAGCGTTCCCGTGTCCTTTTCAATCATGCACAGTCTCGCCGCGTCCCTGGTGGCCGTCTGAATAGCTTCCAGATTGGTGAGGCCGCACTCCGTGTAAAGGGCAATCTCCTTTAACACATCCCCCGGTCTCACGAACGGAGTGTTGGCATCTGTGGACGCGCACACGGGAATTCCGGTTTCATGGCAGAGACGGACCGCCCGCTTTTTCCGGTCCATATCCCCGGGATCCGCCTTTTTCCTCATCCAGGCAAACTCCGGATCCTCGTTGTGAAGAATGGAGTATCGGGTAATCATGGTGGGACAGTAATACACCTCGTCGCCGTCCTCCCACCGTTTTTTCATCAGTTCCACCGTCTCCTCATCCAGCTGGGCGTGCTCAATGGAGCGCATTCCCGCCAGAATGGCATTTTTCGCCCCGGGAAGACTGGTGCAGTGGGCCATGGTGATCTTTCCGCAGATCTTTGCCTCCCGCACAGCCGGTTCCAGCTCCTCCCTGGTGTACTGCACGGCAGCTGGGTTGGAAAACCTGGTTCCCATTCCGCCGGTCACCACAAATTTGATCACGTCCATTCCCTGTTTGATCTTTCTTCTGGTCTCCTTCAGCACTTCATCCGCCGTGTCAAAGCCCTCCGCGTAATTTCCATGACCGCCGGTGATGGAGATGGGCGTTCCGCAGGCCAGGATCCGGATTCCCGGAAACTCCTCCCTCTGAAACAAATTTCTGGCCAGCAGGTCGCCGTCGTTATCCGTACCTGCATTTCTCACACAGGTCACGCCATATCGGGGAAACTCCAGACACTGCTCCATAATCCGCGCTCCCAGCTCCGTGTCGTTGGCTGCCTTCATGGCAAATCCCCTTCCCGGCGCCTCCATTCCCAGGTGGACGTGGCAGTCGATCAGACCGGGAATCACTGTCTTTCCGGTGCCGTCCACGACCCGGTCTCCGTCCAGGGGCTCGTCGCTGACAGCGGTGATCCGTCCGTCTTCAAACTGAAGGCTGCCATCCTCAATGATCTGGTCCGTCCCGGTAATAATCCGGGCGTGATTTATCACTGTTTTCATGCTCATTCCTTCCTTGTCTTTCTTTCTGATGATTGATTTTTTCCTATTACCATGGTGTAATTCGGAAAAAACTGTGACATTTGACAAATCCTTTGTCTGTTAGGAATTATAGCATTGTCTATTTTGAAATTCTAATTGGTTTTTTTCGGTTCAAGTATTAGCATACTTCATACCTTGGAGGTTTCCTTTATGACCACTGAACAGATGCAGTATCTTCAGGCTGTTTTCCAGGAAGGCAGCTTAAGCGCGGCTGCCAGAAATCTGGGGCTGTCCCAGTCTACCATGAGCAAATCTCTCCAGTCTCTGGAAAAAGAGCTGGGAGTTTCTCTTTTCGTCCGGATCCGCGGGCGCCTGATTCCCACCAGCCAGGGCTACGCCGTTCTGGATATGGCCCAGAAGATATGCAGCCTGCAGGAACAGATGTCCGAAAGGATCTCCGCGCTCCGGACAGAAACCGGCAGGTCTTTCACCACGGGTTTTCCATCCCGCTGGGAATATCCTTTCTTTTCTTCCATCCTCTCCGATTTCCGCCGTCTCTGTCCCTCCTGCTCTATCCGGCCGTCAGAATACGCCGGTCAGGAGGTGAACGGGATGCTGAAGGACGGCACCCTGGACCTGGCGCTGGTTCCGGGAGAGATGGAGGCGGAAACCGGAATTCGTTCCATTCCCCTGGGGGAAATGAATATTCTTCTGGCTGTCCCGCCCCAGAAAGGCAGAAAAAAAGCGGCAGGAACCTTTCCTGCCGTCAAACTGCACCGTCTTCCCCATCTGCCCTTCGCCATGCCGGACGGAAGCTCTGCCCTTTCTGTTTCTGTCAACCGCTATTTTCAGCAGCTGGGCTTTGTCCCGGAAATCCTGTTTGAAAGCCCAAGCCCCCAATGCCGCATGGAGGCAGTAAGGGCCGGCCTGGGATATACTCTGGTCCTGGAGGAAACCGCCCGGCACGGGGAGGGACTCACCCTGTTCTCCCTTTCCCCTCCCTGCTCCATGCCCATGTCTCTGGCTTTTGCCGACCGCTCTCCCCTCTCCAGGGAACTGAAAACTCTGATCCGGCTTTTCCTGAAATACGGGGCCGGCAGTCCTTCTGACCCCCAAAACGAGGTGCTGTTATGAATTTGAATTTTTATCACTATGTAGCCGTGATTGCGGAAGACGGAAACCTGTCCACCGCCTCCGAACACCTTTTCATCACCCAGTCCGCCCTGACCCAGGCGCTGAAAAAAATGGAGCAGACCTTCGGAGGCCCGCTCTTCACCTATCAGAACCGTTCCATGCGCCCCACCCCCTTAGGCCAGATCGTCCTGGAGACCGCCATGGAGATGGAGGAAGCCCGCCTTCAGATGACCAACGCCATCTCCCAGCCGGAGACAGCGGCGGCCGGCCACCTGTCCGTGGCGGTCAATGTTCAGACCGGTGCCCTGCTCATGGGAAAGGTGTTCTCCCGTTTTCACCAGCGCTATCCGGACCTGATGGTCCACTTTATCACCACATCCACCAACAGCGCAAAAAAGCTGCTGGCTCAGAGAGCGGTGGACCTGATCTATTACAACGAATACCAGCCGTCCAACACCAGGATCGTCCAGCGGCTCCTGTGCCGGGAAAACATTCTTCTGGCCATCGACCGCCGCACCGCCAGGCAGGCAGGGCTTCCCACCGGGGAGAAGCTCCCCTGGAAGCTGCCTCCGGCCGATATCCGCAAGCTGGCCTCCCTCCCTTTCATCGTCAGCTTTTCCGGCTCCCACTTCCGCCATCTGGCCGACTCCTACTTAAAGAGCCAGGGTGTGATTCCCTACATCGTATGCGAGAATCCCAATTTTCTGGCGGCCCAGGCCATGGTGGCGGACCGGGTGGGGATTTTCCTCATCCCCTCCACCCCGGCAGACTATCAGAATCCGGAACTGCTTCATTTCCGGCTCCAGGCTCCCTTCACCAATCCCCTGGTGATGGCCTACCGCTCCGATTACGAACCGCCGGAGGAAGTGCGGTACCTGATCCGTCTTCTGGAGGATTTCTGCCGCTCCAACGGGAAAAACAGCCTGTACTGACTGTTTTCCCCGTACCGCCCTCAGCTTTTCTTCAGCCCGATCAGCTTCCGGAAGGAGAGGGCAAAGACGGCGATGGAGAAGACCACGCTCACAATGTCTGACACCGGCTCTGTGTAGAACACATTTTCCACCCCGAAAAACGGCGGGATGCAGAACACACAGAGGAAAAAGATGGCCTTCCGGAAAGTGGACAGGGACATGGCCGCCAGAGAAAGTCCCATCCCCGTAAACCCGTCCACAATGGTGTACTGGGCCGCCAGGGGAATCACTCCCAGGGTGTACACCTTGATGGCGTCCACCGTCACCTTCACGTAAGCCTCATCCCTGGTAAAGATCCGGACGAAGTACTCCGGAATGGTGTGAGCGATGACAAACATGACGGTGGTAAACACCAGGCACAGGAGAAAAATATTTTTTTCCGCTTTCAGAATCCGGTCCGGCCGCCGGGCGCCGAAATTATAACCCAGAATGGTCTGGGTTCCTGTGGTGATTCCGCTCAAGGGCATGGTTACAATGAGCATAAAGCTCTGGACGATGGTGGCGCAGGTGAGTAGCATATCCCCCTGCCCCGCTCCCCCGTATTTCTGGATCACGGAGTTCAGGGAGATGATCAGGATATTGTCAAAGGCCACTATGATAAAGGGAGTAAATCCCACCGTCAGGACCCGCTTCATGATAAACCAGTGATATCTTCCGAAGGTGATCCGAATCATCGGCTTCCTGCTGAACAGAAACGCCAGCACAAACAGGCAGGAAGCCATCTGGGACAGCACCGTGGCAATGGCAGCACCCGGAACTCCCATATCCAGAGCGAAGATAAATATGGGATCCAGCACAATGTTGCACACCGCTCCCAACACCACCGACGCCATTCCCGTCTTCGCAAAGCCCTGACAGATAATAAACTGATTCATGCCCGTGGACATCAGGGCAAAAAACGTCCCCATGAGGTACACGGTAATATACTGGTTTCCGTAGACAAAGGTAGTCTCGCTGGCTCCAAACCACATGAGCAGGTGGTTTTTGATCAGCAGGGAAAACGCCGTCAGTCCCAGGGCAATCACTGTCAGCATGAGAAAGCAGTTGGCCAGAATGGCTTCCGCCGCCCGGTAATTTTTCTGCCCCATGCGGATGCTCACCAGGGGCGCGCCTCCGATGCCCACCAGAAAAGCCGCCGATGACACCAGAGTCACTATGGGACCGCAGACTCCCACCCCCGCAAGGGCCACCTCCCCGATCTCCGGGATATTTCCTATGTACATCCGGTCCACAATGCTGTAAAGCACACTGACAAATTGGGCCAGCATGGAAGGTATTGCCAACTTCCACACCAGCCCTCGCATATTATCCGTATCCAATGGATTTGCCGTATTCATGATCCCCTCATTACTCCTTCTTCTTTCTGAATTCATTCACATCATGCACGAAAAGTTTCAGATTGTCAATAAGAGAATCAAACATTCCAAACTCATATAAATTGAAAACAAACATTCCGATGGGAACCGCAACGATCATGCCCCCCAGTCCGGCCCACCGATACCCCAGATACAAAAAGAGAAGCGTCGTCAGGGGAGACAATCCAATGGTGTCCCCCACGATCTTCGGCTGAATGATCTGGCGCACCACCTGGGTGAGCACGTAAATGAGAGCCAGACCTGCGGCAAAAGCGTACTCTCCGGAAATCACCTTGATCACCGCCCAGGGAATGAGCACCGTGCCGGTGCCGAACACCGGAAGGAAATCCAGGACCGCGATGAGCACCGCCCACAGCAGGCTGTACTTCACCTGAAGGACGAACAGCCCCGCCGCCAGAATCAGAGCCACCACAAACATGATCCGGAACTGGGCCAGAAAATATCCCCCGATCAGCTTTTTCACATCCTTTTTCAGGAAACGGTAGTAGCGCAGCGCCCCATCCGGCATATATTTCAGCCAGAACCGGAGGATTCCCTCCCTCTCTGCAATAAAGAAATAGGAGGAGAGCACAGTGACCACAGAATACACCAGAATGTTGGGAATGCTCTTCGCCACGCTCCCCGCCGCCGACACCGTGGTGGGCGTGAGCCGCTGAATAATCATCCCCACATAGTCGTCCACATTCTCCGTGGTTTGGTAGATGGTGTTCCGCACCTCCTCCGGAAGCCGGAGAAACAGGCCCTCAAACCGTCCCATGGCCTGGCGGACCTCCTCCGCCACGCCCTCAATGATCGCAGGAAGGTCCTGGGCGAAGGAGATCCCCTCGGTAATCAGCCTGGACGCCACCAGATAGATCAGGCCGATCAGCCCGGCCAGCACCGCGATGACGATAATCATGGAGCTGTGACGCCTCACCAGCTTCAGCCGCTTTTCCAGAAACTGCACCAGCGGGTTGGCAATCATGGCCAGAATCCAGCCGATGACAAAGGGCAGGAAAAACCGGAGAAGTTTTGGGCCCAGATACAGCACCAGAAGAATTTCCGCCACCGGAATCACAATATTCAACAGGATTCTCACGTATTTTTTTACCGACTCCATTCCGTCTCCACCTCCGCTGTCAGAAAAAAGCTGTCACTCCCCATCCATCAGCCGGCGTTTTCCCCCAGCTTATACTCCTCAGCCACTGCCTGGAAGGCGGGCAGGGAGCGCTCAATCTGCTCATGGGACACACAGTAGGAAATTCTCACATATCCCGGGCAGAAGAAGGAACTTCCGGGAACCACCAGAATGCGATGTTTTTTGCATACCTGGCAGAACTCGTTCTCGTCCTCCACTGGAGATTTCACAAACAGGTAGAAAGCCCCCTCCGGCTTCATGCACTGAAATCCATATTTTTTCAGGCTCTCATACAGAAGGATTCGGTTCCTGTCATACACGCTGATATCCGACGTGGCGTCCACGCACCGCATGATCACCCGCTGCATCAGGGAAGGCGCATTCACGCTTCCCAGAATCCGGTGGGCGATGGTGGCCGCTCCCATCACCTCTTCCCAGTCTGTCATATCCTTGGAGATCGCCAGATATCCGATCCGCTCTCCCGGCAGGGACAGGGACTTGCTGTAAGAATATACCACCACCGTGTCCTTGTAAAACTTCGGAATATAGGGCACCTGCACCCCATCGTAAACCAGCTCCCGGTAAGGCTCATCGGAGATCAGCACAATGGGATGGCCGATTTCCCGGCTCTTCCGTTCCAGAACGCCGGCCATACGGCGGATGGTCTCCTCCGAGTACACCACTCCCGTGGGATTGTTGGGATTGTTTACAATGACCGCTTTGGTCCTGTGGTTAATCCTCTTTTCAAACTCCTCCAGATCCGGCTGGAACGTGGAGGTGTCCGGGGGAACCACCACCAGCTCCCCGTCGTAATTTTTCACATAGGAAGAGTATTCCACAAAAAACGGAGCAAATGTGAGAACCTGGTCGCCGGGATTTAAAATGGTCTTTAAAATGTCGTTCAGACCGCTGGCCGCGCCCACGGTCATCAGAATGTTTTCCGGGCCGTAGTCCATGCCGAAGCGGCGGTTCAAGGAATCGGCCACCGCCGTCCGCACGTCCAGATAGCCGGCGTTGGGCATGTATCCGTGGACCATCACCGGGTCTTCCTCATTGATAATATCCAGGATCGCCTGTTTTACACAGTCCGGAGCCGGCACGTTGGGATTTCCCAGGCTGAAATCATAGACATTGTCTTTTCCGTACACGGCGGCCATCTTCACGCCTTCCTCGAACATGGCGCGGATCACCGAGCTGCCGGCCATCATGGGCTTCATTTTTTCTGAAATCATCATCGCATCTCCTCCGTAATTGTATTATCCTCTTCCTCTCCGGCTCATCACCAGGCAGAACACATAGACCGCCCCGGTGACCGCCAGATAAAACCAGGTGGTGGGGTTGGAAAACCAGGTGGTGAAAAAGGAGAGCATCAGATATACCCCCATCTGGGCGTAAAACAGATACCCCACCGGGTTCTCCATTCTCCTCAGCTTTCTCACCAGCAGCCAGCTCACTCCTCCCAGAATGCAGGAAAACACCACCACTCCCACAATGCCAAAATCGTAATAGGCATCGTAAAACAGCGTGACGGTGGTGAGCTCCTCCTTGTTTACCAGAATGGGATAATCCGCCAGGGACGGCATCACAAACTTCAGTCCCGTCAGCGCCCACAGGGGAAAAAGAGATCTCATTCCGAAGGCAAACTGTTCCAGATGTTCCACCAGGTAATTAAAATTTTCATAGTTGTTGGCAATGTACATGTAGGGCTGGGTGATGAAGATGGGCATGCTGCTGTTCTTCATCTCAAATATGCCGTTTAAGTAGGCCACGTCGTGGCTTCTGGCAATGGTGAGCACCACGTAGGCCGCGACCATGGCCGCTCCCAGGCAGGCTCCCCAGGCCAGGGGAAAATATCCCTTCCACAAAATGTAGACAAACACGGCCAGAGCCACCGCCAGAATCAGCTGAAACCTGGACACGCAGAGGATGGGAATGGCCAGGGATATGACCACCGCCGCCGCTGCCGCCCCTTTTTTCCACCTGCCGGAATGTCCCCGGTCCGTGAGAAAGTACAGAACTCCCAGAGCCGGAACCAGCACGCAGGACACGGTAAAGTAGTGAACCCCCGTCACGTGGAAATAGGAGTAGGCGTGGGGCACTCCCCTCACCAGGAAGGGAATGTAGCCCAGATACCAGGCCTCAAAGCAGAAGGCGGCCAGGGAGACCGCCGCCACCCCCATGACACTGACAAACAGGCCTGCTCCGGATATGCCTCCCAGGGGCTGGGCCGCCTGTCCGCCTCTCATGGGAGACGGTGGTCTCTTCCCATCAGTTTTCCGGGAGAGCAGCTCAAACGTCAGGCAGAACCCGGCAAAGGCCAGATAGAAGCAGAGCCAGGTCACCCAGCTCCAGGGCACCTGAAGACGGCTCAGCTTCAGACAGGCCACCCCCTGGCCGCCCACCCAGAACAGGGAGAATATTCCCCGCAGGTGTACCAGGTTTCCCGTCCTTCTGTACTCGGAAATATACAGCCACACGGCCGCCGCCATCAGGCACAGGCCGGAGGGCCAGTGGTAGCCTCCCCGGTCCAGCAGATAGGACGCCAGATAGCAGACGGTATACACTGCCAGTTCCATGGTTTACTCTCCCAGGCCGTCCTCTACCAGCTTCACCACAGCCGCCAGAGCCGCCTCCTCATCCTTTCCTTCACAGACAAACTCAATCTCATCCCCGCTTTTCACACAGGCTCCCAGCACGCTGAGCACGCTCTTGGCGTTGGCGGTGCTTTCCTTGTACTTAAAATGGATGGATGACTGAAACTGAAGAGCCTCCTTGCAGAGCATTCCTGCCGGACGAAGATGAAGGCCGGTAGGGTTTTTTACTGTAACTTTTGCACTTACCATATTCATTCCCTCACTTATTCATGATCTGTACTCTCGGAAGCGTTCTCCGCCGCAGCACTCTCTGCCGCAGCTTCCTCCGCGTCCTCTTCCTCTGTTGCGCCGTCATCGGCGGCCGCCCCCTGTCTTCTGTCGGTCACAGTAATCTCAAAGGGCGAACTGTTTAACACTTCCAGGCCATCCGCCACATCAAACGTCAGCGTTCCGGCTCTGGTTCCGGCCGTCATTCCGGACAGATCCAGGACAGCTCCCAGATCCTCCTCCGACATGGCGTCCAGATCATCCTGCAGGCCCTGAACCGTCACATCCACGGTCTGGGGATTGAAGCTGTAGTCATAGTCCTCCGAAGCGCCTGTCCGCGTCACATCCTCAAGACTCAAATGGAATACCCTGGTTCTCAGCTGTTCCACCTCCAGGGTCACCGTCGCTTCCGTGATTCCGCCCACAATGGACACATTGTCCGGCACGTACTCTGTCAGATCAATCACCACGGTTCGGCTCTGGGTGGCTCCCTGAATATTCAACTGGGGATCGTCCACGGTAATGGTGGACAGATTGGACAGATTGGTCCTCAGCCCCGCTACGGTCAAAGACTGGACATCGCTGGTAACTCCGGCAAACACATAACCGTTTGCCACGGTTCCGGATACCTCAAAGTCCAGAGGCAGAGATCTCACTCTCAGAATCTCCACCTGGTATCCGATCTGAGATACGTCATAGGTGATCCGGTCGCTGACGGTCAGACGATTGCCGTTGGCGTCATAGAATACCAGGCCTGTGGTGCCGGTCATGTTGGTATTCACGCCGCTCACGTCGATCTCCACTCCCACGGAGCTGATCTGTCCCACCTGGGACACAGGGCCGCTGATGTAGAGGTATTCCGGATCCAGAGTCACGTCTCCCAGGGCGTATCCCTCCTCCGGCTCTCCCACCGTGGTCACCGTCAGGTCAAACCGCTTCCGCTGAAGCTCCTCGGTCTCCACATGGGCCACCTCCGGGGTTACCTGGGGGGAACTGATCAGGCTCTGATTGTTCACCACTTCCAGGTTTACGGGCACGGCCCCGGTCACGTCGTAGAGATCCTCCAGATCGATATAGGCTCTGAAATCCGATGCCTGAATCCGGTAGGCGTCCAGCGTGGCCACATTGTATCTCACTGTCACCGTAGACTTGCCCACAATCTCGTAGGTCAGTCCGGCGTCTTCCAGAATGTCTTCATTTTCAATTTCCAGCTGTACTTCCTTGCTCCCCTCAATCATGGGGTTGGAGACATTTACAACCAGAAGCCAGAGGAAAAAGGCCAGCAGGAGGGACAGCAGCTTCAGACTGAAATTATTTAGCAACCTTTCTTTCATTTCTGATCCTTCCCTTCCAGATTTTAAATCTCTTTCCCCCTGTCTCTTTCTGCTCCGTCAGCCTGGACAGAACCTTTTTCAGCTCATCGCTGTCCTTGATATGGCTGAGGCTTCCGTTCTCTGCCACGGACACACGCCCGGTCTCCTCTGACACCACCACGGTCAGGCTGTCAGACACCTCGCTGATGCCCACAGCCGCCCGGTGCCTGGTGCCCAGGTCTTTGCTGATGTCCATATTGTCAGACAGAGGCAGGTAGCAGGTGGCCGCGATCACTTTATTGCCGCTGAGCACCACCGCCCCGTCATGAAGAGGCGTATTATGTTCAAAAATATTGATGAGCAGCTGGCTGCTGATCAATCCGTCGATCTCGATTCCCGTCCGCTCGATCTCATTTAAGGGAGTGCTTCTCTCAATGACCATGAGCGCTCCGGTCTTCACCTTCGCCATCTCAAAAGTGGCCTTTACGATCTCGTTCACAGACCGGTCCGTAAAAGCCCGGTTCTCCTTGCCGTCGTCAAAGGACAGCAGCCCGGAGATAATATTCTGGCTTCCCAGCTCCTCCAGGGCCTTCCTCAGCTCCGGCTGAAATATGATCACCAGGGCTGTCGTCGCCACAAACGCCAGACGGCTTACGATCCAGAAGATCGTGTTCAGCCGCAGCACATACACGAATACGGTAAAACCCAGGATGACTACGATTCCCTTCAGCAGCGTCCAGGCCCTTGTGTTTTTGATCCAAAGCAGGATCTCATAGACCAGGAACGCGATAATCGCAATCTCCAGCAGGTTCCTTATGCTGATATGGCGCACAAAAGACAGCCAGGAATACAGCGTTTCCACCAAATTCGTCATAAATCCATGACACCTCCCCTTCTATCTTTTATCTCTCGCCCGGCCTGCTGTGCTTCCTGCTGCTCTTTCTGGCGTTGATCTTCTGCACCTTTACGTCAGGAGCCGACACAGCAATCTTCGGCACCGCCTTCACATAATAATAGTAATCATCATCCTCATACTGTAAATACTCCGTGCGGGTATAATCCACGGCAAACACGAAAAAGGTGTAGGCCGCTGCCACCGCCACGCTCACCGCCATTCCCACCAGAAAGGGCGCCACAGAAAAGGACATGTTAAACAGAAAAACTCCCACAAACACGATCACTGCCTGCACCACAGTGCCGGCCGCGATGGCAATATACCAGGAGTAGTCAATGGACAGATTTTTTACCATGTAGACCACCAGAATCCCCACAGCAAAAGCCAGGGCCATAAAAAGCATGGTCTCATTGGAAATTACGCCGCCCAGTATACTGCTGTATTTCTCCGTGATATCCACAGCCGCTCCCCCTGTCAGGATTCCCGCGTTCTGCTTCACATAGAGCAGAATATAGTAGATGAGCACGCCGCTGCACGCAGGTATCACAGACACCAGGCTGCAGGACAGCCCCGCCACCAGGGGCACCGCATAGGGAATATTGAGGAAAAACGCCAGGGGAGTGACCAGCAGCAGCCAGCTGTCTCCCGGCTGGAATCCATAGTATAAAAGCATGATCAGGAGCATGACCACCGCCAGCAGAACGGCGATCTCCAAGGAGACCACGCTCACGTGGACCAGGGCAAACCCTCCCACCAGCACCGCCCCCAGGCCATAGGGGACAAAAGCGCAGAGAACTGCCAGCCCGAGGGCCGGCAGGATTCCGCTGATCCTGGTCATAAATCCCACATTTTCATTTACTGCCATCAGAGCCGCAAAGCACAGAAAAAAACGGACTGCCGTATTAATATATGCGCCGTATTTTCCATACCATACCCGCAGCCGCTCTTTAAATACGAGAAGCGCCATCATGATGTCTGCCCTCCTTTGCCAGCTCTTTTTTCCGGTTCTGGAATTCATACCGTTTCTTCAGGCGGCGGAGCTTTGCCATATAGGCCCGCAGGGCCCTGTTCGCCTCGTCGTACCGCCTGGCATAAACAGCCCTGGTGATGAGCAGATACAGGGCCAGTCCGGCTCCGTACCAGACGCCCGCCGTACCTCCCAGTCTCATCAGTTCCTCCAGAGATGCCGTGGACAGAAGCCGGTCCACCGAATACATGGCCCAGACAGCGAAAAGAAGCACATAGGCCGCCGTGAAGCGCAAAAAAGCATGGAGCATGTGCCGCCCCACAAAATCGCTTTTAAACATCTTCCCTGCCGCGGCAATCTGTTTTCCCTCCCGCTTCTCAAACATGGCGATGCCGGTCATCAGTTCAATTTTATCTTCATTCAGCATAAAAACTCCTCGCCTGCACATAAATTATCAATTCAGTATACCATAAAAGTACCCTATTGGCGATAGGATGGGCAAAAATTTAATAAAATGTAAAACATCTTCCGGAAACAGCTGCTTCAATTATTATAGTTTTTTCACAGCAGGAGGGTCAAGGGAAAATATGTGAAATTTTTTTCACCATTTACTGCCTGCAGAAAAGACCGGACAGGCGCAGAAACTCCTCCAGGGTGGAAGACCGGGAGGCAGCGGTTCCCCACTGCTGAAGCCTGCCGCAGTCTCTCTCCCCCGCCACCGTTTTCTCCAGCCACAGGGGAACCGGGCCGAAGCGGGACAGAATGCCCAAGAGCAGCCGGGCCATCCCGCTGACTTCCCCCTGAAGCAGGCCGTCTGTCATTCCCGCCGCGTAACTTAACTGCTTTTCCCTCACCACGGCCAGCTCTCCCTCGTATTCCCGGAGAATCCGGTCCCGCACATCGTTCTCCCCCAGTTCCAGGAGATCTCCCAGCACATGGTTCTCCCTCGCCCAGCGGGAGGCCCGCTTTGCCGCCCTCTCCGGTCCCAGTCCCAGCTCCAGGCCGGATTTTACCTGCTCCACAAAAGCTCCGTACTCTCCCAGTCTCGGACAGGCTTCCAGAAGACTTCGGCTCCGTCCGCCTCCGATGTTTACCGCAGTCACGGACACCCCGGCGCCCGAGGACAGATCCACCTCCGCCCGGTCCGGGTCCTCCGCCCTGCCGTGGTAAAGTCCCACACATCGGATCCTGCCTCCCTCATCCGTTTCCGGAGATCCGGCCGTTCTCCTCCTGCCAGAGCCGGACCGGGTTCCGGCGCTCCATCCCAGTCCCAGCAGCCATCCCAGGGGAAGGCCGGGTTCCCTGCCGCACAGATTCATATAATGACCTGCCACCATGGTCCCGCCCTCTTCCGGTTCCATCCACAGCTCCTCTCCCGCGGCGCAGACCCGCAGTTTTTCCCGCCGGCAGTCCCCGCCCTTCAGGGCTCTGTACAGCGACTCTCCATATTCCCTCTTCCGAAACGCCAGGGAAAACAGACTTTCTCCCCGCCGCCCATATTCCATAAGCTTCTCCCCTTCCTGCCCGCAGCCTTTTTTAGTTTTTCTCAGGAAATCTGCCCGAACCGGGCCATGAATTGCGGAACAGCCCCAGCGGGTCCTGTTCCGTAAAAAGACAATGCTCATATGTGATTTACCTTATCACATTCCCGGGGAAAAAGCAAGAAAAAACGGGGGAGGCCGCAGCCGGCCTCCCTCTATTCATACCGTAGGGCCTCGATGGGATCCGCCTTCGCCGCCTTGGAGGCGGGATACATGCCGAAAAAGATTCCCACCATGGCGGAAAAGGATACCGCCAGAACAACCACGGAAGGTTTCACCACCACGTTCAGCCCCAGAGCCGTTCCGCCCAGAAACACCACGCCGGCTCCCAGAAGGATTCCGATGGCTCCGCCGCAGGCGGACAGAATGGCCGACTCTGTGAGGAACTGGACCATCACATCCCGGGTGGTAGCCCCCAGGGCCTTCCGAATTCCGATCTCCCTGGTCCGCTCTGTGACGGACACCAGCATAATATTCATAATGCCGATGCCGCCCACCAGCAGGGAGATGGCGGCGATCCCGCCCACCGCCGCGGACAGGCCGCCCATGATGCTGTCCATCTGGTTCATCTCCTGGGTGGCGGTGTACACATACATATCCTCCGGGGTTCTGTTTTTCAGCTTCGCCACATAGAAGGTCAGATCGTCGTAAAACCGGTCCAGCTCCGCCGTGGTCATGGATTCGTCCGCAAAGAGATGGCACTGGTAAAACCGGTCGTTGGGCCAGGTGAGCAGCGTCCAGGGAATAAACGCGCTTCCCGTGTCGTCGCTGCTTCCCATCATCAGTTTCTGAAAGGCATTCATCTCCACCTCGTAGACTCCCACCACAGTAAACTCCGTCATGGTGCCGTACACATCCGTCCGAAAGGTTCTGCCCACGGCGTTCTCCGTGCCGAACAGACGCTTCGCGCTCTCCGCCTCCACCACGGCGCTGGCTCTCCGGCCCAGAGTGTCCCCCTCGTTGAGATACCGGCCGTAGAGGATCTTTACCGGCTGTACATCCTGGTAGTTGTAATCCACGCCGGTAAACTCAAACTTCATGCTCTTTTCCCCAACTCTGGCATCTCCGTTCAAATAGGCGGAGCTGTCCATATAAGTGATCTTGTCCCCGAACACTTCCTTGATCCGGGTCAGGTCGTCCATGGTAAAATAGTCGCTCTCCCGCACGTCGTCCACCCAGTATCCGATGCTCACGTAGGTCTGAGTCAGGCCCACGCTGGCGTAGAGATCGGCAAACAGGGAGCGCATGGTGTCGCCGATGGACACGATGGCGATCACCGACCCGATGCCGATGATAATCCCCAGCATGGTGAGAAAGGAACGCATCTTATTTGCCCGGATGGCGTGAAACGCCATCTGCATATTCTCGATCAGCATACTGTCTCCTCCTTTTTCAGCCTTCTGGGATGTTCGTTGACCTGATCGCTGATGATCTGGCCATCCCGGAAGCGGATGATCCGCCCGGTAAAGGCGGCGATGTCCTCCTCGTGGGTCACCACCACCACCGTGGCCCCCTCGTCGTGAAGGGTGGCAAACAGCTCCATGATCTCCTCAGACGCCGCCGTATCCAGGTTTCCCGTGGGCTCATCCGCCAGAATCAGAGGCGGTTCATTGGCCAGAGCCCTGGCGATAGCCACCCGCTGCCGCTGTCCGCCGGAGAGCTCGTTGGGCATATGGCTGTACCTTGCCCCCAGCCCCACCCGGGTGAGCAGCTCCATGGCCCGCTCCCGCCTCTCCTTCTTCGGCTTTCTGGCATAGGTCATGGGCAGCTCCACATTTTTTAAGGCGGAGGTTCTGGATATGAGGTTGAAGGACTGAAACACAAAGCCGATCTTCTGATTCCGGATGGCGGAGAGCTCCTCCGACGTCATCTGGGCCGTGTCCTGTCCGTCCAGATAATAATGCCCCAGGGTGGGACGGTCCAGACATCCCAGAATGTTCATCAGAGTGGATTTTCCCGATCCTGACTGGCCCATAATGGCCACAAACTCTCCCCGGCGGATGGTCAGATTTATTTTTTTCAGTCCCATCACCTTCAGAGCCCCGGTGTCATAGATTTTCACCAGATTTTCCAGACGGATCAGATCCTCCGTCTCTCCGGAGGGAGGAAGGGCCGGCCGCCGAAACAGCTTTTTCAGATATTCCAGTTTTTTCATGGTCTCTCCTCTCACGCTCCAGGCACGGCGGTGACTGCCATGCCGTCTGTCAGGCCGGCATCCGGGCTGGTGATAATCTCCAACCCCTCTTCCAGAGGAATCTCCCCTCTCGCCTTTACTTCGGTCTGAATGTCGCTCTCCACACCCCGGTCCACGGGAATCAGTTCCACCGCCCCTTCCTTTACCGCCGCAATGTAGGAGCCGTCCTCCCGGTCCATCACCGCGGAACCGGGCACCACCCAGGTATCGTGGACCTCATTTAAGGTCAGCTCCGCCCTGGCGGTGATCCCGGCGATCAGCCGGGAATCCTTGTCATTGATCCGGATGGTGGTGGGAATCACCCGCTCGGAGGATCCGCCGCTTTTTTCCTCTCCTGTAGGCGAAATGGCAGTCACCTCTCCCGTCACCGTATCCCCGTTTAAGATGTCGGCGCTGATCACCGCCTCCTGTCCCAGGGCCACCTTTCCGATGGAGTACTCGCTCACGTCGATCTCCAGCTCCAGAGTGTCCAGATTTTCAATGACAAACAGCGGTTCCGCCGTATCTCCCGTCTCGTCGGCAAACCGGCCCACCTTCGTGTTGACCCGGACCACAGTTCCGGTGATGGGGCTGATGATCTTCGTGTCCTCTAAGGCCTCCTGCTTCGTCTCCAGCTCATACTGGGCATCTTTGATTCTCAGCTCATAGGACTTTGCCGGCAGGGGCTGCCCGTTTTCCACCCGGTAGGAGGAAACCTCCCTGGCCGCATCCTCCATGGCATTTCTGGCCGTCTCCAGATCCACCGGGGAGATGGATCCCGCCTGGGCCAGCACAGCGCTTCTGTCATAGTTTCCCTTCGCGGTGTTGTAGTCCTGAACCGCCTTGGCGTAGCCGTTTACGGCGGCAGTCGCCTGTTCCTCAAACTCCGCCACCGCCAGGTCGTAGGCATTTTTGGCGATATCCACCTCCCGCTGGGCGTCCGCCGTGTTTAACTCCGCCAGCACCTGGCCCTGTTCCACCTGGTCCCCCTCCTTCACATAGAGAGCCTGCACCTCCGAGTGAAGGTTGGAAAACACATCCACGCTGTCCGTGCCGGAGATGGGCCCGGTGAGGGACAGCACCTCTGTCACATCCCCCTTTGTCAGAGGGGTGGTAGCCACTGCCACGGTCCCGCCGCCTCCGGTGCAGGCCCGAAAGGCCGCAAAAAGAATTACCGCCGCCCCGGCAGCCGTGAGGATCTTCCTCTTTCTGCTCCATTTTTTATGTACCTTCTTTTTCTTCTTTCCCGGCTCGTCCGGCTTCATCAGCTCCGCCACCTGGGCGTCAAACGCTTCCTCCCTGCGCTCTGTATCTGTCATAAGTTCCTCCAGTTTTCTATTTTCCGGCCTCCGCCGGCAGTTGATTCCATCCGCTATTCTCTATAACGATACCCCAGGGAGGAAATCTTCAGAAAAATCCGTAAAATTTATGAGGAAGCGGGCAGCTCACAGCAGAGCTGTCTGCTGTCCGTTGCCCGGCAAATGTCCGCCCATGCAGGCATGGCGGCCCCCTGCCGGGCGCACCGCACAAAAAAGACCGGACAGGGAACCCCCCGTCCGATCCGTTTATGCTTCTTCCCGCTGCAGGATCCCGATTACCGCCACAGCCGCCGCGCACACCGCAAAAGAGGTATACATACGGTCATTGATCTGGTCGATAAATTTCAGCACATAGGGAGAAAATCCTGAGCCCAGGTTGCATCCCACCAGAGTGCAGGTGGTGGCCAGAGTGGTAGCCTCCGGCGGAAATTTTTTGGGAATCCGGTCAAACACCGTCACGATCAGGGCATTGAAGGCCAGCCCTGTGACCACGGCTCCAAAACCCATCAGCCAGAGATTTCCCGCTGCGGCCATCACCGCCATGCCGGCGCCGAAGACCAACAGCCCCACTTTCTGCAGCCTGCCTCTCAGAATCCTGGACAGGCTGCCGAATATAATTCCCGCGGCAATCCCGGCCGCCATCATCAGACTGGTGATCAGGCTGGCCTGAACCTCCGTTCCGATCCCTTTTTCCAGCACCAGACTGGGAATTCTCATGGTGGTGCAGGTGTTAATGCCGATAAAAAGAGCCCCATAGAAACTGTTTATAAGCAGATCCTTTGCGATTTTCCGGATTCCGTCCCTGTCCGGAGAGACGTCTTTTTTCTCTTCTTTGTACTTCGCCGCTCCGGATCCCGGTACAAACAGCAGATAGAAAATCAGCACGGGGACTGCGGCAAGATAGATGAGGAAACAATAGTTCCAGTCCATTCCCGCTCCCAGAATCAGTCCCACCACCAGGGTCAGGGCCGTGTTTCCCACAATTTCCGATGACCCCCGGTAGCCCAGAAGCGCCGACCGCTCGTCGCCGTCATACCGGCTGTTGATGATATCAATAGCGTAGACGTTTACCAGCCCGATTCCCGCTCCCAGCACCAGACGTCCCGCAAACACGGCTCCATAGCTCTGGACAAACACCGGCGCAATTCCCCCGGCGGCGAGCATGACCAGGCCGGCGGTAATGCTGACCCGCTCGCGGATGACCCGGGAAATCCACGGATTAAGGAGAATAATCACCATAATGGCTATGGATGTCACAGAGATCAGCTGCTCAATCTGACTTCTGTCGTATCCCCGGTAATAATCCACCATGCTGGGAATGACCGTGGACACGGAATAGGTGGATGTCAGCAGCAGAGAAAGGGACCGAATCGCTCCTTTTTCCAGTAACCGTCTCATAACCCCAGCTTTTCCGTCCATTCCTTCTCTTTAAAGCCGGGAATCACAAATCCGTCCCCCACCAGAAGAGGGCGCTTCACCAGCATTCCGTCTGTGGCCAGCAGAGCGATCTGCTCCCCGTCGCTCATGGACGGCAGGCGGTCCTTCAGCCCCAGCTCCTTGTATTTCTTTCCGCTGGTGTTGAAAAATTTCTTCACCGGGAGCCCGCTCGTCTGAATCCATGTCTTTAACTCTTCCTCTGTGGGACGATCCTCCACAATGTGGCGGTCCTGATACTCCACAGAATGTTCCCGCAGCCATTTTCCCGCCTTCTGGCAGGTAGAGCACCTGGGATACTCAATAAATAACACCATAATCTTTTCTCCTTCTTCAATCTTCCGTCTTCTCCACACAGGGCACAAAGCACTTGCGGACCACGTCCACCAGCCCCAGGTCCGTCAGCTTGATCTCCGGGGAGACGGCCAGAGCCATGAGGGTGATGAAGGACAGCACTTCCTCGTGGTTCAGCTTCATCTCCTCCGCCGCCCGGGTGAGAGTCTCAAATTTCTCCGCCAGCACCTCCATCCGGTCCTCGCAGAGAAGGCCGGCGATGGGCAGGGCGATGTGGGCCAGCACCCGGCCGTCCTTCACGGCAGCCACACCGCCGCCGGATTGGATCACCAGGTTTGCCGCTGCCGCCATATCCTCGTCGCTGCTGCCGTAGACCGTCAGATTGTGACAGTCATGGGCGTAAGTGGTGGCGATGGCTCCCCGGAACTGATCCAGATTTCCCAGAAAGCCGATGGAACGGTGATCATTCCCCGGATACCGGTTAAACACCGCCATTTTCACCAGGCTGCAGGGAACGGCGTCCCCATCGGCCCAAACTCCTTCCCGCTCCACGCAGCCTCCCACCACGGCGCACCAGGCTTTCCTGGGGAAAGTTTTCGCCGTTCTTCCGTCCTGGACCATCACCTGAATGAGGGCCCGGCTTCCATCTGCCTTCAGCCGGAAATCCTCCGGCGCCAGAGGCTCTATGGACATGGTGGCGCAGGCGTCTGCCGGGAAGGGCTTTTCCGGCAGGGGAACCGTCATTTTTCCGTTTTCCGCCGTCAGGACGCCTCTGCAGAACACGGCGGAGGCCTTCGCCTGCTCCAGAGAATCCAGGAGCAGGATATCCGCCCATTTCCCGGGGGCGATGGCCCCTGACCGATACATGCGCAGCCGGTCCGCCGCGTTGATGGTCACATAGCGGTATGCGTTCATGGGCTTTAGTCCCATGGAAATGGCTTTCCGCACCAGGTGGTCCACATGGCCCCAGTCCGCCAGGCGGCTGATGGGAACGTCGTCAGTGGCCAGCAGGATCCGACCCTGAGCCGGGCTGTCATTCAGGTACGTCATCAGCTCCGGGGTAAAATACCTCTCCTGGATCTGAACCCACATGCCGCAGCGCAGCTTTTCCGCCACGCTGTCCACGTCCATGTAGGTGTGGTCGCAGTCCAGACCGGTGGACACGAAGGCCTGCAGGCGCCTCCCTTTTAACAGGGGAACATGGGCGTCCATCAGACATCCCGTCTTCTGAGCCTCGTCGATGATGGCCATCATCTTCTCATCGGAGTCCACCACCCCGTTAAAATCCATCACCTCGCCCAGGCCCAGGACTCCGTCGTAGGAGAGCATTTCTCTCACGTCTTCCGCCTCCAGGGACGCTCCCGCCGTCTCAAAACCGGGGGCGGAGGGGACGGTGGAGGGAGCCATAATGCTCACATGAAGGGGCAGATCCCTGGTCATCTCACAGAGAATCTCCACTCCCCGTTTTCCCATGACGTTGGCGATCTCATGGGGATCCGCCGCCACAGCCACCGTTCCCATGGGCACTACCGCCTCCGCAAAGTGGGCCGGCGTCATCATGCCGCTCTCCAGGTGCATGTGGGAGTCAATGAATCCCGGCACTGCAAAACGTCCCTTTCCGTCCACAGTCTCCAATGCCTTCGCGTCTTCCCCCAGATCGCCCGCGCAGGCGATCATCCCGTCCACAATACCGATATTTCCGGGAATAATTTCCTCCGTAAACACGTTGACAATGCGGACATTTTTTATGATCCGGTCATAGGGCCGTCTGCCCATAACCGCGTCTGTCAGGTTTCGAACCATCTGCCAATCCCCCTTCTTCCATTACTCGCAGACCACAGCCGTGCCGCTGACGGAAACCATCAGCATGCCGTTGTCCGCTCCCAGCACCTCATAGTCCACATCCACGCCCACCACGGCGTTGGCCCCCATGGCCTCCGCCCGTTTTTCCATCTCCTCCAGAGCCTGGGTTCTGGCCGCCAGCAGCTCCTCCTCATAGGATCCGGACCGGCCGCCGAAGAAATTCCTCATGCCGGCGGCGAAATCCTTCAGGAAATTCACTCCCGACACCACTTCTCCGAATACGATTCCCTTGTACTCCACAATTTTCTTTCCCTCTACAGACGGTGTTGTTGTAACGATCATCCTTCTTCCTCCTTTGTCATCTGCCGATTATGGGGTCACCGGGCACTCCAGCACCCAGTCGTCCATGTAAAATCCATTGCCGATGTCATTTTTCTCCTCCCTCACCTTCCGGAAGCCAAAATGCTCATAGATGCGGATCACCGCCTGATTGTCCCGGTTCACGTTGAGGAAGATGGCCGGGAGACCTTCCTTTCTCGTCTCCTCCTCCACAAACTCAAACATCTTTCTGGCAATTCCATGGCCTCTGGCCGCCCTGTGCACGTAAAATTTGCTCAGGTACATCTTCCCATCCCTGGGGTAAAATGCCAGAAAGCCTTCCATCTTCCCCGCCTCGTTTTCCGCCACATAATACCGGTAGCCGGAGCGGATCTGTTCCGTAATGGCGGAGACCGCCTGAAACCTGGCGATCATGTAGTCGTTCTGTTCCGGGCCGATGATGGGGTCAAAATGCTCCTTCACAATTTCAGACGCAAAGGCGGAGAGACCTGCGATCATCCCGCGGTCCTCCGCCTTTACACGAATCAGTTCCATATGTTCTGTGCTCATAGACTGTCCCTCCCGCTGTCATCTTTCTTCCATTATAACAGGAACAGTCTGTGAGACAAGTTTTATTTTTCCTTTCGATACCCCTGATACTCTTCCGTCCGCAGAATCCGCTGCGCCCGCTCCACTTCTTCCCTCGTGGGGGAGGGCACGCCGTCCAGAGTATAGGGAATTCCCAGTTTCTCCCATTTAAACAGTCCCAGAGTGTGGTAGGGAAGCACCTCGAACCGCTTTACATTATTCAGGGAGGCGGCAAACTGAGACAGGGCTTTTAAGTCTTCCTCCCCGTCCGTATATCCCGGCACCAGCACATGGCGGAGCCACACATCCTTTCCCTGATCGGACAGGAACCGGGCCATGTCCTGAATGTTGCTGCCATCCCAGCCGGTGAGCTGCCGGTGCTTCTCCGGATCCATGATCTTAATGTCCAGCAGAAACAGATCTGTCACCGTCAGAAGCTGCTGGAACCGGGAGAAAAACGGTTCTTCTCTGGTAAAGGGATTGCCCGCCGTGTCCACCACCGTGGAAATTCCCTGGGCCTTCGCCAGGGAAAACAGTTCGGTGAGAAACTCCAGCTGTAAAAGAGGCTCTCCGCCGCTGACGGTGATCCCGCCGTCTTTTCCCCAATAGCGGCGGTAGCGGAGGGCCCGGCGGAATATTTCCTCCGCCGTGGCCGGCTCTCCCCCTTCTTCCTTCCAGGTCTCCGGGTTGTGGCAGTATCGGCATCTCATGCGGCAGCCCTGAAGAAATACCACAAAACGCACGCCAGGTCCATCCACCGACCCGAAGGTCTCCACCGAATGGATTCGCCCGACGGCCGGGCCGGGCGCCTTCCCGGCTGTTCCGGCAGGTTCCCGCGTCCTCTCTTCCATGGCCTACATCACCTGATGGCAGGTTCTGGAGATCACATCCAGCTGCTGCTCTCTGGTCAGATCGATGAACTTCACCGCGTAGCCGGACACGCGGATGGTAAAGTTGGCGTACTCTTCCTTCTCCGGGTGCTCCATGGCATCCACCAGTTTCTCCCGGCCGAACACATTGACGTTCAGATGGTGAGCTCCCTGGTCAAAATAGCCGTCCATCACCTGAACCAGGTTTTTGGTCCGCTCCTCCTCGTCATGGCCCAGAGCCTCCGGGTTGATGGTCTGGGTGTTGGAGATTCCGTCCAGAGCCCACTCATAGGGCAGCTTCGCAACGGAGTTCAGGGACGCCAGCAGACCGTTTTTCTCCGCTCCGTAGCTGGGGTTGGCGCCGGGAGCCAGCGGCTCTCCCATCCGTCTGCCGTCGGGCATATTGCCCGTGGCCTTTCCG
>DXFM01000018.1 GCA_019114465.1 Candidatus Lachnoclostridium avicola
CCGGCCGCTTCTGCCTTAGGGACAATCTGGATGGCGCCGCCCAGGTGGTCCTGGGAGGCTGTCGAGACGGCTGGGATGTGAATGGGGTGTTGGGGATTTATTTTGCTAGGTTTTTGCAAAAAAAGATCTTAAAACTTGGAATACAGGTGATGTATTGGAGGGACAGGATACTCTTGTTTGTGCACATGAGTTTATTAATAAGTTAGTATTGATACTGAAAAGTTTTAATTTACCTATGTGGCTAATGTTTTTGAATGTCTTAGATGTCTGTAAATCGAGCCTTTTTCAGACCTCCAAAAAATCTTAAAAAAATTAGCACTCACCTCTTGACATTGCTAACAAAATGTGGTATGTTATAGTACGTGTAGAACAGTAACAGAGACAAAAGGAGGCGTTGTTATGAATATCAGCAAGTTTACTCAGAAATCTCTGGAAGCAGTGCAGAACTGCGAAAAACTGGCGTATGAACATGGAAACCAGCAGATTGAGCAGGAGCACCTGCTGTACAGTCTGCTGACGATAGATGACAGCCTGATCCTGAAGCTGGTGACGAAGATGGGCATCTCCGGGGAGATGTTCAAGGATGAGGCCCTTCAGAATGTGGAGAAACTGCCGAAGGTCAGCGGATCCAGTCAGGTTTATGTGAGCAATGATCTGAATAAGGTCCTGGTGAGTGCGGAGGACGAGGCAAAGGCCATGGGCGACGAGTATGTGTCCGTGGAACACCTGTTTTTGTCCATGCTGCGGCAGCCGGACCGGACGATAAAGGAGATGTTCCGTCAGTACGGCATTACCAGAGAGACGTTTTTGCAGGCCCTTTCCACCGTGAGAGGCAACCAGCGGGTGGTCAGCGACAACCCGGAGGCTACCTATGACACTCTGGAAAAATACGGCTATGACCTGGTGGAGCGGGCCAGAGAGCAGAAGCTGGACCCGGTGATCGGCCGTGACAGCGAGATCCGCAACGTGGTCATGATTCTGTCCAGAAAGACGAAGAACAACCCGGTGCTGATCGGCGAACCCGGCGTGGGCAAAACCGCCGTGGTAGAAGGCCTGGCCCAGAGGATCGTCCGGGGCGATGTGCCGGAAGGACTGAAAGACCGGAAGCTGTTTGCCCTGGATATGGGCGCCCTGATCGCGGGAGCGAAATACCGGGGCGAGTTTGAGGAGCGTCTGAAAGCCGTTCTGGAGGAAGTGAAGAAGAGCGAGGGACAGATTATTCTGTTCATCGATGAGCTGCACAATATTGTGGGAGCCGGAAAGACGGAAGGATCCATGGACGCGGGCAACCTGTTAAAGCCCATGCTGGCCAGAGGTGAGCTCCACTGTATCGGCGCCACCACATTGGACGAATACCGGAAGTACATCGAAAAAGATGCAGCTCTGGAGCGGCGTTTCCAGCCGGTGATGGTGGATGAGCCCACGGTGGAGGATACCATTTCCATCCTGAGAGGCTTAAAGGAACGCTATGAGGTGTATCACGGCGTGAAAATCACCGACTCCGCTCTGGTGTCCGCGGCGGTGCTGTCTGACCGTTATATCAGCGACCGGTTCCTGCCGGATAAGGCCATTGACCTGGTGGATGAAGCCTGCGCCATGGTAAAGACGGAGATGGATTCCATGCCTGCGGAGCTGGATGAGCTGTCCAGAAAGATCATGCAGATGGAGATCGAGGAGGCGGCCTTGAAGAAGGAGACCGATCACCTGAGCAAGGAGCGTCTGGCAGATCTGCAGAAGGAGCTGGCGGAGCTACACGACGAATTTGCGGCGAAGAAGGCCCAGTGGGAGAACGAGAAGGCGTCTGTGGATAAGCTGTCTTCCCTGCGTGAGGAGATCGAGCAGGTGAACCGGCAGATTCAGGAAGCCCAGCAGCAGTACGACCTGAACAAGGCGGCAGAGCTGCAGTACGGAAAACTTCCTCAGCTGCAGAAAGAGCTGGAGCAGGAGGAGGAGAAGGTTAAGAACGAGGACCTGAGCCTGGTTCACGAGAGCGTGACGGAGGATGAGATCGCCAGAATCGTGTCCAAGTGGACCAATATTCCGGTGGCGAAGCTGACGGAGAGTGAGCGGAGCAAGACCCTTCATCTGGACGACCTGCTTCACAAGAGAGTTATCGGCCAGGATGAAGGCGTGGAGAAAGTGACGGAAGCCATCCTTCGTTCCAAAGCCGGCATCAAGGATCCCACCAAGCCCATCGGTTCCTTCCTGTTCCTGGGACCCACCGGCGTGGGCAAGACGGAGCTGGCGAAAGCTCTGGCGGAGGCGCTGTTTGACGATGAGAACAACATGGTCCGTATCGATATGAGTGAGTACATGGAGAAACATTCCGTGTCCCGGCTCATCGGAGCACCGCCCGGATATGTGGGCTACGACGAAGGCGGCCAGCTGACGGAGGCCGTGCGGAGAAAACCCTACTCCGTGGTGCTGTTTGATGAGGTGGAGAAGGCCCATCCCGATGTGTTCAACGTCCTGCTTCAGGTGCTGGACGACGGGCGGATCACCGATTCCACCGGCAAGACTGTGGACTTTAAGAACACCATCCTGATCATGACTTCCAACATCGGATCCCAGTATCTGCTGGAGGGCATTGATGAGAACGGCAGCATCAAGCCGGAGGCGGAAAATATGGTCATGAACGACCTGCGTGCTCATTTCCGTCCGGAGTTCTTAAACCGTCTGGATGAGATCATTCTGTTCAAACCGCTGACGAAAGAGAACATCACCGGTATCATTGACCTGCTGGTGGCGGACATCAACAAACGTCTGGTGGACAAGGAACTGACCATTGAGCTGACCGATTCCGCAAAGAGCTTTATTGTGGAACACGGATACGACCCGGTGTACGGCGCCCGTCCCCTGAAGAGGTTCCTGCAGAAGCATGTGGAAACCCTGGCGGCGAAGATGATCCTGGGCGACAAGGTGCACATGGGCGATAAGATCGTCATTGACACCTCGGAGGACGACAGCAAACTCATCGGATACACCGAGTGAGTCTGCGAAAATAAGAGTGACAGACCAATGGAATAAACATAAATGAGGGCGCGGGCCCGGCGGATGATTCTGCCGGGCCCGCGTTTGCCATATTTCTTTTACATCCGCCGCTTTTTCTGCTATAGTACTTATAGATGAGAGGAGACGGATTTATGGCCACGATCAAGGATATAGCAAAATACGCGGGGGTGTCCCACGGCACAGTTTCCAACGTGCTGAACCGGAAGGGAAATGTGAGCGCCGAGAAGATCAAGCTGGTGGAGCAGGCGGCCAGGGCCCTGGGCTACCAGATCAATTCTCAGGCCAGCAAGCTGAGGAGCGGAAGGTCGGAAAATATCTGCATCATTGTCCCCAGGATTGACCTGAAGATGTACGGGAAACTGTACGCCGGGATCGAAAAGGAGCTCCACGAGCAGGATTACACCATTGAGATCCTGTGCAGCGAGGGAGTGGCCTCCACGGAGAGCCGGCTGCTGAAAAAGGCCCTCTCCCTGCGGCCCACGGCCATCGTGCTGGTGAGCTGCCAGTTTAAAAATGAAGAGCCGGTGCCGGAGGAGACCATGGTGATCATGGTGGACCGGTTCGTGAAAGGGTTTCCGGAGCACTCGGCCTTCGTCTCCTTTGACTATGAGAAGGCGGGACGGGAGATCGCGGAAAAATGCGTCCGGGACGGAAACAGGAGCGTGGCCCTTCTCTGTGAGAATGAGCGGTACACCAACAACCGGAGATTTATCAAGAGCGTGTCCGAGGTGATGGAGAGCGAGGGCTGCTATTTCGAGGTGCTGGAGGCCCCTGAGTTTATGAAATTCAACCGGGCTTTCGATCTGCTCTACGCGGCGGATCCCTTTGACGCCATTATCACCATGTCCAGGGAGGATGTGGAAAATATAAAAATGGCCCACAGCTACAATTCCCAGGGGGAACTGCCCAGGATCTACTCTGTGGTGAGCAAGAATTTCGGCATGGAAAACAGGGATATGTATGAGATGGACTACAAGCTTATGGGCCAGCATATCGCGGAGATCATACTGAAAAAAGAGGAGTTCCAGAGGAAAGCGGACAAGGGGGAGATCAGAAAGGGAAAATCCGGCATCCCGGAGGTGACGGAGGAGGGCAGATTCCCCCAGAGAAAGGTCTACGCCCCCAGGCAGGAGGAGACGATCCGTTTCCTCACGGTGAACAACTCCACGGGGGAGGCCATCAAGCGGCTCCTGCCCCTGTTTAAGGAGCAGTCCGGCATTGACGTGAACATGGTGGAGACGCCCTACGACGAACTGCGCAAGATGGTGTCCAAGATGAAAGTGACGGAGGAGACCGTATTTGACCTGGTGCGCATCGACATGGCCTGGATGCTGGGGGACAGTGAGAGGATCTTCCGCAGGATGGACCGGAGCGATCCGGTGATTCAGCGGATCCGCTCCGCCATTTTCCCGGGGATACCGGAAGAATATTATTCGGTGAATGGGGATATGTACGCCCTTCCCCTGGACGCCTGCGTGCAGATGCTCTTCTGCCGGAAGGACATTTTTGAAGATGAGCTGATCAAGCGGGGATATTATGAGGCCAACCGGAAGCGGCTGGCCATACCGGAGAGCTTTCAGGAGTACAACCAGGTGGCGGAGTTTTTCACCCGCCGGTACAACCGGAAATCTCCCACCGCTTACGGCACCACTCTGACCTGCGGCAGGTCCTATACGGCGGCCTGCGAGGTGCTGCCCCGGTTCTATGAGCTGGGAGGCCGGGTGCCCGACGAGGAGGGCCGGGTGCAGGTGGTGACGGCGGAGATGAGAGCGGCCTTTGAGAGCTGTCTGGAGTCGGAGAAATACGCCACGAAGGAGCCTCATTTCTGGTGGCAGGAGTCGGCGGAGGTGTTTTCCGACGGATTTACGGCCATGAACATCCTGTTTTCCAACTATGCTTCCGATATGATCCACAACGTCAGTTCCAAGGTGGCGGGCAAGATTATCTATGCCGAAGTGCCCGGGGGAAATCCTCTGCTGGGCGGCGGCAGCGTGGGAATCACCAAGAGCACGGAAAAAGAGGAGGCCTGTCTGAAGTTTCTGGACTGGCTGTATTCCGATGAGATCTCGGAGATGATCACCTATCTGGGCGGTTTTATCGGCAACCGCAGCATTGTGAACAACGTGGATATTCTGGAGCTGTATCCCTGGATTGAGGGGATCGAGGAGATGTTCCGCAAGGGAAAGCGGGGCAGCAAGGAGAAGAAAAATAAATGGTTTGACGAGTTTGCCTTTGAGGATATTCTGGGATCCGCGGTGATTTCCGTCATGTCCGGGACTTCCACGGTGGATGAGGCCCTTCTGGAAGCCCAGAGGATCTGCGACCGGGTGTTCAACCGGGAGGAGACCGGGAAGGAAGGGGCCTGAGCCGGAGGCAGAGGGAGCGGAAAGGGGAAGAAAATCCGGTGTGCCGGGAAATGCCCGGGACTGATATGTGGAAACATGTACCAGCCCCGGGCATTTTCTTTACAGAAACTTTACCGAAAACCAGTTTCTTTTTTTACACGGAAGACGTATGATAAGACTGTAAAATGAAACGTACCAAAATGTAAAACTATTTTTGAGGAGAAAAACGGGGATTAATATAGACTAAATGCACAAAAAAATCCGATAAAATAGTAAACATTTAACAAAAGTATGATTTTGGAGGTGATTTTTAACTCGAATTTATTGACACGTACCAAAATAGAGAGTACCATAAAGTCACAAGGCAGAACAGAAGAAACCAGAAACTGTTTTGCGGAGGGAGGGAAACATGTACACAGACAACCGGCCGATCGCGGAAGCTGTAGAAAAGAAAAAGGCCCTGGTGGCAGCTCACAGAGGAACCTGCGGCGGAAATATTGTATGGAACACCACGCTGTCCTACAAAAACGCTCTGCTCCACGGAGCGGATATGATTGAGATTGACGTGTCCATGACGAGAGACGGCGTATTCTACGCCTTTCACAACACGGAGGAAGAGCAGGAGTTCGGCAGAAAATGCGACATCCGGGAGATGACTTCCAGAGAAGTGGACGAGATCAATCTGTTAAACAGCATGCACACCACCTCCGGCCAGAGGCTGGAGCGGATGGAGGATGTGCTTCCGAAGTTTAAGGGCAAATGCCTGATCAACATTGATCGTTCCTGGTTTTACTGGGAGAAGGTCATCCCGTTTTTAAAATCCATGAATATGGACGACCAGATCCTGTTAAAATGCGGGGTGGAGGAAAAGTATCTTCAGCAGCTGGCGGACAGCAGATCCGGCCTGATGTATATGCCCATCGTCCGCACCATGGAGGAGTGGGAGACGGTGAAGAAGTACGACATCAATGTATCCGCGGCGGAGCTGATTTTTAAGACGGTAGACGAGCCGCTGGCCGATCGGGAGTTCCTGGCGGATCTGGTGAAGCAGGGAATCTTCCCCTGGGTGAACGCCATCACCTTAAACGACCGGGATGTTCTCTCCGGCGGCCTGGATGACAACAGAGCCATCGGGGAAGGCTTTGACGAGAACTGGGGCGTGCTGCTGGATATGGGATTTAAGATCCTTCAGACAGACTGGCCCGCTCTGCTGAGAAACTATGTGAACCAAAAGTACCATTTATAAAGAAAAGAAAAAGGAGGAACAAGTATTATGAGAAAAATGAGAATTCTGGCAATGGGAATGTGCGCGGCGATGACCCTGTCCCTGGCAGCCTGCGGAGGCGGCTCTTCCAGCTCCACCACGACAGCGGCCGGCGGAGACGGCGGGACCACAGCGGCCAGCTCTGATTCCACCGGCGGCGGAAGCGGTCAGCAGCTGATCATCTACACCAACTCCGGATCCAACGGCAGAGATGTGTGGCTGAAAGAACAGGCGGCGGAGCAGGGCTTCAACATCGAAGTGGTGCAGATTCAGGCCGGCGACCTGGGCAACCGGATCATCTCCGAGAAGAACAATGTGCAGGCAGACCTGGTATTCGGCTTAAACAACGTGGAGTATGAGAAGTTAAAAGCGGAGGACACCATGGTTCCGTGGGAGCCGGAGTGGGCCGATGAGGTGGATCTGTCTCTTGGGGATCCCGACGGCTACTACTACCCCATCGTGATCCAGCCTCTGGTAAACATGATGAACGAGGATCTGGAGAACCCGCCGAAGGACTACACCGATCTGCTGAGCGATGAGTGGACCGACAAATACACCATCTTAAACTTCGGCGGCGGCACAGGCAAGACTATGCTGGCAGGACTTCTGGTCCGCTACCAGGATCCGGAGGGAGAGCTGGGAATCTCTGAGGAAGGCTGGGAGACCGTAAGGAAGTGGATCCAGAACGGCCATATGGAAGTCTCCGGTGAGGACTACGTGGGCGCAGTCATCGATGGAACCCGTCCCATCTGCGAGATGTGGGGCAGCGGCGTTCTGCAGAACGAGGAAGAGAGAAACGCGAACTTCCAGATCATGGTTCCTGAAGTAGGAGTTCCCTATGTGACGGAGCAGGTGGCGATCCTGAAGGGCAGAGACAACACGGACGAGGCTATCGCATTTGCCAACTGGTTCGGCAGCGCGGAGGTTCAGGAAGCTTGGATGAACCAGTTTGGAACCATCCCCTGCAATGAGAAAGCCCTGGCAAACGCGCCGGAGAATGTAAAGGAATTCATTGATTCTGTGCACCAGCAGGATATCGACTGGGCATTCGTGGCAGAAAACCTGGATGCGTGGGTTGAGAAGGCAGAGCTGGAGTTTGTACAGTAATACAGCCCGGGGAGGGGCAGTTCCATGATCGAATTTAAAAATATTCAGATAAAGTACGGCGATTTCACGGCAATCGACAATTTAAATCTGACAGTGGGAGACGGGGAATTCTTCACATTCCTCGGCCCCTCCGGCTGCGGAAAGACCACCACCCTGCGGGCGCTGGTGGGCTTTCTGACCCCGTCCGCGGGACAGATCCTGGTGGACGGAAAGGATTTTGTCAATGTTCCCGTGGAGAAGAGGGGCATTGGCATGGTGTTTCAGAGCTACGCCCTGTTCCCCACCATGACGGTGTATGAGAACCTGGCCTTCGGCCTGAAGGTGAAAAAAATGTCTGCTTCCGACATTGACAGGAAGGTGCGGGAGGTGGCGAAGACCATCGCTATCAAGGACGATCAGCTGGTGAGAAATGTCTCTGAGCTGTCCGGCGGCCAGCAGCAGAGAGTGGCCCTGGCCAGGGCCATCGTGCTGGAGCCGAAGATCCTCTGCCTGGACGAGCCGCTGTCCAACCTGGACGCGAAGCTGAGAATCAGTCTGAGAAGCGAGTTAAAGCGTCTTCAGAAGAACCTGGGAATCACCACCTTGTACGTCACCCACAATCAGGAGGAGGCCCTGATGCTCTCCGACAAGATCGCCGTGTTCAACAACGGCTTTGTGGAGCAGGTGGGAACTCCTCAGGAGATCTATAATCACTCAAAGACGGAGTTCGTCTGCGATTTCATCGGTGATATCAACAAGCTGGGCAAATCGGTGGTTTCCCAGCTCAACAGAGAGGGAGCTTCCCTGGATGGGGAAAAGCACGCCTATATCCGCCTGGAGCTGATTCATTTCAACCCGGAGCCGGGATGCTTAAAACTCACGGGCGAGGTGATGGATTTTGATTACAATGGCCTCACCACCAAATACCGGGTGAATACCTGCGGCGAGGTGATCCGGGTGATCAAGGTCAACGACGGGCGTCCAATCTATCAGACAGGGAAGCAGATCGACATGTATCTGAATCCGGCCGATATCATGCAGTACTAAGGAGGTGCCGGATATGTTGTCCAAAAAGAATATTTCCATACCGGGACTGGTCTTGAAGATCATCATCGCCTGGGCCATGATCGCCTTTGTGGTGTATCCGGTGGTCAGCCTGCTGATCCAGACCTTCTGGCAGGACGGAAGCCTCACCACCGACGTGGTGGGAAAGGTGTTTTCCTCCGCCAGAGCGGTAAAGAGCTTGAAAAACAGCTTTATCCTGGCCTTTACCCTGGTGGTGACCGTCAACATTGTGGGAACTCTGTGCGTGCTGTTTACGGAGTACTGGGACATTAAGGGGGCCAATATCCTGAGACTGTCCTACATGACTTCCCTGATTTACAGCGGCGTGGTGCTGGTGTCCGGCTACAAGTATGTTTACGGCGCCAACGGTCTGCTGACCAAGCTCCTCCTGATGGTATTTCCCAATATGAACCCCAACTGGTTTGTGGGATACGGGGCGGTGGTGTTTGTCATGACCTTCTCCTGTACCCAGAACCACATGATGTTCCTGAAAAATGCCATCCACAGTCTGGACTATCACACGGTGGAGGCGGCCAAGAACATGGGCGCCGGCGGAGCTACCATTTTCTTTAAGGTGGTGCTCCCGGTGTTAAAGCCCACATTCTTTGCCATCACCATCTTGACATTCCTGACCGGCCTGGGGGCCATGTCCGCTCCTCTGATCGTGGGCGGGGAGAACTTTCAGACCATCAACCCCATGATCATCACCTTCTCAAAATCCAACTATTCCAGGGAAGTGGCGGCGTTTCTGGCCATTATTCTGGGCATTGCCACCATTATCCTTCTGTCGGTGTTCAGCAGAATTGAGAAGAGCGGAAATTATGTCTCCGTCTCCAAGACGAAGGCGAAGCTGACGAAGCAGAAGATCAACAATCCGTTTTTAAACGCCCTGGCCCATTTTGTGGCCTGGTTCATGTTTGTGATCTACATGCTTCCCATCGTACTCATTGTGATCTATTCCTTCTGTGACTACAATACCATCATGACCGGTGATATCACGGCGTCCTCCTTTACGCTGGAGAATTACGGGAAGCTGTTTACCTCCGCGGATGCCATAAAGCCCTATGTGGTGAGTATTGTTTACTCTCTGGCGGCTGCGGCGCTGGCGGCGGTGATCTCCATCATCTGTGTGCGCTTTGTGCAGAAATCGAAGAATAAGCTGAACAAGCTGTTTGAGTATGGCGCCCTGATTCCCTGGCTGCTGCCCAGCACTCTGATCGCTCTGGGCCTGACCATGGCTTATGGTGACCGGAATCCCCTGATCTTCAACAAGGTTCTGGTGGGAACTACGGTGATCCTGCTCATCGGCTACGTGGTGATCAAGCTGCCTTTCTCCTACCGGATGATCCGTTCCGCCTTCTTTTCCGTGGACGAGGATCTGGAGGATGCAGCGAAATGTATGGGAGCCAGCACCTTCTACACCATGCGGAAGGTGATCATTCCGGTGATCCTGCCGGCGGTGCTGTCCGTGATGATCTTAAACTTCAACGGACTGCTGGCAGACTACGATCTGACGGCCTTCCTGTATCATCCCCTGTTCCAGCCTCTGGGCATTGTGGTGAAGGCGGCTTCCGATGAGAATGCCAGCATCGACGCCAAGTGCATGAGCTTCGTGTACACGGTGGTGCTGATGATCCTGTCCTCCATCGCCCTGTACTTCGGTCAGGGCAACGGCATGCAGGCCATCCGGAGATGGAAGCAGAAGAGAATCGAGAAAAAAGTTTACAGCAAATAACGCAAGGGCGCGGTATCCGGGGAGGGGCCGCGCCTGTTTTTTTTGAGCGGCCGGCTGCCGCGGCGGGGAAGACATGGCCCGGTGTTTGAGGAGGAGCAGAGATATGGAGTGGGCAGAAAGTATCAGAGAAATGGCAGAGGAAATCAACCTGTTTTCCGTCGCCGCGCGGATCGGCCTTTCGGTGATCTGCGGAGGAGTTCTGGGAATTGAAAGGGGAAGGGCCAACCAGTCCGCGGGAATGCGGACCTATATTCTGGTGTGTCTGGGAGCTGCCCTGGTGATGCTCACCGGACAGTATATGTTTGACAAATTTTCCACGGGGGATCCTGCCCGGCTGGGGGCCCAGGTGATCAGCGGCATCGGTTTTCTGGGAGCCGGCAGCATCATTGTGGAGGGGAAGACGAAGGTGAGGGGACTGACCACCGCTGCCGGCCTGTGGACCGCCGCCTGCATCGGCCTGGCCATTGGCATCGGCTTTTACTCCGGCGGGGTGCTGGCCACCGGGGTGGTATATGTGGTCATCTCCAAGTTCAAGACCATTTCCGACCATTTCACCCACAATGATATGATCCTGCGGCTTTACGTGGAATTTGATGAGCTGTCTCAGCTCCGTCTATCTTCCCGTCAGGGCTTTGAGAGAGATGACAGCTCTGGGCAGGGAGCTGGGCATTCCCCTGTGGATCTACCGGGAGGAAGAGTGGTATGTGACGGCGGTGGATGAGTACGTGGAAAGAGAGGCGGAGATCATCCGCCGGGAACCGGTGTGCCGGGATGGAGACGAGCTGGCGGATCAGTGGGAAAAGGCGAAGACCGGACCCAACAAGCTGCTGTTCGGGGCCAGGCCGGAGATCATCCGGGAGATCAGCAGCCGTTTAAAGGATGGGCGCTGGCCGGATATGGAGGCCGCCAGATCCGCGGATATTTACCTGGAAATCTTCCCCCGGGGGATGGACAAGGGGAGAGCTCTGGAGATCATCTGCGAAAAGCTGGGGATAGCCCCCGGCCAGACCCTCGCCTTCGGGGATCAGGAGCTGGATCTCCCCATGATCCGGGCGGCGGGAGCCGGGATCGCCATGGGAAACGCCATTGACAGGCTCCGGGAGGAGGCGGACTATGTCACCGCCTCCAACAACGAAGGAGGCATTTCCCAGGCTCTCCGACATTTTCTGCCGGAACTGAAGCTGCCTCCAGCGTAAAAGGACGAATATTTTTCCCTCTTTCCGCATACATATATGGATAGCATTTCATTCTATGGCAAGGGAGGAAGAAGTCCATATGGCGAGAGGAAGAAAGAGCAGCAGGGAAAAGCTGACGGAGCGGCTGAGAGAGCTGGAGGAGGCCATTGCCAGGCAGGAGGAAACCCTGGGGCGGCTGAAAGCGGAGAAAAAAGAGTGTGAGAAATCTCTCCGCAGCCTGGAGACAGACGAGCTTCTGGATCTGATGGCCAGCAAAAATCTGACCGTGGAAGATGTAAAACATGTGATTGAACAGGCGGAGCCGGCGTGATGCCGGCTCCGCCTTGACTTTCCCCACGCCCTTTGCTAGACTGTGACAAAAAGGACTCAGGACGGAAAAAGGAAACGGACCTTAGGCGCGGGAGGAAAGGAAGGATTTTACATATGCTGACATCACTGATCATACCCTGTTATAACGAGGAGGCAGTGCTTCCCCTGCTCTGGTGCAGCCTGCGGGAGGTGACGGAGGAGCTTCGGGAAAAGAGCGAATTTGAGTTCATCTTTGTGGACGACGGCTCAAAGGACGGGACTCTGAACCGGCTAAAGGAGCTGGCGGCGGAGGACGGCCGGGTGACCTACCTGTCATTTTCCAGAAATTTCGGCAAGGAGGCGGCCATGTACGCCGGCCTGTGCAATGCCAGGGGAGATTACGCGGCCATAATGGACGCGGACATGCAGGATCCCCCTTCCCTCCTGCCGGAGATGTTCCGCCTCATGGAACAGGGGTACGACAGCGTGGCGGCCAGGCGGGTGTCCCGGGCCGGGGAGCCGAAGATCCGCTCCCTGGGAGCCAGGCTGTTCTACCGCCTGATCAACCGGATTTCCGACGCGGACATTGTGGATGGGGCCAGGGATTTCCGCCTGATGAAGCGGGAGATGGTGGACGCGGTGGTGGCTATGAGCGAATACCACCGTTTTTCCAAGGGAATTTTCGGCTGGGTGGGTTTTAAGACCTGCTGGCTGCCCTATGAGAACGTGGAACGGGCCGCCGGGGAGACCAAGTGGAGTCTCTGGGGCCTGATAAAGTATTCGGTGGAAGGTCTGATCAATTTTTCCCAGGCTCCCCTGTCCATCGCCTCCTGGTGCGGCATCGGTCTGACGGGAGTTTCCTTCGCGATGATCCTGTTTATTATTGTGAGAAAGCTGCTGTTCGGGGATCCGGTAGCCGGCTGGCCGTCCCTGGCCTGCATCATCGTGTTTCTCGGCGGCATTGAACTGCTTTGCATGGGGATCATGGGTCAGTATCTGGCCAAAACCTACATGGAGGTAAAGGGCCGCCCCCATTATATCGTAGGGGAGACGAACCGTGAGGACGTGAAGAAGATTCTGTAAGGCGCGGCCCTCGCCGTGGGATTCGTCCCGCTGCCCGGACGGCCGGGAAAAATCTTTAAGAATCCGTAATGTTTTCGTTATTGAACCGGAAGCCGGAAGAGATTATGATAAGAAAGTGGAAATTTGACAGAATGGGAGGCTTAAAAGGAATGATTAACAGACATTGGATCAAGGGAGCGGCGGCTCTTTTCTGCGCGGCCTTTCTGTGCGCGGCAGGGGGAGCCACTGTCTTTGCGGATAACACTGCGGGAACGGCGGAGACGGCAGCGGAGACCCAGGCGGCGGAAGATACGGGAGCTGTGAACACCACCGCGTCCATCACCTCCTGCCTGATAACCGGCAGCGCCATCCAGGTGGAGGCGGAGAGCAATGGAGTGATGGACAATACGGACGGCTATCTGTATCTGTTTGAGTTAAAGCCCTATGAGGATGATCTGAAAGGGCGGACGGATTACGCCGCCTGGGCAAACGGGGGCACCACCGCGTCCTTTACTCTGGATTTAAACCGGGGAACGGCGTCTGACCGCCTGTACAGCCGGTTTGTGGTGGCAGTGAAGACCGATGAGGGGTATGAGGCGGTGAGCGATTACCACTACATTACCAATCCGGAGGTGACGGCGGCCAATCAGGATCCCTACCGGCAGCCTCTTTCCAAGAAGGGCCTGCAGATGGAGGTGAGCCAGCTGGGGGACGCCTTCCAGCTGGGAGTGAAGCACAGCAGCGTGAATATTGCCTTTCACCAGATTCTGGGAGACGGCATTGACTATGAATACGACGGGAAAACCTACCATTTCAACAAGGCGGTGATTGAGAGTTATGATGAGACCATCAGCGCCATGTCCAACAAGGACATTACGGTGACGGCCATTATCTTAAACGGATGGAATCCGGCCACTCCGGACCTGATTGTACCGGGCACCACTCAGAAATCCAATGTATTTTACTATATGCCCAATGTTCAGACTCAGGCGGGATTTGAGGAGACCAGAGCCATCGCGGCCTTCCTGGCGGAGCGCTACAGCGGGGCCAATCCCAACTGCGGCAAGGTTTCCAACTGGATTATCGGCAATGAGATCAACAACCAGCAGTGGAACCATATGGGAGCCACGGACATTACCAACTACGTGCAGACCTACCAGGAGGCGTTCCGGGTGTTCTACACGGCCATCAAGAGTACCAGCGCCAATGACCGGGTGTTCTTCTCTCTGGACTACAACTGGCACAATGAGGCCGACGGAAAGCTCAAGTACGGCGGCAAGGACATTATTGACTACTTCAATTCCATCGCCAACGTACAGGGTCAGATGGACTGGGGCGTGGCCTACCATCCCTATCCCTGCCCCATGACGGACGCCATTTTCTGGGATGACGCCAACACCGGACTGATTACCAATGACGTGAATTCTCCGGTGGTGAATTTCATCAACCTGAATGTGCTCACCGACTATCTGGCCACCCCGGCGTTCCAGAAGCCCAACGGGGAAGTGCGCAACATTATGCTGACCGAGGAAGGATTTACGGCCACCAACGCCAACGGGGACGATTTATCCCAGATTCAGGCGGCGGCCTACGCCTACTCCTACTATCTGGTGGACAGCAATCCTTACATTGACGCCTACATCCTCAGCCGCCAGGTGGACGCCCCCTCAGAGGTGAGTCAGGGTCTGGCTTTCGGGCTCTGGACCTGCGACATGAGCAAACCGGATCAGATCATTCCCCAGCAGAGGAGGAAGATCTGGGAGGTATTCAGGGATATTGACAACTCCAAACGGACCCTGGAGACCACAGAGTTTGCCAAGTCCATCATCGGAATTGACAAGTGGAGCGATGTGATCCCCAACTTCAAGTGGAGAAATCAGGAACAGTAATATGCAGATGCCCCGGCGTGACCAGCGAGTCATGGCCGGGGCATTTTTGCGCCGATTTGAAACTTTTTCCGGCGCCGGTACGTCTAAAAGACAGGAAGGAGGTAAAGCCCATGGGAAACGGAATGGAAAAAGAGACAGAAAGGATCCTTCTGGAAAATTACGACAAATATTACCGGCTTGCCTACAGTTACATGAAATCGGAGCATGACGCCCTGGATGTGGTTCAGGAGAGCGCCTACAAGGCGATCCGGGACTGCGGGAAGGTAAAAGAGAGACGGTATCTCGGCACTTGGCTTTATCGGATTGTGGTGAACACAGCCTTAGACGCCCTGCGCCGCCAGGGGCGGGAGGTTTCTCTGGAAGAGCAGAAGAAAGAGGAGAGCTGGCAGCCGTCCTATGAGGGAATTGAGCTGCGGGAGATTCTGGATCGTCTGGACGAGAAGGAGAAGACGGTGGTGGTGCTCCGGTATTTTCACGATCTGAAACTGGAGGATATTGGGGAAATTCTCGGGGAGAATGTAAACACAGTGAAAGCCAGGCTCTACCGGACATTAAAGAAAATGAGGCTGGAGCTGGAGCCGGAAAACAGCGCAGGGAGGTAAACGGCATGGAAGACTGGAAAAAAGAATTGAGACGGCAGTATGAAGAAATTCCGGTGCCGGAGGAAGCGCGCCGGCGGATGGAGGAGGGAATTCAAATGGCAAAACAGGAAAAACGGCAGAAAAACAGAGGACTGATCTGGCTGAGAAGGGCGGGAGAGACGGCAGCTGCCGCCATGGCCGTCATCACTGTGCTGGTCAACGCCAGCCCGGCGGCGGCTCAGGTCATGGAACAGATTCCGGTGATCGGAACGATTGCCCAGGTGGTCACCTTCCGCACTTATGAGGATCACAGCGGGAAGGGAGAAGCGAATGTGGAGATTCCGAAGATTGAGGAAGAAGGGCAGACTCTGGAGGCGAACCGGGAGATTGAGGACTATGCGGACAGCCTGATCAGGGAATACGAAGATAAAATACGGGCCGGCGAGGATCAGGAAAACTATGCTCTGGATTCCACCTATGAGGTGGTATTTGAAAATGACAGATATGTGTGCATCCGCATAGACACCACGGTGGTCATGGCCAGCGGAACTCAGTTTGTGAAGGTATTTACGGTGGATAAGGAGACCGGGGAGACGGTCAGCCTGCTGCAGATGCTGGGAGGAGATGAAACGATGCTGGCGGCGGTGAGCAGCAATATCATGGAGCAGATGAGGGAGCAGATGGCTGCTGACGAAAATGTGATCTATTATCTGGATTCCGACATGCCGGAGTGGGATTTTAAAGGCCTGGATGGGGATGAAAGCTACTATTTTGACCAGGACGGAGAGCTGGTGGTGACTTTTGACGAGTACGAGGTGGCTCCCGGCTACATGGGGGCTGTGGAATTTGTCATACCAAAGAGCGTCACGGGAGACCTGGCCGGCTGATCCCTGGAAGCTTTCCGGAGACCGGCAGCCGGGATGGATAATTTTTTCCCGGCGGCTCATACAATGGAGTAAAGAGCTGTCGGGAGATGGCAATGGCGGAAATCAGTTTGTGCATGATCGTGAAAAATGAGGAGAAGGTGCTGGGACGGTGTCTGGAGTCGGCGAAGGAGCTGGCGGACGAGATCGTGATCGTGGATACGGGATCTGAGGACAGAACCCGGGAGATCGCCGAGAGCTACACCAGCCTGGTCTATGAAATTCCGTGGCGGGATAATTTTTCCCAGGCGCGGAATTTTTCTTTTTCCATGGCCACAAAGGAGTACTGCATGTGGCTGGACGCGGATGACGTGATATCAGAGGAAAACCGGAGAAAGCTGCTGGAGTATAAGGGGAAAATGGACGGGACGGAGGACGTGGTGATGATAAAATACACAGCCGGTTTTGATGAAGCGGGTCGTCCGTCCTTTACGTACTACCGGGAGCGGATCTTGAGAAACCGGGAGGATCTCCGATGGAAGGGACGGGTCCACGAGGCGGTGGAGCCCCGGGGAAATGTGGTATACTGGGACGCGGCCATTTTCCACAGAAAGGAGGGCTCCGGGGAGCCTGGGAGAAATCTGCGCATCTATGAGAAGATGCGGGCGGCAGGGGAGGTTTTTGGCCCCAGGGAGCTGTTCTATTACGGGAGAGAGCTGATGTACGGGGGACGGACGGCGGAGGCTGTCAAGGTGCTGGAGGAATTTCTGGAGCGGGAGGACGGATGGACGGAAAACAGGATCGAGGCCTGCGAAAACCTGGATTTCTGCTTCCGAAGCCTGGGAAAGAGGGAGGAAGGGCTGCGGGCCCTGCTCCGCTCCCTGGAGTATGGAAATCCCAGAGCGGAGATCTGCTGCGGGATCGGGCAGCATTTTATGGAACGGGAGGACTGGGAGACAGCGGCGTTCTGGTACGAGGCGGCCCTTGGAAGCGGCCGGCGGGACACAGCAGGCGGATTCGTCAGGGAGGACTGCCACGGATATATTCCCCACATGCAGCTGTGCGTCTGCTGCGACCGGATGGGGAAGCAGAGGGAGGCTTACAGGCATCATCTGGAGGCGAAGCGCCTGAGGCCGGAGTCGGATCAGGTGAAGTATAATGAAGAGTATTTCCGGCGGCTTGAGGCATGAACACAACTTGTTTCCTTTTCATACCATATAGTACAAACACCGGACCGGCTGTCCGCCGGCCGGTGGGCGGGCCGGGACGGCCGGAAGAAGGCTGCCCGGCGGGAAAAGAATGAAAAGGAGTTGGAACTATGATGCGTGGAAATATGATGATGGGTTATCCGGACCAGGAGGATGAATATATGATGTCCTCCGGGCGGAACTGCGGCTGCAGGCCTCCCTGTCCACCGCCGCCCGGACCGTCCTGCTGCTGCCGGGGAGCTACTGGTCCCACCGGTCCCCAGGGGCCCATGGGATGTCCCGGCCCGAGAGGTCCTGCCGGCCCCCAGGGACCTCAGGGTCCAAGAGGTCCCCAGGGTTTTCAGGGGGCCCAGGGCCCTATCGGTCCCCAGGGCCCTGCGGGTGCCACCGGGGCGACGGGTCCCACGGGAGCGACCGGGGCTGCAGGAGCTACAGGAGCTGCGGGAGCCACCGGACCTGCAGGAGCAACCGGTTCCACAGGAGTGACGGGAGCCACCGGACCTGCCGGGGCGACAGGACCTACAGGAGCTCAGGGCCCCATCGGTCCTCAGGGTCCTGCGGGCGCAGCGGGACAGGATGGAGCAGTGGGGGCGACCGGCCAGACCGGCCCGACGGGAGCGACGGGAGCAGCGGGAGCAACCGGCCCGACAGGTCCCACCGGCCCGACAGGGCCCACGGGAGCGACGGGAACTGCAGGAGCAGCGGGAGCAACCGGCCCAACCGGCCCGACAGGCCCAACGGGAGCGACGGGAGCAGCGGGAGCAACCGGCCCAACCGGAGCCACCGGGCCAACCGGAGCCACCGGCCCAACTGGGGCGTTTTATTTAGGAAAGGCGACTATCTGCAAAAATGCGGTTTTTTGTCAAACCGCCTCGCTATGTGTATTGACTTCGATAAATTCTTGAATACGGCGGAGCTCGTCAGCAAAGCGGAATACAAT
>DXFM01000019.1 GCA_019114465.1 Candidatus Lachnoclostridium avicola
CGATTTAATTCATTGACGTATTCCTGAGCCCAGACATAGGGATCTTTGCCGCCAGCTTTAGCGGTAACCTCAGTCAGATTTCCCAGTTTTTCAATGGTGACAGTTGTGACGCTGCCATTGGGTTTGCGGATGGTTTTCTGGACATAAAAAGAGGCGGAATTTTTTGATTTGCTTACGGTAAGTTTCATAGTAAAGCCCTCCTTTTCCTTATTATACCATATATAGCCATAAATAGCTACAAAATAATAAACAAAATTTGACAAAAAAATACAGGCTTTATGGGGCCTGTAAATGTTTTTTCATTTATTCAACTGTCAAACTTCCGTCACCATTCCAATGGCCAGATTGCAGGTCATAATTATGCCGAAGTGTACCGGATCCACTCCCACTGCCGTGGCGATGGGCACCATAATGGGAGTCAGGATCATAATATTGGGAATGTTGTCAATAATCATGCCGCATACCAGCATAATCAGATTCATAATCAGCAGGATCACCACCGCGCTGTCCGATAACGACAACACGGATTGACTGATGGTCTGAGGATAACGCAGAAGCGTCAGAGTTCTGGCAAAAGAAGTAGCCGCCGCGATGACGAACAGAATGTTCACATAGGTCTGAGCTCCCTTCATGAATACACTCCCCAGATCTTTCAGGCTGATGGTTTTATAAATGAAAATGCACACAAACAACCCATAAAACACACTGATCACTGCAGATTCTGTGGGGCTGCAGATTCCGGAATAAATGGTTCCCAGAATGATAACCGGTGTCAGCAAAGCCCAGAAGCTCTCTTTCAATAGCGGCAGAAATCCTTTTGCCCGGATTTCTCTGTAATTTGCTTCCAGCTTCTCCTTATCCTCGCCATATTTTCTGCAGTAATAATAACAGTAAATCATCAGGCTCACTCCGATCAGTATGCCCGGAATAATTCCCGCGATAAACAGATCCGAAGGGGAGGCTCCCGCTGCGGAAGAATATACAATGTAGGAAATGCTGGGCGGAATAATCACTCCCAGGCCGCCGGCTACCGTCACAATAGCCGCTGCAAAAATAGTCTTATACCCCATGCTCACCAAAAACGGAATCGTCATGGCTCCAACCGCAGACACAGTCGCCGGAGAAGAGCCGGAGATCGCCGCATAGAACATGCAGGTTACAACCACCGCACAGGGAAATCCTGCGGTTTTATTTCCAATAAAATAGGCAAAAAAGTTAAACAGCCGCTTGGAAAGACCGCCCTCCGCCATAATCATTCCGGACACCATAAACATGGGAACCGCAAGCAGGGTAAAGCTGTTCATTCCCGCAAACATGCTTCTGGCCACATCAGGAGCCGCAAACGGAAAATCCGGGCTCATCAGGCTGGGAATAAGGGCCATCAGCCCGAACACTCCTCCCACCGGAAGACCAATGATCAAAAGCACCGCCAGTATCAAAAAGAATAATCCGATTGCCATTACTGCTCATCCCCCTTTTTCATAAGTGTCCGCACAATAAACTGCACATAGCGGAACATTGCGAACGCCACAGCGAATCCCATGGTCCCGTAAAGCCAGGCCACCGGTATCCTGAGCGCCGGACTGGCCTGTCCAATTCCCGCAGAGGTTGCCGCGATTTTACAGGTTCCTGCAAGCAAAAATCCCAGAAACACAAGCATAATCACGCTGCAGATCAGCTCCAGCGCTTTCTGAATCTTTGGCGAAAGCAGAGTTACAAATGTATCCACCCGGATACTCACGCCCTGGCGCACTGCACAGGAGAGAGCGAAAAACGCCGAAAGAGCCAGGCAGTAACAGCACACTTCATCCGACCAGCTGAGTGCGCTCTTAAAACAGTACCTCATAATTACGTTTACGAACGACAACACACTCATCACCGCCAGAAGAACAGCCAGGATGGACAGCTCAAAATTTTTATCCAGCCACCTAATTAGTTTCATCTCATTACCCTCCGTCTGTTTTTTTCATCTTCACAGAAAGCGCGCTTTTTCATGTAATTTCATTATATTCGTGTTATAATAAGAAGTAAAATTACGATATATTCTATTGGTAAGAAGTAAAAGCACTAACAATTTCTATGTTTTGCATAATATTTGCCAGTATATCACAGTAAAAGCATGGTTTTTTTGTCAGCATTCGCCAACAAAGGAGGATTTATGGATTTAAAGCAGCTGGAATATATTGTCACAATCGCAGAGAAAGGAAGCATTTCCAAAGCGGCTGAAGCTCTTTTCATTTCCCAGTCAGGATTGAACCAAAGTCTGATCAAATTAGAAAAAGAGCTGGGAATCCAGCTCTTTGACAGAAACAAACATTTTCTCCGGCCCACTCAGGCCGGGAAAATCTATATAAAAAATGCAGTTGAGATTCTAAAGATCCAGCGCAATACCTACGCGATGCTGGATGATCTGAAAAAGAATATGTCCGGAGAAATTGTCCTCGGACTGACCCATGAACACGGAATTGACATTTTCACTTCCATTTTCCCCCAGTTCAACCGACGTTACCCCGGTATCTCATTTACGTTGATCGAGCGGATTGTAGCGGAGCAGCATCAGCTTCTTCTGGACGGCAATCTGGACTTTGGAATCGTCATGCTCCAGGAATCTGAGAAAATCAATCTCCGCTACATCAATCTCTACAGAGAACAGCTGATTTTAGGAATTCCTCAAAATCACCCCATGGCGTCCTTCGCCGCGCCGCCGGACGCTCCTCTGGCCTGCCTGGATCTAGGGCTGTTCAAAAATGACAAATTCTCACTGATTTTCAGCGCATCCACCATGCGCCGAGTTCTCGACCCCTGCTTCGATGAAGCCGGTTTCCGACCGTCCATTGTCATTGAAACTGCCATGAACCACGCCCTCGTCCAGATGGTAGCCAGCGGTTTCTGCTGCACCATCATGCCGGAATCCCGTGCCCGCATCAGCCCCTATTATTCCCGCTGCGCCTGGTTTACTCTCACCAGCCACCCCCACTGGGACGTATCCATTGCCTGCCGCAAAGATACCCAGCTCAGCGAAGCTCACAAGTATTTTATCCGTCTCGCTCAAAAGTACGGACAGAAAATGGAATCCCAGTTTTTGCAGAACCGGTAACCGCCGTTCGCCTACTCCTCCATGGCAGCTGTGCCGTTCGCCTACTCCTCCATGGCCAGCTGTGCCGCCCGCTCTCCATGGATCAGCGTAGTGTCAAACACCGGGAGATCCGTGTCCTCCTGCTTTACCAGCAGGCCGATCTCCGTGCAGCCCAGAATCACCGCCTGGGCCCCATTCTCGGCCAGCTTTCCAATGATCCTGCGGAATGCCTCCCGGGATTCCTCCCGGATCACTCCCAGACACAGCTCTCCGTAGATCACGCTGTTGACCGTCTCCATATCCGCCTCGTCCGGCACCAGCACCTGGATCCCCGCTTCCTCCAGCTTTGCCTTATAGAAATCCTGGGTCATGGTGTATTTTGTGCCCAGAAGAGCTGTCCGCTCGATTCCCCGGCGCTTCAGCTCCGCCGCTGTCACTTCCGCGATGTGGAGGATGGGAATGTGAATTTTTTCCTGAATCTGGGGCGCCACCTTGTGCATGGTGTTGGTGCAGATCACAATGAAATCTGCCCCCGCCTTCTCCAGGTTCCCGGCCGCCTCGGCCAGGATCTCTCCGCTTCTCTCCCAGCTGCCTGTCGCCTGGCACTCCTCAATCTCCGCGAAATCCACGCTGTAGAGCAGAATTTTGGCGGAGTGCAGGCCGCCCAGCTTCTTTTTCACCGCCTCATTAATGATCTGATAATAAGTTACTGTACTCTCCCAGCTCATTCCTCCGAGCAATCCAATGGTTTTCATTTCTGTCTGCCTCCCTTTTCTCTTACTGGGGTTTCATACTGTAGTAAATCTGCCCGTTCTGCAGGCCGCCCCGCCGGTACTGAGCCATCTCGCTCACCGTCACCAGCTGATATCCACGATTCGTCAGCTCCGGGATAATCTGCAGCGCCGCGTCTCCGGAAGCCTGATACAGCTCGTGCATCAAAATAATATCCCCATCCTGCACATGATCCAGCACAGCGCTCACTGTCTGCTGGGCATTTCTTGTCTTCCAGTCCAGAGTATCCACGTTCCAGAGCACAATAGGTTCCTGAACCGCCGCAAGCACCGTGGCGTTTTTATTGCCGCCCGGCAGCCTCACCGTGGCAGGGCGTACCCCGCACACCGACTGGACCGTGTCCGCGCACCGGTCAATCTCCTGACGGATCTGGGCTGTATTCAGCTTGTTGAGATATTTGTGGGAATAGGTGTGATTGCCGATCTCGTGGCCTTCCGCCACGATCCGCTGCATCTCCGCCGCCTCTGCCGGGACCCGCTCCCCCACCACATAAAAGGTAGCACGGCCGTTGTACTGAGCCAGGCAGTCCAGAATCCGGTTTCCCACCGGCCCGTAGGGACCATCGTCAAAGGTGAGGGCCACCATGGGCTTTGACGGGTCGATGATCCGGCCGGTTTCCTGGGCGGCATCCTCCGCCGCTGGCTGGCTGGCGCCGTCTCCGGATGGAACGCCGTCCCCGGTCGGAACTCCATCAGCGGTATTCTCCTGGGTCCCGTCCCCGGCGGCTTCCGCTGTCCCGTTTTCATCCGCAGCGGCGCCGTTTCCCTCGGCTGCGTCGGCCATATCCGGCCGGACTCCCGGCTGATCCCACACATTTCCGTCCTCATCCACCCACCTGGCCACCCCCGGCCCCAGGTGTTCATCCTGCCACTCATTTCTGATTACCTGACTGTCCGCCGCAAATACCGGCTGAGCCGTCAAAAGCCCCGCTGCGGCTCCCGCCGCCAGGGCCAACTGCCACCACTTCATATGTCAAAAGCCTCCTTGTTTTCCGCTTTTTGTGCTTTCCAGCTACTACCAGTATACCGGAAAACGATGGAAAAACAAGAAGGCTTCGCAATGTTTAAGATTTATTAAGAATCGATCTCCACCTTTATAACCGCATCCAGCGCAATCTCAATCTCCTGCTCCACCGCCTTAGCGAGCATGGCGGGATCCGGCTGATATCCGTCCACGCCCACCAGCTCAAAGGCCGGAGCGTCCGCCGCCAGAATGGCTCCTGCCTTCACCCCGTGAAGACTGGCCACCACCAAAAGACCGGCCACCTCATTTTCCATGGCGATCACACCGGCTTTCATATACAAGCGGACTGTGGACTCCAGCAGTCCAGGATAAAACAGAGCCTGAGTCAGCACAATCCCGCTGTGGACAGGCACGCCGCTCTCCTCTGCGCTCTGCTTCAGCGCTTCGATTACTTCCACGTCAGCTACCGCGGGATAGGAAAGGGGGAGCATTTTTTCCGTCACCCCATCTTCTCTGCAGGCTGCCTTTACAACCACCAGGCTGCCTTCTGTAATCTCTTTCTGCATTCCTCCGCACGTGCCCACCCGGATAATCACCTTTGCGCCCGCCCGGCACAGACTTTCAAATCCTATCACAGCTCCGCCCTCTCCCACGCCGTGGGAAGTAACAGTAACCGGCACACCTTTCCAGGTACCAGAATAGCTGTGGTATTCCCGGTTCTGGGCAAGACAGACGGCATTGTCCAGCTTATCAGCAATTTTTTTTGCTCTCGCAGGATCCCCGCAGGTGAGCACCCGCGGATGGATATCTCCCTCACAAAGGGCAATACAGGGCAGTACTTTTTTCTTTTCTTCGTTCATGATTTACCTCCGTTTTTTCTCAACTTCTTGCTGCCAAAGACAGAAAGAGCCACTACTGTAGCAATATACGGGATCGTCAGCGTCAGCTGGGACGGAATCACATTCTGAAGAGATACTCCCGCCGCCTGGCACAGGCCGAAAAACAGACTGGAACCAATGATAATCAGCGGCTGGTTCTGTCCCATGCTTGCAGACGCCATGGCAATATATCCTCTTCCAGAGCTCATGCCCTCGGAAAACAGGGTAACCTGTCCCATGCTGAGCACTGCGCCGCCCAGCCCGCAGAGGGCTCCTGAAACCAGCACTGCAAGCATCTGCACCTGAAGGGTTTTGATTCCCAGGCTCCCCGCCGCTTCCTTATTTTTTCCCACGCTCTGCACATGAAATCCCCGGACTGTCCGATACAAATAGATAAACATGGCGACAGCCAAAATGTAAGATAAGTAGTCTATAAAAGTAAGCTGTTCCAGAACCCGGCCCAGAAACGGGATCTGGCTGACGACAGGAATGCTGATTTTGGGAAGTGATTTCAGATCCGGACTGGAAAAACTTCCCTTCACTCCCAATATGGTAGACAAAAGCACGCTGGTCAGGCCGCTGACCAGAAGGTTGACCGAAGTTCCGATCACCATATCCGCCGCTTTGTATTTCACCTGCAGAACCGCTACCAGTGAAGCCACAAGCACTCCCGCGGCCATCCCGCATAAAACCGCGATATACACGTTTCCCGTAAAATAATTGGCTACGATCGCCACAAATGAGCCGATAAGGATCTGACCCTCCAGAGCAATGTTGAATACTCCCACCTGGCTGCAGATCGCTGATCCCAGAGCGGCTAAAAGCACGGGAGTTGTGGACCGTATGGTTGAATTGATAATAACTGCCAGCATGTTCATATTCATAAAGATCCGCCCCCCTGTTCTCTCCGCCTTTTCTTCGATCTGTTGCTTTTCAGAAATTTAATTCCCAGTTTTGCAGATACAAACAGTGTAATACTGCTCTGGATCACCGTGGCCATCTGCAGAGGGATGGTGGAAGACCGCTGAATTGCCTGGCCGCCCACCTGCAGCCCCGCCAGGAATACAGAGGAAAAGAGTACTCCCACAGGGTGAAGATCCGCGATCAGGGCCGCCATCAGGCCGGTCCATGCGTAGCTGGCGCTGGTGAACATATTATCTGTATAGCGATACTTGTAGCCGAATATCTCACAAATTCCTGCTATTCCCGCTATCGCCCCGCTGAGTGCTAGAGTTTTTAACATCACACGCCGCTCAAAAATACCGCCGTATCTGGCAAAATCGGGGTTCAGGCCGGTCATTTTGGATTCGTACCCAAACACAGTCTTTTTCCCCATAAAATAGAACAGCGCCACAATGATCACAGCGACCACAATTCCAAAATTCAGCGTATTAGAAGAACTGAATCTGATAAAGTACACGCTCTCCGGTATGGTCCTCGTCACTAAGGAGAGACCGTCCCCTGATTCGTCCTTAAACGGATAGCTGACCAGGTACGACGCCACATAATTGGCCACGTAATTCATCATGAGGGTACAGATCACAATAGAACTGTTGAACTTTAGGTTCAGAACCGCCACTACAGAAGCGTACAGCCCGCCGGCAGCCATGCCCGCCACTACAGAAAGAGGCAGAAGAATCGCTCCAGGCAGATCCACATAAATCGCCACAATCGTCGCGGCGAAAGCGCCGGTGATCATCTGTCCCTCCACACCAATGTTGATATATCCCGCTCTCCAGGCCGCCGCCGTAGCGATACCACAGATGATAATGGGAGTAGCCCTTGTCAGCGTCTGCGTCAGATAATACGGGCTGAAAAACGATTTCTGAAACATATTGGCATAGATCTCTATTGGATTTTCATTGGAAATCACAATAAACACCGCGCCGACCAAAAGTCCGAGAAATGCAGCAATCACAGGCTGCAGCAAAACTCCTCCTAACCATTTTACAAACGACCTGATCTTATTCATTGCGCCCTCCCATCATCAGATAGCCCACCTTCTCCGTGGAAAATTCCTTTCTCTCAAATTCTCCCCGGATCAGCCCGTCATAGATCACATACACCCGGTCAGAGAGGGAAAGTATCTCCGAAAGCTCAGAAGATACCAGAAGGATTGCCCCGTCTTTTCTTCTTTTTTCTACAAGCTGATCGTGGATAAATTCCTGTGCTCCGATATCCACACCTCTCGTAGGCTCCGCCGCAATCAGAAACTTTGAGTGATGCTCAATCTCTCTCGCCACGATCAATTTCTGAATATTTCCTCCTGACAACGCTCCCGCCTGATCTGCGATGCGGTCATACTTCACATCGTATTTTTCCAGCAGATTTTTGGTAAACTGGCGGTTATGATTCGTATTTAAAATTCCTCTGGATGAAAATCCCTCCTGATGCTCATATCCCATGATGGACGTCTCTTCCAGGCTTGCCTTGACCGCACAGCCGTAGGCATAGCGGTCCTCCGGAATATGGGCACAGCCGGCTTCCCGTATCTTTCTCACCCCCATATGGGAAATCTCCTGTCCGTTCAGGCGGATGCTTCCCCCGTCTGGATGGGCAAGCCCTGTCAGACACTGAATCAGTTCTGTCTGTCCGTTTCCTGATACCCCGGCCAGACCGACGATTTCACCTTCCCGCACGCACAGATTTACCCCTTTGAGGACAGAGACGCCGTCTTTGGAAAACGTGAGGTTTTCCACTTCCAGAACTGCTTTTCCCGGCTTTCTTTCCTCTATCTCCCGGGGCGGAATTCCCCTGCCCACCATCAAATAGGACAATTCTTTAATAGTTGTATCTTCAATCCTGCGCTCGCCCACATATCTTCCCTTCCGCATAATCACGGCCCGGTCCGCCACATCCATGACTTCCTGGAGCTTATGGGTAATAATGATAATGCTCTTTCCCAGACCGGACAAATACTTCAGGGTTTTTAACAGCTCTTCTATTTCCTTGGGAACCAGCACCGCCGTGGGCTCATCAAAAATAATAATATCTGCATCCTGATACAGCACTTTCAATATTTCTATTCTCTGACGCATACCTACGGAACAGTCATCCACTTTCAGGTCCGGGTCAATCTCCAGTCCATATTTTTCACTTAACTGCCGTACAATTTCTTTTGCCTTTTTCCGGTCAAAAAAGCCCCTGCGGGAGGGTTCTTTTCCGTATACAATGTTTTCCGCCACCGTATAATCGTTAAACAGCATAAAATGCTGCTGAACCATTCCAATTCCCAGTTCAATGGCATCCCGCACTGAGTTTATCTTTACCTTTTTCCCATTCAGAAAGATTTCTCCGGAATCAGCCTGGTTCAGACCGTACAGGATTTTCATGATAGTGGTTTTTCCGGCCCCGTTCTCTCCGATTACTGCCAGAATCTCGCCTTTTTCCAGCCCAAAACTGATGTGATCGTTTGCCACTGTCTGGCCGAAAGTTTTCGTTATCTCTTTTAATTCCAGGAACATCCCGCACCCCTCCTGCCGTAAAAGGAAGGCTGCCGCAGCAGCCTCCTTTCCTTTTCACACACAGCGCTTACTGAACGTAACTCTCCTCATCCGGCACCACGGAGAGATCTATTTCCTTGTTGGCAATCTTCTCTGCGGTATCCTTTAAAATTTCAATATCTTCATCTGTCAGACGGTCACTTCTTGGATTTTCTGTCTCATGAGTCACATGCACAGCGCCTATGGCTCCCTCCGCAATACCCAGAGATTCATTTTCCGTATTCCAGCTGTCGCCGTAATATTGGTCCATCAGGTAATTCATTGTCGCGTAGGTATCTTTGATCTGGCTGGTCACAATCCATGGATTATCAGGAGATGTCAAATCCACATCCTGTCCTGATGTATAGAAATGTTTCTCCAGAGCGGCTTCAAAAACGCCCTTATCTCCGCCTGCTGCGGCAGAATTGATAAACTGGCATCCCTGCTCATACTGCTGGATCGCATATTCTTTGGCCTTTGCTGGATCATTGTAGCTTCCCACATAGTTAAACACAAATTCCGCGTCCGGTTTTTCTGATTTGACACCTTCCATATAGCCCCATCTCCACTTGAAGCTGCTGGGACCCTGGGATACGTGAACCGCACCGAAAAGCTGATCCTCCTCGTCCGTCACCATTCCCGCAATCTTTCCAATCAGATAAGCACCTTCCTGTTCCCGGAAAGAAATACATTTTACATTGTCCACATCCACTTCAGAGTCAATAAGTGCGTAATCTGCGCGGTCCGGAAATTCCGTGGCCATTTTGCTGATGGCATCTCCCGCCTGCCAGCTTCCTCCGATGAGCAAATCCACTCCTTCTTCCACCAGAGCACGGCAGTTGTCCTCATAGGCAGCCGCGTCAGCGCATTCCGCAATCACAACCTCAAACCCATGCTTCTCTGCGCTCGCCTTCAGCCCGTCAATCATATCCAGCACAAACACCTGAGTTCCCGCCACGTCACACACCAGCCCCACTTTTTTCGTCTCTTCTCCATTTCCGGAAGAAGCCTGATCATTCGCTGTGTTTCCCGAACCGCCACAGGCTGTCATCATGGCCATAGAAAGTACAAGTGCGATCGCTGCTATTTTCTTCATATTCTTTTCCTCCCTCATCTGTGGAAACTTATACCATATGTTTTACAATCTCTTTTAAATAAGAACGGAATTCCCCAGCGGATTCGGCCGCCACCTGATCCACTTCTTCTCCGTTGACCGCCCGGTTGTCCACACCTGCTCCCATATTTGTGATCAGAGATATGGCCAAAGTTTTGATTCCGCAGTGAGCCGCCGTTATAGCTTCCGTAACCGTGGACATTCCAGCAGCGTCGGCACCTGCCATCCGCAGGAAACGGATCTCTGCCGGAGTTTCAAAATGGGGGCCAACCTGGTATGCGTAAATTCCCTCCTGGACACGGAGCCGGCAGGTGCCTGCCAGATTCTTCGCCAGCCGCCGCAGTCCCTCATCGTAGGCATTGCACAGATCAAAGAATCTCGGACCGATCCTGTCATCGTTGGGGCCCCTCAAAGGAGAAGCTCCCGGAAGGTTTATGTGGTCTTTTATAATCATCAGATCTCCCGGACGATACCCGGTGTTGATCGCTCCAGCCGCATTTGTCAGGATCATGGTCTTTACTCCCAGCTGTTTAAAGAGACGAACCGGCGCCACCAGCTGCTCATAATCGTACCCCTCGTAGTAGTGAAACCTTCCGGACATACAGACCACTTTTTTCCCGCACAGCTCTCCCAGGATCAGCTTTCCCGCATGGGATTTTACTGTGCTCACCAGAAAATTTGGAATCTCTTCATAGGGAATCTCTGTGCGGTGGGAGATATCCTCCGCCAGTGTTCCCAGGGCAGATCCAAGAATGATGGCAATTTCCGGCTGGTAATCGATTTTTTCCCTCACATACGACGCACTTTTTTCAAAATACTCCTGGTTATAACACTCTTTCATCCGATCTCCTTTTTCTCTTTTTCTCTTGCGCTCAATATCCGTATTCCTTCGACGACCGTTCTGATTGCCGCAGTCATATCCCGCACCGTTTCGCAGGGAAGTCCCGCCTGTTCCCGTTCCTTATTCCAGATCACATGGAGGACAGCCCCCGCCCGGACCTTCCGGATCTGAGAAACCACAAACACAGAAGCGCACTCCATCTCTGAGGCCAAAGCCCCCGCCCGGATCCAGGAATCATAGTGTTCCTTCAGATCCCTTCCGATGGGCATGCTCATGGGTCTGTGCTGTCCATAGTAAGAATCCTTACTCTGTACCACCCCTTTGTGGGCCCTGACTCCAACTTTGGCAGCCCCCTCATTCAGGGCACACAGCACATCAAAATCAGGAACTGCCGGGAACTCAGGATAGATATACTCCTTCGTTGTTCCTTCCTGTCGAATCGCGCCTGTTGGAAGCACCAGCTCGCCGCTCATCACTTCCGGCTGCATTCCTCCGCATGTACCCAGACGGATTACAGTGTTCACTCCAATCATCGCCAGCTCCTCCACCGCTATGGCAGCGGAAGGGCCTCCCATGCCGGTGGATATGACCAGTACCTTCTCCCCGTCCACCCAGCCCTCATAACTGGTATACTCCCGGTGAACGCTCAGTGGTCTGGAATCCGCCAGAAACCCGGCTATAACGGGAACTCTGGCTGGATCGCCGGGAAGGATGGCATATTTCGCTCCCAGATCAGAACTCAAATCAATACTGCTCGCATATACCTTCTCGCTCACATTGTCCCCCTTTACTCAGCCGTTTTTTGAAAATATTTCTCCAGATCATAGGGAGAATACACACCCTTATCTGTGACAATTCCATTGCAGAGCTTCGGAGGCGTGATGTCAAACGCAGGATAGTAGGCTTTAACGCCTTCTTTGGTCACCTTTGTTCCCATAGCCTCCATGACCAGCTCCGGATCCCGATATTCGATATTTACCGTATCAATGGTGCTGTGGTCCGGATTTGGCGTTCCCGTGGCAAAATAGGGAATTCCATGATAGGCCGCCGCCAGGGCGATCTGGAAAGTTCCCACTTTATTTACCACATAACCGTCCATAGTAATCACATCTGCCGCGGATGTAAATACATCCACATGCTTTTCTTTTAATATAAAGCCCGGCATATTATCAGTGATAACAGCCACATCTACGCCCATATCATAGGCTACGCTGGCCGTCAGCCTCGCCCCCTGGAAATAGGGTCTGGTCTCCGCGCAGATCATCTTGATGTCATTGTTTCTTCTGTGACATTCCCGGATCAGTGTTCCGATAATTGTCTCCGCAAAGCACTGGGTCATAATCGTACCGTTCTGCGGAATCAGGTCTGCAAGATATTTCCCCACTTTTTCATATTTCAGGTAATTATTATTAATATAATTGAAGGCATACTCTCTCAGAGGTTCTGTGATTTCCTCTCCGTTTCGTCCTTCCCCTGCCAGCTTTTTTGCCAAGTCCAGGGCTCCGTCCGTGATACGGACCATTTTTGCCACCGTGGTGGGTCTTGCATGGGACAGGGTATAGGCGGCCTTTTCCATATAGCTGATCAACTCGTCCCCAGCCAGTTCCCTGGCTTCGTGGGCTGCTAAGGCCATTCCCATGGCCGCCGCCGTGTAAGGGCCGCCGCTCTGGGTAACCATATCCCCGATTGCTTTCGCCACTTCCTCATGTTTGGTACAGATCACATACTCTGTTTTCACCGGATAGATTCTCCGGTCCAGAATCCGGACTGCCCCATCCTCATACCACGCCACATTTTCATAGCGCAGCAGAAATCCCATCCCTTCATCTGCTCGTTTCATTTTTACCTCCTCCCTTTCATCTGCTCCACATGCTTCTGGTCTATCACCTTCACATCCCCGCTGCCCAACGCCAGACTATATATTTTTGCGGCATCTTCCACATAGACCGCCCGGATATGAGCCTGATCCAGGTTAGATCCCACAGCAAGAACTCCATGATTTGCCAGCAGACATGCATGCTTACCGTTCAGTTTTTTCACTGCTTCCGTCCCCACTTCCACAGTTCCCGGAAGGGCAAAATCCGCCACTTCCACTTCTCCTCCCAGAAACGGCACCATCTCAATCAAAATCACAGGCACCGTCTGATGAGTCACTGCAAATGATGTGGCATAGGGAGAATGGGTGTGTACAACCGCATTGACCTCCGGCTTGCAGCGATAAATCTCCCCGTGCATTCTCCACTCAGAAGAGGGGGCCTTCTCTCCTTCCAGCACGTCCCCATCCAGTGTCATTTTAACAATATCTTCCGTTTTCATGGTCTCGTAAGCCACGGAGCTGGGAGTGATGTACATAATTCCGGCCATGCGGTCATACAAACTCAAATTTCCGCTCGTTCCGGCAAACAGTCCTTCTCTGTAGGACAATTTTGCCATCTCTAAAAGCTCCTCTCTGATATCCAAAATATCTGCCCTCCTTTTTGTTGATTTATGTTGCTTTTAATTGTTTTTTGTTTTACATCAACACAATACCACACACGTAGACACTTTTCAATTCTTTTTGGTATTTTCTCCAAATGATACGAATTGTCCGGTTCTTTTTTGTGCAGTTTGTATTGATCCGCTGTGTCTTAGGGCAAAAAAACGCCGTCCTGCAGGTACTTTCCCTGTAAGACGGCATTGAATACCAGATTTATTTTATACATTCCACCAGCTGAATATCATATTCTTTCAGCAGATTTCTCCAATCTTCATCCACCTTCTGATCCGTGATCAGCAGATCAATGCCGGTCAAAGGACAGGTACGGGTAAATGCAGAGCGGCTGAATTTCGTATGGTCAACCATCAGACACACCCTGTCCGCACACTCAATAATGCACCGGTGCACTTCCGCGATCATATCGTCAGAATCGTAAATTCCGTACCCCAGGTCCAGGCTGGTACAGGAAATAAAAGCATAATCAAAACAGTGCCGTTTCAGATACTGAAGCGTCTCAATCCCGAAAAATGCCTGACTCTTCTGGTCAAAATCTCCCCCCGGGGCGCAAAGACGTATCCCTCCGTGCTGGGTGACGTTCTCCATCACCGGAAGGGAATTGGTCATAACCGTTAGAGGCATATCCGAAAAATAATCACACATATTAAAAACCGTGGTGGAATGATCCATAAAAAAGCAGTCATTGGGCTGAAGAAGACCCACAGCAGCTCTGGCCATTCTTTGTTTTTCTTCTTTCATGACCGCTGATTTGATCTTCTGCGATACAGTTATGTTCTTCTTCAGAAGCAGAGAAGCTCCGCCATAAGTTTTAATCAAAAATCCCTCGCTGCTCAGGGCTTCAAAATCTCTTCTTATGGTTTCCGTACTAACTCCAAACAGTTCTGCCATTTCCGCCACCGTCACATTTTTTTTCGCAAGCAGCACTTCTTTTATCTTCTCCCTGCGTTCGATGGTTAACATAACTTCACGCTCCTCTTTTGATTTTCACTTATATAATACTGTCGAAATCAGATGCCTCCGTATAGTTTTTTCGGTTTATCACTAGATCAATGCCCTTTTTCAAAAGTATTCTTTCCGCCTGGCACCGTTTCTGTCTCTCCAGACTCTGCACATCCTTTACTTTGGCAACTCCCAGCACCCGGCGTATGATTTCCGTGCCGCAGTATCCGGCGCTGTCAGCGAGTATGTTCCTAATATACCATTGATTCAGCTCCTTTTCAAATGCATCTTTTCCCGGCTTCCGTTTCTGACCTGCCGTCTCCTCAGTAAAAATCCGCAGAATGCTCCTGATCTGCTTTTCAGTCCAGTCCGCCACCTCATTTCTTTCCGTCAGCAAAGCGTTTGTTTTTGCCAGCAGCAGATGAGCAATAACATTTCCCACATCATATCCAGTCGGCCCGTAAAAGGCAAATTCCGAATCAAAAATCTTTACCCCTTTCTCGCTGATAAACAGAGATCCCGTGTGAAGATCCCCGTGAATAAAAGACTGACTGGAAGTCATAAATTGATACTTCAGCTTTCCAACCTCTTTTTTCAGCTCCTCGCCGGCATAAATATTTTCCTCCACGTAAGCACTGTTTTCCGGCTCTACTCCGTTGCCGCCGGACAGATTAAAGATGGGTTCGTCAAATACCAGACGCTCACTGATCTCACACAGCTCCGGATTGATGAACTCTTTCACCTCATATTTTTTTCGAATGTGATCTGCCTGCACGTCTGAAGTCTGCCTGTAATTTTCCGCCAGAATATGACCGATCTGCTCCCCGAAAGAATCACAGAGAGGCCTGCCGTCCAGCAGTGCCTGGCGCATGACTGTATAATCTTTCATATCTTCCATGACCATACAGTCCATAATTTCATCGTAGAGATATACCTTCGGAGTACTCCCCGGCACAATTTCGTTCTGCCTGATCAGCGCTCTTGCTTCTCTTTGATTTCGTTTCCGGCTTATATTTTTTCCAGAAGAAAGTCTCGTAGCTTCTCCCGCCTGTTTTAGAATCAAGCTTTTCTCTCCGCAGGAAATTCGATAAATATAATTCATATTTCCGTCTCCGATCTCCCTGCTTACCAACGGCCCCTTGGAATCTGCAAAAAACCCTTTCCCCAGAATGTAGTCTGCTGCACCCTCCTGATCAAACATTTTATAAGTTTTGCTGTCCATGCGTCCCCCATCATTTATCCATATAAAATTTTCGAATTGCTTTTTCCCTGTCTATCTGGACCAGCTGACCAATATTCATCTCCTCCGGTCGATGATTCAGCCGGTTATTGATGTCGATCACCAGCATGCCGAAGGTCAGCCTTCCTTCCAGATCCACTTCCCCGTACCGCATTTCTCTGCTGCACAGCTCCGGGGCCACCGCGGCGGCCACCGCTGCCATATCCTGAAGAGGAAGAGGCCTTCGACGCTGCCCAAGAGGAAGTTCCGCATTGGCATCACACCAGCGCTTTTTCATCAGACGGTTAAACTGATGAAGCACCGGTTCTTTCTCATACATATGAATATCCACTTCCTCTTTGGTGAGATAGCAGATTTCTCCTGCATCCACCGGACACATCGTCAGCGGAATCTTCCGTTCCAACACATACTGCGCCGCTTCCGGATCCAAAAAAGTTCCATAGTCTTTCACCATCTGAAGCTGAGCGTGTCTCCATGTTCCCCCGCACCAGATAATTTCCTCAATCAACTCCCCCGCGTCCGGATACCGCTCCAAAAGCATTGCCAGATTAGTCAGACAGCCGGCGCACAGGATCTTTCCTCCGCCCTGTTCGCTCAGTTTTCTGTATATAAAATCCGCTCCATCCTCCCCGGAGACCGGCCAGGTCCGATCGGTGTCAATCTGCAGTCCGTTGATGGCCTGTCCCACATCCTCATCGGAAACCGGCAGCATATAATCTCTCCTCCATGGGCGTTCCGCCCCCAGAGCAACTTCCGTATTCCATCCCAAAAGCTCCAGCAGACCTCCCATACTTCTCCTGGAGCTCTCCAGAGACACTCTGCCGAAACACAGGGAAATCCCCAGCACCTCTACCTGCTCTTTCACATGATCCAGAGCAAACAAAATTCCCGCACTCTCTTCTGTCACGCTCATATCCAGCAGCAGACGTATTTTTTTCATAAGCGGCTCCCTTCCCTGTCCTCATATTTCTGAAAACACTCCATAAAATACCTGGCAAAACCTTCTCGATCCACCGAATCCACAAAAAACAGATTTTTCTGTTCTTTCGGCAAACGCAGGGTATCCTCATAGTCGATCACTGTCATAGCCACACAGAGACGGCTCTGACTCTCTACCCTGCAGTAATACCGTCCATAGGTAAAAAGTTCCGGGTGCTCAATAAAAGCCAGTGCGCAGTTGTCATGCATGGACTGTCCCACCAGACCATTTACCACATTCTCCCCCAGTTTAGCGCAGGTTTCATAGTATGAGCGGATCATGGCGCAGGCTGCCTTTCCCACCGGCGAGCGGAATTTCTCCATCTCCTTCATCTCTTCCAGCGTAATCAGGGCATCTCCAGTCAAGTCTCCCGGACACATGTAGAAGGGAACGCCTGAGTCCATTACAATTTCCGCCCCATGAGGATCATAAAAAATATTGACGCTGGACATGGGACTTAAAGTACCTTCCCGGATATATCCTCCCATGTTTACGAAACACCGGATGTAGTCGGACGCATCCGGATATTTCCGGAGAAGGATTCCCGCGTTTGTCAGAGGCCCCAGGCAGCAGTAAACCACCGGTTTTCCATAATTTTTCATGGTCTCATAAACAAAATCCCAGGCTTTTTCCTTTCTCAGCGCTTTTCTGGCATCTTCAAAAGGAAATTCATATCCCCCCAGCCCGTTTTCCCCGTGGACAAACATTCCCCCGGCTTCCTGTTCCTGATCTCCGTCCATCTTTCTGAGAATTGGCGCCGCAGCTCCGGCAGCCACCGGAATGTCTTCCCTTCCGCAGAGCTTCAGCACGTTAAGAGTATTGCGCAGCGTATGGGTCAGATAATTATTCCCATGAGATACGGTTACACCCAAAATTTCTAAATTTTCGCTGATGCACGCCATCATGAGAGTCGTTCCGTCGTCAATTCCGGTGTCCACATCAAAAATAATCGGTATCTTTTTCACGATCTGCCACCTCCTTTTCTTTCCTTCATCTTATCGGACAGCAAAACGCAGTACAATAATCGGGCTGTTGAAGAATCTTAAAAATTCAACTAACGGTTGAATTCATGAATTTCATCCGATATACTCAAAGAAGAATCCGCGGCAAATTATCAGGAGGTTTCATATGGATCTGGGAAAAAATATTGCGAAATACCGCAAAGAAAAAAATCTGACCCAGCGGCAGCTGGCTGACCTGTTGGGAATTTCCTTTCAGGCCGTTTCCAAATGGGAAAACAATCATTCCATGCCCGACGTATTTCTTCTGCCCCGACTGGCTGCCGCTTTGGACGTGAGCTGTGACATGCTGTTTGGCTACTATCCGCCCACCTTTTCTTCTCCTTATGAGGAACTCTATCAGTCTGCAGAATATTACTGGGGCACACAGCCCACCGCCCTGAGCATGAAAGTCCTGACTTACTACCCGCCTCAGAACTGGCCTTCCCTCCTGGACATCGGCTGCCGCGAAGGACAGAATGTGCTTTTTTTCGGCCGAAACGGCTACCGGGTTACAGGTGTTGACATCTCCGAGTCTGGAATCCGCAAGGCACGCCTTCTCACAGGAAAATACCATATACCGGCGGAGCTGGTATGCGCTTCCATTGAAAATTATCTGCCCGCTCAGCCGTTTCACATTTTTTTCTGCGACAACATGCTTCACCTGGTCACGCCGGGAAACCGAAAGCAGCTTCTTCTCACCTGCAAAGAGCTGACTCCCCCCGGAGGAATCCACGTGATCAACGTCCCAGTTCAAAAGCCTTTTCTGCCTCAGGGAGGGGAGATTCAAAAATGCTATCCCTGGTTCTCCGGCGAACTGTTCTCTCTCTACTGGGACTGGGAAATTTTAGAAGGCGGCGAAGTCCGCTCCCACTCCGAGACAACACCGAAATCGTCAGAGATCTGCAGTTATATTGTGGCCAAAAAGCCGATCTCCGCCTAATCCTTCAGAGCTTCATATCTTGTTCTCCATGCCGGAGCGCCGCCGCGCCTCCGGCTGTTTTTCCTCTTTTCTCCATTATTTTTAACATTTCCCAAACATTTTTCTATCATTTCAAAAACAAAACCGGCCTATACTGCCTGACAGAAGCAAAAAACACCCAGCCGCCAGGGCCGGGCAGTCTGAAAATATGAGGTGAATTTACATGAGCAATCCATTCTATGATCTGTATAATGCGATGAAACGCAGTGAAAAAGAAGTGTTAATCAGTGGGTCCGGGTCCACTCCCCAGGGAAAAAACGAGAAAAACCGTTCCGGGCAGAGCTATCTGTACAAGCGGCACGGAATGGAGAGCGAGGTGATCGAGATCCGCTTAAAAAAGAAGGTCTCCGGCTCTTTTTTAAACCAGGCGCTGCAGACCTCCATCAAACGGTATCCCTACTTCAATACCAGGCTGGTGGAGCGGGACGGTGACTTTTATATTATCCAGAACGCTCAGTCTCTCGTCGCCAGGCGGACGAAAACGCTGGCCCGGCTGGGCCACATCAGCTGCGGCTGTCACCTGGTGGACATCACCTACTATGACTGCTCCATCTACGTGTCCTTCCATCACGCCCTGTGCGACGGACGGGGGATCATGCCGTTTGTGGAGACGCTGATCTATTATTACTGCAATCCGGCTTACGGGACGGAGCCGCTGCCGGAAGGCGTCCGCCAGGCGGACGATCCTCTTCTTCCCGGGGAAACCGACGATCCGTTCCTGCAGAAATATTCTTTCGACGACCAGAAGGAATTTATCAGTCTCTCCCGGGACGCCTACGCCATCCCGGAAAATGTTGTCACCGGGGAGATCACCAACTACCGGTACGAGGTCCGGGTTCCGGCCACCGCCTACATGAAGGCGTGCAGGGAACACAACGCTACCCCCGTCATCCTTCTCGCTCTGCTCATGAGCCGGGCCATCGCCGGGATATATCCGGATTACGACAAACCCATCAACGCCAACATCGCCACCGACATGCGGGATGCCCTGGACGCTCCCAACACTTTTAAGAACTGCGTCAAGAGCATGATCCTGCCCTACAGCCGGGAATCTGCCGAAAAAAGCCTGACGGAGCAGGCCACGGAATACCGGGAACTGTTAAACGCCCAGCGGGACCGGGATTACTGCCGTCGGGAGGCCAACGCCATGATCGGTCTCTTTGACAAGCTGGACAGCCTGAAATCCTACGAAGAAAAGCAGAAAATCATATCCTTTTACGAGGGCATGACCTTAAACACCTACATCATCAGCTACCTGGGAACATTCCGCCTGGGCGCCCATGAAAAGCAGATCGACAGCATCCATCTGTACAACTCCGGGACAACGGGCCTGGGCATCAACATGATCTGCTGCGGAGATTCCTTTATCCTCGACTTCAAGCAGAACTTTTCCTCAAACAAATATGTGCGGACTTTCTGCGCCCAGCTGGAACAGCTGGGCGCGGAGTGCAGGGTCAGCGATTCCATTCCGTTTATCACCCCCGGCGATTCCATTATAAAGAGGGAGACCGAAAGTGTCGTTCCCGCCGTTTAGACATAAAAAAGGAGGCGGTTTCGCCTCCTTTTCTCCGCACTCTGATTATTTTTTCAGGCTCATGCCCGCCCGGAGCATCCGGAACATCCGGTCAGCAGCTCCCTTATACAGCTCGTCGGCCCGCTCCAGCGCCTCCTCGATGTCCATGGCGCCGTTGATGGTGGGCAGGATACTCTCCACGCCGAAGTCGTAGATCTTCTCCGCTCCGTCGCCCATGCCGCCCACGATGGCCACGGCCGGGATGCCTTTCTTCTTGCACCGCATACCGATGCCGCTGGGCACCTTGCCGAAGGCAGACTGCCAGTCGATCCGGCCCTCGCCGGTGACCACCAGATCCACGCCGTCCAGCAGGTGATCGAAATCAATCAGATCCAGCACCGTCTCGATTCCCGATTTCATGTTGGCGTGAAGGAACACCTTGAACGCGGCTCCCAGGCCGCCGGCGGCTCCCGCTCCCTCAAAATGGTCCGCATCCACGCCCAGCTTCTCCTGAATCACCGCCGCGTAGTGGAGCATTCCCGCCTCCAGGCGGTCCAGAATCTCCGGGGTGCCTCCCTTCTGCTTGCCGAAGGTGTAGGTGGCTCCCGTCGGTCCGGTGAGGGGATTGTTCACATCGCACATCACCGTAAACTCCGTCTCCTTCACCGCCGGATGGATACCGCTCACGTCAATGTCCGCCACCTTCTCCAGGTCGGCGCCCACTCCCGTCAGCTCTTTTCCGTCCTTGTCCAGGAATTTCACTCCCAGAGCCGCCATGGCCCCCATGCCGCCGTCATTGGTGGCGCTGCCGCCGATGGCGATGGAAATTTTACGGTATCCGCTGTCCAGAGCGTCCCGGATCAGCTCTCCGGTACCGAAGGTGGTAGTATTTAATGGATTTCTCTTCTCCACCGGCACCATGGGCAGGCCGGAAGCGGCTGCCATCTCGATAATAGCGGAGTCCCCGTGGAACTCCCCGTAGGAGCTCTCCGTCTCCTCCATCAGAGGTCCGTGAACCCTGACTTTCTTAATATTGCCCTTTGTGACGGCGATCACGGCGTCCACCGTTCCCTCGCCGCCGTCGGCCACCGGCACTCCGAACGTCTCACAGCCGGGGAAAATCTTCTCCGCAGACTCCGTCAGCAGGCTGATAATTTTTTCTGAGGACAGGGTCCCCTTAAACGAATCTGAAGCAAATAAAAATTTCATTCTATCCTCCGTTTCCATCTGTACCATTCATCTGTACTGCAGGCTGGTTTCTGCTCTCAGTATAACACGCAGATTTCCCCTTTGTACAGACAAACCGGCAGCCTGCCATCAATGAGGTAAGCCGCCGGTCCGCAGATGTATCATATTATTTTTTCATTAGGGGCGAAATTAAATCAGTCCTGCTTTCTGCATTTCTGTCTTGATCTTGTCAAGCACAGGACCTTCCGGAGTCGGCAGATTGGGGGTGTAGGGCACGCCCATATTTCTTCCTCTCAGGTTTGCCATATCCTTTGCCGCCACAGGGAAGCTGGCTGCGTCCATGGACAGTCTCACCGGATTCAGCTTAAACTGAGCTTCCAGAGAACCGGCCAGATCGCCGGCCACAAACTTGTTGTACACATCTGTGATCAGCTCCGGCATGAAGTTGGCCGCTGTACACACGCCGCCCACAGCGCCGTGGCAGAGGGAAGCGTACAGCAGAGTATCCTTGCCGCCGAACACCTTAAAGTTCACATCTCTCGTTCTTCTGATGAACTCAGAAGTCTGGGTGATGTCGCCGCTGGTGTCCTTCATTCCCACAATATTGGGAACCTCGTGGGCCAGGCGCTCTACCAGCCCTGCAGACATGGTATAGCCCACCCGTCCGGGATTATTGTAAAGCAGCATGGGGGTTTCCGGCACGCTCTCCGCAATGGTCTTAAAGTGATTGTAAAGCTCTGCCTCCGTGGGTTTTAAAAACATGGGCTGAAGAACGGAAATTCCCGCTGCTCCCGCTTCCACGGCCATCTTCGCCAGCCTGCAGCATTTCTTGGTGCTGATGGCACCGATTCCGAAATAAACCGGAACCCGTCCTGCTGCCTGGTCCAGCATGATCTTAAGGCCGCGCTCCATCTCGTCTTCCTCGACCATATAGAACTCGCCGTTGCTGCCGAATGCCAGAATTCCCAGCACTCCGCCTTCGATCACGTAGTCCACCTGATCTCTTAATCTGGCTTCGTCGATCATCTCATTCTCATCGATAGGGGTGAGAATGGGAACGACCACGCCCTTGATAAAATCTGTATTCATGATAACGCTCTCCCCTGCTACAACTGTATTTCCGATCTCAGTATTCTCGGATTACTGCTTGTCCGGCTCAACTACTACGTTGCCGATCTTCTCATAGTACTTCACAAGGCTGGAGTGATCCTCTTTCTCATATCCGTCAGCCTTTAAAGCCTGCATCATTTCCATCAGCTGTCCGGTCAGCGGAACAGGAGCGGAAATGGCATGAGCAGCGTTCAGCGCGTTGTTCAGGTCCTTAATGTGCAGCTCGATACGGAAGCCGGGCTTGAAGTTTCTGGAAAGCATCATAGGAGCCTTTGCGTCCATAACGGTGGATCCGGCAAGACCGCCTCTGATTGCCTGATATACCAGCTCCGGATCGGTGCCGGCTTTCTTTGCGAAAGAAAGAGCCTCGCCTACAGCAGCGATGTTGCAGGCAACTACGATCTGGTTTGCCAGCTTAGCAACATTTCCGGATCCTAAAGCGCCAACGTATACAACAGAACCTGCCATTACCATTAACAGATCATAGAACTTGTCAAAGGTCTCTTTCTTGCCGCCTACCATTACGGAAAGAGTTCCGTCGATGGCCTTCGGCTCTCCGCCGGATACAGGAGCGTCCAGCATATCGATGCCTTTCTCTGCCAGCTCAGCGCCGATCTTCTTGCTCTCAACGGGATCGATGGAGCTCATGTCGATCACAACAGTGCCCGGCTTTGCTCCCTCGCACACGCCGCCCTCGCCTAACAGAGCAGATCTTACCTGGGGAGAGTTCTGAACCATGGTGATGACAACATCACATTTCTCTCCTACTTCCTTGTTGCTTGTCGCTGCCTCAGCGCCGCAGGCAACTACGTCTGCAACTGCATCTCTATTGAAGTCATTTACTACCAGCTCATAACCAGCCTTGATCAGGTTCTTGCTCATCGGTCTGCCCATGATACCTAATCCGATAAATCCTACCTTCATTTTAAATACCTCTCTTCATATTTTTATTTGCCGGGGGATCTCTCTTCAATCCCTTCCCTCAGCTTCGACTTCATTATAGCGGGCTGCCCCCTGGATTTCCATAGACATTTTCCATGAAACGGCGCGTTTTTTTTGTGATATCTGCATATTTTTTATTTTTTTGAAACCAAATCATTTCTTTTTGATTTCATTCATTTCACTTAATTCCATATTTCTTCATCCAGCGCCACAGAGTGGACTTGCTGATCCCCAGCGCCTGGGCCGCCTTCTCACGGCTGCCGTCCCACTCCTCCAGGGCCATCTCCACCGCCAGCTTCTGCCGGTCCGGCCTGCCTCCCCTGGCCGCGTCTGTCAGCCGCGCTTCCCCGTCCATGTTGGGGTAGAGCTCTGCCAGAAGGCGTTTGACCCGTTCCTCGTCGATGGACCGTTTTCCGGCGGTCAGCACCAGCCGTTCCATAAAATTCTCCACCTGGGCCAGGTTGCCCGGCCAGGAATAATTCTCCAGCGTCTTTCTCGCCCCAGACGTGAGGACGTGGTACCGGGAATATTTCTCGCACATGGCCTGCAGGCTGTCCCCGATCTTCTTTTCCAGATCCTCCGGCCGCTTTCTCAGGGGCGGGATCTCCACCGTCAGCCCGCCCACAGCATAGAAAAGCTCTCCCCGGAAATTTCCCTCCCGGGTCAGATCCGCCAGGGAGACTTCCGTGCCCAGGATCACCCGCACATCCGCGCGGACCTCCAGGAATCCCTCCTTTTCCCTGCGGATCCGGTGCCGCACCAGCTGGCCCAGGCAGTCCTGGGCCGCCAGGCACAGGCTGTCGGCGCTCTCCAGAAACAGGCTTCCCCCGTCGGCCCGCACGGCGGCGCCGTTTTCCCCGAAAATCTGGGACACCTGTTCCTCATCTGTGAGAATGCCGCAATCCACCCGGATAAATGGGCCGCCGCTGCCGATCCCGTTGTTGTGGATGCACTGGGCCAGCAGCCGTTTCTCCGTGCCGCACTCCCCCTGGATCACCATCGGAGAATCGGAGAGAGAGTAGAGCTTCGCCTTCCTCAGGCAGTCCTGCATGGCGGGGGACTCCTGGAGCAGATCCCTGAAATCCCCCAGAGCGATGGTCCCCCGCCGGTCTTTTCCGCTGTTCTGGTCTTTTTCCGGCCTTCTGGCCTTGATCCTGGTGCAGGTAAACACCGCTCCCTCCACCCGGCCGTCCACCACGATGGGAGCGATGTCCGCCAGGTACGCTCCCCCTCCGATGCGCAGAAAGCAGGAACAGTTCTCTTCCCCCGTCTCCAGGGCGCGCTTTAATCCCTCCTGCTCCGTCTCCGGGAAAATCTCCCACAGAGTTCTCTCCCGGACCTCGCGCTCTTCCTTCCCCATCATCTGTTCCATCATGGGATTGGCGGACAGGATCTTTCCCGCCCCGTCCAGGCGCATCACCCCGTTGGTGGAGTAGTCCAGAAGAGTTTCCATCTGGGCCGCGTTCCGCTTCTCCGCCCCCATGGCGAAATCCATCCGCTCCGCCACGGAAAAAGCCGTGCGGATGGAATCCTCTGTGGTGGATAGAAACAGGGACGGCACCCCGGCCGCCGACGCCGCCTCCACCGCCGTATCTCCGCCGATGATCAGATCCGCTCCGTCGGCCACCGCCTCCTTCGCCGCGTCATAGAGGCTGTTTTCCCCGGACGCGTAGTAGGTTCTTAAATCAATGTCGTAGAGAGTTTCAAAATAGGACATATCGCTGAACATGTTTTTGAAACCCACCACAGAGATGAGAGGATGCTGTTTTTTTAAAATCTGCTTCGCCCTGGTCACCAGAAGGCCCATCTCCTGGGCGGTGATCACAATCTCCACTACCGGGATGTCCGTATACTGCTTTACCAGGGAGGCCTGCAGCCCCCTGGCGATGATAATGGTGGCCCCGCCTGCGATCAGCTCCCTGGCCTCCATCACCGTGTCTTCCGTCTTTACCACCCGCATCTCCTGGATCTCATACCGCTTTTCCTGGAGAATGTTGTGGGCCTGATAGATCATTTCCTCCCGGGATACCATCAGAGCTATTTTCCCCATGGCAGCCTCCATCCGGACGGACCGTTCTCAGGCGCCCCGTCCAGCCCCGCATACACCAGCCGGTCTCCCTCGTACACCACCTTCATGGAGAAAAAGGGCGTGTCCTCCTTCATCAGAAGGGGCAGAAACAGACGGTCTCCCTCCCACAGATTCAGATTTTCGATCTCCTCTTTGGGGATCCATTTCAGTTCCCCCTCGCTGCACTCCCGCAGGGTCCCCTCAAAGCCGTCGGCCGTATACACGCACATGTATTCCACCTGATCCGGCCCGGGGACAAAGGTGACGATCCCCCGGAAGGCATAGGAGGTGAGGGTCAGTCCCGTCTCCTCCTTCACCTCCCGCTCCAGACACTCTCCCGGGCTCTCCGTCCCTTCCACGTGGCCGCCCACGCCGATCCATTTTCCCTCATTGATGTCGTTTTTCTTCTTGTTGCGATAAAGCATCAGATATTTTCCATCCTGCTCCAGATAGCAGAGCGTCGTCATCTTCACGCCAGTCCCTCTCCTTTCCGCAGTCCCGGCCTACCGGGCTTTCACAGTAAAAAATACGCGCGGCAGACCTGCCGGCCGCCGCGCCCAAAGCGTTCTCTTTTATTTTCCCTCGTAAACCACCAGGGCATCCACCGGGTATCTGTTCAGTCTCTCTCTTCCCTTCAGTCCGGCCAGCTCCATCACGAAGCAGATTTTCACCACTTCGCCGCCCAGCTGCTCCACCAGCTTGATGATGGCTTCCATGGTGCCTCCCGTCGCCATCAGGTCATCGATGATGACCACTTTCTGTCCCGGTTTGATGGCGTCCTTGTGAATCTCCAGCTCCGCCGTGCCGTACTCCAGTTCGTACTCCACGGAAATGGTCTCGCAGGGCAGTTTGCCCTTCTTTCTCACCGGAACAAAGCCTTTGTGCTCCGCGTAGGCCACCGGCACGCCGAAGATAAATCCTCTGGACTCCGGTCCCACCACCACATCATAGTCCACGTCCTTCAGCATATCGATCAGTCCGTTCACCGCCAGCTGCAGGCCGTCCGGGTCCTGAAGGATCGTGGTGATATCCCGGAAGATCACTCCCGGCTCCGGGAAATCCGGAATACTTCTCACATAATCTGCTACTGTTTTCATATTCGTCCTCCTTTTCAAAGCCGGCCTGTCCTACCGGCTGTTCCGCTCGATTTTTTCACATCATTTCTATATTACCATAGGGCGAAGTTCTGCACAACTCTTTATTTTTCAAAAAAATCCGGCGGGCTGGGCTTTCACAGACCGCCGTTCGCTGTCCGCTGCCCGGCAGCTGTCCGCCCCTGCAGGCATGGCGGCCGCTTGCCGGGCGTACCGCGTAAAAAAAGATTCCGTGTCCCCATCTGCCGGACACAGAATCTTTCAGTCTTCAATATCTCACCGCCTGGGATGAGCCCCGGTATAGGCCTCCCGCATGGCTCCCGTCTGGGAGTAGGCCATGTAGGCCTGGGTCGTCGCCATATCCGAATGCCCCAGCATCGCCTGGACCGCGTGAACGTCGGCCCCGTTCTTCAGCAGATGGGCTGCAAAGGAATGGCGCAGGGTGTGGGGCGTGATATCCGCCTGGATTCCCGCCTTCTCCCCGTAATATTTTATAATCTTCCAGAACCCCTGACGGCTCATGGGCTTTCCGCTGCAATTGGTAAAGAGCCACTCCGACTCGCTCCCCTTTAAGAGCACCTTTCTGGCCTTCTCCATATAGTCCAGCAGAGCCTGCCTGGCCACCTTTCCAAATGGCACCGTCCGCTCCTTCACTCCGTCCCGGCAGGTGATAAAGCCCACATTCAGATTGATATCCTCCACTTTCAGGTGAATCAGCTCTGACACCCGGATCCCCGTGGCGTACAAAAGCTCCAGCATGGCTTTGTCCCGGATCTCTTTGGGCGCATCGCCGTTTGGCTGGGCCAGCAGGCAGCTGACCTCCTCCACGGAGAGGATGGTTGGCATTTTTTTCTCCACCCGGGGCGCCTTTAAAAGCTCCGCCGGGTCTTTGTGAATCTTCCCGCAGCTCATCTCATAGTGAAAAAACGCTTTCATGGACGCCAGCACCCTGGAAATGGTCGTAGTCGCCCTTCCCTCTTTTTCCAGAAAAAGAATGTAAGAATTCAGGCTGGTTTTTGTCACCTTCCCCGGCTCTGTGATCCCCTTCTCCTTAAGGTAGGATGCCATCTGCATCAGATCCCGCTGATAAGACACCTCAGTATTTACGGACGTTCTCTTCACTTCCCGCAAATATACCACAAACTCTTTTATGTCATCTACCATTTTTATCCCCCTGACCTGACTTTTCCACCATAATCGGTCAAAAAACAGGCTTGTGCTCACATTATATCCCCATTTTCCCGTAAAATCAAACACATTTTTCCCACTTCGCCGTCATTTTCCGGCTGATTTACATAAAAAATACAACATGTTGGAGGAAATTTCCATTTTCCTCAACATGTTGTAAAAATAAATTTTATTTTTTTCTCACCAGCCCCATAACCGGCGGAAGATCCAGGGGCTGACAAAGCTCTCGCAGCAGATTCCCGCGCCGAGAATCGCCGCCCCCGCCAGCACGTACCGCACCGGCATTCTCCCATGACTTCCCGCGCTTCCTGCCAGAAACAGCCACACCGGAATATAGCACAGCCCCTGGGGCAGCACCGACGCCAGATAGAGGGGCAGTCCCATCATACCGTTTTCCAGAGTAAACACCGCCAGCACCGCGGAGACGGAAATGCCCAGATACGCCGCCAGGCCGCAGCAGCAGATCCTGGCAGCCGCTGTCCGTCCCAGGGCCCACAGGAGAGCAGTCTCCCCCAGGCGCTGGACAGCCACCGCCTTCAGCAGCTCCCATCCCTGCCCGCCTCCCGCCGCCAGACTGCCGGCCAGAAAAGCCTCAAACTCCCCCGCCCGTTCCCGAAAACCGTTTCCCGCCAGGTTCACCGCCGCCGTCCCCAGAACGATCCCCGCCGCAAAGGCCCCCAGCAGCCACTCTCCGTAATGTTTCCTGATCATGCAGACATCCCGCGCATATTCCTCAATTCAGAATATGCGCGGGATGTCTCTCTCATAACCGGCATACGGCCCGAAGGCTCACCGGCAGTATTTTTCCGCATAGGCCATAATGCCCGCGATGGTCTTTCCATCGGTCATCTTTCCGGCGTAAATCAGTTTCTTTAATTCCTCCACGTCCCAGGCTTCCACATTGATCTCCTCATCCTCGTCCAGATGCTGCTTGGACGGAATCAGATCCCTGGCCACGAAAATATCAATGGCCTCATTGCAGAACGCCACCGTGGTGTTGACGCTGATGAGATATTCCATGTGTTCCGTGCGGAAGCCGGTCTCCTCCTCCAGTTCCCGGTAGGCGCACTCAATCTTCGGCTCGTCCGGAGTGTCCAGCTTTCCCGCCGGAAGCTCCAGAGTGTAGCGATCCAGAGCGTTGCGGTACTGGCGCACCATCAGAATTTTCCCGTCCGCAGTCACCGGCACCACTGCGGCAGCCCCGTCGTGGTGGATGAAATCCCAGTGGGCGATGTGGCCGTTTACCTCCACCACATCCTCATACACATTTAAAATGTTTCCCTGATATTTCAGATTTCTCTCCAGGCGCTTCACCGGCGCCTCTTTCTTCTTCTCTTCTTCCATATCTCTCACCTCCGCTTTATTTTGTATCCGTCCGTCTACTGTACCCAGACGCCGGAGCTGTTCACATAGTACTGAGTTCCCGGCACGTAGGTGCTCTTCAGCATGGCTCCGTCCGCTCCCACATAATAGTAGAAACCGCCGGTTTCCACCCAGGAGTTGGCCATCATGTAGCCGTTCCCGTTGAAATAATACCAGTCTCCGTTGATCAGCTGCCAGTTATTGACGGTGTAGGTGCCGTCCTCATTGCGGAACCACCAGCCGTTCTCGTCTTCCACCCACTGGCCCGCTGTCTGACTGGCCTGGCGGAAACGCTCCGCCGCGGCAGAATCCACATACACTCCGCTGGAAGAAGCCCACTGTCCCTTGCTCTCCCAGTTGACCCTGCTCACCGGACGAACTTTCACAGTATAGGTGGCCGCCTTTGTCATCAGATAGCCCAGATCTGCGCTGGTAGCCTCCACCGTCTGGGTTCCTCCCACCGTGGTGGAATTGCGGATCAGGCGCACTTCATAGTATCCCGCGCCCTCCACCGGCTCCCAGGAAGCCACTCCGTCAGCGCCGAAACTCACTTCCTCCAGATCGCTCATCCGCGCCGCCATAGACGGCAGATCCATGGTGATTTTCAGCACCGTGGAATCCATTCCCGACGGCTTGGTGGCTGTCACGAAAGTTGCCCCCTTCAAATGGACATCCGAACTCATCAGGGAAAAATAATATCCGTCCTCCGCACTCAGATACACCTCCAGCTGAGGCACGTCTTCCTCGCCCCAGTAAAAGCCTGAATTCGTAAAGTCGTAAGAATCCACGTAGTACTTATCGCTGTTGGTCTCCAGTTCCACCTGATCCATGCTGATGTCATCGCCGATCTTCATATCGGAATTTACCGTCAGGCTCACCGAAGTGATTTTCTTTCTGCTCGCAGCCCACGCCGGCATCACAGTCCCCACTGCCATAACCGCCGCCATAAATATCGCGGCAAGCTGCCGCCACCGTTTTTTCATCATAAGCATCTCTCCTTCCTGTCCTCTACTCTAATTCCCCCCGCCCTTAAAGTCAATTCCCCCGGGCAAATTGACGGAAAAAATTAAGGTTTCTCTTCCCCGGGCAGCCGTCTCTGCCGTAAGACAAATAAAAGCCCTACCAGATAAGTGCTGGTAAGGCTTCTATTTCCTATTTCGCGTAGTCGGTCACTCTTGACTCCCGGATTACATTCACTTTGATCTGTCCCGGATATTCCAGTTCATTCTCGATTCTCTTGGCAACATCCCTGGCGAGAAGCACCATATCGTCATCGCTGATCTGCTCCGGCACTACCATAATTCTGACCTCACGGCCCGCCTGAACGGCATAAGATTTCTCCACTCCCTTGAAGGAATTGGTAATATCTTCTAACTGCTTCAATCTGTTTGTATATGTTTCCAGAGTCTCTCTTCTCGCTCCCGGTCTGGCGGCAGAAATCGTATCTGCTGCCTGAACCAGACAGGCGATCAGGCTCTGCGGCTCAACGTCGCCATGATGGGCTTCCACCGCATTGATCACCACAGCGGATTCCTTGTACTTCTTGCACAGTTCCGCTCCCAGACGCACATGGGTGCCTTCCATCTCATGGTCAACGGATTTACCAATGTCATGTAATAAGCCAGCCCGCTTTGCCAGACGCACATCCACGCCAACCTCTGAAGCCAGAAGTCCCGCAAGCTGCGCAACTTCGATGGAATGCTTCAGCGCGTTCTGTCCATAACTGGTTCTGAATTTCATCTTGCCCAGAAGCTTCACCAGTTCCGGGTGGATGCCATGTATTCCCACTTCCAGGGTGGCGGCTTCGCCGTCCTCCCGCATGTTGGCTTCCACTTCCTTCTGAGCCTTTTCTACCATTTCTTCAATTCTAGCCGGATGGATTCGTCCATCCACGATCAATCGCTCCAGCGCAATTCGCGCCACTTCTCTTCGGATCGGGTCAAATCCCGACAACACCACAGCCTCCGGCGTATCGTCAATGATCAGTTCTACGCCAGTCAGCGTCTCCAGGGTCCGGATATTTCTTCCTTCACGGCCGATGATACGGCCCTTCATCTCGTCATTGGGAAGCTGTACCACGGAAACCGTCGTCTCTGCCACATGGTCTGCCGCGCATCTCTGAATGGCTGTAACCACATAGTCCTTCGCTTTCTTGTCCGCTTCCTCTTTTGCCTTTGCTTCCAGTTCCTTGATCATTTTGGCGGTGTCATGCTTGACATCTTCTTCCACAGATTTTAAAAGATATTCTTTTGCCTGTTCGGAGGTAAGGCCGGAAATCTTTTCCAGTTCCTGTATCCCTTTTTCATACAACGCCTCAACTTCCGCAGACTTCTTTGAGAGTTTTTCCTCTCTGGCGACCAGACTGGCCTCCTTCTTTTCCATTGCTTCGGACTTCTTGTCCAGGTTTTCTTCTTTGCTCAGTACGCGCCGCTCGTATTTCTGAAGCTCTGCCCGTCTCTCCTTCGTCTCTTTTTCCAGCTCATTCTTCGTCTTTAAGGACTCTTCCTTCGCCTCCAGGAGAGCTTCGCGCTTCTTCGTTTCCGCAGTCTTCAACGCTTCATCTATTATTTCCCTGGACCGTTCTTCCGCGCTGCCGATGGTATTCTCGTAAGTCTTCTTCTGATGACTGACAGCGAAGATCCAGGTAATAGGAGCTACAATAATAATTGCAACAATTACAGCTATTACTGACACAGGAGCACCTCCTTATTTAGTTTTCATTGTACGGTAATACAACATTATAATTCTAATATTTTTTGTGCATGATGTCAAGTATTGCCTCGTAAGAAAAACCCCTTCTTGAGAGAAATGCCATAGTCTTCTGCTGTTCTTTCTGGTCTGCCTGATCCCTGTCATAGCCCCGTTTTTTCAGCAGTCTCTCAATCTGAGCCCTCTCATCCAGCTCCGTCTCCTCCAGGCACTCCTGTGCCAGCTCCCGGGAGATCCCCCGGGAGGCCAGCTCCGCCGCCAGCTGCCGGCGGCTCTTTGTGCTGCCGTGATATTCCACGTAATTCTGGGCGTAGCGCCGGTCGTCAATGTAGCGCTTCTCCTTCCCGAAAGCTATGGCCGCCTCCACCGCCTCGGCAGGGCAGCCCCCGTCTGCCAGCTTCCGTCTCAGCTCCGCCTCCGTCTTGTCCGAGGCCTTCAGCAGGCGGAACATCCGCTCCCTGGCCCGGCGGAAGAACACCTCCCGCATCAGCAGCTCGTACTTCTCCTCCGTCAGCTCTCCCCCCGCCTCGATGCCGTAGGTTTTCAGCTCTCCGCTGCAAAGAACGAAAGCAGGGCCCTCGTCCGTGAGGACCCTGCTCTTCTTTCTGTCCAGCGGCTCAATGGATACAATCCGCATCTTACAAGCCTCTCCTTACTCTTCTTCCTCCAGGGGCAGCATTCCCTGGCCTGCGCCGTCGTGGGTCTCCTCCGTATCCGGCTCCAGCCCGTAGCGCACCCGCACCTTGTGCTCGATCTCATCGCAGATGGCCGGATTCTCCGCCAGATAGATCTTGGCATTCTCCCGGCCCTGTCCGATCTTCGCTCCATTGTAGGCGTACCAGGCGCCGCTCTTCTCCACAATATTCTCCTTCACAGCCAGATCCAGCACATCTCCCTCTTTGGAGATGCCTTTTCCGAACATGATGTCAAATTCTGCCTCCTTGAAGGGCGGAGCAATCTTATTCTTGACCACCTTCACACGCACATGGTTGCCGATCATCTCGCCGCCCTGCTTTAACGTCTCTGTGCGGCGCACATCCAGACGGACGGAGGAGTAGAACTTCAGGGCCCGGCCGCCGGTGGTGGTCTCCGGATTTCCAAACATCACGCCCACCTTCTCGCGGAGCTGGTTGATGAAGATCACGATGCAGTTGGAACGGCTGATGGCCGCCGTCAGCTTTCTCAGGGCCTGGGACATCAGTCTGGCCTGCAGTCCCACGTGAGAGTCTCCCATCTCGCCGTCAATCTCCGCCTTGGGCACCAGAGCCGCCACAGAATCCACGATCACAATATCCACAGCTCCCGAGCGGACCATGGTCTCCGTGATCTCCAGGGCCTGCTCTCCGTTGTCCGGCTGAGAGATGTACAGATTGTCAATGTCCACGCCGATATTCTTCGCATAAACCGGGTCAAGGGCATGCTCCGCGTCGATAAACCCGGCGATGCCGCCTCTCTTCTGCACTTCCGCTACCATATGGAGAGCCACGGTGGTCTTACCGCTGGACTCCGGTCCGTAGATCTCCACGATCCTTCCCCTGGGCACACCGCCCAGCCCCAGAGCGATGTCCAGGCTCAGGGAGCCGGTGGGAACGGTCTCAATATTCATATTCGCGCTGGAATCCCCCAGCTTCATCACGGAACCTTTTCCATACGCCTTCTCAATCTGTGTCAGCGCGGCGTCCAGCGCCTTCATCTTCTCTTCTCTATTCATAAAGCCCTCCATACGAACAAATGTTCTGTTTCTGTAAACATAATAATATAGTTGCGCTCAAAAGTCAACTGCTTTCTGGGAAATTTTAAACTGAGGGGATCGGGTACGGGAAGCAGGAATCTGCCCTGGGGAAACGGCCGAAAAAAACGGCGGAAGGAGAACAGCCTGAAAGGCCAGCGAAGGGAACAGCCGCCGAAAGGCCTCTATTATCATACCATATTTTCCGAGACCGGATAAGGCGACAGAATGACCGAACGGGCGGAACGAAAAAAGCCCGCGCGGCCGACGGCCGCACGAGCTTTTCTGATTCGGTAGCTGGGCCAGCCGGATTCGAACCGGCGGGATGCAGGAGTCAAAGTCCTGTGCCTTACCGCTTGGCGATGGCCCAATACTTGCCGCGGCCAGGGGCCGCACGGATATTTCCCTGTATAGAAAAAGAGTCCCGCACACTGCGGGGCTGCTGAATTTTCTATGTTGAGGGTGGGTACAGGGATTCGAACCCTGGGCCTCCAGAGCCACAATCTGGCGCGCTAACCAGCTGCGCTATACCCACCATGACCGGATATAATATCCGAAACGAGCCTGAAGGGATTCGAACCCCCGACCCACGGCTTAGAAGGCCGTTGCTCTATCCAGCTGAGCTACAGACTCGTATTGTGCCATGAAACTCATGGCGAAGCGGGTGATGGGAATCGAACCCACGTATCCAGCTTGGAAGGCTGGTGTTCTACCATTGAACTACACCCGCAGATCTATAAGTCGGGGTGACAGGATTTGAACCTGCGACCCCCTGGTCCCAAACCAGGTGCTCTAGCCAAACTGAGCCACACCCCGTGCTAGGAATCACAACTTACAAACGCCGTTCATCAGCAGCGCAGAAATTATTATATCCTATGATCCCCGCATTGTCAATCACTTTTTTTCATTTTTTTTGACGGAATCCGATCTTTTTTTCAGCGTCCCGGCCGGCAGCCCGCCGGAGCGCCTTTTTTAAGAACTTCTTCAGCCGGACTATTCAGGTTTTCTCGAAAAATTTCTGAGTATAGTGGGCCTCCCCGTTCTCATCAATCTCCATAATCATGTAGCTGGGTCTGCGGCCGTCCTGGCGGGGAAAGGAGAGACTGCCCGGGTTTAACACCGTCAGGCCGTTTTCCTGGGACAGGTACGGCCGGTGGGTGTGGCCGAACATGGCGATGTCGCAGCCCCTGGCCCTGGCCTCCTCTTTTAAACGCTCCGTCCCCACAGACACACCGTAGTAATGGCCGTGGGTCAGCAGCGCCCGATATTTTCCGATGGTGATCTCCCGTTCCCGGTCCAGCATGGAAAAAAAGTCGTTATTCCCCAGCACCATCTCAATCCGGCACTCCGGATTCAGCCACTGATAGATCCGGTCCTCGCTTCCCTCCGCATCCCCCAGATGGATAAACATATCCAGGGGCAGATTCTGTTCTATGACCGCTTTCAGATTCTCATCCCTGCGATGGGTATCGCTGACGATCAGTATTTTCATCTTGCCTCTTCCTCCCCGAAGATTTCTTTCAACTTCACTTTCATTGCTTCCAGAGCCTTGCCTCTGTGGCTGATCCTGTTTTTCTCCTCAATGGAAATCTCCGCCGACGTCTTCCCGTACTCCGGCAGATAGAGAATGGGATCGTAGCCGAAGCCGCCGTCCCCCGCCGGCTCCATGGCGATCAGCCCTTCCATGGTTTCTTCCGTGTGCACCACCCGGCCGTCCGGCAGGACAGCCGCGATGTTGCAGACAAACCGGGCGCTCCGGTCCTCGCCCTCCACGCCCGCCAGACGGTCGATGAGAGCCTGATTCTTGATCTCGTAGGAAGTGTCCTCTCCCATGTACCTGGCGGAGTAAATTCCCGGCTCCCCGTTCAGATAATCGATCACCAGACCGGAATCGTCCGCCAGCACGATTCCTCCCGTCTGCTCCCAGACAGCCTGGGCCTTGATCTGGGCATTTTCCCCGAAAGTTTTTCCATTTTCCACAATATCCGGATTCGCCCCGGCCTCCTTCATGGAAAGGATCTCCATTCCCAGATCCGCCAGAATCAGGCGGACCTCTCTCATCTTTCCTTCATTGCCGGTGGCAAATACTATCTTATGTTCCATCCTCTTCCTCCCATATTCTACCGCTTTGAGGTGTAGGCCTTCAGGCACACATTGCAGCCCTCCGTCTCCGCCCGGTCCCACCGGACTCCGTTATGGCTTAAATATCCCTCGCCGTCACTGATATCCACAATCCGCTTTCCGTCCCCCGGATCATACTCGATGGCCACCGGGTGGATCTTCCCGGGGCTCTTGATCTTTACCGCCACAGCAAAACGGCCGCCCTGGTTTAAGCGGACCACCCGCTTCAGGGGAACCGTATAATACCCCGCGTCCTCCAGCGTTCCGGAAGCCGCCGGACGTCTGTCCTCCAGGCTTTCCATCTCCCGAACGCCGGTGATCACATAGACCTCATATTCCGTATCCGGACCTGTGGCGTAAAATCCCACCGCTTCCAGATTTTCATTTCCTTCCGCCGTGTAGACATTGGCAAACCACGCCGTATCCTGCTCATACCCCATCTGCCCCACCCAGCCGCACAGATCCGTCTGATAGATCCCGTCATAATTGTCCGGGTCCTCGATCTCCGTGTAGGCGATGTTGCTGGTGCCGATGTTGGTGTCATAATAAGAAATATAAAAATATCCGCCGTCTCCGAAGGCCTCTCCCCAGCTGTTCACGCAGAGAAAAGCTCCGTCTCCCTCCGGCTGTTTTTTAAAATTCTCCTTCGGGTAGCCGTCATCCCAGCCGACGATTACCACGTCGTGGTTGGCGCCCGCGGCCCCGTCATAATAATAAGCGGCCGTCTCTCTGCTGTAATGGGGGGAATCGCTGTCCGGCCCTGTTAAGTCGGAGTAGAAACTGCTCTGCACGCCCCCGTTCTCGTAGACTGCACGCTTGATCTTTTCATAGTCTTTGGACTGGTAAAGACGGATCTCCTGGACATGCTTTGCCGCCGGCACATCCTCCGCCCGGACGCCGTCCCCGTAGGGATCGGCCGCCTCCGGAACCGGCCCCTGCCAGGACAGCAGATAGGCCATGGACATAATATAATCCCCGCCGTCCTTCTGCCCCTCCGGAAATTTCTCCCACAGAGACATATGGTCCTCGGAAAAATCCATCCGCTCCGCCACAGGCATGGAGGACTCCAGGGCCGTAAGGGAGGCGAACGCCCAGCAGGTTCCCAGGCTTCCCTGGTTCTTCACTTCCAGGGCCCGCCCCTCTTCCCGGTAGTCATAACTGACCGGCAGCGGCTCCGTCTTTCCCGCCGCTGCCCGGTCCATTCCCAGGACCGCGGACAACGCTGCCGCCAGTCCCAGAACCCAGATTCTTTTTTTCAACCCCTACTCTCCCTGCTTTCTTCTCAGGGGCTTCGGCCCCAGAAACTGATAAAAATAGGTTTTCATCATTCCATTATAAATCTTCCGGTTTTTATCCGCCTTCCGCCCCATGTACTTCTCCGCGTCCTCGTAGGCGGTGATCACATAGGCCGACCAGCTGTCCAGAGCGGCAAACCGCTCCCCCAGCTGGCGGTAAAGCTCCGGCAGGTTCTTCTTCTCCTCAATTCTCTCCCCATAGGGCGGGTTGGTGATGAGAAAGCCGTACTTTTTCGGATGGCTCAGCTCGCTCACCGGCCGCTGCTGAAAGTGAATCAGATGATCCACCCCGGCAGACCGGGCGTTGGACCTGGCAGCGCGGATCACGTCCCCGTCAATGTCGTAGCCCTGAATATCCGTCTCCACCTGGTCATTGACCAGGTCTCCCGCCTCGTCTCCCGCCTCATACCAGCATTTGCGCGGGATCAGGTTGGGCCACTCCTCCGCCAGGAAACTGCGGTTCATGCCGGGAGCCATATTAGCCGCCATCATGGCTGCCTCAATGGGAAAAGTCCCGCTTCCGCAGAAGGGATCCACCAGGATCCGGTCCCCCCGCCAGGGCGTCAGCATGATCAGAGCCGCCGCCAGAGTCTCCGTAATGGGCGCCTTGCTGGTCATGGTGCGGTAGCCCCTCTTGTGAAGGGACACTCCCGTGGTATCCAGCCCCACCGTCACTACGTCCTTGTACAGGGACACCCGCAGGGGATAGCTGCTGCCCGTCTCAGGAAACCAGGAAACTCCGTATTTCTCTTTCATCCGCTCCACCATGGCTTTTTTCATGATGGACTGGATATCCGACGGGCTGAACAGCCTGCTCTTGATGGATGTGGCCTTTGCCACCCAGAATTTTCCGTCCTCCGGGATAAAATCCTCCCACGGCAGGGACTTCGTCCCCTGAAACAGCTCCTCAAAGGTGACTGCCCGGAAGCTGCCCACCTTGATCATTACCCGCTCTGCCGTCCGCAGGAACACATTGGCCCGGCAGATAGCCGCCTCGTCCCCCAGAAATGTCACTTTTCCGTCTTCCACCTGGGCGATCTCATATCCCAGATCGGTTATTTCCTTTTTCAGCACCGCCTCCAGGCCAAAATGACAGGGGGCGATCAGTTCCAGTTTTCTTTCCACGCTCTCGTCCTCAATTTCTTTCGTCTCTGTTACAGGGTAATACCCGCCACGGTCTCATCCTCAAAAGTCAGGATGGTAAATTCCCGCCCGTCCAGAATGGCGTATGTAGGCGGATTGCCTCCCTTGGGGATGGAAGTGGAGCCGGGATTCAGCACGGTGATCTCCACCGTCCGCTCCCCGTCTGAGGCCTGCGTCCTCTCCGCCTTCAGCAGATGGGTGTGGCCGTGGACCAGCACATCCCCGTTCTGCATGGGAGGAATGTGATCCTGGTTGTACACATGGCCGTGGGTGGCGTAAAAGGTGACGCCGTTTAACGCCAGCAGGGCGTAGTCCGCCAGAATGGGGAACTGGAGCACCATCTGATCCACCTCCGTGTCGCAGTTGCCCCGCACGGCGTAAATCCTGTCCTTCCGCTCATTGAGCATGGCGATCACTTCCTTGGGGGCGTAGTCTTTCGGCAGGTCATTTCTGGGGCCGTGATACAGAATGTCTCCCAGCAGAATCAACCGCTCCGCCCCCGACCGGTCGAAGGCCTCAAGCATCTCTCTGCAGTAATATGCGGACCCGTGAATGTCCGATGCAAACATGTATTTCATACGTATTCTCCTCGTCTTTTCAATTCGTTACCATTGTAAGTCCTGCCGCCCGTTCCTGTCAACATTTCCGTGGCTTTCCCCGCCAGGTTCCAGGAATTTTCCCCGGTAATAGGAGAGCCCTCCCGCCAGGTTCGCCACAGAAAATCCCATCCGTCCCAGCCGGTTACAGGCCCTCATGCTCTGGGCGCCATGGCTGCAGTAAAACACCAGAAACTTATCCCGCGGCAGCTGTCTGTATCTGGCCGGCAGTTCCCCGAAGGGGAGGTTCACCGCTCCTCTCAGGTGGGATGCCTCATACTCCGGGCCGGTGCGCAGATCCACAAGCACCAGATCCGCTCCCCCTTCCAGCCACTGATCCAGCACGTCCCATGTGACCATGGGATAGGGAATCCTCATATTTTTCCCTCCCCGGTATGTCCTTATTTTATTATATGACCGGGCTGGAAAAGATGTCCTTCCCCGGCCGCCGTTCCAGATGCGCCGTGACTCCAGGACGTCGGACGCATACCCGCCATACCGCAAAAAGCCGCCCCGTTGTTCGCGGAGCGGCTTTTCGTCGGGCGGCCTTAGCGGCTGCTGTAATTCTGGCTGTCGTTCTGGCTCTTATTCTTGTCAGAACTGTTCTGGGCCTTGTTGTTTCTGTCCATATTCTGATTTCTGTTTCTGTCGCAGTTCTGAGAATTTCTGGAGCTGTTGTCGTCCATATCCTTATAATTTCTGTTTGCCATAATCATTACCTCCTAACTGAATTTGGTTACGAGGTTAGTATGGCGTTTTCCCTTTAAATTATACCATCAGTCTCCCATAACATTTACAATTTTTACAGGGGCCCGGTAATTCCAGGGAGAGGTCTTGATTCCCGTCTCGTAGGTGGAGGCGTGAACGATCTGTCCGTTTCCTATGTAAAGTCCCACATGGTTGATGCTCTTTCCGCTTCCGTAGAAAATCAGGTCTCCCGGACGCATCTGGTCCGCGCTCACCTCCCGGCCCTGCTTGGACTGGGCGGTGGAACTTCTGGCAACGGTGACGCCGGCCCCGTGCTGCAGCACGTAGCGGGTAAATCCAGAACAGTCCACGCCGGTGTGGGGATCATTGCCGCCGTACTTGTAGGGGCCGCCCACAAACTGCAGGGCGTATTCCACCAGGTTCTGCCGCCGGTCCTCTTTGGCCTGCTCCGCGGCGGCCTGGGCCAGAACCTCTTCCTTGACCGCCAGGGCTTCTTCCTCGTTCTCGCTGATCTCTATTTCCTCGGTGATGGGGAGATAGCCGAGCTCATTTCCCACTGCCACCTCAATCCAGCCGTTCTCTGTTGTATCAACTACGTGAAAGGACGCGCCCTGAAGAGCCTCCGTGAGCACCTCCTCGCCGCCCAGAGATGTCTTTACAAACACACTGTCGCTGATCACCGTCATCATGCTAGTCTGCTCCATGCCCGGCCCGTTGAGAATCTGGGTGGCGGCCATGGCGTTCATCGTGTCCATGGGGTTGGCCGCCGCGATCGCTCCGCAGAAACCAACCAGTCCGAATATATGAAGTGGTTTAAAATTCATCGCTTTCTCCCATCTTGGATTGCAAATATTACATAATTGTTAAATTTTGTTACGGTTGTATTATACTTCTCCCCCACTCCCCCGTCAACCCTTTTATAAATTCTTAATAATTTCGTTCGGTTTTTCCAACTCCTGGTGTTACTGGGATGAATTATATATAAATTCCAAAAATTTCGTCATTTTGCGACAAATTACCCTAATTTTAGCCGGCGCTGTGCTATACTCCCTTCAGAAAGAGGACATCCAGACTCTCTGTTATTTTCTGCATACTGCATTTGATTTCACGGCCTGTATTTCCACTTTGCAATTCTAAATTTCACGTCTAGCGGACAGGGGGAAATGCTCTCCGCATCTCTCCCGGTGTCCCCTTCTGCCGGCGGAAATACAGGCCGTGACGGACTTTAACGAGATCGCACCGGCAGTTGTTGTATTTTTTGTGTTCTATTCAGGATTTTATTTGACAATATTTACTGACAAATGATAAAATCAAACTATAAAAATAAACAGTTTTTCATTGACTGACAGAAAGGTGGATGATGGATGGACTATTATAATCTTGCAATCAAACGGGAATCGACCCGAAGTTTTAAGAAACGTCCGATCTCTAACCGCCAGCTGACGGAGCTGCAGAATTATATTCCCCGCTGCCGCCGGCTGCTTCCGGATATCCGGACGGACGTCACAATCCTGGGAGCCGAAGCCGCCGCTCTGTTAAAAGGCGCGGTGGGGTATTTCGGCCTGATGATCGAGGCTCCCAATTATCTTCTGGTCTCCTCCGAGCCCCACGACTATGCCATGGAAAACGCCGGATATATGGGAGAAGATCTGGTGATGAAGCTGACGGAACTGGAAGTGGAGTCCTGCTGGATCACCATCCAGAATCCCCTGGAAGTAAAGAACCGTCTCCATCTGGCGGATGAGCTTGTGCCCATGGCTCTCATCGCCTTCGGCAACGCCACCGTCATGCTGCCCTCCTCCCGCCTGGACATTAAGAGCGTATCCGACATTTCCATCAAGGAGCGGACCGGTTTTATCGCGCCGAAGCTGGCCGTCCGCCACGCCGTCCTCACCGGGGACTGGACGGAGAGCGCGGAGCTTTCCTCCCTGCCCTTAAACAGCGGCATTTATCAGGCTTTCATCGCCGCCTGCTGCGCCCCCTCCTACTTAAACCTGCAGCCCTACCGCTTCATCCTGGACGGGGACACCACAGTCATGGTCTGCCTGCCGGATGATCAGACGGCGCCGGACGACGCCAAGCTAAACGCCGGCATCGCCATGCTCCACTACGCGGGAGTCATGGAAGCCCACTACACCTCCGAGAAAGGCTGGGTGATGGGAGCTCCCGACGGCAAAACATACCGTATTCCCGACGGTGCCTGGATCGCCGGACACTATCAGATCCGGATGCACTGAAACATCCAGGTCAGGGGAAAACAGCCTCATAAACTTCTAAAAACAGCCAGGGACCAGCGTCTCGGATCTCTCCGAAGCCGGTCCCTGGCTGCAGCTCTGTTTCTATGTAATTTTTCCCCTACCAGACACTGCGGATTCCCGTATATTCAGGGTAAAATCGTCAAAATAGTAGGTATTTCCCGGGAAAATGGGATAGATGGCCTGGGTGGGAATCCGGAAGGTCTTCGCCAGCTCCAGGGCGCAGGGACCGGGCACCAGCACGCGGCCTTTAAATTTCTCCCACAGCATCCCCACCAGGTTGCAGTGGTCCCCATGGACATGGTTTAAGATATAATCCGCCCCCGTTGTATATTACGCGTGAGTAGATCCGTAATGTCCTCCGGAGAAAAGCCTTCCGATCCATATACTTTTTTCTCCCCCGCCGGTGCCTCCGGGTGGGCATCATTATAGCTCTTGTACAGATAAAACGGGTCCGTCACACCAGTCTCCGCAGCAGGGGAATCTGTTTTAGCACCAGGGTGACGGCCCACCCCAGCAGAAACACCGCGGCGCAGTACAAAAGGGCCCCGGCCATGCTGTCCGGCCCCAGAAGGCGGCGAAACACTTCCCCCAGAGCCATGGTGGCCCCGATCCGCTTCAGAAAGAGCATGTGGAGCAGATAGATCCCCAGGGTGCAGCTCCCCGCGGAGCGGATCAGCCGGCCGGCCGCCTCCGGCAGCGAAATCTGCCTCATGCCGTACCGGCAGGTGACAAACACTGCCGCGCAGTTTATGAGGACGAAGGTGTTAAAAAAGGTCTGGGAGTGATTTTCATCCAGCTGGCCAGTTATGGACGCCTGCCAGCAGGTCAGGGCGCCGGCAGCCGCCATTCCCGCCAGGTTGGCCAGCCACAGCAGGGCTAGCCGTTTTCCATTCCAGAAAGCATCCGTCCGGTGGTACAGAAAATATCCCAGGCACGGGTAAACAAAGATGGAGGAGCAGAGCCAGTCAATCCTGAAATTTTCATTGAACCCGTGGCTTTCCTGCCACAGGAGGTACTGAAGGGCCGGCAGCAGGGAGAGAAAGACAAAGGCCAGAAAAAACAGGTAGCAGAACTCCCGGTCCGTCAGGCTTTTTACAAATTTCCGCAGCAGCGGCAGGGTCATGAGCAGGGGAATGTAGGCGTACAGATACCAGAAGGACAGGTTCCAGTCCCCGTAAAAAAGCTGGGCCGCAAACTCCCCGATCTGGAAGCTCCGCCACCTCAGCCGCACCTCATCCAGATAGTAAACGAAGGACCAGAACAGCAGCACCGCCCCGATCCTGCCGATGCGGTGCCTCCACAGCCGGCCGGCGGATTCCTCTCTATCAAGCAAAAGCGCCCCTGTTATGGCAAAAAACAGGGGCACGGAACATTTGCAGAAAATAGAGATCATGAGATCCATCCAGAACGGGACGCTTCCCCGGTTCTGAAGAGAAAACAGGAAGAAGCCGTTTTCCCCTGTATGATTGAAGATCACAAAGAAGCAGGCGATGATGCGGATGAGTTCGATGTCCAGGTTCCGCCGATTCTCCATTGGCTGTTGCCCACCTTTCTCTCTGGTCAAATGCCCAGGTATTTCATCAGTTCCGCAGACAGCTGCTGTTCCAGCTCTCCCACCTGTTTTCTTCCCTCTCCGCTCACGGAAAAATACAGTTTCAGCTTCGGCTCGGTGCCGGAGGGCCGGACCACAAAGGAACAGCCTCCCTCCAGCCAGAACTTCAGCACATTGGATCTGGGAAGGCCCTGGATGGCCTCCATCCCACCGTCCGAAAAACGCTTTTCCTGGGTCTGATAATCCTCCACAGAAACCACCTTCCGGCCGGCGGCCTCCTTTGGCGGCGCCTGGCGCAGCCGGCTCATGATCTGCTGCATCCGCTCAAATCCCGCCGCTCCCTCAAACTGGCAGCTGTGCTGGGTATTCAGGCAGTAGCCATAGCGGTCGTACAGGTCATTTAACACCTCCAGAAGGCCCTTTCCCTGGGTCTTATAGTAAGCAAACATCTCGCAGATCAGCAGGGAGGCGTTCACCCCGTCCTTGTCCCGGACAAAGGTTCCCGACAGGTAGCCGTAACTCTCCTCAAATCCGAAAATATACCGGTCCAGCTCTCCCTTTTTCTCCAGAAGGCCGATCTGCTCCCCGATAAACTTAAAGCCGGTGAGAACGTCGATCACCTGAACGCCGTAGCGGTCGGCGATTTTTTTCACATGGTCGATGGTCACAATGGTCTTCATGAGCACCGGATTTTCCGGCATCCGGCCGCAGGCGATCCGCCGCCTGCAGATGTATTCAAACAACAGCAGACCCACCTCGTTTCCGGTGAGCAGCACGTATTCCCCACGGTCATCCCTCACGGCGATTCCCACCCGGTCGCAGTCCGGGTCGGTGGCCAGCAGCAGGTCGCTGCCGTTTTTCTTTGCGTACTGAATGCCCAGCTCCATGGCTTCCCGGATTTCCGGATTGGGATAGGGGCAGGTGGGAAAATGGCCGTCTGGCTTCTCCTGCTCCGGAACCACATGGATGTTGGAAAATCCATTTTCCCTCAGCGCCCGGAGCACACACTTCAAACCAGCCCCGTTTAGGGGCGTGTAGGTGATTGATACGTTTTTATCAATTTCATCGTCCTCGCAGAAACGCTGGGTACTCACCGCCCTGATGTACGCGTCCACCACATCCTCACCGACCCAGGAGATCCTTCCCGCTTTCATGGCCCGGTCAAAATCGACCCGTTTTACATCCTCAAACAGGTCCAGGGCGCCGATCCGCCCCTGAATGGCTTTCGCCGCCTCCGTGGTGATCTGGCAGCCGTCCGGCCCGTACACCTTATAGCCGTTGTATTTTGCCGGATTGTGGCTGGCGGTGATCACCACACCGCCGTCGCATCCCAGATGACGGATGGCAAAGGAGAGAGACGGAGTGGGCATGAGCTCCGGATAAATATGCACGCGGATCCCATTTGCCGCGAACACCTCCGCCGCCCTGCGGGCAAACTCCTCCGATTTAATGCGGCTGTCATAGGCGATGACCACCGACGGCAGGCCCTCTCCCGACAGCGATTCCTCCACCGACGGTGATTCCTCCACCGCCGGTGATCCCTCCACCGCCGTCTGCTCCCGCAGATAGTCCGCATACCCCTGCGTCGCCTTTCCCACGGTGTAAATATTCATGCGGTTGGTTCCCGCACCGATCACTCCCCGCAGCCCGCCGGTGCCAAAGGCCAGATCCCTGTAAAAACGGTCGGAAACAGCCTCCGAATCTCCGGCGATGGACTCCAGCTCCGCCTTCAAGTCCGCCGGAAGGGGGCGGGACATCCAGTTTTTGTATGTTTCTTTGATTTGGTAGTCTGTCATGAATTCACCTTTTATCTTCCGCAGGTTTTCCGCGGATATTGAATATTCATTGTTGCTTTATTCTTGCAGGTTTCCATTATAGTATAGAATGGCGGGGCGGTCAACGGGAAGACGCCGGACGGCTGCTCCTGTCATTTTGATGCCATCATTCCGGCAGAAACAGGAAAAAGGCGGGGATCCCCGCCTTTTTCTCATGAATCATTTTCTATAAGTACTCATCCCGGTTGCAGATCTTCAGATTCTCCGTCACCTTGCGGATATCCCCCGCCCGATGCTTTTCACAGATCAGAATCGCATCCTCCGTGTCCACAATGATCAGATCTCTCAGGCCCACCGCCGCAATCAGCTTGTTGGTTCCCTGAACGATGCAGTTGTGGGTGTCGATGGTAATCACATTTCCGTTTACTACGTTGCCGTCCTCGTTGGTCTTTTTGATCCGCTCCACGGCCAGCCAGGAACCCACGTCATCCCAGCCGAACGTCCCCGGAATGGTATAAATATGCTGTGCCTTCTCCATAATGCCGTAGTCAATGGAAACCGACGGCAGAGCCGCAAATTCCTGCTCCAGCACCGCTTCCTCCTCCGGCGTCCCGATAGCCGCTCCGATTCTCTGCAGGCCGGCATAGGTCTCCGGCATGTATTTCTCCATATTTTTCCAGATGGAGGACAGCTTCCAGATAAACATGCCGCTGTTCCACAGGTATTCTTCCGTCTCCAGATATTCCTTCGCCACCTCCAGCGTAGGCTTCTCCACAAAACGCTCCACCTGATAGGCGCCGCCCAGCGTCTTCTGGGGATTGAATTTGATGTAGCCGTAGCCTGTCTCCGGATAGGTGGGCGTGATTCCCAGAGTCACCAGGTTGTCATCCTCCATGGCCACCCGGCAGGCCTCTCTGAGGGAACTCAAAAACATATTGTTAAACTTGATCAGATGATCCGACGGCAGCACCAGCATCAGCGCGTTCTCGTACTTCTTTCCGATATGGGCTGCGCCCAGGCCGATGCAGGGAGCCGTATTGCGTCCCACCGGCTCGCAGAGAATATTCTCCTCCGGGATCCCCGGAAGCTGACTGCGCACCAGCTCCCTATAGTTTTTATTGGTGGCGATATAGATGTCTTCCATCTTCACCAGGGGAAGAATCCGCTCCACCGTCAGCTGAATCATCGTCTTTCCGTCATCCGTCAGGGACAGGAACTGCTTCGGCAGGTTCTTTCTGCTTCTCGGCCAGAAACGCTCGCCGCGGCCGCCGGCCATGATTAGGGCTGTTGTGTTCATTGTATGTTTCTCCATTCTGCCGCCGGAAAGCGGCTGTATTTCCCGTATTTTTTCTCAAATAGTCGGAAATCCAATTATGTAAATCGGCTTACAGATTTTTAAGACATCCTCCCTGGATTTCCCCTTTAATTTCTCAGCAAATAATTCTACCACCAGGTTGTTATACTCATAAACCGGCACTTTTCCGCCCTGGTCTATAATCAGTTTTATATCCGCCCGTTCTGTGGAAGTCCCATAATAGCTGAAAGAATCCTGCACATTGAAGTATTCTTCTCTCAGCCGGGTATTTACAATCGTATTTCTATATTCCGGCTTCTCCTTTGTGCTGGTGACTTTTGCCACCTGAAATCCCCGGTTGACCGCCCGTTCTTTGGCGTCTTCCCGCCCCCACAGCATTCTCCATTTTTGGTTTTCCTGATTAAAATTCCGCAGCATATCATAGAAGGTACAGTTATAAATTCCGTTCCTCTGCTCCTGCTCTGAGAGAAGTTCCCCTCCCTTATTCAGGTTGGCAAAAATCGTCCGCAAAATCTTTTCCCGCTGTTCCGGCTGATCAATTTTAATCTCAATTACCGTAATAGTGGTATAATCCACCTTTCGCTTCACCGCTATGGGAAGGAACGCATAGTCCACATTGATCTCCCGTCCATTCTCCCCATCCAGAGCTATGTGAAGGGGTTCCAGATCAAACTGTTCTCTCAGCGCCTCCTGAAACGTCTGATTTTCCTTTACATCCAGCTTTGTAAAGTTCACCGCACTGGCCTTTCTGCGGTCCAAGAAAGCCCCGATGTAATAAAAAAACAGGCTCATCACTCTCTGCTGTCCGTCCAGGATTTCCAGCTGATTATCCGCATTCCTACAGGTATAGATCGGCGGAATAGGAAGCCCTCGAAGCAGGGACTCCACCAGATCAACTACCTTTTCCCTGTTCCAGCGGTACTTCCTCTGGTATTTCGGTATCACATACATATTATCGTTGACACTGTCCACCAGCGTACGGAAACCCACGTCTGATTTATACTGCTGTATCACCGGTTTTTCCAGATACGCTGTCACTCTGTCTGCTTCCAAGGTACCACCTCCCAACTAATCAGAAAAAATCTGTCTATGATATTTTTTCGTATAAATATCTTTTTCAACTGTCAGAATATCTTTATACAAAAATCCTTTAAAAATATCAAGGTCAAATAAAATCTGCTCCTGATTTTCTGCCAACTGCTTCATTTTGCTTTTCAGCGCCTCAAAAGCCGGGCTATCCTGCTCTTTTTCCACAACTCCATCATCGTTGTAAATTACCAGCATCGTAAGCCTCTCTTTCATTTCATTTATGGACAAATCCGGAAAAAAGATTGTCTGCAAAGTCCAGACGCTGTCATATGCTTTACTGTACAACTGTTTCCAGCTTATTCTTGACTTCCTCACATTTTTAAACTCAAATAAAAAGAATTCTTTTTCATTCTTGATATAGAGTGCATCACAAGATGCCAATGCTTTTTTATTTCTGTAAACTACTGCAGCTTCATTTGTGATCTCATCAAAATCATAAACAGCTTCATCACTTTGCAGAACCTGGTTCCCTTCATCATCCGCCGAAGTCTTTCCCAGCGTGCTTTTGATCTTTTGTTGATCTAATTTCATGCGCCACCACTTTCTACAAATATTGCAAAGGCATATACAATCTTTGATAGAGCTCATTCGTTCTGTCGGTTACATTTTTTAAATAGCATCTGCCATTGTCCATTTTTTCCATCAAATAGAAATTGCCGTTCTCTTTCATTCCATAATCTGCAAGTTTTACTTCTATTGCACGAATAAAATAGGGACTGTGAGAATTCGCTACCGTGGATATTCCCATATATTTGTACATAAGTACAATAATTTCCGCAAATTTTAAATGCCATTCCGGATGCAGATTCGTTTCCGGCTCATCAATTAACAAAATGCCATTCTTTTTCAAATAACCATTTTCCACTAATTTCTGAATCGCCAAAAACGTCTTCATACCTGAAGCAACATTGCTCATATCAATATTTTTTTCTAGACTATCATCTTTAAATGACAGTTTTCCGTTTCCCTCCATCTGGAGCTCGCCATGGACAACCTCTTTTAATATTTCTTTAATTGCTGATATGTTAGCTTCTCTTTCTGAGTACGCTTCATACGTCTGTCTCGCATCTCCCTCAGAAGTCAGATATTTCCGAAGTTCATCTTCCATGGAATAGCGATTGCCCGTCCTGAATCTAAAGCGGGACGACCGGTCCTTGATCAAATCTAGGACATTATACGTGGGCAGGTAAATAGCATCCGGCTTAGAGACAGAGGCATATGACATATCCGTTATTCTGTTTTCCTTGACTTCCAGATAATGCTCAGCATCCTCCGACTGAATTTGTATTTTCGCCGCGTCATTGCTGCCCAGATGATTCATCTGCCCGGAGAAAGCGCTTCTGATGTACATTTCCCCTATATATTTCATATAGGTTTCCCGCGGGCGTTTCAACACCTCTTCCACTTTCTCATAAATTGGCCTTAAAAATTCATCTGTGAAAATTTGATCATCAAGCTGCTGATCCGGCGCTTCCTCATCGCGCGACGCGCACTCGCGGAATATCTGCTTAAAAGCGGTGAAACTCTCATTTCCATCCCGAAACCATCGCTCCGAAAACATGTCCGCAAAATTAATCAAAATATGAGCCAATGAACCTCCGTATCCATCGGGATCAAAATATGTTGTTCGATCCGCTATTGCGGAAAACAGGCTGCTGCGCCGCTCCGCCCGGACTTTCTGATCCGCGTTTCTGAAAAGATTTACAGACGCGTAAATACTTTTCAGAACTGTACTTTTTCCTGTATCATTATAGCCGCCTATAATGGACACGCCATCTACTTTGATATCCGCTTCAGCGATTTTTGCTATATTCCTTAATCTGATATCCATTCGGGGTTCTCCTATGCTATGAAAAGTCCATTCCCATTTTTTACAATATAACAGTATATGAATGTCTCATGCGGAAAAGACTGTTTTTCGTTTCCCTTATATTATAACCGCTCCCCGTACATTTTCTCAAAATAGCTGGTGTACTCACCGTTAATGATGTGCTCCCACCACTCTTTGTTGTCCAGATACCACTGAATCGTCTGCTTCATACCCGTGTCAAACACGTACTGAGGCTCCCATCCCAGCTCTGTCTCAATCTTTGTCGGGTCGATGGCGTATCTCCGGTCATGGCCGGGACGGTCCTTCACAAACCTGATCAGGCTCTCCGGCTTGCCCAGAGCCTTTAAGATGGTCTTTACCACTTCCAGGTTCGTTCTCTCGTTGTGGCCTCCGATGTTGTACACCTCGCCCACCCGGCCCTTCTCCAGGATCAGGTCAATGGCCACGCAGTGGTCGGACACGTGGAGCCAGTCTCTCACATTCTCTCCTGTTCCGTATACCGGCAGTTCCTCGTCCGCCAGAGCTCGGCTGATGATTAAGGGGATCAGCTTCTCCGGGAACTGGTAGGGGCCGTAGTTGTTGGAACACCGGGAGATGGTCACCGGGATCCCGAAGGTCCTGTGGTAGGCCATGACAAATAAGTCAGCGCTGGCCTTGGAGGAAGAATAGGGGCTGGATGTGTGCAGCGGCGTCTCCTCCGTGAAGAACAGATCCGGACGGTCCAGAGGCAGGTCTCCGTACACCTCGTCGGTGGATACCTGATGGAATCTCTTGATTCCGTACTCCTTGCAGGCGTCCAGCAGGGTGGTGGTTCCCATGACGTTGGTTCTCACAAAGCTCTCCGGATCCTCAATGGAGCGGTCCACATGGCTCTCCGCCGCGAAGTTTACGATGATATCCGGCTTCTCCTTCTCAAACAGGTCAAACACAAACTTCCGGTCTGCGATGTCCCCGCGGATAAACTTGTAATTGGGGGCGTTCTCCACCTCCGTCAAGTTCTCCAGATTTCCCGCATAGGTTAAAAGATCCAGGTTGATGATCTGATGCTCCGGATATTTTTTCACCATATGGATCACAAAATTGGAACCGATGAATCCGGCTCCGCCTGTCACTACAATTTTCATGTCTTCCTCCTTCACCGGGCGGCCCGTGACGGCCGCCCTGCTCTCTCTTTTATTCTCGGACCGCCCGTCATTCTCCCGACAGCTTGTCCACGTATTTTCCGTCCAGCACGTCCTTTAAGTACTTGCCGTACTGGTTTTTCTTCAGTACCTCATAGGCTTCCAGCACCTGCTCTTTGGTGATCCAGCCGTTTAAGTAGCCGATCTCCTCCAGGCAGGCGATCTTCCGGTGCTGGTGGGTCTCCACCGTCTTCACAAAGTTGGTGGCTTCCACCAGGGACTCGTGGGTTCCCGTGTCCAGCCAGGTAAAGCCCTGACCTAAGAGAATCACGTCCAGATCCCCGTTCTCCAGATAGATCCGGTTCAGATCCGTGATCTCCAGTTCTCCTCTGGCGGAGGGCTTTAAGTGCTTCGCGTACTCCACCACCTTGTTGTCGTAGAAATACAGACCGGTGACGCAGTAGTTGGACTTCGGCTTTTCCGGCTTCTCCTCAATGGAGATGGCCTTGCCGTTTTTGTCAAACTCCACGATGCCGAACCGCTCCGGATCGTCCACGTAGTAGCCGAACACCGTGGCTCCCGTCTCCTTGGCCGCGGCGGCGCGGAGCCGCTTCTTCAGGCCCTGTCCCTGGAAAATGTTGTCCCCCAGGATCATGGCCACATGATCGTCCCCGATAAACTCCTCACCGATGATAAATGCCTGGGCCAGACCGTCAGGGCTGGGCTGCACCGCGTAGGAGAGCTGAATGCCGAACTGATGGCCG
>DXFM01000020.1 GCA_019114465.1 Candidatus Lachnoclostridium avicola
AGAAAAGGCGGTACGCTACCCCTCCACGGGGCGCATACCGCCTTTTCTTGTTATCCAGCCCTCCGGCTGTATCGGTTGAGCAAAAGTCAGCGTGGGATTGATGTGGTATCTTTATCTAAGTGAACCCCCGGATACCCGCAGGGAAATGATAGAGGTGATTCAGGCCGCAGTGGAAGCCGGCGTGACCTTATTTGATACCGCGGAGGTCTATGGCCCTTACATCAATGAAGAGATCGTAGGCGAGGCCCTGGCCCCTTACCGGGATCAGGTGGTGATCGCCACCAAGTGCGGAATCCGCATGGAAAACGGCAGACAGGTGGTGGACGCCAGTCTCTCAGGGATCCGCAGATCCATAGAAGGTTCTCTGCAGCGGCTGAAAACCGACCATGTGGATCTATACTATCTTCACCGGATCGATCCCAATGTTCCCATTGAGGAAGTCGCCGGCCTGATGCAGGAACTGATGGAAGAGGGAAAAATTCTTCACTGGGGACTTTCGGAAGCGGGAATTCAGACGATCCGCCGGGCCCACGCCGTATGTCCCCTCACAGCTGTCGAAAGCGAGTATTCCATGTGGTGGCGGCAGCCGGAACATGAACTCTTCCCCGTACTGGAGGAGCTGGGCATCGGGTTTATTCCCTTCGCTCCGCTGGGGAAAGGATTTCTTACCGGAAAATTCCAGACAGACGGGAAGGTTCCCTCCGCGAAGGGCGGCGCGGTATATCCCCGCTTCACACCGGAGGCCCTGGCGGCCAACCAGAAGCTGGTGGACTATATTCAGTCCCTGGCAGATGAAAAGAACTGTACCTCTGCCCAGGTTGCCCTGGCATGGGTAATGGCGCAGCGCCCCTGGATCGTGCCTATTCCCGGCACCCGCCGCAAAAGCCGGATGCTGGAAAATGTCCAAAGCGTAAATATTTCACTGTCCGATAAAGAATTAACTGAAATTGACGGACACTTAAAGGCTATTCCCATCATGGGTGACCGTTATCCGGAGGAATACGCCAAGAGAGTCGGCCTGTAAATATAAAATTTAAGGAGGAACCAATCATGGAATATGTGACGTTAAACAACGGAGTAAAGATGCCGAAGCTGGGATACGGAGTATATCAGACGCCGCCGGCGGAGACGGAGCGGTGCGTGAGGGAGGCCATTGAGGTGGGCTACCGCAGCATTGACACCGCCCAGGCCTACGGCAACGAGGAGGGCGTGGGAAACGCGGTGGCAAAGTCCGGCCTTTCCAGGGAAGAATTTTTCATCACCACCAAGGTATGGATCAGCAACGCCGGATACGAGAAGGCGAAGGTCTCCATCGACGAATCCTTAAAGAAGCTGCAGAGCGACTACATCGACCTGCTTTTAATCCACCAGCCCTTCGGCGACTACTACGGCACCTACCGGGCCATGGAGGAGGCTTACCGGGCGGGAAAGGTGCGGGCCATCGGCGTGTCCAACTTCTATCCGGACCGCTTCCTGGATATCCATCACTTTTCTGAGATCAAACCGGCGGTAAACCAGGTGGAGACCCACGTGTTCCAGCAGCAGAAGGTGGCGAAGGAGTACATGAAGAAAAACGGAACCCAGATCATGTCCTGGGGCCCCTTCGCCGAGGGAAAAAATGACTATTTCAACAATCCCGTCCTGAAAGAGATCGGAGCCAAATACGGGAAAACCGTGGCCCAGACGGCTCTCCGCTTCCTCCTTCAGAGCGATGTGGTGATCATCCCCAAATCCACTCACAGAGAGCGGATGGAGGAGAATTTCAACCTCTTTGACTTCACCCTCTCCCCGGAGGACATGGCAAAGATCGAGGCCTTAGACGGCGGCAAGAGCCTGTTCTTCTCCCACTACGATCCTCAGACCGTGGAGTGGTTCATGACCATGGCATAAACCGGCTCATATCCCCGGCAGAGTCCTGCCGGAACGCAGAAGACAGCGGGCGAATCCCCATTTCGCCCGCTGTCTGTCTATTCCTTTTCTTCACTTTTTCTTTCGTCCCGTCAGATGATCTCAAACACGTGGTCCGGCCGCTTCTCCATCTCGTCCAGAATCCTCATATCCGTGTCCGCGATCCGTCCCGCCAGGTTTCTCTGGCCGTCATTTTCTATCTCCGTGAGCACGATCTCCACCTCTCCCCGGTAGTGGGCCAGGTTGTCGTTGACCACCAGCACGTCCCCCCTGGTGAAAGTCTTCTTCTCGCAGGGACGGAAGGGGATCTCCCGGCTCTTAAACTGCAGTCTCGGGAAGCTGGAGCGGATAAAATACTCGCTGGCGTCGTTTCTGCCGTTGTGGATGAAGCGATAGACGGCGTCCTTCTCCGCCTCCCCCAGGCCTTCCGCCTCGTCCATCCTGATGGTGGTGTTCGTCAGCTTCACGGAGGCCATGGCCTTTAACTCCTCCTCCGTGGCGTAGGCGTTTCCGATGAGAATGTCGTCGATCACCTCGCAGGCCACCATGTGGCGGACCTGAGCGTCGATGGGAAGAGTCCGGTCCGCCTCCAGGGTGGGCAGCCCCTGATATACCTCCCAGGGGCCGAAGGTGTGCTCCGCCTGGCTGGATACAAAGGCCGCCGTGGTCATTCCCAGGGAGGTCCACTTCTCGTTGAACCGGTCGAAGGTCTTCTGACTCAGGCCGGAGTACCGCTCCGGATAGAAGTTGTGACAGATGATCATGTTTCTCCGGTCTGCCCCGTGGCGGATCAGCCGCTCCACATCCGCGTCAGAACTTCCATTGAACTCGATTTTGATGCCGTAGGGATTTCTGGTGATCAGCACGTCCTGAAGCTCGTCAAAATGGCCGTCCAGGCGGATGATGTCCAGACCCAGCTGGTGGAAGATTTCCAGGTTGTCCGGAGACGCCCCCAGATTCTGAAACACCTGGGGATTGGTGTCCGCCGCCACCTCATACCCCAGTTCATGGGCCTTTTTCAGAAAGGCGCCGAATTCTCTCTTAATCACCTCCGGATCGCTGCTGGCGGAGAGAAGGCAGGTAAAAATGCGGGAAAACCCGTACTTTGCCGCCAGCTCCATGTAAGCGAAATCCTTCTCCTGGGTGGAATGTTCCGGATAAACAGAAATACCTAATCTGTGCATAATCTTCTCCTTTTCCCCGCGGGCCTAGTCGATGGGCTTCTGGTAAAAGCCGCCGAAGAACGTCTCCGTGGGGAGCACATTCACAATTACCTTCGGGTCCGCGTGCTTTAAATGGTGGACGATGTCCTGCACCTCGTAGGAGGAAACCACGGTGTGGAGCAGGCTCATCTCCTGTTTGCTGTATCCGCCGTAGCCGTTCATTACAGACACGCCGTGGCGGTAATATTTGATATATTCGCTCACCACCGTCTCAGGATCGTGGGTGGTGATCTGAAGAGTCACCCGCTTGTACCGGTGGTAGAACCGGTCGATGGTCTGGGTGGAAATAAACTGAAACATAATGGAATATCCGGCGTACTCCCATCCGAACATATAGCCGAAGATGCAGAGCATACAGGAATTGAATAAAAACACGTACTGCCAGATGGCCTTGCCCGTCCGGTTGGACACGTAGAGGGCGATAAAATCCGTTCCCGCCGTGGAGGCGTTTCCCTTTAAGGCGGTGACGATGGCGCCTCCGTAGATAAACCCGCCGAAGCAGATATTTAAGAGCACGTCGTCAAACAGAGGCTTAAAGTGGAACACCTGGAGAAACAGGCTGGCCAAAAATACCTGGAGCATGGAAAAAATCACAAACTTCTTTCCGATGTGCTTGAAGCAGAAAACAGCCACCGGAACATTTAAGGCCACCATCCCCAGGGAGGTGGAAAAATGGACGCCGTAAATGGAAGTAATCCGCTCAATGAGAACCGCCATTCCCGTAAAGCCGCTGGACAGGATCTGAGCCGGCGTCAGAAAGGTCTGCATGGCGAAGGCCTGCAGAAAGGCGGAGGCAATCACCGCGGCCGTCGTGACGGCATACCGTTTTGCTGTCTTTTTGTTCATCTCGTCTCTTCAACCAGCTTTCTCACCAGTTCTTCGCTGACCACGTCGTAGTCGTCTTCGTGGGGCGCAGGGGCAAACCGGTAGTTTACATATTCCCCTGAGGTCGTCTCATCCCTTCTCCAGTCCTTGCAGGAGGAATGCACCTGAGTCAGGCCCGTCTCCGCCATCAGGGCCTTTGCGTTTCCGGCGTTCACCCCGCTGCCCGCCAGGATCTGGATCCTGGAACCGTACTCCGCCTGCAGCCTGCGAAGAAGCTCTGCTCCCTCCACAGCCTTCTCTCTCAGGCCGCTGGTGAGAACCCGGTCTATCTTCAGGCTGATCAGGGTCTCCATGGCCTCATAGGGATCTTTCACGCAGTCATAGGCCCGGTGGAACACCGCTTCCTTTCCGAAACTGTGGATCAGCTCCGCCATCTTTGCCGTCTTCTCCCGGTCGATCTCCCGGTCCTCTGTGAGAAACCCGAAGGCCAGCCCATCGCTTCCCGCCTTTAAAAGCTCCTCCCCGTCGGCGAACATCTGCTCTGTCTCCGCCTCCGTGTAGTTAAATCCCGCTCCCCTGGGGCGCACCATGGAAATGACTTTCAGACCCGTATTTTTCTTCACCAGCTTCACGCAGCCCGCAGACGGGGTCAGCCCGCCGAGGGCCAGGGCGGAATTTAGCTCAATTCTCTCAGCCCCGCCCCGGTCTGCCGCCAGGGCATCCTCATAACTTCCGCAGCAAATCTCGATCATCGCTCTCTCCCTCATTTTCTCTCCATCTCTGTGTCCTTCGCCAGATAATACAGGCTCAGGGCATAAATCTTTGCGTTGGTGATGATGTCCTCCACCTTCATCCACTCGTCCGGCTGGTGGCCGATTCCCTTCTGTCCCGGGAAGGAGGGGCCAAAGGGCACAATATTGGGCATCATCTTCGCGTAGGTTCCGCCGGTGGTGGTCACGGGAGTTCCGTCCATTCCCGTCACTCTCTCATAGGTATAGCGGAGAGTGTCCACCAGACGGCAGTCCTTTTCAAACCGCACCGGATCCATATTGGAAACCAGAACCGTCTTCATGTCCGGAATCTCCTTTTTTATGGTCTCCGCGATCTGATCCGCCGTGCAGCCCGCCGGATAGCTGACGGCAAACTGCAAAGACGGCACGTTCCCGGTTTCGGAGGCGGCGGGCAGAATTTTAAAATTTCTCACCTCCACCTGGCCGAATTCCTGATCCCGAAAATCAATGTGGAACCGCTCGCCGTTGTTCTTGGCGTTGAGCACGTAGTCATTCATCAGGGTGTAAAACCGGTCCATGGACGGCGGGGCGATCTCCACCAGAGCCCTTCCCCGCTCCGCGTACACCACCGGATATTTGCAGTCCGGAGTAAAGCCCATGACCGGCGGCTTCTCCTTTGACAGGTAGTACTTCAGATCCTCAAATCCCGTCTCCTCGTCGCATCCGAAGATGATCCGCACCTGACGGTCCGGGACAATTCCCAGCTCCTTTAAGGCGTAAAGGGCGTAGAGACAGGAAAAAATCGGTCCCTTATTGTCCAGAACGCCCCGGCTGTAGATCACCCCGTCTTTCAGGTATCCGCTGAAGGGAGGCTGCTTCCAGCCGGTTCCCGTGGGAACCACGTCCAGATGGCCCACGGCGCAGACGTAGTCTTCTCCCTCCCCGTAGGAAGCGTAACCCATGTAATTGTCCACGTTCACCGTGGAAAATCCCATGTCTCCGGCCAGATCCAGAGCGGCATCCAGGGCGGTCTTCACCCCCCGTCCAAAGGGAGCGTCAGGCTCAGCCTCCCCCTCCACACTGTCGATCTGCACCATGCGGATGATGGTGTCAATCATCTCCTGAGACAGCTCATCCACCTTCGCAAGAATTTTCTCTTCCATCACCGTCCGGCACCTCCCGTCACAGTTCTTTTAAGGGAGCCGTTCTGGTTCTCATATAGTCGTCCAGCCACTCTCTGCTTGCCATCTCGTGGATACATTTTCCATCCACATTCTTTGTCAGGTACACCACGGGGGCCTCATTTTCCGTGGCCACGGCGAAGGAGAAGCCCTCAATGTTGGTGGCCACGCCCCACTCGCCCTTGTTGTTCATGGCGATCAGGGACATATCTCCGGCTTTTCCCCTTCTCTCCTTTAACTCCCGGTCAAACATGGCAACTGCCTTCTCGCAGGCCTCCTGGGGGTGCATTCCCTCTTTCATCAGACGGACAATCTCATAGGAAACGCAGCCCTTCATCACGTCCTCCCCCAGACCGGTGGCGCTGGCTCCGCCCACCTTGCTGTCCACGTAAAAGCCGGAACCGGAGATGGGGGAATCTCCCACACGGCCCTTTTTCTTCATGAACAGGCCGCTGGTGGAGGTGGCGGAGGTCATCTTTCCACGGGTGTCCAGACACACCATTCCCACGGTGTCGTGGCCGGCATAGGGCTTGATCTCCGTCTGGGCGATCTCCTTCTTCCGGTTGCGGTAGTGAATCTTTGCCCGGTCTGTGAGCATGTTCTTTCTCTCAAAGCCTTCCTTGTGGGCAAATTTTTCCGCCCCTTCCCCCACCAGCAGGTTGTTCACCGGCTCTTTGGACAGCCGTCTGGCAATGGAAACCGGGTTGGCGAAATCTTTGATGGCCGCCACCGCGCCGATGTCCAGGGTATCTCCGTCCATGTAGGCCGCGTCCAGCTCCACCTCCATCTCCTCGTTGGGCAGACCGCCGTATCCCACTGATTTGTAGTAGGGGAAGTCCTCCACCTCCCGCACCGCCGTCTCAATGGCGTCTCCCGCGTCTCCGCCTGCCTTCAGCATCTCACTGGCCTTTTCGATCCCTTCATAGGCCATTCTCCAGGTCGCAATAATTCCCCACATATTCCTTTTCCTCACTCTCTTATATTTTTTCCGGTAGGTTCTCTTTCATTTAAAACACAAGGGGAACATGGCAGATGCCACATTCCCCTCTCAGGCTTACTTAAAACAATACTTGGCTGCAACGTCTGCTTCTCTGTCTTTATTTACCATCGCCGCCGCCAGAAGGCACATGCCTTCCAGAGCCTCATTTAAACCGAATCCGCCTTTCTTGGGCGTCTCCACGATGTGAATTTTATCCTTATAAGCAGAAATCGTCTCTTCGTTCTCCTTAGACATGGCCGCAAACGCCGGAATTCCCACGGTGGTGTTAATATCCAGGGCCACTCTCGCCGCCATTTTTCCGTATCCCAGGTAGTTGAAGGCCGGTCCGCAGATCACCACATCCGGCTGGAGCTTTTTCACCATGGCGCAGAGCTTGCGGCTCACCTCGTCGGAGTTGGCCTCGTAGAAACCGTCTCCGCAGTACAGGCAGGCCACCACCCGGCCGTCCACTTTCTTCAAGTAGGGCTCCATCATCACCGCCGGACCCACCGGATCCTTAGTAGCTCCCAGGGGAACCATGTGGTCGTCCTTGATTCCCGCTCCGGACTGGATCTGATCATAAATCATGATAATCTTCATTGTTTTCCGTCTCCTCTCTTCTCCTTACAGATCGTCAAAGGAAAGGTCATCCAGAGAAATATCGTCGTCGTCCTCTTCTTTCTTCGCGGCTGCCTCCGCTTCATCCTTTAAATACTGCTTATCCATGATCTTGATAAAGGGCATGTAAATCACCACGCCTAAAATCAGAAGGGCGATCTGAAGCAGTCCTCCCACCCAGTTGGTGGCCAGGAAGCCGGAAATTCCCAGGGGACAGGTCCAGGGTATGTTCACGCCGGAACAGATGGGCACCAGTCCCATGGACATACAGAAGTAGGAAATCACAATGTTGACCGTGGGCACTACCATAAACGGAATGATCATGGTGGGGTTCAGCACGATGGGCAGACCGAAGATGATCGGCTCATTGATGTTGAAAATACCGGCTACCAGGGACAGCTTTCCCAGGGAGTTAATCCGCTTGGATTTGCAGAACAGCACCATGGCGATTACCAGGGACAGAGTGGATCCTGCGCCTCCGAAGGTGGCAAACAGATCCTGGAACTGCTGGCAGATAATATGTCCCTCGCCGATTCCCGTCCGGAAATAGTCCAGGTTCTCCAGGGACAGGGTCTGAAGAATGGGGTTGAACACCGCACCTACCACAGATCCTCCGTTTACGCCGAAGAACCAGAAGAAGTGGAGGAAAATGTAGGCGATCACCATAGCTCCCAGAGTATCTCCCAGGTTTAACAGAGGAGTCTGCAGGAACTGGAAAATAATGTCAAAGGCGTTGGTGCCGAAGGCTCCGAAGATCAGGTTGATCAGGAAGAACACGGTCATAACCACAACTGCGGGAATCAGAGCGGAGAAGGACTCCACAACCGTAGGCGGCACGCCCTCCGGCATCTTGATCACCCAGCCCTTACGCTCCACCCACGCGTAAATGTGGACGGACACGAAGGCACAGATAATTCCCACAAAAATTCCCTTCGCTCCCAGCCATCCGAGGCTTAAGCCGCTGATGGTCACCGCCTGGGTCGCCTCACCTACGGTCACGTTTCCGGAAACCAGATAGGGCATGAGCAGGAACCAGGACATCAGGCCCACAGCCGCGCCGAACAGCGGGTTGGTGTTCATATGCTTTGCGAAAGAATAGGCGATTCCCATCACCGCGAACACGGCCATGATGGTAAACGTAGCGTCTGACGGCTTTGCCAGGAACGTGGCCAGGGTCTCTCCCGTATTCTGATTCACCACCACGGAAGAGAGCCACTCTGTCCAGGCCGGAATCGGGAAGTTGGCGATTACCAGGAAAATAGATCCGGCGATCAGAAGCGGTGTGGAAACCAGGAAACCGTCGCGGACTGACATCAGATACTTATTTCTTCCGATGGCCTCCGCCAGAGGCATCAGGACTTTCTCTAATTTGCTAAGCATGCTTTTTATCCCCCTTTTTTGGCATTACTTATTATTCTTGATCAGCTTGATGGCTGTCTTTAACACTTTCTCTCCATCCATCATGCCGTAGTCCGCGGCGTCGATCACAGCGATCGGGATGTTCTCCTTGCCGTACTGGGCCACAGTCTCCTCATACATGTACTTCACCTGCGGTCCCAGAAGAATACAGTCGGGACGGTCATTGGCGATGATCTCGCCGATCTTGTTGTGGGGATGGGCCGCCACCTTTACCGGTACGTTGTGGGCGTCCGCCACACTCTGCATCTTGCTTGCCAGCATGCTGGTGGACATTCCCGCGCTGCAGAACAGATAAATCTTCTTCATAGTTATACCTTCCTTTCCTTTTTCACAGGCCGGCTTATTTTGCCTCCAGAGCCTGGATTTTTTTGCTCATTTTGATGTTTTCCTCCGCCATCAGACGCACCACCTCGGCGGCCATCATCTGGTCCTCCGCATGCATCAGGATCACGCCGGCGTCAAGCGCCTCCCCATTGGCTTCCCTGGACAGCAGCTCCAAATGGGCGTCATGTCCCTTAGAGTAGAAATCATCTCCCTCTTTCATTTTCTCCTCGCTCAGCGGATAATCCCCCTTCGCGGCCGCTCTCATAGCCTCCACGTAGCTGGATTTTGCCATTCCCACGGAGGAAATAATGTTAAAGCAGATCAGTTCCAAACCTTCCATTTCCCCGGTCTCCTTTCCTTGTTTTGTGTAATATCTCTGATGGTTCCCAGTATAACACGTAAGTTTCCGTTATTTTGTTACCAGTCTTTCCTAATGTTTAGGAAATTATTTGCAGGACGCCACCGCGGTTCCTCCGATCCTGTCATGGATCGCCCGGTGACGGCCGGCCAGCACCAGAACCACGGACACCAGGCTCACCGCCATGCCGGCGTACATGAGGACGTTCACCACATTGATCCCCGTGGCAATGGTGAACATCTGATGCCAGATGGTGCTTGCGGACACCAGGGATCCTTCCAGAATAATCATGCCCACCAGCTGGCGGAGGATCAGCTGTCCCGTCCCCGCGTCCCCGCCGTTCTGATCCACAATCTGAATCTTCAGCCACCGCTTTCCCGGCGTCTGTCCCGGCCACAGAAGCACGGGCACCGCCACATAGTAAATCACCGCCGCAAACAGGCCCAGGGCCCCCGCGATCAGTCCGTAGGGCGGATAAAAAGTCAGCAGATTCTGGTTCTGCACCGTGCCGAACAGCTTCATGGACACCACCGACACCGGCAGCGCCGTGGCCAGGGCTCCCAGATACCAGTCCACCAGATAGGCTGCAAACCTCCTTCCCAGTCCCGCCGGCTGAAATTCTTTCTTCTTCTCCACAGCAGTCCCTTCCCTGCTGCTTCCCGCCAATTTTGCCATAGTTTTCTCCCTCCTACCGGATCACATGATTCATAAACTCCTCGTATCCGGAGGACTGAATCAGTTCCTGGAATTTGTTGTTGTCTGTCACAATGTTGCACAGCCAGTCAAAAAATACCTTCAGCAGGCTGTTGTCCGTCTCCCGGATAGCCAGAAGGACCACCAGGTTCACGTTGAAATCTCCCCACCGCACCGGCTCCTTTAAGATCATAATGGAGATGCAGGACTCCCTGGTGGAAACCTCGATGGCGTGGGGCACGGCAAACCCGTAGACGAAGGACGTGTCTGAGAGCGCCTCCCTCCGGAACACGTTTTCCTTAAAATTCTCCCCGCTTAAACCTTTCTCGTACAGGGAATCGCAGAGGAAATTCAGAATCTCCTCCCGGCTCTCCATGGACTCCCGGATGTGGAACAGATCCTTGCGCATGAGTCGTTCCATCAGATTGACAAAGTCGTGGTGGTATTTCCGCTTATCCAGATAGTTGAGCATCTGAAACACCTTGCTCTCGTCCTCCCCGTTTAAAAACAGGGAAATCTGAACGGTGGGGATGCCCAGGTGGTGCTTTAAGGGCACCGTGGTCAGAATCAGGTCCGGATTGTCCTGGACGATCTTTCTCTCCTCAAAAAAGCTGCACACCCGCACCACGGTCATCCGGTTGCCGAAACGGAGCATGAGCTTGTCCACGCAGGGCTTGGACATCATGTAGCTGTTGGGGATGATGGCCACCGCCCGGTACTGCTCCGCCGTGTTCATCCGCTCGCAGGCGGCCCCCAGGTGAAGGGCCAGGAAAGAAATCTCATTTTCGTTGAGGCGGGCGCCGCAGTAGCCCTCAATGCACTGGGCCACCCGGACAGCCATCTCAAACACCAGCGGATACTTCCGCTTCAGTTCCTGAAGATAAAGGTCATTGGCTGCCACCTGGTTCTGCTGACGCTTCATCAGCAGCCGGATATGGGCAATGATCCCGGTGCGGAAATCCTGATCGGCGGACAGGTCGATGTCAAACTCCTGTTTTAAGATCTCCAGGATGTCCCCCATGAGGCGCTCCATCTCCCCGTCTTCGTCTATTTTCACCTCTTCCTCCGTCACCCGGTCCTTGCCCTTTAGCAGGCCGGCAAACCTCAGCACCTCGTCTTTTACCAGCTTCACCTTATAAATATCAGAGATCCGGGCAAACAGCTCGTCTGCGATCTGATATTCCTTGCCGCCTCCCTGAGCTTCCCTTCCGTCCAGCTCCTCGCTCACATAGTTGTGGTTCAGCATCCGTTCAATGGAAACGCCGGCATGGAGCATAATCAGCGGGTATTCCATCTCCGAAATCCGGTAATCGTACTTGTCGCAGATCTCCGCGAATTCATCCTCCAGCTTCAGCAGGTCAAAATCTTTCCAAATCTCCGCAATGGCGTTGAGATTCACGAAGTTTCCCTTCGTCTCCTCCATGAGAAGCTCCTTGTACAGTTTCCTCTTGTCTCCCTCGTCCCCGGAGAGACGGATGTGGTTTTTGGACCGGACCAGGCGCAGCCCCGGATATTTCCGGATTATCTCCCGGATCTTTCTCAGATCGTTGTCGATGGAGTAACCGCTGACAAACACCCGCTCCTGGAGATCGATCAGGTTGATCTCCCGATTCCGGAACAGAAGCTCCTTGATCAGCCAGACGCACCGCTGATGGGCCGTCTGGGGGATCACCTCCTGGCTGCTGATGTTCTGGGCCTTCATCAGCTCGTGATCCACGAAATAGCCGCTTCTCCTGCTGGCTCGTATAAGCTCGCAGCCATATTCCCTGTTGATGGCCTCCACGTCGGAACGGATGGTCCGGTCCGACACTCCCAGGGCCTTTCCCAGGTCTTTCCCCGTCACAGGGCGCATCTCATTGCTCAAGATGTCCACAATATGGCTCTGCCGTTTGGACAGCATATTCCCCTTCCTCCTTTGTACGTAGTTTTTTTATCATATCATTTTTCCGGCTTTCCAGGGCGACGGTGTTTTTCCGTTCTGTTAGGAAATTCCGCTCTATTAGGAAATTCCGTTCTGTTAGGAAATGGCGCCGCTCATCAGCTCCAGAAAAATCTCCATCTGAGGCGTCACCAGCTTATTTCTGTGATACACCAGCTGGCTCCACATCTCAATCTCCGGGCAGACCGTGTCCAGGGCCGCCAGACGGCCGTCCGCCAGGTAATCCCGGACCACAAACTCCGGCAGGAAGGAGACTCCCATGTTCTTCAAAAGCATCTGGGTGAGAACGTCGGTGTTGCCCGTCTCCAGCACCGGGCGGACCGCCAGGCCGGCGGCTGCCAGCTCCTGCTCCATGGCGTAGCGGTAGCTCACCCCTTTTTCCGTGAGGAGAAGAGGTTCTCTCAGAAGCCGCTCCGCGGAAATGTGCTTCTCCCTGGCCAGCGGATTGTCCGGCGAGGCCACGAACAGGGCGTACTCCCGCCGCTCCGCCACCTTGATCCACTCGGGAAAATTGGTCCTCCGGTCCAGAAAGTACAGCACGTCAATATCGTTTTGTTTTACCATGTCAAACAGTTCCGTCACCATCCCGGTGCAGGTGGAAAACTCCACCTTCGGGCAGCGGCGGCAGAATTCCATCATCACCGGCGGCAGGACGCTGATGAGCAGGGATTCCGCCGTCCCCAGACGCAGCTTTCCCGAAGGCTCATCCTCCCTTCCCAGATCTCTCACCGCCCGGACGGCGTTCATCACGTCGATGGCTTTGGGAATGAGATGCCTCCCCTCCTCCGTCAGCTTTACCTTCTTTCCGATGCGCTCAAAGAGCTGAACCCCCAGCTCCTGCTCCAGCTGACGGATCTGGATGGTCACCGCCGCCTGGGAATAGCCCAGCTGCGCCGCCGCGTGGGAGAAGCTGGACAGTTCAGCCACCCGCAGAAACGTGGACAGTGTCCGGATTTCCATAAAATCGTCTCCTTTTTAATCGATAAAAATATTTTAATTAGTTTATAAAATCTATAAATTTTACAAAATCACCGGTTCATGATACAGTGAGTGGCAGGAAATGTCAAGAAATATTCAGATAGACAGAAGGGAGTTGTATTGCGATGGATCTGATCCGGAAGGAACAGAAGAGAGAGATGGGAGAACTGATGAAGGGGTTTGTGGACCAGACCCTGGATTTTTATGAGGGAATGAAGGACCGGGACGTATCCCGGGAAGCGGACGAGGCCGCCGTCAGAAAGCTGAGAAGCCGGGGAATTCCCGCCCAGGGGCGGCCGGTAAAAGAAGTGTTTGAGAAGATGGAAAGGGATGTGTACGCCAATCAGTCCCTAGTACAGCACCCCCGGTGCTTTGCCTGCGTTCCCAGCCCCGTCTCCCTGTTTTCCTGGATGGGAGACATTATGACCAACGCCTACGATCCCCATGCCGGAAGCTGGTTAAACGCCTCCGGGGCAGGCTGTATTGAGCAGGAAACCATCCGCTGGATGTGCGGCCTGGCCGGATATCCGGAGACAGCAGGCGGCCTGTTTGTGTCCGGCGGTTCCATGGCCAACCTGACAGCCCTCACCGCCGCCAGGGACGCAAAGCTGACCTACTCCGACCGGGAGCTGGGCGTGGCCTATGTCTCCGATCAGACCCACTCTTCCGTGGCGAAGGGCCTGCACATCATCGGCTTCCGCCCGGATCAGGTGCGCTCCATCCCCTCGGATTCTGCTTTCCGCATGAAAGTTCCGGAGCTGAGAGCGGCTATTGAGGCAGATCTGGCGGCGGGAAGAAAACCCTTCGCCGTCATCGCCACCGCAGGCACCACCAACACGGGAAGCATCGATCCCCTGGAGGAGATCGCCGGCATCTGCGAGACCTTCGGCCTCTGGATGCACGTGGACGGAGCCTACGGCGCCTCCGTTCTGGTGTCCCACACCCACCGGGGCCTGTTAAAGGGCATAGAGCGGTCCGACAGCCTGAGCTGGGACGCCCACAAATGGCTGATGCAGACCTATGGCTGCAGCGCCGTGCTGGTACGGGATCCCAGATACCTGGCCAGAACCTTCGCCGTTCACCCCGAGTATTTAAAAGACGCCTCCGTGGGAGAGGGCGAGGTGAACTTCTGGGATCTGGGGCCGGAGCTGACCCGCCCTGCCAGAAGCCTGAAGCTGTGGATCACCCTGCAGGTCATGGGAAGCGACGCCATGAGCGCCATGATCGACCACGGCTACGAGCTGGCTGAGACCGCCGAGGAGACTCTTCGCAGTCTTCCGGACTGGGAAATCGTCTCCCCCGCCGCCCAGGCGGTCATCAATTTCCGCTATGCCCCCGCGGGAATGTCCGGGCGGGTTCTGGATGAGCTGAACCAGAGAATTTCCAGAGAGATCTGCGCCAGCGGCTTTGCCCAGGTACTCACCACAGAGTTAAACGGCAAAAAGGTGCTGCGCATCTGCGCCTTAAACCCGGCCACCACCAGGGAGGACATGGTGGAGACTGTAAAGCTGCTGGACCGCTGCGCCAGGGAGGCAGTGGGACGCATGAGCGCCTGAGCCCCGGCGCGTGAAGGTATGGGACGCTTCGATTCCCGGCCGCCGGGCACGCCACAGGAAAAGAGGACAGAAGCCGTTTGAGCTTCTGTCCTCTTTTCATCTCTGTTTTTCAATTTTCTATCCCACCAGGGCTGTGACCCCGAAGTAGGCCAGCACAATGATTCCCAGCACAATCCGGTAATATCCGAAAAACTTAAAATCGTTGTTTTTAATATATCCCATCAGGAACTTGATGGAGTAAACCGACACCACAAAGGCCACCAGCATACCGAAGAGCAGGTAGAACACCTGGGGACCGGTGAAGGTGTTGCCGTCCAGGAAGTATTTGACTATTTTTAATCCGCTGGCTCCGAACATAACGGGAATTCCCAGGAAGAAGGAAAACTCCGCCGCGGCGCTCCTGGAACAGCCCAGAACCATGGCTCCCAGAATGGTTGCCCCCGAGCGGGAGGTTCCCGGAATCATGGCCAGCACCTGAAACAGGCCGATGTAGAGTGCCAGCTGAAAGGAGATCTGTCCCACCTTCTGCACCCGCGCTTCCCGTCCTATATTCCGGTTTTCCACCACGATAAACAGCACGCCGTACAGAATCAGCATGGCAGACACCACGTAGGCATTGTCCATGAGCACGGCGTCAATCCAGTCGTCCAGGAGAAGGCCGAACACCGCCGCCGGGATGCAGGCCACAACGATCTTCATCCACAGGCGGATGGTGGCCCGCTTCTGGGCCGGCTTTTTCCTCCGGCTGAACGGATTCAGCCGGTGAAAGTAAATCACCATCACCGCCAGGATGGCCCCCAGCTGAATGATCACCTTAAACATGTTCACAAATTCTTCCGGCTGCTTGAACTGGACGATCTTATCCACCAGGATCAGATGTCCCGTGCTGCTGATGGGAAGCCATTCCGTAAAGCCTTCCACAATGCCCAGCACAAGCACCTTCAACGTCTCAATAAAACTCATATGCTATCCTCTCTTTTCCCTGCTTAAATGTTTTCAATCTGCCAGTCGATGGGCTCCACCCCGTTTTTCGCAAGAAATTTATTGGTCTTGCTGAAAGGCCGGCTGCCGAAAAATCCCCGGTAGGCGGACAGCGGGCTGGGATGAGGGGCTTCCAGGATCAGATGCCTGGGATTGGTGAGCATGGCTTTTTTCGCCTGAGCCGGCTTTCCCCACAGAATAAACACAATGGGGCGGTCCTGCTCATTCAACACCCGAATAGCTGCGTCCGTAAATTCCTCCCAGCCGATGCCGTGGTGGGAGTTGGCCTGATGGGCCCGCACGGTGAGAACTGTGTTTAAAAGCAGCACTCCCTGATCCGCCCATTTTTTCAGATAGCCGTTGTTGGGAATGTAGCAGCCCAGATCGTCGTGAAGCTCCTGGTAAATATTCATCAGGGACGGCGGAATCTCCACATCCGGCTTTACGGAAAAGCAAAGTCCATGGGCCTGCCCCACATTGTGGTAGGGATCCTGCCCCAGAATCACCGCCTTCACCTTGGAGAGGGGCGTGAACTCAAACGCATTGAAGATATCGTTCGCGTCAGGAAATATCTGCTTGGTCTCATATTCGTGTTTTACGGTCTCATACAGTTTTCTGTAGTAAGGTTTCTTGAACTCGGCGCTCATGGGTCCGAGCCAGTCATTGCTGATCGCTCCCATCTTATGTCCTCCTCGTGTCTTTTGTGAAAAATGATATTCTCGTCATTCTAAACATTCTATCACAGTTTTTCCACAAATTCCACGGAATTTTCTCTCACAGCCCTGGCTTTATCCCCAATCTCGTCGGAAATCTGGGGGAATTCTCCATTTATTCGATACATATGCGCCTTATTGTTGAAAAATACAGTTTTTTCCAGGGGCCAGCGGATAACCTGAAGCTCCCGCATCTCCATGCCGGCTCCCAGCTCTAGCACCTCCAGCCGCCGGTTTAAGGTTCTCCCCAGCCACTGGGTGTATTCTCTCCAGCTGATCAGGTAGCCTTCCTCAATATAGTGCTCCGCCTCCACGGTGTTGGGAATGAGCGGCTCCCCGCAGTGGGGACAGATCCCGTCGGGAACTTCCCCCTCCTCCCAGATATCCGTGGTGCAGGCCGCCCGGCACTGAAACCAGTGGACGTTGCCGCAGGGGGCGGTGATCCTCTTTCCGTCCAGGGAAGACTGATAAATCTCCCCGTCCACATTGACCGTCACAATAAAGTAATCCTTTCCCTCCAGCAGCCGGGCCAGAGCCTCATAGGCCGTTCCCATGTCCTTCCCGGCGTCCCTGCTCCACTCCGCGCCCAGGCCCACCAGTACCTTCTCCGCCTCCTTTACCCGGGAGCGGAGCTCTTCTTCAATTCCCAATTCTTCTGCCATTTTGATTCCTCCTGTCCTTCTATCCTCTCCGACCATGTCAGCGCCGGATCTCCGCGCAGCTCTCAGCGCCGGATCTCCGCGCAGCCCTCAGCACCGGATCTCCGCCCGGCTCCCGCCGGTCCGGTCTTTTGTCACCACAATCTGGCGCTCGATACGCTCTTTTAACTCCGCCACGTGGGAGATGATTCCCACCAGCCGGTTTCCTTCCGTCAGCCCCGCCAGAGCCTGCACCGCCTGTTCCAGAGCCCCTTCATCCAGCGTTCCAAAGCCCTCGTCCACAAACATGGTGTCCAGCCGGATCCCTCCCGCCAGGGACTGAATCTCGTCGGACAGCCCCAGAGCCAGGGACAGGGACGCCTGGAAGGACTCCCCGCCGGAGAGTGTTTTCACGCTCCGCTCCGTGCCGTTGTAGTGGTCGATCACATCCAGCTCCAGACCGCTCTGGCTCTGGTTGTTGGCCGCCCGCTCCCGGCGCTTCAGCTCATACTGCCCGCCGGACATGACCATAAACCTGGTGTTGGCCCGGTCAATGATCCGGTCAAAATACGTCATCTGGATGTAAGTCTCCAGCATGATCTTTTCCTTGCCGCTCACCGTGCCCCCCGCGGTGCTGGCCAGGGCCCGCACCATGGACCACTGCTGTTCCAGCTTCTCCAGCTTTCCCGAGCGGCTGCGGATGTTCTTCCGGGCGCCGTCGTTGGCCTGGATTCTGGAATACAGCTCCTTCTGTCTCTCATCCAGAAGGGCCCGCTCCGTCTCCAGCGTCTGTTTGTCCCTCTCCGCCGCGGGGAGATCCACAGGCTCCGCCTCCGCCAGCTGCTTTTCCAGCTGGCCGATTCGTCCGTCCATGCCGGCCAGTTCTTTTTCACAGCGGTCCGCCTCCGCCCTGGCCTGTTCCAGGGCCGCCTTCCCGGCGGCGCTGCGGTTTCTCAGATTCTCCAGGGCCTGGGCCGCCAGCTCTTTACTCTCAAACCGCAGTCCCTCCCTGGCGGCGAGAAGCTGTTTTCCCAGCTCCTGTTTTTTGGTCTCCGAGGCGGCCAGCCCTTTCCGGCATTCGCTCAGCTCTTCCTCCGCCTGTCGGGCGATCTCCTCCTGGCCTGGGATAAGGCCTGTAAGCTCCTCTCTGCGCGTTACCCGCGCCTCCTCCGTCTTCGTCTGCTCCGCCAGCTGCTTCATGGAGGCGGTGAGGTTCTGAAGTTTCTGTTCCGCCGCCTCCGAGAGACGGGCGGCGGCTTCCGTTCTCGGCTGGGCGTCCGTCTTTTTCTTCCCACCGGGCTGCTCCGGCTCCTCCAGCCCCAGGGCCAGACTCTCTCCCCCAATCTTCTTCCACATCTGGGAGCTCTCTCCCTCCAGCTTTCCCATGGCGCTCATAAGCTCTGTCAGCTTCCCGGCCAGCTCCTCCTCCTGACGGCGGAGCTGTTTCTGCAGCTGTTCCTGCTCCCGGCGCCGTTTCTCTTCCAGAGCGCGGCGTTCCAGGTCCCTGCCGGCGGCCGCAATTCCCTCTTCCAGCTCCTTCTGGCATTTCTCCGACTGTTCCAGCAGGCCGCGAATCCTTCCGTCCGCCTCCCCGAAGCCGGACTCTCCCGTCAGCTTCTCCAGACGGCCGGAGACCTCCTGCTTTTTAGTGGCTGCTGCTCCCATCCGGTTTCCCGCCTCCCGGCTGGCTTCCTCCGCCTTCTTTCTGGCACCATCCCACCGCTCTCTGGCCTGATCCAGCTCCGCCTCCGTGGGAGTCTCCCCCGGCCGGAAGGCCGGCCTGGGGTGGTCCAGGGATCCGCACACCGGGCAGGGCCGCCCCGGCTCCAGGGACTGGGCCAGAATCCCCGCCTGGCCGTCCAGAAACGCCCTGTTGGCTGCCTGGTACTCTGCTCCCAGCCGCTCCGCTTCCGCCGCCGCCTTCCGATAATCCTTTCTGGCCCGGTCGTAAACCTCCCACAGTCTTCTGTATTCCTGGGTGTCCTGATAGAGCTCCGTCAGATCCTGCTGCCGCTTTTTCTCTTCTTTCAGCTGCCGTTCCAGCTCCGCCTTCCGCAGATCTGCTCCTTTTAACTCCTCCAGAAGTTTCTCCCGGCGCTCCAGATCCGCCGCCAGCTCTTCCTCTTTTCTTTTCAGGGCCTTCCCCTCTTCCTCCCGCACGGCCCGTTCTGCCTCCACGGCCTGCCTTTTCTCCTCTCCGTCCATCCAGCTGTCCAGATCCCGCTTCAGCGCCTCCAGGCTGTCTTTCTTTCCTCTCTGCTGGTCCAGCTCCCGGCGGAGAACCTCCAGCTGTTCTCCCGCGTGTTCCAGCTCCTGCTGCTCCCGGCGGAGAGCCTCCGCCTTTTTTCTGGCAGCGGCAGCCGTCTGAGCCTGCAATTTCTCCTTCTCCTGCTGCCGGATCAGATCATCCTCCGCCTTCTCCAGGTCCTTTGCCGCCTGAGCCAGACGGTCATAGGCGGGAAGCTCCGCCTCCAGGGAGGCCGCCTGCCGGTCCAGCTCCTCCCAATCCTTTTTCTTCTCCGTCTCCCCCTGAAGAATCTCCTTTTTCCGGGCCAGATCACCCAGTTTATTCTCCCGCTCCGCCTTCTCCCGGTTCAGGGTCTCCTCCGCTTTTTTCGTCTCTGCGGCCTGCCCCAGTCTCTGGTTCACCTGCTCCAGCTTCCGGCTGCACTCCTGCCGCTCTGCTTCCGCCGCGGCTTCCCGCTCTCTGTCATGAGCCAAAAGCTCCTCCAGGAGACTGCAGATCTCCTCCGCGGGAAGTTCCCCGCTCCGGGCCTGCTCCAGCCGCTCCGCCGTGTCTCTCTCGCCCCGCTCCTCTTCTCCTTCCCCGGTCTCCGGCCCGCGGATTCCTTCTATATACTGGGCGATGCCGGCTTTTTCTGTCTCGCACAGCCCCCTTAAGCGGTTCGCCTCCTCCTTCAGTTTCTCCTGCAGGATCTGATAATACCCGGTCTTGAAAATCTGGCGGAAAATCACCTGCCGCTCCTTCGTGTCCGCCAGAATCAGCTTCATAAAATCTCCCTGGGCGATCATGGCGATCTGGGAAAACTGATTCCGGTCCACCCCCAGAATCTCCCGCACCCCTTGGTTCACATCCTTTAGCTTCGTCACCGTACGGCCGTCGGGGTAGGTGAGAACAGCCTCCGCCCGCTGCACTGTAGTTCCTGCTCCCCGCTTTGCCGGCCGCTCGTACTCCGGATTTCTCCGGACTGTGTAGAGCTTTCCGCCGTAAGAAAACGTCAGCTCCACCTCCGTGGGCACGGAAGGATCCGCATATTTGGAGCGGAGCATGGACGGCTCCCGGTTTCCGCCGCTGGCTTCCCCGTAGAGGGCAAAGGCGATGGCGTCAAAAATTGTGGTCTTCCCCGCTCCCGTGTCCCCGGTGATCAGGTACAGGCCGTTTTCTCCCAGCTTTGTCATATCCAGCTCCACCTGGCCCGCATAGGGGCCGAAGGCGGAAATTCTCAAAGTCACCGGCTTCATCGATCTCCCTCCCAAATTTCTTCTATCATATCCCGGATCAGAGCCGTCTGCTCCGGACTCATGTCCTGGCCGTTCTGCTTTTTATAAAATTCTCCGAACAGCTCCAGGGGAGATTTCGTCTCCGCCTGTTCTGCCCCCCGAATCTGTCCCGACGCCCGGGTCCTGCGGTTGTCATAGTCCAACTTCATCAGGTTGGGATAAACCACCCGCAGCTTTCCCACCGCATCCCGCACATCCTCCTCGTCGGTCAGAGTAATGTGGTAATAATCCTCCCGGTTCAGCCCGTCATAAAAAGTCTTTGCCGTCAGCTCCATGTAGGTTCCCCGGATCTCCTTCAAGTCCCTTTTCGGAGTCAGGGGAATGGTTCGCACGGTCAGCTCTCCCTTTCTCCCCAGCTCCGCCACCGTCACCGACTTTTTGTGGTTTGCCTCGGAGAAGGAATATTTTAGGGGAGTGCCGCAGTAGCGGATCCGCTCCGAGCCGATGTTCTGGGGGCCGTGAATGTGCCCCAGAGCCACATAGTCAAAGGGTTCAAACACCGACGCGTCCACATTGTCCGCCCCGCCCACGGAAATCTCCTCCGACTCCGAGCGGCTGGCTCCCGTGACAAACTGATGGGTCACCAGCACATTCCGCACCTGCCGGTCCACCTCCATGGCGTCCACCGCCGCCTGGATGGCCGCCGTATAGCTGTCCACCTCCCGGTCCGGGAAAAACCGCCGGACCCCCGCCGGCTTGAGAAAGGGAAGGAGGTAGATCCGCACCGGACCGTACTCATCCTCCAGCTCTGCCGGCACCACAGTTCCATCGTACACCGGGGCCATGTGAATCCCGCTTCCGTCCATGAGCCGGGATCCGAAGGCCAGGCGCTCCGGGGAATCGTGGTTGCCGCTGATCACAAACACCTCTCTTCCCCGGCGGGCCAGTCTCGTCAAAAACTTATCAAACAGCTGTACCGCCTCTCCGGAGGGCACGGATTTATCATAGACATCGCCGGCGATCAGCACGCCGTCCGGCTGCTCCTCATCGACGATATTTAAAATCTCCTCCAGTATATATTCCTGATCCTCCATCATGGAAAACTCATTGACCCGTTTCCCCAGATGGAGATCCGACAGATGGATAAATTTCACAGGCATTTCCCCTTTCCCGGACAGTCCGCTGTCCAAACTGTACCTATCTTATCACAAATACTGATTCTTAGCCAATCCCCACTTGCCATCCCTGCGCTTCTTCCACTATAATAGATAGCGATACTTCGCCTGCAATTTCCCGTCCGGCGCCGCCGGAGGCAGGCAGAGACTCACTGACAGAAAGGAATAGAACATGGAACGTGCAGTAGTTCATATAAAAAAGGGGGAAGCCCGGTCCCTGAAAGCCGGGGGAATGTGGATCTATGACAATGAGATCGAATCCGTCACCGGAGAATTTGAAAACGGAGATATGGTGGAAATAGAAGATTTCGACGGATATTTCCTCGGACACGGATTTATCAACACCCGGTCTAAAATCACCGTCCGCGTCATGTCCCGGAAAAAGGACGCCGTCATCGATGACGACTTTATCGAAATGCGGGTGAGAAACGCCTGGGAATACCGGAAAACCACGGTGGACACCAGCAGCTGCCGATTAATCTTCGGGGAGGCCGATTTCCTGCCGGGCATTGTGGTGGACAAGTTCTCCGACGTGCTGGTGGTGGAATCCCTGGCGTTAGGAATCGACCGCTGGAAGCCGGTGATCCTGGAAAAGCTGAAAAAAGTGCTGGCGGAGGACGGCATCACCATCCGGGGCGTCTACGAGCGCAGCGACGCCAAGGTCCGCCTCCAGGAAGGCATGGAGCGGTACAAGGGCTTTATCGGAGACCCCTTTGACACGAAGGTACAGATCGTGGAAAACGGGGTCAAGTACATGGTGGATGTACAGGATGGACAGAAGACCGGCTTTTTCCTGGACCAGAAATACAACCGGCTGGCAGTGCAGCGCCTCTGCCCCGGCAAGCGGGTGCTGGACTGCTTCACCCACACCGGCTCCTTCGCCTTAAACGCCGGCATCGCCGGAGCCGCATCCGTCCTGGGAGTGGACGCCTCTGAGCTGGGAGTCAACCAGGCCAGGGAGAACGCCGAGCTGAACGGCCTCTCCGACCGGGTGGAGTTCCTCTGCGCCGACGTCTTCGACCTGCTGCCGGAGCTGGAGAAAAAAGGAGAAAAATTTGACGTGGTGATTCTGGATCCCCCCGCCTTCACCAAATCCCGGGCCTCCATCAAAAACGCGGTGAAAGGCTACCGGGAGATCAACATGCGGGGCCTGAAGCTGGTCAAAGACGGCGGCTATCTGGCCACCTGCTCCTGCTCCCACTTTATGGATCCGGAGCTGTTCGCGAAAACCATCCGGGAGGCGGCCGCCAGCAGCCACAAGCGCCTCCGCCAGGTGGAATACCGCACTCAGGCGGCAGACCACCCCATTCTGTGGGCGGCGGATTCCTCTTACTATCTGAAATTTTACATTTTCCAGGTGGTGGAGGAGAAATAAGGACAGGAAAATTTGTTTTGAAAAATAGAAAGAGACAATCCCACATAATCTGAAGGTTCCAAAAACCTGAGATCTCCATGTGGATGTCTCTTTTTTATATCTCCCGCCGCTTTTCATAAAGCGGCGGCCGTCTGCGCGCAGCTTCCGAAAGCAAAAAAGCTCTCTCAGATAAACAGCTCGTTATCCTTTCTCACTGAGCAGACCTTTTTCATGGCCAGAGCCGCCGCAGAAACCATCACGGAATTAAGTTTCCGGGCTTTCTGAGGACACCGGGCCACGCAGCGCATACAGGAAATACATTTGCTGCTGTCCGTAACGGTGGGATCCTCTTTGCTGATCGCCTGAACGGGGCAGATGCTGGCGCAGAGGCCGCAGCCGATGCAGTTTTTGTCTGCCTTCGGCACCATGCCGCCGCCTCCCGCTTTTTTGTAGGGACGATTTCCCGGAAGACTGGGCGCAGCCATCTCCCCCTTGTTTTCCTCGATCTTCTTCCAGATTTTCGCGGCAAACTCCCGCAGTTCTTTCTGATCATTTTCATCCGGCCTTCCGGCGGCATACTGGTGCATGATGGAGTGTTCCGCAATGGCTGCGATGCCTGCAGCCACCTGGAAACCACTCTCCTGCGCGGCATCGCTTAACTCCACCAGAGTGTCCTCATAAGCCCGGTTTCCATACACGCAGACCAGCACGGCAAATGCCTGATTTCCATGAATTTTCTTTAATCGCTCCGTCGCAGGCGCCGGCACCCGGCCCCCGAAGGACGGGACGGCTATCACAGCCACATCTCCCTTTTCCAGAGACACGGAATCAAAATCCGCCTCCGCGTCCGATAAATCAACGGTCCTCACCGGCTGCCCCCACTCCGACGTAATCACGTCCGCAACCTTTTTGGTCCCTCCCGTGGGGCTGAAAACAATCTGTACGACTCCCATCTTGATCCATCCTGTAGTTTTAAAATTTACATCAATTATAATCCCCCTGAGCTGTAATGTCAACATTTACAGGAAAGGAGTTTTCCATTATAATAAAAGAGATTGAAAGGAGCTGTCTCATGCATATCAGTACCAAATGTTCCGTCGCTATCCACTGTCTTGTGTTTATCTACGAATACGGAGAAACCCACCGGGTGACCAGCGAGCTGCTGTCCCGCTCTTCCGGCGCCAACCCGGTCACCATCCGCACCATTCTCAGCGCCCTGAAAAAGGAAGGCATTCTTCAAATCAAGCCAGGCACCGGAGGAGCATCTTTAAACTGTCCCCCGGAGGAGATCAATCTCTACCGCATCTGTCAGGCTCTGGAACCGGATTTTCTCTCCAAACTCATCGGGGTGCATCCGGCGCCTTCCCCCTTCTGCCCCGTGGGACGCAACATCCACCGCGTGCTGGATTCCACCTACGAGGACGTCCGGGAGGACTTAAAAAGGAGCCTGGCAGGGATCACCCTGGCGTCCATTATTGAGGAGTATGAGGGATGTCTGGACGAGGAGCATTCCTAAAAACAGAAAACTATCACATGAAATCTGCCTGACAGTACATGACCTGTCCTGCTTTCATGGTAAGCTGAGGAACCAACACCTGCGTTCCGGTCATTCGATGACCGGAACGATCCAGATAGGGCACCTCCTTCTTCTTTAGGCGGAATACAGCGATATCGGCCTCTGTTCCCGCTTCCAAAGAAGCCAGATCTTTCCGCCCAATCAGCCGGGCCGGGGCAATGGTTGCCCGGTCCAGAACCTCTTCCAGAGTCATTCCAAAATCCAGATATTTGCTCAGAATCCTGGGCAGACTGTGCAGCGGCTGAAGATAAAAACCGCTGGCATTGATGTCCGAGCTGATAATATCAGGCGTCAGCCCCTGCTCGATCGCTTTCTGACATATTTCCAGATCGAAATTGTTGCATCCGTTGCTGGCGTCAAACAACACTCCCCTCTCCCTGGCTTTCCAAATTCCCGTCCTCACTTTTCCAGTTTCATCCAGTATTGTCTCCCGTCCTTTTCCCTGATATATGTGGCAGATAACATCCCCCGGCCTCAGAATAGCAGCCATCTCTTCCAGATCCATCGCCGGGTCCGTAATATGTACGTTCACGTTGCAGCCCAGCTCTTCCGCCAGCTCCACAGTAGCCTCCAGAGACTCCCTGGCGTCCGCTTCTCCAATAATCCCGGCAGACAGTCTGGTCTTTAAACTCACCAGATTCTCCGGATACCGCCGAAACAGCGCTCGAATCTTTTCCCGGTCAAAATATCGCTTCTCCAGATGTTCCGGATAGCGGTCCGTAATCTGACCGCCGCTGCCCACTAACAGCATATTGAGAATTCTCACATCACTGAAAGCCATTCCGCTTTTCCGATACATTTCATAGCCGGCCGCTCCGCAGCTTCCTCCGTCTACCGCCGTTGTAACTCCGCTGGGAAAAGAAGCCGCATCCCCATTGCAGCCGTTTTCCGTCCCATGATTAAAATAGTGCACATGATAATCAATCAGCCCGGTAGTGATAATGCATCCCTCTCCATGAATGACTGTGTACTCGCCGCTTCCGCTGTTCCGGCAGACTTCCGCATTTACAATCTTTCCCCCTTCCACAGCGATATCTCTCCGACTCCACCCATGAGTGGCCGGATCATAGACATATCCGCCTGTTATTAAAAATCCTTTCACACAATTCCACTCCTTACTGCTCTTATTCTCTTGCAGCTTCCACCGCAGCCAGCATCTGGTTTACCAGCTCATCACCCAGATCCGCTCTCACCATATCGTATACCACACTGGCCTTATCCCTCAGTTCTCCGAGAGTTTCCTCATCCAGCGTGATAATCTCACAGCCCGCGTCCTCACAGATCTTTTTATCTGCTGCAATGCTCTCGTCCGCAATGCTGTTGGCATAGGCAACGGCATCTTTCGCGCACTCATCCACCAGTTCTCTCACATTATCCGGAAGGCTCTGATACAGTTCGTTATTCATATAAAATGTAATAATGTGTCCCAGATGATTGGTCTCCACCACGTAGTCCTGAACCTCCTGAATGTTGTTTCCCACAATATTCATATAGGGATTCTCCTCACCGTCAATGGTTCCCTGCTGAATTCCCATGAATACTTCTGTAAACTGCATGGGAGTAGCGGACGCTCCCAGGGCGTTCCAGTAGGCAATATGGTATTTGTTCGTCATCACGCGAATCTTTTGACCAGCCAGGTCTGCCACCTGATGTACTGCCTTATTGGTTGTCAGCTGCCGGAATCCGGCATCGGAATACCCCAGCATCTGAATTCCGCCCCTGTTGTTATATTCGTTCAGCACATCGGTAAAATCACTGCTCAGCACCGCTCTCATCTGATCCACAGTATCAAACAGGTTAGGGATATCAAAAATTCCCAAAGCCGGCACAAAATCCACCAGATCCGTCGTCATTCCCGTTCCAAAGTCAATGGATCCGCCGATCACCGCCTCTGTAAACTCTGTTGTATTTCCCAGCTGACCGCCCGGATAAATATCCACGGTAATTGCCCCGTCGCTTCTCTCGTTCAAAAGCTGAGCAAACCGTTCCACCATTTTATAATTAATTGTTGTCTCCGACACCGTCATAGATGCGTTCCAGTGATACTCCGGATATCCATTTTCCGAGACCGGCGCTGAATCTTTTGCCGAACTGCAGGCAGTCACAGACAACGCCAGTGCTGCCGCCGCAAACACTGCTGCTAATCGTTTCATCATTTCTTCACTCCTCTTTTTTCTTTATAAAACAGGCTCATCTATCCCAACAGTGCAGGAAGCGTCATGGACAGCTGAGGAATATAAGTAATCAGTACCAGAGAAATCAAAAACGCAATCAGAAATGGAATACAGGCTCTCGCCAGTTTCAGCATGGGAATTTTTGTCATTCCAGCCGCCACAAACAGATTGATGCCCATAGGCGGAGTCACCATTCCAATGGCCAGATTGCAGGTCATAATCCTATCTTTGACAGCCAAAGTCCGTAGATTGCCGTTATTCCGGCGCTCTACGGGCTTTTTCGGTCATGCAAAATGTAGCTATATATTATTACTTTTTTGTCTTGGATGCCCGTATGACTTTTCGCATATTTACATCCGATATGATCTGATAATCCGTACGGAAACCGGCCGTTTCGTGAAGCGCATCCGTCAGATCGGTTCTTGTGTAAACCGGTGTGTATCCAAGCTTCTCCCCTGGCCGGGCCACCCACATATTCTTCAGGGTATCAATGATCTCCTCACAGGTAAACGCTTCCTTTAGTTTTTTCTCAAGAATCCGGTAAATCATAAGAGCAATGAAACACGTAAGGAAGTGAGCGCGGATATGGTCTTCCGTT
>DXFM01000021.1 GCA_019114465.1 Candidatus Lachnoclostridium avicola
TGTGGTTGGAGCCTTTCCGTAACCATCAAGTGGTAGGAGAAAAAAACCAATCCACAGTATCTCCAAACAGTATAGCATACAGACCTTGGAGAGGGTCTATAAACACTACTACTATATAATACGAGGAGAAAAAGAACTATGAATGAGAATTGGAAACCCATGAACGTAAAGGACATCCCCGAAATTGAGAAGAAGCTGAGAGCAGCGATCCGCACCAACACCTTTTCAGACTTCGCGTCCCAGTATGAAGGACCGGCGTTCGGCATCGACTTCGATGAGAAAACAGGAAAGGTGAATATCCATTCTGGTTGGTACGTGGACGAGAACGGAGACATCCGTCCTAAGAAGTAACGGAGAACAGACTGTGGCCCCGGGAGAGATCCTGGGGCCTTATTTTTGTTTGGAGGTAAATATGTCAGATAAAAGAAAAGCCGCCGGTCTGGTGGCGTTTTGTGAGAGTAAAATTGGAAGCCCCTACGTGTATGGGGCAAAAGGTGAGGTGCTGACGGAGGAGCGCCTGCAGACCCTGGCTAAGCAGAATCCATCCATGTACACCAGCAGTTATATGGCCAAAGCCCGGAAGTTTATCGGGCAGCGCTGCGCTGACTGCAGCGGCCTGATAAGCTGGTATACCGGCATCATCAGGGACAGCTACAACTATCACGACACAGCGGACAAACGGGTGGCCATCGGGGCCTTGGACGAGTCCATGATCGGCTGGGCGCTCTGGAAGCCCGGCCATATCGGCATATACGTCGGAAATGGCTACTGCATCGAGGCCAAGGGCATCAACTACGGAACAATTAAATCTAAAGTGAAAGATACCGCCTGGCAGAAGGTCCTGAAGCTCCGCGACATTGACTACAGCGTGGATCCGGTTTATACAGAGGGCTTCAAACGGGCTGCGGACGGCCGGCGCTGGTGGTACCAGTACGCAGACGGATCCTGGGCGTCCAACGGCTGGTATTGGCTTACAGAGGCCACCGGTGGCACATCCGGCTGGTATCTTTTTGACGCGGAAGGCTATATGCTGACCGGATACCAGCAGGATCCGGCGGGAGAGTGGTTCTTTCTCTGTCCAGACGCAGACAGCCACGAGGGCCAGTGCATGATCACGGATGCCCGGGGCGTGCTTAAAATTGTGGGCCGGTACGATTTTGAAAATCACCGGTATGTGGAATAAAACGAAGCGGCAGGGGATAACCTCTGCCGCCAAATTCGTGTTGCATTTCGTGTTGCATAGTTTCTTAAAATATCCCGTTTTTTTGAAAAATCACCGGCATATCCCAAAAATCACCCCATGAAAAAAGCCTGATAATACAAGGGGTTCCGCCAAACTCCCTGCATCATCAGGCAAAATAAAAAATGCACCTGATAGGAATCGAACCTACGCACGCGGCTCCGGAGGCCACTGCTCTATCCACTGAGCTACAGGTGCATCGGCTATTATATTACTATACTTTTCAGAATTCTTCAAGTCTTTTTTTCATCTTTTTATTTCTGCTCCCGGATTTTCCCTGGAGAATGACCATTTTTTGGCGGCCCTTTCTTGCTTTTTAGGAGATAGTTTGTTAAAATGTACGGAGGTACGCCAATAGGCGCCGTACAGGAGGATAACATCAGGAATGAGAAATCAAAAGAAAAGAAGGGACGGCTTCTTGGGAGACGGCTGGCAGAGATATCTGCGGATTCTGGCGGTGCCCCTGATTGTCATTATTTTGATTCTTGTCATTGTCCTGGCAGACAGAAGGTCTGCGCCGGAGACCTCCACGGACCAGGTGGAGACGGCAGAGGAAGGGACTGTTTTAGAAAATACAGATGAGAGCTCTGAGGAGACAGATGGGGAAAGTTCCCAGGCGGACCCTGAGGAGACTTCCGATGAAGGGGAGAACGGGGAAGAGACCAGTTCTGACGCAGAGGGAGAATCGGAGGGGGATGAAGACCAGTCGGAGCTGAGACGCAGTGACATTCCGGAGATCACAGCGCTGATGGAGGAATACTGCGCGGCAAAAGTCAGCTGCGATGCCGAGGCCATGTACCGGATCTACGGAAGAACGGACATGACGGGAGTGGAAGAGCTGCGCCAGAGGATGGAGTACAGGGCCAGATATGTGGAAAATATTGAAAATGTGGAGTCGTATCTGCTGCCGGGTCTGGAGGATAATTCCTATGTGGTATATGTGACTGCGGATATTAAATTCCGTGTGTCGGAAACCCTGGCTCCCACTATTATGTGGTGCTATGTGAGGATGGAAGACGACGGAACCTATCACATTGTGGAAAATGTGACTGCCGAGGAGGCAGAGTACGCGGCAAAGGCTGAGCGCACGGAAAGTGTGAGCGCGCTGGCCGCGCAGGTCGATGAAGAGCTGGAGCTGGCCATTGCGTCAGACAGCGGTCTGGCCAGTGCCTACAGCACCCTGAGAGAGGGGACGACGGTGCCGGATTCTGTTGCCGGAACGGCAGCTGCCCCATCCACAGAAGGGGAGACAGCAGCGGAGGAGACGTCCGCTCAGTGACAAGAGGAATAAGAGAGAAAATAGCGCCCTGCAGACAGGTGACTGGCTGCAGGGCGGTCTGGTAAAAGAGGAGAATTATTATGGATGTGAAAGATTTTTATTTTGACCTTCCCCAGGAGCTGATCGCCCAGGATCCCCTGGAGGACCGGTCTGCGTCAAGACTGCTGGTGCTGGACAAGGATACGGGAGCGATTCAGCACAGGATCTTTAAGGATATTGTGTCTTATCTGAGAAAAGGAGACTGTCTGGTGATCAACGACACCAAGGTGATTCCCGCCAGACTTTACGGCGTGAAGGAGGGAACCCAGGCAAAGATCGAGGTACTTCTCTTAAAGCGGAGAGAAAAGGATGTGTGGGAGGTGCTGGTAAAGCCGGGAAAGAAAGCCAGGCCGGGAGCGATGATCCAGTTTGGAGAAGGACTGCTCACAGGAACGGTTATCGATGTGGTGGAGGAGGGAAACCGCCTGATCCGGTTTTCTTATGAGGGAATTTTTGAGGAAATCCTGGATCAGCTGGGCCAGATGCCCCTGCCCCCCTACATCACCCATCAGTTAAAGGACAAGAACCGGTATCAGACCGTCTACGCGAAGCATGAGGGATCCGCGGCGGCTCCCACCGCGGGCCTTCACTTTACGGAGGAGCTTTTAAAAGAGATTCAGGACAAAGGGGTGGAGATCGCCCATGTAACTCTCCATGTGGGTCTCGGCACTTTCCGGCCGGTAAAAGTGGAGAATGTGCAGGACCATCATATGCACTCAGAATTTTACATTGTGGAGCCGGAGGAGGCGGAGAAGATCAACCGTGCCAAGCGTGAGGGAGGACGGGTGATCTGTGTGGGCACCACCAGCTGTCGGACTCTGGAGTCAGCCACCGGGGAGGACGGAATCCTGAAGGCGGGGAGCGGATGGACGGATATTTTTATCTATCCCGGCTACCGGTTTAAGATTCTGGATGCCCTGATCACCAATTTCCATCTGCCGGAGTCCACCCTGGTGATGCTGGTGTCCGCCCTGGCGGGAAGAGAACATGTGCTGGCCGCCTATGAGGAGGCAATCCGGGAGAGATACCGGTTTTTCAGCTTCGGAGATGCCATGTTCATTGCATCCCATCCGGAGCAGGAGTGATGGGAACATCTTTTTTCGGAACAGAGGATAAATCAAGAGAAAGCAGGAAACAGTACAGTTATGGAAGAGATGCGTCTGAATAAATACCTCAGCGACTGCGGCGTCTGCTCCCGCCGGGAGGCGGACCGCCTGATTGAGGAGGGGAAAGTGCTGGTGGACGGAGTTCCCGCCGTAATGGGAATGAAGATCGAGGGGACGGAGACGGTGGTCTGCGACGGCGTGACAGTGAGCGGCAGGAAGAAAGAAAAAAAAGTGCTGCTGGCGGTGAACAAGCCCAGGGGGATCGTCTGCACCACCTCTGACAAGGACCGGGCGGAAAACATTGTGGAATTTCTTCATTATCCCACCAGAATCTATCCCATCGGAAGGCTGGACAAGGATTCCAGCGGCCTGATTCTCATGACCAATGAGGGCGATATTGTCAATAAGATTCTCCGGGGAAGCAACAATCATGAGAAGGAGTACATGGTCCGTGTAAACCGGCCGCTGACGGAGGAGTTCCTGGAGCAGATGAGGAGCGGGGTGGAGATCCTGGATACGGTGACGAAGCCCTGTACAGTGGAAAAGACCGGCGGCTATACCTTCCGGATCATCCTCACCCAGGGCTTAAACCGGCAGATCCGCCGGATGTGCGATGCCCTGGGCTACCGGGTGGTATCTTTAAAACGGGTGCGGATCATGAATATCCGTCTGGGAGACCTGCGCACCGGCTCCTACCGGGAAGTGACCGGGGAAGAATGGGCGGAGCTGGAGCGGCTGCTGGCGGGTTCCAGCAACAACCCGGGAGGAAGCCGGGAAAAGACGGCTGCCGCGGATGAACCGGTAAAGAGAGAACGGAAAAAGACATTTTCCGGAGGGGAGCGAAAACTGCCCGGAGGAGAAAAAGAGAAAGCGCCATCCGGGGAAAAGCGGATTTTCCGGACACCCCTGCGCCATTATGAGGCGCCGGAGGAAGGGCAGGAGCGGCGGAACGTGTTTCACAGAGACAGAAAAAAAGACTGACCGGGAACGGGAAAGGGAGGATCCATGGAAGAAAAGATCAGACGGATCAGGGAGCTGATCCGGATCATCAACGAGGCGGGAAAGGCGTATTACCAGGAAGACCGGGAGATCATGAGCAACTATGAGTACGATGCCCTGTATGACGAGCTTGTGGCCCTGGAGAAGGAGACGGGAGTGGTTTTTACCGGCAGTCCCACCCAGAATGTGGGCTACGAAGTGCTCAGCGAGCTGCCGAAGGAAGCCCACGAAAGCCCCATGCTTTCCCTGAACAAGACCAAAAATGTGGATGAGCTGAGGGAATGGCTGGGAGACCAGAAAGGCCTGCTGTCCTGGAAGATGGACGGCCTGACCGTGGTGCTCACCTACGAGGGCGGCACTCTGACAAAGGCAGTGACAAGGGGAAACGGAGAGATCGGTGAGGTGATCACCAACAACGCCCGGGTGTTTGCCAATGTGCCCTTAAACATCGCCTACACCGGCCAGCTGGTGCTCCGGGGAGAGGCGGTAATCAAGTATTCGGATTTTGAACGGATCAACGAGGAGATCACCGACGTGGACGCCCGGTACAAAAACCCCAGAAATCTCTGCAGCGGTTCCGTGCGTCAGCTGAACAATGAAATCACCGCAAAGAGAAACGTCCATTTCTTCGCCTTTTTCCTGGTGAAAGCGGACGGGGTGGACTTTTCCAACTCCAGGGAACAGCAGTTTCTGTGGCTGAGGAAGCAGGGATTTGAGACGGTGGAGTGGAAGGACGTGACGGCGGACACCCTCTCGGAGGCTGTTCATGAGTTTGCGGAGGCGGTGGAGAAAAACGATGTGCCCTCCGACGGTCTGGTGCTCCTCTACGACGACATTGCCTACGGGGAGTCTCTGGGGCGGACAGCCAAATTCCCCCGGGATTCCATCGCCTTTAAATGGGCGGACGAGATCCAGGAGACTACGCTGTCCTATATTGAGTGGAGTGCGTCCAGGACGGGGCTCATCAATCCCGTGGCGGTGTTTGAGCCGGTGGAGCTGGAGGGAACCACCGTCAGCCGGGCCAGCGTCCACAATATCAGTATTATGGAATCTCTGGAGCTGGGCGTGGGAGACCGGATCACTGTCTACAAGGCCAATATGATCATTCCCCAGATCGCCGACAACCTGACCAGAAGCGGGGTGAAGGATATTCCGAAGATCTGTCCCGTCTGCGGCGGAGCCACGGAGATTCGGAATATGAGCGGCATCAAGACCCTCTACTGTACCAATCCGGACTGCCAGGCGAAGAAGATCAAGAGCTTCGCCCTGTTTGCCAGCCGGGATGCCTTAAACATCGACGGCCTGTCGGAGGCCACTCTGGAAAAATTTATCGGTGCCGGTTTTATCCACGAGTACAGCGACATGTTCCATCTGGACCGCCACCGGGATGAGATTGTGGAGATGGATGGCTTCGGGGAAAAATCCTATGAAAACCTGACGGAGGCGGCGAAAAAAGCTTCTGTCACCACTCTGCCCCGGCTGGTGTACGGCCTGGGAATCGCGGGAATCGGTCTGGCGAACGCGAAAATGCTCTGTCGCCACTTCCACTATGATTTTGACGCCATGCGCCATGCCTCCAAAGAGGAATTGATGGAGGTGGATGGAATCGGGGATGTGCTGGCGGATGCGTGGACCGCCTTCTTCGCGGATGAAAAAAATAACGGGATTGTGGACCGGCTGTTAAAAGAGCTGACCATTGAAAAAGAAGAAGAGGACGGCGAAGATCAGCCTCTTGCCGGCATGACCTTTGTGATCACGGGGAGCGTGGAGCATTTTGCCAACCGGAAGGAGCTGCAGGCTCTGATCGAGTCAAAAGGAGGAAAGGCCACGGGGAGCGTTACCTCCAAAACCACTTACCTGATCAACAACGATACAGCGTCCAACTCCTCGAAAAACAAGAAAGCAAAAGAACTGGGAATCCCCATTCTGTCGGAGGAGGATTTCCTGAAAATGCTGGAGCAGGAATAGTTCAGAGAGACGGCCGTCCGGCGGATGCGCCCCGGTCCGGGGGCACATATTTGCGGTAAAGGCCTTTCAGCGCCTGCAGGTGAAGAATCTCATCCTCCGCGATCCGCTGCAGGCAGCCGCATACATTTTCATCCCGGATCCAGGATGCCTGAACCAGATATTTCTGCCGGCTCCGCTCTTTGAAGTCGATGGCGGCAGCGAGCATCCGGGGCAGGTCTGTGTGGTAGGGAAGATAAGCGGGAGTCCAGTAGCGGCAGCGGCCGCCGGCCGGACTGCAGCGGCTCCAGAGCCTGGGCTCTGCCCCCAACTGCAGAGCCAGGGATGAAAAAATTTCCAGATGGCACATATCGGACTGGCTGATCTGGCGAAAAGTGTCCGCGATCTCCTGCCAGGCGGAAGCGGCCAGAGAATTGAAAAAACTCAGACTGACGGCGGACATTTCGGAGATCTGTCCGCCTGCATTGTCCAGCATGGCGGCTGCCCAGCAGGAATCTTTTCCTGCGGCCTGTACCGGCGGCCAGGGCAGGGATGACTGAAGCATAAAAAATCCTCCTCCCGGAATGGCTGTTCTGACAGTCCATTTTATGCGGGAGGAGGACAAAAGTATGCTCCTCAGGAGATTCAGGCTTTTTCCAGAGCCTGATCGATATCGGCGATGAGATCGTCCACGTTTTCAATGCCCACAGACATGCGGATCAGTCCGGCGGAGATGCCGGCCTCTTTTAACTGCTCATCGGTGAGCTGACGGTGGGTATGGCTGGCTGGATGGAGAACGCAGGTTTTTGCGTCTGCCACATGGGTGGCGATGGAGGCCAGCTTTAAGCTGTCCAGGAAGCGCACGGCGGATTCCCGGCCGCCCTTGACTTCCACAGAGATCACGCCGCAGGTGCCGTTTGGCATATATTTTTTAGCCAGCTCGTAGTATTTGTCGCCTTCCAGACCCGGATAATGGACGGAGGCGATTTTTTCGTGGGACTGAAGGTGTTTCGCGATGGCCAGAGCGTTGGAACAGTGACGTTCCATCCGGAGAGGCAGGGACTCCAGGCTGACGCCCAGAAGGTAACAGTTCATGGGGGAGGGAATGGATCCCAGATCTCTCATAAGCTGGGAAGTGGCTTTGGTGATGTAAGCCAGCTTGCCGAATTTTTTCGTGTAGGTGATGCCGTGGTAGGACTCGTCGGGGGTGGTCAGTCCGGGGAACTTGTCGGCGTGGGCCTCCCAGTCAAAATTGCCGCTGTCCACGATGCAGCCGCCAACCTGAACGGCGTGGCCGTCCATGTATTTGGTGGTGGAGTGGGTCACAATGTCGGCGCCCCACTCAAAGGGCCGGCAGTTGACCGGAGTGGCGAAGGTGTTGTCCACGATCAGAGGAACGCCGTGGCGGTGAGCGGCTGCGGCGAAGCGCTCAATGTCCAGGACTACCAGGGCCGGATTGGAAATGGACTCGGCAAACACCAGCTTGGTGTTGGGCCGGAAAGCGGCGTCCAGCTCCTCGTCAGTGGCGTCGGCGCTGACAAAAGTGCAGTCGATTCCCATTTTCTTTAAGGTGACGCCGGCCAGATTAAAGGTGCCTCCGTAGATCTCAGAGGTACAGATAATATGGCCGCCGGCCTCACAGATGTTGAAGATGGAAAAGAATGTGGCTGCCTGTCCGGAAGAGGTGAGAATGGCCCCCACGCCGCCTTCCAGGTCGGCGATTCTGGCCGCCACCGCGTCGTTGGTGGGGTTCTGAAGTCTGGTATAGAAATATCCGGACGCCTCCAGGTCAAAGAGCTTTCCCATTTCATCGGCGGAATCGTACTTGAATGTGGTGGACTGGTAAATGGGGATCTGTCTTGCCTCCCCGTTTCCCGGGTTCCAGCCGGAGTGGATACATTTTGTTTCGATGCTGTAATTTCTGTCCATGAATGTTCCTCCTCGTGAAAATAAAATGTTAGGAATAAGTATAGCAAAAGTTGGGGAAATGGACAAGAGCGGAAAATAAGAGGAGTCTGGCGCTGTAAACGTCCGGTGGCGAAAACGTCCGGCGCCAGCGCGGGAAAGGAGAAGAGAGTATGTGCAGCCGTTTTTACGTGGATGACAGTGTGGACCGGCTCCTGAGAGAGCTGGATCAGGGATACGAGCCGGGAAACCGGGGACGGGAGGACGTGCTTCCGTCCAGAATGGCTTTCATAGTGTGCGTCAGAGACGGACATCCCGCGGTGGAGCGGATGAAATGGGGATTTTTGAAGGAGACGGCAGGAGACAGGCACGGGGCGGGAACCGGCGGTCTGGTGATCAACGCCAGGGCGGAGACAGCTCTGGAACGGCCCATGTTCCGGGACAGCGCCAGAAGCAGGAGATGTCTGGTGCCGGCAGCCGGGTTTTATGAGTGGAACCGGCAGAAGGAAAAAGCTGTGTTCAGCCGTTCGGACGGAGATCCCCTCCTCATGGCCGGACTGTGCCAGCCGGATCCCGGAGGAGCGGGGGGTCGGTTTGTGATACTGACTACGGACGCCAATTCTTCGGTACTTCCGGTTCACCCGCGGATGCCGTTGATTTTGGAGCGGGGACAGTGGAAAAACTGGCTGTTTGACGGCGGAGAGGTGGAAAACCTGCTGGCTTTCCGGCCGCAACCTCTGGAGAGGTTCCAGGAGTACGAGCAGCAGACTTTGAACTTCTGACCGGGCCAGGCCGGACGGAGAAAAACGGAGCTGGCCCCGGCTGGGGCGATTTTGAACCGGCGGGAAGGGATTTGACCTGGGCGGAGACAGATTCGGCGGTTGATTCCCGCCGCCGTGTGTGTTATCATCAAAACTATTACGACTCGGAGACAAAGGAGAATTTCAGCAATGCCCATAAAAGTACAGAACGATCTGCCGGCAAAGGCAATTTTGGAAGATGAGAATATTTTCGTGATGGATGAGCACCGGGCCATGACCCAGGATATCCGGCCCCTTTACATTGTGATCCTGAATCTGATGCCCACAAAGGAGGAGACAGAGCTGCAGCTTCTGCGGGCCCTGTCCAATACGCCTCTTCAGATTGACGTGACTCTGATGTGCGTGGAGAGCTATGTCTCCAAAAACACGCCGGCATCCCATCTGAATAAATATTACAAGCGGTTTCGGGAGATCAGAGACCGCCGGTTTGACGGCATGATCATTACCGGAGCTCCGGTGGAGCAGCTGCCTTTTGAAAAAGTGGATTACTGGAGCGAGCTGACGGACATCATGGAGTGGAGCAAGACCAATGTATTCAGCACCTTCCATATTTGCTGGGGAGCTCAGGCCGGCCTGTACTACCACTATGACATTCAAAAGGTGCTGCTGGAGAAAAAACTCAGCGGCGTTTACCGCCACGATCTTCTTCACCGGAAGGTGCTGCTGGCCAGGGGGATGGACGATGTGTTTTACGTTCCCCAGTCCCGCTACACCGGCCTGGATGAAGCTGCCATCGCCGCCGATCCGCGGCTCCAGGTGGTGGCCAGCAGTCCGGAGGCGGGAAGCTATATGATCATCGGGGACGGCGGCCGCAGGATCTTCATCACCGGCCATTCCGAGTACGACCGGATGACCCTGAATCAGGAATATCTGCGGGATGTGGGACGGGGCCTCAATCCGGAGGTGCCGGATAACTACTATCCTGGCGATGATCCGGGGCAGATGCCCCTTCTCACCTGGCGGGCCAATTCCAACTGCGTTTATTCCAACTGGCTGAATTATTACGTGTACCAGACGACGCCTTATGATCTGGAAAAGCTGCGGTATACGCTGGGGGAATGAGCTGGGGAGAATGAGGAGAAGGCAGCCCCAAGTGGCTTTTCAGCAAACTTTGCTGGAAGGCCACTTTCTTTTTTTACAAATACAGACGGAGGTGCTATACTAAATCCATAACCAACATTCAGGAGGTGCCCGCCATGAACAGCCCCACAGAAGATCAGATCCGTTCCTTCCGCCTCCGCTCCCACCATCTGGATCGAATTTATGGAAGAGAGACATTACTGGAGGCGGCCGGCGCCTGCGGTCTGCAGAACAGTCCCCCGGGAGCCTGGGAGGCGGCTATCCACAACCGGATTCCGGAGCTGGGCGGAAAAGAGCTAAGAGACATTCTGGAAGAGAATAAGATTCTGCTGCAGGCCTGGAGTTTCCGGGGAGTCCCCGTGGTTTTCCCAGCGGAGGAGAGGAGGACGTTTCTTTCTGCCCTCATCCCGGCGGAGGGAGAACCGTGGATTTACACCCGCGGGATCGGGCTGGCCCTGGACGCCCTGGGACTGGACTTTGACTATCTGCTGAGGCTCCTCCTCCAGGTGATTCCCGGCCTGGATCACAGAAGCATATCTGGAAAAAATGAGCTGGATCAGATGCTGGCGGCCTGGATGGAGCCGTTTCTCCCGGAGGAGAAGCGCCAGATCTGGAATCAGCCGTCCATGTACGGCAGCCCGGATCGACAGACGGTGGGCGGGGCGGCGGTGTCCTTTCTTCTGCGGCCCTGTTCTTTTATGGGACAGGTGGTGTTCGGGAAGCGCAGGGGCGGCAGCCCGGAGTTTACCTCCGCCGGAAGGTGGCTGAATGAGGCAGACCGGGAGCCTGGGCAGACGGATCTGCCGGGGCCGGACGGGGAAGCGTCCAGGTGCCTGGTAAGAAAATTTCTTCACTGTTACGGGCCATCCTCCCCGGATCTCTTTGGAGAGTGGCTGGGCTGCTCTGGAAAGCAGGCCCGGCGCATGTGGAATCTGGCGGCGGAGGAGATGGAGCCGGTTTCGGTGATGGGAAAGAAAAAATTTTTTCTGAGAGAGGACCGGCAGATTCTGTTTGAATCTCCGGATTTTTCCCGTGGTCCTCTGCTTTTAAGCGGCTATGATCCCTACCTGGATCAGCGGGACCGGCAGATTCTCCAGCCGGATTCCCGGCTGCGCGGGAAAATATGGAGGACGGTGGCCAACCCGGGGGCTGTGGTGACGGAGGGGAGAGTCACCGGCATCTGGACGGCCAGAAAGAAGAAAGACGGGCTGGAAGTGGACATAAGCCTGTGGGAGCCTGGGGACAGCCGAAGAAGGCTGACAGAGCTGGCGGAGGATTATGCGGCGTTTCGCGGACTGGCCCTTTCAGAATTAACGTGGACAGAAGGAGGAGACAGAGAATGGAACTGACATTTCGCGCGTATACGGGGGAGGATCTCCCGGAATTGATGGAGATTTGGAATGATATTCTGGAGGACGGGGTGGCGTTTCCCGGGACAGAGCTCTATGAGCTTCCGGAATTTGCAGCCATGCTGGAGGAGCAGTCTGCGGTGACCTGTATGTTTCAGGACGGCAGCCTGGCGGGTTACTATATTCTCCACCCCAATAACATCGGACGGTGCAGCCATGTGGCCAATGCGTCCTACGCCATGAAAAAGGAGTTCCGCGGCCGCGGCCTGGGAAAGCATCTGGTGGAACATTCCCTTTCCCTGGCGGCGGAGCTTGGATTTCGCGGAATGCAGTTTAACGCGGTGGTGGCGGGAAATACGGCGGCGCTGAAAATTTACCGGGGAGCCGGTTTTCAGACGGTGGGAGTGATACCAGGTGGTTTTCTGCTGAAAAACGGGGTATATTCCGATATGTATATTCTGTATCGCCCCCTGGCGGAACAGCAGCAGTGAAGAGGAGGAAAAAATGATCATCAGAGAAGCAGTTATGGAAGAGATGACGCCGGTCATGGAATTTTATAATATGATGTGCGGGGAGCTGGGAAAGGCGTCCTTTCTGCCGGAGGGCGATAAAGGAGGATTTCCGTCTGAGGAAATGGTCCGTACATCCATAGAAAACCGGGAACTCTGGGTTGGGGAGGAGGATGGCAGCATTGTCGCTGCCTATTTTATGAACCATGAGGCGGATGAGGCCTATGACAGTGTGAAATGGCAGAGAGAGCTTCCAAAGGATCAGGTGTACATTCTTCACGGCCTGCGGGTATCCCCTGCCTGCGGCGGGCGGGGATATGCCAAGCGGCTGGTAGAACATGCGATCCAAACCGCAGAGGGCAGAGGACAGAAGGCGATTCGTCTGGACTGCATTGAGGGCAACGATGTGCCGCAGAAAATGTACCGCTCCTACGGATTTTGCCAGATGGGCACAGTGGAGATCTGCTATGCGGACATCGGGGTTCCCAGAAAGTTTCAGGTGTATGAACTTCTCCTGTAAGTGAGATTTCGGGCTTTCCATTGAAAACCCGGCCCGGTCATGTTAGAATGATGTATAGAAAAAAATACAAAGATACATAGGAAGAGGTTAGAACATGGAAGTTGGTTTCGGAACACTGCTGGAGCAGAAGCAGACGCTCTCCCAGTCCCAGATTCAGTCCCTGGAGATCCTGGCCATGGACAGCATGGAGCTGGGGCGGATGCTTCATGATGAATACCTGGAGAATCCTATTCTGGATTACACCGGGACGGAGCCGGGGCCGGTAAAGACCCAGGAGCTGGCGGGAGATTATGCGGGGACACCCTTTTATCAGCACGGAGAGGATCTGAATGAGAAAAATGACGGAAATATTCCGGCCCAGGAACGGGACACCATCAGGACGTATCTGCTGTGGCAGCTGGACCGCTCCCGCTATGCGAAAGAAGAATGGACGGCCATGGAATATATGACCGACTGTCTGGAGGACAGCGGCTTTTTTGTCACCCCCCTGGAGGAGGTGGCAGCTGCCTGCGGCGTTACTCTGGAGCAGGCGGCGGCCTGCCTGGAGGATCTGCGGCAGCTGGAGCCGTACGGCGTGTTCGCTGAGGATTTAAAGCACTGTCTGCTGAAACAGATTCAGATTCTGGGACAGGAGGATTCTGATCTGTGGAATGTGGTGGATGGCTACCTGGAAGCGGTGGCTGCAGGCAGAATCAGCGAGATTTCCAGAGGGCTGAAGCTGTCCACGGCAAAGGTGAGAAAGTGCATCAGTCAGATCGGAGAGCTCAATCCCCGTCCCCTGGCCGGATTTGGCACGGAGAAAGCCTCCTATATTGTGCCGGACATTATTCTCCATAAGGAAAACGGGGAGTGGTACGGGGAGCTGAATGACTCCTGGATGGAGGATTACCGGATCAACGATTATTACCTGAAAATGATGAAGGAGTCCGAGGAAAAGGAGCTGGTGGACTACTTTAAGGGAAAGCTGGAGCGGGTGAGATTCCTGATGAGCAGCATAGAACAGAGGCGGCAGACCATCCTGGCCATTGTAAACTATATTATTGAGCGTCAGAAACCGTTTCTGGACGGAAAAGGACCTCTGGTGCCCATGACCATGAAGGACGCGGCGGAGGCCCTGGGCATCCACCCCTCCACGGTCAGCCGGGCGGTGCGGGGCAAATATGTTCAGTATCCCAACGGCAGCATTTTTATGAAATCCCTCTTTACCGCTTCTGCGGGAAAAGAAGAGGGAGTGAGCGCCATGGGAGTGAAGCAGAGCCTGAAGGAGCTGATTGAGGGAGAAGATCACAGAAAACCCTACAGCGACAAGGAGCTGGCGGAGCTTTTGGAGCAGAGGGACATCCACATTTCCCGCCGGGCGGTGGCAAAATACCGGGAGGAAATGGGAATCAAGGGAAGTTTTGAGAGAAGGGAACAGCGCAGCTGAAAATGGCCTGGCCGGTTAAAGACGGTCAGGCTTTTTTTCGGCCGGAAGGGCGGTGAAACAGGAGAAGAAACCCGCCGTAGCACAGGGCGGTGATCCCGATCTTTACAGCGGTTCCCGCAAAGGGATGGAGGCGGCCCAGGGCGGCAGCGGCGGGAATGGACAGGATGGCGTTTAAGATCCCGAAGGACAGGACCATGAGGGCCGCGGGCTTTGCGATCATGGACCAGGCGTTCCACTGGAAGGAGGCGCTTCCGCTCAGAGAGATCAGGTGAATGAATGCCAGAAAGATTTCGCTGGCCAGCATTCCCCACAGAAGGGCGGCGATGCCGAAGCGGGGAATTCCAAAAAAGACAAAGCCCAGGCGCAGCAGAAGGGAGGCCACGTTCTGGAGAAACGTGGTGCCAGTCTTTCCCAGCCCATTTAAAATACTGCCGGTGGTGGAAGATAAATAAAGGAAGGGACAGAGCCAGGAGAGGGTGGCGATAAAATGGCCGGCATTTTCATCCCGGAAAACGGTCATGCCCAGATCGTTTCCGAATCTGGTGAAGATCCCGATGCAGAAAATTCCCATGTAAAGGCTGTAGCGCAGGGACATGGTCACAGCGGCAGTGATCTGGTTTCTGTTGCCCAGAGACTGGGCCTGGGCGACGGCGGGC
>DXFM01000022.1 GCA_019114465.1 Candidatus Lachnoclostridium avicola
GAGCTGGAAGCCGGCCATATGGTGATCTTAGGCTATGACCGGAGCCTTAAAAAGCTGAACCTCTACGACACAAAGGCATTCCAGTCGCTTGGCGCCAACGGGTATTATATTGCGGCATGGTACCAGCGGCATATCCTCTATCCGCATATGAACCCAGGGATATCTTTCGTTCTGGATGGGGAGGAATATCTCGCAGGGCAGCTGTTTGCCTCAGAGAAGTATAACAGTTATGTGGAGAAACGGTATCAGAGCAAGTTTGATGCATTGGATACCAAGTATGGTCGTCTGGCAGGGAGTACATTATATCTCGCCAGCGGCAGTTTTTCCATCGACCAGACGGCCTATCTTCTTATAAGGATTTGATCCGCGACTGGTATGAGGGATATCGTTTCGGGGATACAGACGTATATTGCCCTTGGGATGTGATTAATTACTGTGATGTGCTGTTGGCGGATCCGCATGCAGAACCGGAAAACTACTGGGCCAACACCAGCGGAAATGATCTGATTCGACGCCTGCTGAAGAAAGCGAATCAAAGCACAAGAAATGAGATTGAGCAGTTGCTCAACGGCGGAACCATCATAAAAACCATCCGTCAGGAACTGACCTACAGGGAAGTAGAGGATTCCATTGATAATATCTGGAGTGTCCTTTATTCTACAGGGTATCTGACCTGTCGCAGGAGAGTGCCGGGGAAACAGATAGAATTGGCATTGCCCAACCGGGAAGTAAAAGAGCTGTTTCTCGATTTGGTAAAGAATTGGTTTGAAGAAACGATCCAGGCAGACTCTGCAAGGATCAATCGCTTCTGTGCTGCATTCTCTGAAGGAAACGTAGCTACTATCCAGGATATGCTCCACGATTACCTGTGGGAGTCCATCAGTGTTAGAGACACGGCAGTACGCAGGAACATGAAGGAGGACTTTTATCATGGGATGCTGCTGGGACTTTTGCGGAGTCAGGACAGCTGGCTTGTAAGATCCAACGCGGAGACGGGAGAAGGATACAGTGATATTTCCATTCAAACACCGGAGAGAGTGGGAATGATCATTGAGCTGAAGTATGCGGATGATGGGAACCTGGAGGCGGCATGCAAAAAAGCATTGAAGCAGATCGAGGACAGGAAATATGGAGAAGGGCTGAGACGCCAGGGAGCAAAGAAAATCCTAAAATACGGAATCTCATTTTGTGAAAAGGAATGCATGGTGGTGATGGCATAAAGCCGCTAAATACTCCTTGGATGAGATTTGGGAGCTTTTGGATTTCATAGGTTAGCGATCTGAGCTAATTGGTATAAGTAATAGCAATCAGCGAAGATGATCCAGTGGAAGGACAGCGCCTGCTTTCTCTGTGCGACGATATTCTCTCTGCAAGTCAGATCGAGCATACCGCACAGCATTTCCCCAATACAGAGACTTTATCGCAGGTGCTGGAACAAAACAGCAAAGCCTTTGACTTCCTGCTTTTAGACATTCAGATGAAAGGGCAAAGCGAGATGGATTTGGCGAAGGAACTGTATCGCCGCCATGTCCCGTTGCGATTCCTTTTTATCACCGGCTGTCCGGAATATGCCTTGGAAGGATATGAAGTTCATCCCATTCACTACCTGCTCAAGCCAGTAGAACCGGCAACCCTGGAGGAGGTCCTGCTGCGGGATTGGGAAGAGAATTGCAGGGCCAAAAATCTTCTGTTTCGTTCCGGTGGAAAAACTCTGACCTTGCCTGTAGCGGATATCCGTTATATGGAAAGCAGGAACCATACTCTGGCGGTTTGTACGACGGAATCGGAATACACCTTTCCTCTTTCTCTTTCAGAGGCGGAGAGTCTTGCTCCGCCCGGAGCGTTCTACCGCTGCCATAACAGCTTTCTGGTAAATATCCGGCAGGTGGAGGAAATCAGGCGTACATCCCTTCGCCTTCGAGATGGATCTGAGCTCCCTGTGGGCCGGCGGTATTATCGTTCTTTTCAGACGGCTTTTATCCATTTTATCAATCAGAATATTCAGACAATCGGATAGGGAAAGGGACTTTCCCTATCAAATCTTGAATGCCGCCGGCAGGGGAGTTATACTATAAATGATAAAATCTGTGTTGTATGGGAGGAGCAGATGATGGATATGAGCAAAGATAAGAACGAACAAATCTGGATTATCGTGGACAGCAATGATGAGGAGACGGTGGCTGCGTTAAAGGACGTTTTTGAAGATTATGATATTGTGGAGGAGAATCATTGCACGGGCTGCGGATTTTTAGCGATTGTAGTCGGCGCGGTTACCTTTTTGGCCAGTTCTGAAAATGCCAGGGCGGTTTTAGAAGGACTATTTGAAAGAGAAAAAATCGAAATTGAATATGAGGGGATTAAAATAAAAGGTTCATTTTCCCATGTTCGTACATTGCTGAAAGAATTGCTGGAAGAGAAGAATAAAGATAAAGCGAAAACAGAGTAGGACACGCGTATGGATATTCATACTTATGTAAACAAACATAATCTCCTCCATGAACCCAGATATGTAAAATACGAAGAAGAATTTCATGCGTTTGAGGATTTTATGCATGAAAAATACGGGATTAATTTTATTGAGATTTACAGTACAAAAATGTTCATGAAGCGGGTGAAGTTAAAGGACGGAAGTTACTTTGTTATAGACTGTCATTTCTGGAATCTGTTTGAACATTACCTGACTGCATACTATTTTTGTGTGGGCAGGTTTCCTTTCGGCTGCGATATGAACTATGTGCGTTATATGATCAGCAATCTGATCCTTCTGACCCAGGCCAGTCTCCAGGATGATATTCCCGCGCTGGCGCTGAGCTTCGCTCAGGAATATGAATATGCGGGGGCGTCGTTTAGGAAATATGATACTTTAGTGGCGGCGGAGAGCGATGTCGGTATTATCAATGAAGTTATAATTTTTGCATTTATGGCTGCCATACTGCATGAAACAGGTCATGAGCGTTTTCATAAGTTGTCGGCGGACGCATGCGGATACACGGGATTCATGACATTCCTGAGAGAGGCCACGTCATTCGAACCGGAAGATGGGAAAATGCGGGAGATATTGAACAGAACAAAGGCAGTAATGGACAGTGGAGATCTGGTCAGCTGTGAAGAAATGTATTGCGATTTTTTCTCTGCTCTGGAAATGATTGATATTGTGGAAAAGGCACTGGGAAATCTCAAATCCTCCCGAGATAGGGCGAGGCTGATGCTTGAAGTGCTGATATTGCCGCTGATGTTTCAGGCGGAACTGGTTCAAAATCAGCTTCATTGGAGACATTTGTATTATTGCAGGAAAGAGATGGAAAGAGACGGCCATAAAACGTGGATGCAGATAGAACGCTATTATAACCAGCTTACATCCAGAGGGTCTTTTTTGAGTTTCCTTTATCATTATTTGATATGTCAAAAATGCGGGATAGATTCAGAATCTGTGAAAATAAAAAGCACTGCAGAGTTTGAAAATATTTCTCTTTCTTTGCTCAGAAGCGGAATCAGAATTCTGAACCGTGCGTGTGAAAATGAGGAGAAATATTCTGGATTCGAGGCACAGAGACTTCGAAACCAGATATTAAACTGGAGGTAAATCCTTAATGTTGAAGGAGCGGATCAGGCAATGAAGGATTTTATGGACGCTGTGGCAGAGGCATTTGGTTCCTATGATGACCGGACAGATAGTCGGGATCCTGGCCTGAACGCAGTAGCCGCCCAGTTTGGCATTACGGCGCTGAAAGCCCGGAAGCTGTTGATTACCGCTGGTGTGTATTCCACATCTCTGAGCCGTCAGATTACCAGGCTGAAGTCGGAGGAGGTGGAACTGGAACTGATCATACACATCACAGGCTTAAGCCGGGCCTCTGTTCATTCCTACCTTCCGTATACAAAAGGCCCTTACAGGCTGGACAAACTATCGGCCAATGCGGAACGGGTCCGTTTGTACCGGGAACGGAAAAATAAATGCGCAGAGTTCAGCGCTGAACTGTCAGCCCTGTCAGCCCAGGAACAGGAAACTGCATTGTGGAATATGCTGGTCTACCTCCAGGGCTGCGTATTCCTCACGGCAAAAGGCCTGAAATTCACCTACCAAATCCGGGGCGGCGAGATGTTTGTTAATCGGAAATCCAAGTCGGTCACCCAGGCCACAGTGTTTATGGCGTTCCGAAAAGCCATGGAGCTGGAAGGGATAGTTGCCGGACCGAAGAAGCTGGGAACTTTTGGGGCAAGTTATCTCTATCCCATCTTTGAGAGGCTGGGAGTGATCAAGAAATCCCATTGACTTTCATGGAAAATCTGCTGTTATTCATATTCCAGGTTGTTCTCGCAGCACCATTCTATAGCCTTCATTCTATATTCGAATGCCTGGAACCTGTACCATTGCTCATCGATACCGAGCTGACGGATGGTATTCTTAAAACGTCGGAAAGCGCCTTTCCCACAGATTGCATTCTCGAGCTGGCTTCGGGCTGGCTCAGAAAGAGAATCAACAAATTCCTGCATCATATCATATTCACGAATGTCAAAAGAAGTGGGGAGGCGGTAGAAACCGTGCTCATCAAGCTGGTCATAGGCTTTTTCTTTTTCGCCGCTGGTCATTGCCATATCGCTGATCCAAACGATTTCTCCGGTTTGACAGTCGAGAAAATACTCCGAATATTGGTCGGCCATTTCGATGGCGTTGACGATCTCTGATAATTTTACTTTCATGGTGATTGCCTCCTTATAATTGCAATGGTAAGCCTGAAGAATTTCGAGAATTTTATCTTTTGCCGGAGAGCTGTCCGCTCATCGTTCTTGAAAAGATCCGACGAGCAGACGGCTCCTTTGTTTTCCAGTTTTATCGGCGATTCATAGATATGACCGCAGAAGTGGTTATCCGCGCTGGGAACGCCTGCTGTTTTCCGGTTCATCTGTGAACTTCACGATGTCGTTGGGTGTACAGTTAAGAATTTGACACAGTCTTTCCAGGGTTATCAGCGTAATGTTTTTGTTTTTCCTCAGACGATCAAGGGTTTTGTTGTCGATGCCGTTTTGAATCAGCCGGTATTGGGTAATTTTCTTCTTTTTCATTGTGGCCCAAAAGGGACTGAAGTTTATCAAATTGGTTACCTCCCGTTTTTGTTTTGGCGCAGTGTCTGCGTATTGTCCAGGTTCTACGGTTTATTATAATATAGGACACTCAAAACTGGAAATGATAAAATGAGTGGGAGAAAAATATTTTCTGACAGTTGCTATTCCATTGCATTTTGGTATAATATTTTTGTATGCTCAGGGTTGATTTACATATTTATGCGGGATAGTAGTTTCAGGAGGAGAGATGATGAAAAAGTTAGTCAGCCGTTTTGCAGCGGGAATGCTGGCAGCGGTAGTTTTGCTGCCTGGCTGCGGCAGCTCTCAGACGGGTACAGTGTATATTATGGGAGATGCCAAGTTGAAGCTGGAAGTGTCTTCCAGTGATACTGTAAAGGTGGAGGAAGGATTAAATCAGGAGGCGAATTCACTGATGACGGTTTATTCTGGAATGGATAAGCCAATTGGTGAGGCTGCCGCCGGATATATCACTCAGATGGCGGAGACGGACCAGCCGGGACAGATGGTGGAGATCAATGTACTGTCTGATGATTCGGACTGGGCGGAGACCATGGTGGGAGGCTTGAAGCAGGATCTTCAGGAATTGGCCCGGGAGTTGGATATTTCCCTTGTGATCCAGACTGTGGAGGATCTCAATGACAGCGATATCCTTCAGGAACTGGAGGAGGAATCCAGAAGATCAGCGGCAGAGTCTTCAGCCCAGGAATCAGAGTCTGCAGAGGCGGCAGCGGCCCAGTCAGAAGAGCAGGAGTCGGAATCAGAAGAAGAGTCGGAAGAATCGGAAGAAGAGTCAGAAGCTCAGGAAACAGAACCGGCGGCAGAGGAGACCACAGCCCGTGAGACGGAAGCGGTAGTGGAGGAAACTGCTGTTCAGGAGACGGAACCGGCGGTGGAAGTAGAAGCAGAGACTCCGACGGTTCAGCCGGAGACAGTGATCTATGAGGAAGCTCCGCCTGAGGCGGCGTCCATTTCCACTCAGGAGACAACGGCAGCCGTGCCAGTCCAGGAGTTTGAGGCAGCGCCTGCAGGAGAAACAGATACCGCGACAGAAGGGGCTGCTCCGGCGGATGTGACAGCATCGCCGGAGACAGAGGCAGCTTCAGAGACTATCAGCGGCCCGGGTGCGCAGCTGCCTTAACCTTAAAATGAAAAGGAAGAATAGGAAATAATTGGATGGAAAATAGTGTTCATTCAGTTTTAAACTGCATGGCAGCAGATTTCGCAGAGCCGTTAGGGTATCTGATAGCCGGGTTCTTTCCGGCTCTGATTCTGACGGGAGCGGCAGCGCTGGTGAGATGGTATCTGTATGGCAGGAACTGGAGAAACAAACTGGGGCCCATATTTTTGCTGGTTCTTTATGGCTATGTAGTGGCCAGACAGGCATTTTTTTCCAGAGTTCCAGGATCCCGTACAGGAGTTGACCTGGAAATTCTGACTACCTGGGGAGAGTCTCCGCAGTCTCATGCGTATGTGTTGGAGAATATTATTATGTTTCTTCCATTTGGATTTCTGATTCCGATCCTGTGGGATCCGGCCCGGAGAATCCAGATCTGTGTGGGCCTTGGAATCGGCGCCAGCTTGAGCATTGAAATTCTGCAATTTTTGACAAAACGGGGGCATTTCCAGACGGATGACATTCTCATGAATGGAGTCGGAACGCTTTTAGGATGGTGCGTTTTCTCTTATTATCTGCGAAGACGACGCCGTTCAGGGAACGGTTTGTCTTTCCGTGCCGCTGGAAGATCTGCTGTCACACCCCGCGGCAGAAAATTTGGTTTATAATTTTTTATAATACAGGAGGTAACAGCAATGAACAATTTTAAGTATTCAATTCCCACAACGATTTATTTCGGCAAAGATCAGCTGGGACATCTGGCTGAGCTGAAGGCAAGCGGAGAGCGGGTGCTGCTGGTGTACGGCGGCGGCAGTATTAAGCGCAGCGGCCTGTACGATAGTGTGATGAAAATTCTCGCGGAGGCAGGACTGAAAGTGACTGAGCTCTCCGGTGTGGAACCCAACCCCAGGATTGAATCGGTTCGCAGGGGAGTGGATCTCTGCCGGGAAAACCAGATCGACATGGTGCTGGCGGTAGGCGGCGGTTCCGTGATTGACTGTGCCAAAGTGGTGGCAGCCGGCGCATGCTATGACGGAGATGCCTGGGATCTGGTGCTGGACGGCGGAAAGATCAAAGCGGCTCTTCCGGTTTACTCAGTGCTCACCCTGTCTGCCACAGGAAGTGAGATGGACAATTTTGCGGTTATCAGCGATATGTCGAAAAACGAGAAATGGGGAACAGGAAGCCCGCTGTTAAAACCGGTCATGTCTGTCCTTGATCCCACTTATACCTTCTCCGTCTCCAAAAAGCAGACGGCTGCAGGAACAGCGGACATGATGAGCCATACCTTTGAGAACTATTTTACTAATGTCAAGGGAGCGGAGCTTCAGGGTCATCTCTGTGAGGCAGTACTGAAGACCTGCATTCAGTACGGACCGATAGCGATAAAAGAGCCGGATAACTACGATGCCAGAGCAAATCTGATGTGGGCGGGCAGCCTGGCCATCAACGGACTGCTCAACGGCGGCGCGGAAGTGGCCTGGTGCGTGCATCCCATGGAACATGAGCTGTCTGCTTTTTATGACATTACCCATGGAGAGGGTCTGGCCATCCTTACCCCGGTATGGATGAGCTTCGTACTGAAAAAGGATCCTTCTAAAACAGGCCAGCTGGCAGCCTACGGCCGCAGCGTATGGGGACTTTCCGGAGAGGATCAGGAAGTAGCTCAGGCAGCTATTGACAAGACGGCCCAGTTCTTCTTTGAGACCATGGGTATGCCGAAAAATCTCCGGGAAGTGGGAATTACGGAGAAAACTCATTTTGAGGAGATGGCGGCCAAAGCGGAGGCAGGCTGTCATGGAAGCTTCGTGCCTCTGACAAAGGAGGATATTGTCTCCATTTATGAGGCAGCATTCTAAAATTTAAAAATGGATTGCGAGTGGTACGCCCCTGCCTGCAGAAGTTCTCTTCTGCGGTCAGGGGTGTATTTGAATGGATTCCAGATCATCAAAATTGATGACGATATCGGTTCCTTCGGCAGAAAGCTTCAGCCTGCGGAATACCGGATCGGACAGCAGAACTGTTCCGGTCAGAGTTTGACGGGTACCTGAGGGAGTACGAAAGAAGTTTGGTGAGCTTGTTTGAAAGCGGGTTACAGAGACGGTCATTCCTCTTTTGATCTGAACAAGCAGATCGGAGATGCGAGCTTCCTCTTCGGGGGAGAGTGTCCGTTTTTCTGTCCAGGCCAGCTTCTGGTTTTCCGCTCCGATTTCATCCTCATAACCGCAGAGGGCTGCGAAGGGGGCAAAGATCTTGGCACGGCTGGAAACCGGCATTCTGGGATGGCGGTAAGACGGCTCAGGACGGGAGAGGGAGAGAATATCGGAATATGGGGATGCCGGGGAATGACATTCCGGCAGCTTACTGTGGTTCATGGCAGATTCCTCCTCACAGGCAGATAATTACAGGGCCGGGAAAGCGGGTGGTTCAGGCCTGGTGCCCGCCGATCTGACAGTTCCGCTGACGCATGGTGGAGCTGTCCAGGAAGCTGGTCCCTTTCAGAACGGCATTTTTCCCAAAGCGTTTTTTCAGCTCCAGAACAGCATCCTGAAGGTGTTTCTCCTTCTCCAGGCGATGCTGATCCGTGAACAGGCAGAGCTGAAGAAATTCGGGCTCTTTTGTCACTCGGTTGGCAGTGATCGTAATGCGGCGAATCAACAATTTCGGATCGGCAATCCGCCCGAAAAGACTGACGGCTCCGGAGATCATTTGGCTGGAAAGGCTGCTGGGAGTCTCCAGCCGGATGGTTCCGTGAGCGCTTTTGGGAACCTGCCTTCCATAGTGGTCAGTGCGGACTTCTCCCGTATAAGAGCCGAGAGCGCAGTTTTCCCGGTCGTATCCCACGCTCAGCGTCAGGGAGTCTGTGACCAAGCCTTTGCCGGAGAGACGCAGAGCCAGGCTGTCCGCCATCTCCCGCACAATAATCTGGGCTTCTTCCCAGGAGTAGGGGCGGGAGAGAACCTGACCTTCACAGACACTGTTCTCAGAGGGCTGGTAAGCTTTTATATCTGACATTTCGCAGGGCTCTATGCCCCAGGCGTGGTCGATAAGGATTTCCGCATCGATGCCGAATTCTTTAAAGAGCATATCCTCAGAGGTCAGGCTGGCCCGGGCCAGCTGTCCCATGGTGTGGATTCCATGCTTCTCCAGACGTCGGGCGATCCCGAGCCCGGTCTGCCAGAAATCGGTGAGGGGCCGGTGATCCCACAGCAGGTATCGAAAAGAAGTCTCATCCAGTTCGGCGATGCGCACTCCGTCCTGATCGGGAGGCGTGCGCTTGGCCACAATATCCATGGCCAGCTTGCACAGATAGAGGTTTGTGCCGATGCCGGCTGTGGCAGTGATGCCGGTGGCGTAGAGCACCTCGCGGATCATGGTTTTGACCAGATCCCGGGCGGACATCTGATAATGCTTCAGATAGGAAGTCATATCGATAAAAACCTCATCAATGGAATAGACGTGGATGTCTTCCGGCGCCACATATTTAAGATAGATTCCGTAGATTTTGGCGGAAGTTTCCATGTAATAGGACATTCTGGGCGGAGCGATCAGATAGGAGACTTCCAGAGTGGGATCCTTTTTCAGGGCTTCTGCCTGAAAGGACGGAGGTCCCAGGACTGGCCGGCCATTGTTTGAAGCTGCAGTATGGTTCCTGACAGCGTTCTGAAGCCGAACAGCGTTGATCTGACGGATCTTTTCCGCAACTTCAAACAGCCGGGCTCTTCCGGGAATGCCCAGAGCTTTCAGGGAGGGAGAAACTGCAAGGCATATGGTTTTTTCCGTGCGGGAGGGGTCGGCCACCACCAGATTGGTGGTCAGGGGGTCCAGTCGGCGGGCGGCGCATTCGGCAGAAGCATAATAGGATTTCAGATCGATGGCCGCATAAGTTTTCATTGCCGGACCTCTCTTTCCACAAACCATCTCCCGACTCTGCTGGAAAACAGGGAATCTGCGCGTTCAAAAAACAGATGCTTTTCCTGTCCCTGGATTACCACCGTGTAACAGTCACCGTGGGGGAGAACAGACGGGGCGGCAGGCCGGTAGTCCCTCACACATTCAATGGGGAATGTACGGCCGTCAGTCCAGGTGATGGCGGTGGGCTGCATATAGCCGGTAGTGTCAAAGGAGGACGCGACGGTGACATAGACCCGTTCTGTGGCAGGATAGCTGCGGTACATGGAGAACACCTCCCAAAACTTATTTTACAAGGCAAGAACATATGTTCTTCTGTGACTCCACTATACTACAGGAAAAAGGTGAAGTCAAGCCTGAAAAGAACATTTGTTCTGGTAAAATATGGGAACAAAATTTTTTATCCCATTCCCATGAGGACGGATCCATGCTATAATAGTAATCAATCAATTTTTTGCAATAGAAAATTTTTAGAGAAAAGCAAAAAAACAGTTGACATTTCTTTGTTGATATATTATACTACCGGAGTGCTGAGGCGCAGATGAGCCTGAGCGAGAAAAAGGGCCTATTGGTCAAGCGGTCAAGACGCCGCCCTCTCACGGCGGAAACCCGGGTTCGATTCCCGGATAGGTCATGAAATGGAAAGCTGTTGTATAAGCGGAGATCTTCGCTGGGACAACAGCTTTTTTCTTTTGAGAGAGAGACTGTTTCTACGATATGAAATCAAATCTGATTATCACAGCCGGATACCGGCCGGACCTCCAGTCTGAAGTCATATTTTCCAATACCGGTATTTTTACATTTCCAGAGAAACCATTATAATCAAACACACACAAGAAATGAGGTGGCTTTTATGTTTGCGGAACGATTAAAGCATCTGCGGCGTTCCAGAGAATTGAACCAGGTACAGCTGGCCAGAGGATTGGGCGTTCGAAAACAGAGCGTCAGCAACTGGGAGAACGACAATATTATGCCGTCAGTGGAGATGCTGGAGCGGGTGGCGAATTTTTTTGAAGTGACCACAGATTACCTGCTCGGGCGGAACGAAGGTCTCGACGAGGGGCTGGCGGTGGATGTCACCGGGCTGAACCGGAGTGAGATTGACCATATCCGGCAGCTGGTGGAAGACCTGAGAAAAAGATGATGAGATCCAAAGGACAATCTGTTTAATCTGAATCGTTTCAATTCCTGTATATCAATTTTCTGCGCGTTTGCCGCAAACGAGATGATCCCTATTATTTAAAATCAAGAAAATTTCAGAGAGGAAAAATGACAGAGAGACTGATAAAAATTTTTGACAGAGCAGTTTCTGGCATAACGTTGCTGACTGTTATCGCAGCAGCTGTATTTATGATACCCAGAATCTGGGGGTGGAAGCCGTACATTGTGCTGTCCGGTTCCATGGAGCCGGCGGTTCACACCGGCGCAGTCGCTTTTATTGATACTGGGAACCGGGAATACGCAGCCGGGGATATTGTCACTTACCGGGTGGAGGGCCGGGATCAGGAGCTGCTGGTGACCCACCGGATCGTGGGAAAGGAAGGGAAAAACTATGTGACGAAGGGAGATGCCAACGATGTGTCAGATCCGGCGCTGGTGACGCCGGGACAGATTGTGGGAAAATATGTATTTCAGATTCCGTTTGCGGGCTATCTGGCTGGTAAATGGAATGCCGGGACACTGACGGCAGGGGTGTTTTGGATCGCTCTGCTCAACGGGATGTCCGCGGCGCTGGAGGCAGCAGGCTCTGCAGAAGGAGCATTTGATAAAAAAGAGAGAAAGGAGAGCGGAACGAAAAGCTGCTAGAGTACCGCAGGAAAAGGAAATGAGAAAGAATGGAAAACGGCTGATGACAACAGCGGCGGCCTGTGTGATGGTCGGCGCCATGGCGCTGGGGGGAACCATGGCGTATCTGACGGACAATGAAGCCCATGTGAATACGTTTACCGTGGGAAAAGTCCAGATTGACCTGGAAGAACCGGGCTGGGATCCGGAAGACGGGGAGGATATTGTGCCCAACGAGGAGATTGAGAAGGATCCAAAGATTGAAAATACGGGAACCAATCTGGCTTATGTGTTTGCGGAGGTAAAGATCCCGGCGGCAGAGGTGGTTACCGCCGGAGCGGATGGGACGAAAAATCCGTCTGCGCTGCAGGACCTTTTCACCTATGGGACGGTGAAAGGAAGCGGCGACGCGAAAGTTTATACTGCCGGCGGACTGAATGAAGGCTGGTATCTGATTCAGTCGGAGAAAGCGCAGCGGAGCGGAGAGTACAGTACTTACATTTTCGGCCATCAGAAACCTCTGGAAAAAGGAGAATCGACGCTGAGCGTGTTCGATCAGGTGAAGTTTATTAATCTGGTGGAGGGACAGCTGGATTCTCAGAGTCTGGACATTCCGGTGAAAGGCTATGCGATTCAGGCGGAGACCAGCGCGGACGGCACGACTACGCTGAATGGAGTGAAGCTTCAGAACCCGGCATCTCTTTCTGAGGAAGAGATGAAGGCGGTTTATCAGGTATTTGCCAGTCAGAACAGCACGTTGGAAGATTTGACATCGGCGGGGGGAGAACTGAAAGACGCGGATACCAGTGGAGAGAAAGATCTGGCGGGAGGAACGATTTCCTGATGAAGAACGAGAGGCGAGCGGATGGAGAAAACCATAAATGGATTGACGGCAGCCGGAGCGGTTATCCTGGCTGCAGCCCTGGGGTTTGGGGGAACCAGCGCTTATTTCACTTATTTGAGGGAGGTAAGGAACCGTTTTACAGTAGGATATAACGAGATTACGGTTACAGAGGAATTTGATCCCCCGGACGAGATTATTCCAGGAAAGGATACGTCTTTTTTTAAAAAAGTACAGATACAGAATACGGGAACTGTGCCGTGCTATGTACGGGTAAGGCTGGAGTACTCAGACTCGGATATGAAGCAGTTCTGTACTAATATTCTGGGAGAAAACCGGGCGCCGGCCAATGAGTGGGAAAGCTGTATTGAAGCGTTTTCCGGCGGGAAATGGATCTGTGGAGAAGATGGCTGGTACTATTACAGGGAACCTGTTCCGGTAGGCGGCCGGACCGGCCTTCTGCTGGAACAGGTGGAGATTCATGTGCCGGAGGAGCAGGAAGACGAGGCGAAGGAATTTGAGATTCTGGTTTACGGGGAATCTGTACAGACGATGGTTCACCAGGCAGGACCGGACGGAGAGCAGACGGCTGTGGAAGCGGCAGATTACCGGGAGGCATGGGAACAGATTCTGAGGGCGTCTTCCCTGGAAGGAGGCAGAATATGAGAAAGAAGAAAGGATGTCTCCTGACAGCGGCTCTGTGTCTGATGTCCGTGCTGGGCTCCTCCTTTTCTCAGACGGCGCTGGGAGCGGTCAGAACTTATTCCATAGAGGTGGATAATCATATCAGAACAGGAGATGTGGATATTTCCCTGGAGGAGTATGAACTGGATGCCCATGGAGAGGAGATTCCTTACCGGGATGAAAAAGTTGTGGTTCCCGGCCAGAGAGTGGACAAGATTGTGAAAATCAGAAATCAGGCGGAGCCTGTCTGGATACGAGCCGGCGTGGGGTATCAGGCGGAATATGGACAGGAGGAAATGTCTGACCGTATGCTGGGCGGAATGGATGACAGGTGGCTGAAAGCGGGGGCGTATTTTTATTATACAGAGCCGGTAAATACAGAGGAGACTGTCTGCCTGTTCCGGAATTTTACAGTGCCGCCGGAATGGGATGAAGCGGAAAATCAGTTTTCTCTGGAGGTGACGGCACAGGCTGTTCAGGCGGCCAATTTTGTCCCTGATTTTCAATCGGAGTCTCCCTGGTTTGGAATTCCCATTGAAAAATGTGTTCATGGCAGCTACGAGACGGAATCTAAAGGGGAAGAACAGAAGTTTTCAGTTGTTTTCGAAAATGGATCAGAAGGTTTTGTGAAAACGGGAGAAGATTTCTTTGGAAACTTTTCTGCCCTTATGCCGGGAGATACGGTGGAGGATTCTGTGGAGATCGGAAATCGCAGCAGTCGGGATATTGATCTGTATTTCCGGACGGAGATACCGGAGCAGCCTGGGGAATCCCTGGAACTTTTGGATCAGCTGCGGCTTTCCATCAGAAAGGGAGACAGGCAGATCTATGACGGACCGCTGAACGGAAAGGATCTGGCCCAGGAGATTCTGCTGGCGGAAGACCTGACGGCGGGAGATGAGGAAAGCCTGATTTATCAGATCCATATGCCGGAGGAGCTGACCAACTCTGCAGCGCTGAAATCTGCCGGTGTGAGATGGATTTTCCGGGCCGAATTTAAAACGGCGTCCGGCGGATCCCCGGGAGGCGGCGGTTCCGGCGGCAGACCGGAAAAGCCGGCGGAAGAAACATTTTCGCAAACGCCGGAACAGAAGGAACTTCCGGCGGCGATTCCAGACAGGATCCTGGAGTTTGCCGGAGGCCTGCTGCCGAAGACGGGAGAGCGCTTTCCGGTTGAGCTGTGGTGTCTGATGGTCACTGGTGGAGCGATGCTTGTGCTGGCAGTTCTGGCGGGACGGAAAAGATGAAAGGGGGAGTAGCAGTGAAAGAGAAGCGAATGAAAATGGTTCGGAAGTTTTCTGAATGCGGGAAACGGGTACTGGCTGCTCTCCTGGTGCTGAGTCTTGCCTGGCCTCCGGTTCCGGAAGCAGAAGCTGCGGCGTCTGCCAATATTGACGGGTTTGAAGTGTGGATCCAATGGGCCAGCGGTTCCTCCGCAGATGTTCTGAACTGGAACTCTGCCAGGGAAGAGGAGAAGACGGTTATGCTGCAGGTAAATTACCGGAACAATGAGGGCGGAACTGCGGCTGGTTTTCCGAAGAATACAGTCCAGATCCAAGTGCCCGGCATTGGAATGGCAAACCGAAGCTCTGTGAAGAAGGCAGATGGGATCGTGGACAACAGCGGCGGGGAAAAACTGTGGGACTACAGTTACGATGCAGCAGCTGATATCTATACGTTTACCAACCGGAATGCCATAGACAGGGAGACCAGTTTTGCCGGGGCTTTTCAGATTGCGTGGAATTTTAATTCCAGGGAGATGGTTCATGGATATGAGGAAAATATTCAGGCGGTTTTGAACATCGGAGAGAGAACGTCGTCCACCAATGAGCTGAAATTTTCCTTTACCTCCAGAGAGGACAGCTATCAGCTGGAGGCGGAGGCCAATGCCTTGGAGGGGCCGGACGGCCTGGGAGAGGATGCCAACAGCTATTACTGGGTTCGCTATGGAATCAAAGAGACGGTGGCGGAGAGAGCGCGGCCGGCTGCGGAGAAGTATTATACAGCCGAACTTCCCCAGGGAGCGGTACTGAAGCAGATCAGTCAGGGAACGGTTGAAAATCTGGGAGGGAACCGGTATCGTTTTTCCTATGCCCCTTACCAGAATGTGTACATCGCCTATCCCAAATCTTTGTTTGGCGGAAATCTGACGAAGCAGACCTTTCAGCTTCATGGAACGTATCTGGATACAGACCGGGAAGTGCTTCTAGCGGAAGATCAGGCGGAAGTTAAGCCCAATGATTACGGGTTTATTTATAATGGAAGTCTGTACTGGGTAGGAAAGGGCGGCAGGATTCTGGAAGAGACGGAGGCAGTTCGGAAAGATGATCTCTATGAAGGCCAGGTTCTGGAATATACCCTGATGGTCATTGCCAGATATCCGGCAGCCGTATCTGCGGCGGTGATGAAGAACAGCCTGCTGGCTACTGGTTCCGAACTGGAAGAGGAGACTGCCACCCCGTCCGAGCGCGGGGAAGGGAATTCCGACAAAGAAGAGCGAAGTATTTTAAAGCGGGCGACACCTGGAGATCTGGCAACTCTGCCGGAGTGGGACAGCTCCAATGGAATTTATGAAATTCCGGAAGAGGATGACAGACTCGGGATGCAGAGACTGCTTTTGGCAGAGGGAAGGGCAAAGACCATGGATCTTTACCTCTGCGACGATTTCATTGATATCACAGGAGCCGACGGTACATTTCGCCAGCTGGGAGATGAGGAATATGAGCTGACGGATGTGACCATACCATCTTTCCGTTCTTTTACCAATGCTAATGGATTCCCTGTGGAAAAGGGAAAGTATACGGCGGAGATAGTTCTGGGCACGGACCGGCATCAGACGGCGGCGGCCGCCTTTTCCATCGATGAAAATGCCCATACCTACCGCTTTCCGGCAGGAACCAACCGCTTTTTTATTCGGATCCGGAATGTTTCAGAGTCTCTGTACATCAACCAGTTTGACATTGAACTGAATGTGGAATTTCACTTGAATCCTATGAAACCGGTGATGGAAAGCGGCATCATCCGCAACAACGACGGGCTGATCGTGGAATATGGAGGAATCCATCACAATACGGTGTTTGACGATTCTTATCTGGGATCGGACCGGGACAGAGTGCGCCAGCGGGACATGGATACCTATGGTCTGCTGGTACAGCGGTGGTATTACGATTATCCGTATGAGTCCGATACAGTATATCATGACGTCGTTGTGAGCGTAGATGAATTTCAGGGAGGAGACAGAGGATATGCGGCATTGGCCAGGTATCGGTCGGATATTTACCGGGCGGAGAATCTGGAAGGATGGAGTCTGTACTCCCTGCTTCCGGAGGGCGTGGAGGTGGATGAGGAGAAGGCCGGGACAGCGAAGGTATCGGTCAATGGCTTCTGCGATGAGTTTGGAAGCCGTTTGAACGGGGAGCGCTTAAAGGATGGCTTTTCCCTTCACATTACAGAAAATTTCAGAAATTCCGGAAGGACTCTGGTGGAAGGGAGGTTTGATTATAAACAAGATCCGGTGAGCTGTCAGAACGGACCTGGTTCAGCAGTGCTGGAGCTGCCGGTTCTGATCAGTTTTGAGTCTCTCGAGGAGCACGGAACTTCCTATGTGATCGGGGCAGAGCAGATAATCTCCGGAGACAGGAAAAAGAGCAGCGCTTATATGAGCGGCAAAAACGGGCGGGATGATGGATCAGCATTCAACGATGAAAACTGGCGAGATATCAATGGAGATGGGAATATCCGACAGTCCCTGGTATTTAACAGTGCGTCCGCGTCTGTGACCCAGGTAATGGCAACACAGATCGAGCTGCAGAAAACGGTCAATACGCCGAGAACCTATGGAGGGTACTGGACCAATCTGGGGGAGGACGGGAAGCGGAAAAATATCTGGGCCTATTTCGGCCATGAATACGTTTACCGCCTGAAAGTCAGAAATATCGGCACGCCGGCCAAACATGTGGTGATCTACGATCATTTGGAAAATGGAAAGACTTCCTCTGGGGAAACGAGCCAGTGGAAGGGAACTTTTGTCCGGGCGGATGTTTCCCGGGCACAGGAGCTGGGACTGGACCCAATGGTGTGGTATTCCCTGAAAGACAATCCCGGCACACTGGAGAGCGGAGACTGGACTAAGGAGATGCCGGGATCAGGGCAGGCAGTAAAGGCTGTGGCTGTGGAGTTTCAGGCAGAGCGGATGATCACTTCCCAGGAAGTATGGGTGGATCTCCATATGATGGCGCCGGGAGAGCAGGATGAACTGGTGGGAAAACGGACAGTAAATGGATTTTCCGCTTCCTTTTCCGCAGGAGGAAGGATGGACACTCTGGACTCCAATCCCGTCAGCGTGCTGCTGGACTACCCCAAAGGAACAGTGGCCATCGAGAAGACAGATGAAATTTCCGGGGAGAAGCTGACCGGATTTGAGTTTGAGCTGCTCACGGAAGATGGGGTGCGGGCAGCTTTGATCCGCGACAGCGGCATGGAACCGGAAGATATTGAGACGGGAACCTACCTGCTGAGGGAGATCAAGGCTCCGGCGGGATATGAGAAGGCTCCGGATCAGAAAATTACCATTCAAATCGGCCTGAACTCTGTGAAGGTGAAGGATCCCAGAATTCCGGGAAGTCTGCGTCTTGTAAAGACGGATGCCTCCGATCCGGAGTGTCATCTGGAGGGAGCAGTCTTCCGGCTGCTGAGAGAGGATGGTTCCATGGTTCGAGAAGGACTGAAAACGGATGAAAAAGGCGAGCTGGCAGTGGAGGATCTGGAATGGGGAACCTACTGGCTGGAGGAGATCAAAGCTCCGGACGGTCACTACCTGTATGGAAATCTGAGGAAGATGTTCACCGTTGGAGCCAGCCAGCTTACAGCAGAGCTGGAGATGGAAAACCGCAGTTATGGAATGGTTGTGTTGAGCAAAAAGGATCAGGATCAGCCGGAAAAGGGCGTACCTGGAGCGGAATACGAGCTGTACACGCAGAAGGGAAAACTTCTGGGAAGCTATATCACAGACCAGGATGGAGAGATCAGAGTAGGCCGGCTGGAGTGGGGCACTTACTATTTTCAGGAAAAAACGCCGGCTCCCGGTTATGAGTTAAACGACGAACGAATCGATTTTACTGTATACAGGGAAAATGCTCTCTCAGAAATTCATCTGGAAACGAAAGATGGGGAACAGACGGCATCGGTTGTTCTGATCAAGTATGATGAGGAGGAGCCGGAGCGGAAGCTTTCAGATGCAGTGTTTTCCCTTCAGAGGGAGACTGGCACGGAAACCATGGACCTGGGCACATACAAAACGGACCGCTCAGGAACGCTGACCATCAGCGGTCTGAAATTTGGGGAGTACGTGCTGCGGGAGATCAAAGCGCCGGAAGGTTACAGCCTGGCGGAAGACGGAGAGATAGAGTTTGCCCTGGATGCATCCACCGCCGGGAAGGTTCTGGAATTTCAGTATGGAAACCCCAGGAAAAAAGGAGCTCTCCGCCTGCAGAAGGTGGATGATGAGAATGTTCCGGTGGAAGGAGCCGTCTTCGACCTTTATAAGGATGGGACGCTTTTCATGGAGGGACTGGTGACCGATGAATTCGGCTTTATTGAAATCGGAAATCTCCAGAATCCTGTCCTGGACTGGGGAGAATACGTTTTAAAAGAGACGGAAACTCCCAAAGGGTATGAGAGCCCGGAGGAAACCTGGAAATTTGTCATCGATGGAGAGCATGTTCAGGTCCCGGTTACAGTTACGGCAGTAAACAAAAGGAACCGGGGATCCGTGAAATTGATGAAGTACCGGAAAGGAGACCGGGATGCGCTGATTCCCGGAGCAGTTTACGGCCTTTACACTACGGAAGGAATCTGTCTTCAGCGTCAGACTACGGATGAGAAAGGAGAAGCGGTTTTTGACGAAATTCCGTGGGGAGCGTATTACCTCCAGGAGATTTCGGCTCCGGAGCCCTATGTGGTGTCGGAAGAGAAGCTGCGCTTTTCAGTCAATCAGGATAACTGCCATGTCCAGCAGATTCTGGAAGGCGAGGATGATGTGCGGAGAACATCACTGACCATTACTAAAAAGATTGGCAGCGGAGATTTCTATGAACCTTTTGGAGCGCCTGCATTTTTGTATCGGATCGAGGGCACAGACGGAGCGGGCAGGGAACACGTCTGGTATCGTCAGATTGTGCTGGGAGATGAGAATTATTCCGGTTCTGTCACTTTAAGCAATATAGAGGCTTCCGACGAAAACGGCTACCGGATCACAGAACTGGAGACAGCCCGCTATGAGCTGGCGGGGATTTCCGGGACCAATATCCGGGAGGCGGACCTGGAGAGCAGAAGTGTTGTGGCGGATTTGTATCGGAAGGATAGGGCGGAAGCGGTGTTTGAGAATCATCTGGAAGAATGGCAGAAATATTCCCATACAACCAGTGCGGTGAATATGGTAAAAAAGGCCAGAACCCTGACCTATCTGCAGGTGGAATATACGGGGCCGGAAGATGTTACCGCCTATTTTAAGGACGGTGTGTTCCGGATCGGGGACGACCGGGAGTTTTTGGAGAAATATCTGGATGTCACGGCATTTTACGATGCGGAGGACAGCGGCGGAAATATTTCCAGGAAGCTTTCCTGGAAGGAATTTCACATAGAGCCGGATACCCTGGAAGGATATGGAACGGCGGCACCCTATACCTATAACCTTCACGTTTCCTATGAGGAGCATGGAGTGAAACGATCCGGAGCGTTCCAGGTGGAGGCAAAGGCGGATCGGGCTCTTTATACGATGATATACCACAATCCATCGGGAAAGCAGACAGGATTCCTGCAGGAACCGGTAAGGTACGGAACTACGGCGCTGCTGAGACCGGAAGCACCGGCGGGGTACCAGTTTGCCGGGTGGTTTGAAAATTCTGATTTTACCGGAAGCAGTTACCAGCCAGGAGCAGATTTTGTCAATACGGACCGCAGGGAGGTACATCTCTATGGAAAGTGGCTTCCGATTTCTTATTCTGTCACCTATCATCTGGGAGGCGGAACCCTGTCAGGACAGAAAACATCTTATACCGTGGAGACGGAGTCCTTTGCCCTTCCGACGCCGGTGAGAAACGGCTATCGTTTTACCGGATGGACTGGATCCAACGGCGGCAGTCCCCAGACCAGTGTGACTGTGGAACAGGGAAGTACGGGAAATAAGGTCTACACTGCCAACTGGGAGCCGGTTTCCTACTCTATTTCCTATAATCTGAATGGGGGATCCATAAGCGGACAGAAAACGTCCTATACCATTGAAACTGCGGACTTTCTTTTGCCGACGCCGGTGAGAAACGGCTATCAGTTTACCGGATGGACCGGATCCAATGGAACAGTGCCTCAGATTCAGGTGGCGGTGGTAAAAGGCAGTACAGGAAACCGCACTTATACGGCAAATTGGAAACAGCTGTACGGGGTACTGATGGAAGGCGCGGAGTTTAATGCCACTGTCAAACGTCTGTCCACAGGAGTGAGCAGTACCTCCGGGACGGTCAACACTGTGATCAAGAGCATTCAGGTTACGACGGGGGCGGTGCCGGCCGGTGCAAAGACAGCGGTGGTATCGGATAAGGACAGTCCGGCGGAGATCCTGGCATATTTCGACCAGAATACAGGTGGTCTCTACCTGTCATGTCCGGTTTCGGATATTCGGTTAAATTCGTCATCCTATTATTTATTTAACAATATGGATGGCCTCACGTACATTGACATGTGTCCATTTGATACGTCCGGCGTGGTAAACGCCAGCGGAATGTTTGGCAGCTGCGACAATCTGACAGGTGTTAATCTCAGTCAGATGAATACTCAGAATATGACTTCCATGAATCGTATGTTTGCAGACTGCAAAAATCTGTCTTCTTTGGATTTGAGCAGTTTTCACACAGAGAATGTGACTTCCATGTATCAAATGTTCTATAATGACGAAAAGCTGACCTCTGTCAAATATGGAAGTGGGTTCGTTTACAGGAGCGGCTGTGACACAGGATTTATGTTTTACCAGTGTCCGGCAAATAAACCGGCCTGGAATGGAACCTGGACATCCAGAGGGCAATTTACGCCTTCTTAACTGTCAGATTTCCGTGAAAAATCTGACGAGCTGTTTGAAAAAAAGTGCAGAAAATTGGGCGCTTCTCAGTTGTATCTGCCAATTACTCGTGCTACAATTATAACATAAGTTATTGTATGCAGAATACAAACAAAAAGTAAGGAGGAATTTGAGTTGGCAGTACATGTTATTGATGAGGCGAACCGTTGTCTTCAGTGTAAGAAGCCTATGTGCAGAGAGGGCTGTCCAGTGCACACATCTATTCCGGACATGATCCGTCTGCTCAGAGAGGGACATCTGGAGGAAGCAGCGTATATGCTGTTTGAGAATAATCCCATGTCCTTAGTATGTTCTCTGGTCTGCAATCATGAAAATCAGTGCGAGGGGCACTGTGTCCTTGGAAGAAAAGGACAGCCGGTGCATATCAGCAGCATTGAGAACTACATATCGGATACTTATTTTGAGAGAATCAAAATTGAATGTCAGCCCAAAAACGGCAGAAAGGTGGCTGTGATCGGGGCCGGCCCCGCCGGAATCACCATCGCCATCCTTCTGACGAAAAAGGGATACAGTGTGACAATCTTTGATTCCAGGGAGAAAATCGGAGGAGTCCTGCAGTACGGAATCCCGGATTTCCGGCTTCCGAAGACCATTCTGGAGCGGTATAAAGAGAAACTGGAGTCCATTGGAGTCCGGATCCGTCCCAATACAACCATCGGCGGAGCTCTGGAGATCAAGGATCTGTTCCGGGACGGCTACGAAAGCATTTTCATCGGAACCGGCGTGTGGCGTCCGAAGACCCTGGGCGTAAAAGGGGAGTCCCTGGGAAATGTGCATTTTGCCATTGATTACCTGGTAAATCCTGATGTGTACAATCTGGGCGACCGGGTGGCCATCATCGGCATGGGAAATTCTGCCATGGATGTGGCCAGGACGGCTCTGCGCCATGGGGCAAAGGAAGTGACGCTCTATGCCAGAAGCAATCACATCAGCGCCAGCAAGCACGAGACCGATTATGCGAAGCTGGAAGGAGCGCATTTCTGCTTTAACAAAGGCGTGGTGGAGATCAATGACGACGGTCCGGTATTCCGAGAGATTTATCACGACGAAGATGGGAATGTCACGGGATATTCGGAGGAAACAGAGCAGGTGTACGCTGATTCTGTGATTATTTCCGTCAGCCAGGGACCGAAGGATAAGCTGGTCAACACAACGGAAGGCCTGAAGGCTACTAAGAGCGGACTGCTGGAGACGGATGAGAACGGTGAGACCACGGTGGAAGGAATTTTTGCTTCCGGCGACGTGGTAATGGGCGCCAAGACAGTGGTACAGGCAGTGGAGTATTCCAAAAAGGTGGCAGAAGCCATGGACGAGTACATGAAAGCCAAAAAACCGCAGTAACAAGCACACAATTTCAAAATGATCACAGGCATAATGCTGTCGGGAGCGGAAGAATATCCGTTTTCGACAGCATTTTTTGCCCGATTGCGGAACAGCTTCCAGAAACAGTTCCAAGAAAGAGGGGAAAATCATCACAATCACAACTTTTTTATTGTGATAATAACAATGTATTGACTTTGATTTGCGGCCGTGCTATAGTGTGGTCAATGGTTGAGAGAACAAGTCGAAGAGGACGCTGCCGGCAGAGGTGCGCCCTCTTTTGATATTCCAGAGACCGGATTAAAGAGAAGAGGAGGAAACAGGTTATGAAAAAATGGATGGCAATTACGATGGCAGCGGTGATGGCGGTATCTGCAGTCGGATGCGGGGGAACAGGTTCTGCGTCAGGAACTGCGGCCTCCACAGACAGCGGAACCTCTGCGGCGGATACGGAGGCAGATGGGGAGAGCGCTGCAGATGGAGCGGCAGAGAGCAGCTCTGAGATGGCGGATACCGGTGCGGGCAAGGTTTATCAGATTGCCACGGATATTACCTTTAAGCCGTTTGAATTTGAAAATGACAATGGAGAGATGGTGGGAATTGACCTGGACCTTCTGAAAGCGATAGCGGAAGACCAGGGATTTGATTATGAGCTTCAGGTAGTTGGCTTTAATGCGGCGGTAATGGCCATGGAGACGGGAGCTGCAGACGCGGTGATCGCCGGAATGTCCATCACCCCGGAACGGGAAGAACTGTATGATTTCTCTGATCCCTATTTTGAGTCCGGCGTGGGCTGCGCTGTTCTTTCCACTTCTGACGCCACCGATTACAGTGACTTTGCGGGACAGCAGGTGGCGGCAAAGACGGGAACGGAAGGCTGCAAGTTTGCGGAGTCCATCGCCGATGAGTATGGATTTACGGTGGTGCAGTTTGACACCTCTGCCATGATGTATCAGGATGTGCTGGCGGGCAACTCGGTGGCTTGTTTTGAGGACTATCCCGTCATGGGCTATGAGATCAGCCAGGGAATGGATCTGAAGCTTCTCGACAAGCTGGAGTCCGCCAACAATTACGGAATCGCAGTGATGAAGGGCGAGAACGGAGAGCTTCTGGAGATGATCAATGCCGGTCTGGCGGATCTGAAGGCCAATGGCACCTATGATGAGATCATCGATACGTACATTCAGAAGTAAACGGGAAATCTGCCGGCAGGCGGAATACAGCCGGATGCAGGAAAAATGCCGGCAGGCGAAAATCCGGGGCATTCCCCCGGATTTTCCCTGCAGACTGCGGGTACAGACCCATGGGCAGCGGAAAGCGAGAACAGGATGGTCCGGTTTTCCAGTGTGTATGGTATAATATGAGCGCTCAGTGAGTTTTTTCACGAGCCTGGCGGCTGCGGCATAAGAAACAGAGGAAAGCAGGTAGGAAGCAATGATGCAGATTGCAGATATATTGACAGCCAATTTTCCGGCGCTGATGTCAGCGCTGATGGTGACGCTCAGGCTGACGGTGGTCAGTTTGTTTTTTGCCACAATAATCGGGGTGATTTTCGGCCTGTTTAAGGTATCCGGAAATAGGATCCTGAAGTTTGTGGCCGACATTTATATTGACATTATCCGGGGAACGCCGCTCATGGTGCAGACGATGATCATCTACTATGGAGTGGGGCAGGTGCTGCGTCCCATGGGATTTATGTGGGCCAATTTCGGCGGATCCTTCGCAGCGGCGGCGGTGACGCTGAGCCTGAACGCGGGAGCCTACATGGCGGAAATTATCCGGGGCGGCATAGAGGCTGTGGATAAGGGGCAGATGGAGGCGGCCAGAAGTCTGGGCATGTCCTACGGAAAGGCCATGAAAAAAATCATTCTTCCACAGGCTTTCCGCACCATGCTTCCGTCCATCATCAATCAGTTTATCATTTCCCTGAAGGATACTTCTCTGGTCTCTGTCATCGGCGTGTCGGAACTGACCAAACGGGGAAACGTGATGACGGCCAATGCGGCCGCCCGTTCCATGGCGATCTGGGTGACTATCGCCCTGTTCTACCTGGTGATCTGCACCATTCTTTCCAGGGTGGCAAAAATTATGGAGAGGAGAGTGTCCTATGGAAGGTAAAATTGTGGTCAGAAATCTGAAAAAGAATTTCGGCCGTCTGGAGGTTTTAAAGGATATCAACCTTGAGATCGGGGAGGGAGAGGTGGTCTGCCTGATCGGGCCGTCCGGTTCCGGAAAGAGCACTTTTCTGCGCTGTCTAAATCGTCTGGAGGACATCACCGGCGGGCTGGTGATGGTGGACGGCCACGCCATGTCCGACAAAAAGATCAATCTCAATAAAATCAGGGAAAACATTGGCATGGTATTTCAGCATTTCAATCTGTTTCCCCATCTGACTGTGATGGAAAACATCACCATTGCCCCTGTGGAGCTGAAAAAGATGACAAAAGCGGAGGCGCGGGAGAAGGCGATGGAGCTGCTGGATAAAGTAGGTCTGGCAGATAAGGCGGACGCCTATCCGGCACAGCTGTCCGGCGGTCAGAAGCAGCGGGTAGCCATTGCCAGAGCTCTTGCCATGAATCCTGATATTATGCTTTTTGATGAGCCCACGTCCGCGCTGGATCCGGAAATGGTGGGAGAGGTGCTGGAAGTGATGAAGCAGCTGGCAGCTGACGGCATGACCATGGTGGTGGTAACCCATGAAATGGGCTTTGCCAGAGAGGTGGCTGACCGGGTCATTTTCATGGATGGAGGCTATATTGTGGAAGAAGGAACGCCGGAGGAGGTATTCGGCCATCCGAAGGAGGAGAGAACCATCAGCTTTCTCAACAAGGTGCTGTGAGGGGAGAAACTGCCCCGATTCTGCAGAGAAGTTGTCGAAACATTTTGCTGCTGCTCGGAAAGTTTTGCTTGCCAAATAAAAAATTTATGGTATAATAAATCATGTTCCGATATAAGCAGATGTAGTTCATCGGTAGAATATCAGCTTCCCAAGCTGAGGAGGCGGGTTCGATTCCCGTCATCTGCTTTTCTTTTTTTGTCATTTCTGAGCATCCTCTGCAAAGGTTTCCGGTGTTTTACAATCCTGAACGGAAAAATAGGGCTGCCGGCGGCACCTGCTGCGGGCTGATGGAGACGGCTGTGGACCGGCAGGGGCTCAGACTACTATTAACTTTTACATGGCTTGCCCGGCGGGGAAGGAGCAGAGAGACAGGCGTGTTTGGAGAACAGTGGAGGAGATTTGCGGACAACTGGAGAGAATTTCTGAGACAGGAACGGGGGATGGTCTGCTTGACCATCTTTGCCGTTCTGTTTGTCTATGGGATGCGGCTTGCCGGGGCGGACCTGTCCATTGACACGGAGATCATGCTGAACGATCAGCAGGAGGTGCTGGATTCCTGGATCGGCATCGGGCGCTTCGGGCTGGTGTTCACCAAGAAGCTGTTCGGCTTTGCGAGACTGGTGCCCTGGACGGAGAATCTGATGATGATTCTGGCCCTGATGGGAACGGGAGCTGCGCTCTCCTTCGCGGTCTGGGACTGGTGCGGACGCCGGGAACATTTTTCTCTGGCCTGGCGGCTGATTCCCGCCCTCTATCTGACCGGCCCCTGCTTCGCGGAGCAGTTTCACTTTACTCTCCAGGCTTTCCCGGTGGCTTTTGCCATGGGACTGGCGGTGGCAGCCGTATACTTTATGGAGAAATGGGCATGGAAAAAGGAGAGCCCCCTGTGGCTCCTTCTGGGGGTATGCCTGGGCGTCTGGGCGGCGGGGACCTACCAGGTGCTGGCGGCGTCCCTGGTGGCGCTGTTTGTCATGGCCTATTTCCTCAGAATTATGGGAGAGGAGAGAAACGGGGGATTCCTGGCAGCCGGACTGCGGTCTGCGGCGGCTTTTGCAGTCTGCTTTGTTCTGTATGTTCTGCTGTCTGAGGCGGTAAAGGCAGTGACGGGATGTTACTCCCAGTATGTGGAGGGCCAGATGCACTGGTCGGAGGGAATACGGATCTGCCTTCATTATATCTATAACGATGTGATGCGGATTTTAAACAGCACGGAAATTTTTTATCATCCGTGGACCGGGGCCGTGCTGGCGGCATTTGTGCTGACAGCCGGGTGGAAGATCATCCGGATGGACGGAGGCGCAGAGCGGAAGCTGTGCGCCTGCTTCAGCCTGGGAATGACGGCGGCGGCTCCTTTCTATCTGACGGTGGCCACCGGATATTATCAGCCGGCCAGAGCCCAGATGGTTTATCCTCTGGCCTTTGCTTTCTGGACTGTTTATCTGACGGCGGCTGTGAAGGGATGGATGTCAGGAAAAGGGCGGCCGGCTGTGAGAAAAATTGCAGTTGGCGTTCTTTGTGTGGCCTGCGGGGTGATCGCTCTGGGACAGGCGCAGGTGACTACCGGCCTCTTCCGCACGGCGGAGGAGGTCAGCAGGAATGATCAGCTTCTGCTGAACCGGATATATGCCCGGGTGGAGGAAGTGGCGGACACGGAGGACATGGATCAGGTGATGATCCTGTTGGTGGGAAAGAAGGATCCCGTCCTTCCGGAGGACAGTCTGATGGGAGATACCATCGGCTATTCCTTTTTTAACTGGGGAGACGAGCTGGTGGGAGTGACCGGAAGAATTTTCACGGAAAACGGCCTGGGACGGGTGCTGGGAATGGAGTACGGTCAGGTGAACGTGGAATCCTATGAAAATGCAGTCAAGTCCGCGGCGGGAAGGCCCAGCTGGCCGGCGAAGGACAGCGTCTGGGAAGTGAGTCGGGGAGTGATCGCCGTGAAGCTGAGCGAGCCGGACTGAGCCGGGAACTTCTTGCCAAAACGGCGGCTTTATGACATAATCGAACGTGTGCAAAGGGAAGAATACAAGATTTGGAGGCATTACCAATGGCGAAAACACAATACAATGCGGACAGCATCACGGTGCTGGAGGGATTGGAGGCAGTCCGGAAGCGCCCCGGCATGTACATCGGCAGCGTGGGAACCAAGGGACTGAACCATCTGATCTATGAAATCGTGGACAACGCGGTGGACGAGCACCTGGCTGGCTTCTGCAACGAGATCTGGGTAACTCTGGAAGCAGACGGATCCTGTACGGTGAAGGACAGCGGACGGGGAATTCCGGTGGAGATGCACAAAAAAGGCGTTTCCGCGGCGCGGGTGGTGCTTGCGACTCTTCACGCCGGAGGAAAATTTGACAATGAGGCGTATAAGACCAGCGGAGGTCTTCACGGCGTGGGATCTTCTGTGGTCAATGCCCTTTCCGAGCGGATGGATGTGAAGATCTACCGGAATGGATTTATCTATCACGACGCCTATGAAAAGGGAGTCCCGGTGGTGGAGCTGGAAAACGGCCTGCTTCCGGTGCTGGGAAAGACAAAGGAGACGGGAACAGAGATCAATTTCCTGCCGGACGGCGAGATCTTTGAAAAAACCAGATTTAAAGCGGAATGGCTGAAAAGTCGTCTTCATGAGACGGCTTATTTAAATCCCAGGCTGATGATTCACTATGCCAACAGGAGAGCTGGCGAGGAGGAACAGGTGGATTACCACGAGCCGGACGGGATCGTGGCCTACGTGAGAGAGCTGAATTCCGGAAAAGAAGCGATCCACGAGCCCATTTACTATAAGGGCACGTCGGAAAAAATCGAGGTGGAGGTGGCCATCCAGTTTGTGGACGCCTTTGAGGAGAACACCCTGGGATTCTGCAACAATATTTTCACCCAGGAGGGCGGTACCCACCTGATGGGATTTAAGACCCGTTTTACTCAGCTGATCAACAGCTATGCCAGAGAGCTGGGCATTTTGAAGGAGAAGGACGCCAATTTTACCGGTGCGGACACCAGAAACGGCATGACGGCCATTGTGGCGGTAAAGCATCCGGATCCCATTTTTGAGGGACAGACAAAGACGAAGCTGGCCAGCGCCGACGCCACGAAGGCGGTGTTCTCCGTCACCGGCGACGAGCTGACCAGGTATTTTGACCGAAATCTGGAGGTGCTCAAGGGCATTATCGGCTGCGCGGAGAAATCGGCGAAGATCCGCAAGGCGGAGGAGAAGGCGAAGACCAACATGCTGTCAAAGTCCAAATTTTCCTTTGACAGCAACGGAAAACTGGCCAACTGCGAGAGCCGGGATCCGTCCAAATGCGAGATCTTCATTGTGGAGGGAGATTCCGCAGGGGGATCGGCAAAGACCGCCAGAAACCGCCAGTTCCAGGCCATTCTGCCCATCCGGGGCAAGATTTTAAACGTGGAGAAGGCGTCCATGGACAAGGTGCTGGGCAACGCGGAGATCAAGACCATGATCAATGCCTTCGGGTGCGGATTCTCCGAGGGCTATGGAAATGACTTTGACATTTCAAAACTCAGGTATGACAAGATTATTCTGATGACGGATGCGGATGTGGACGGAAGCCATATTGACACGCTGCTGCTCACCTTCCTCTACCGGTTCATGCCGGATTTGATTTACAACGGCCACGTGTACATCGCCATGCCGCCCCTCTACAAGGTGATTCCCAAAAAGGGGCAGGAGCAGTATCTCTACGATGACAAGGAGCTGGAGCGGTACCGGAAGACCCACACCGGGGAGTTCAGCCTCCAGCGGTACAAAGGTCTGGGAGAGATGGACCCGGAGCAGCTGTGGGAGACCACCCTGGATCCGGAGCGCCGGGTGCTGAAGCAGGTGGAGATCGAGGATGCCCGCATGGCCTCTGAGATCACGGAAATGCTCATGGGAAGCGACGTGCCGCCCAGACGGCAGTTTATCTATGACCATGCGGACGAGGCGGAGATTGACGCGTAAACAGGAACAACAGATGCAGGTAGGAGAGACATATGGCTGAGAAGATAATCAAAACGGAATATTCGGAGGAAATGCAGAAGAGCTACATGAATTACTCCATGAGCGTGATCACTGCAAGAGCCATCCCTGACGCCAGGGACGGTTTAAAGCCGGTTCAGCGGAGAGTGCTCTACGATATGAGCGAACTGCGGCTGAGCCACGACAAGCCTCACAGAAAGTCTGCGCGTATTGTGGGAGATACCATGGGTAAATATCATCCCCATGGGGACAGTTCCATCTACGATACTCTGGTGGTCATGTCCCAGGTGTTTAAAAAGGGAATGCCCCTGGTGGACGGCCACGGTAACTTCGGCTCCATTGAAGGAGACGGGGCGGCGGCCATGCGTTACACGGAAGCCAGACTGGAAAAGTTTACGGAAGAAGTCTATTTAAAGGACCTGGACAAGACGGTAAATTTCGTGCCCAACTACGATGAGACCGATAAGGAGCCGGAGGTGCTTCCGGTGCGGGTGCCCAACCTGCTGGTCAACGGCGCGGAGGGAATTGCCGTGGGCATGAGCACCAGCATTCCCTCCCACAACCTGGGAGAGGTCATCGACGCGGTACTGGCCTATATTGACAATCCGGACATCACCACCCAGGAGCTCATGGAAAAAATGCCCGGGCCGGATTTCCCCACGGGAGGAATCATCGCCAACAAGAGCGAGCTTCCGGCCATCTATGAGACCGGCTCCGGCAAGCTGAAAATGCGGGGCAGGATCGAGGTGGAACTGGGAAAGCGGAAAGCGGACCGGGACAAACTGGTGATCACAGAGATCCCCTACACCATGGTGGGAACGGGCATCAATAAATTCCTGGTGGACGTGGCAGATCTGGTGGAATCCAAAAAGCTGACGGATGTGGTGGACATCTCCAATCAGTCCAGCAAAGAGGGAATCCGCATCGTCCTGGAGCTTAAAAAGGACGCGGATGTGGAGAAGATCAAGGCCATTCTTTACAAAAAGACTAAGCTGGAGGACACCTACGGCGTCAACATGCTGGCCATTGTAAATGGCCGGCCGGAGACGCTGAACCTGAAAGGAATCCTGAAAAATTTCCTGGAGTTTCAGTATGAGAACACCACCAGAAAGTATCAGACTCTTCTGGAAAAAGAGGTGGAGAAAAAGGAGATTCAGGAAGGCCTGATCCGGGCCTGCGATATCATTGACCTGATTATCGCAGTGCTGCGGGGCTCCAGGAACCTGAAGGATGCCAAGGCCTGCCTGGTAAACGGAGATATTTCCAACATCCATTTCCGCACTCCGGGATTTGAGGAGGACGCCAAGCGGCTGTGTTTTTCCGAGCGTCAGGCCACGGCCATCCTGGAGATGAGAATGTACAAGCTCATCGGTCTGGAAATTCTGGCTCTGGAGAAAGAGCACAAGGAGACGCTGAAGAAAATCGACCGGTACCAGAAAATTCTCAAAAGCCGGAAAACCATGGACCAGGTGCTCAAGGAGGATCTGGCGGCTATCAAGGAGGAATTTGCCACTCCCCGCCGCACGGTGATCGAGGACGGAAAGGAAGTCTCCTATGTGGAGGCGCCTGCGGCAGAGCAGCCGGTGGTGTTCGTCATGGACCGGTTCGGCTACTGCAAGACCCTGGACCAGTCGGTCTATGACCGGAATAAGGAGACGGTGGACAAGGAACACGTCCATGTGGTGGAGTGTATGAGCTCCGACCGGATCTGCCTGTTTACCAACACGGGAGTGATGTACCAGGTGAAGCTGGGGGACGTGCCGGCGGGAAAACTGCGGGATAAGGGCGTTCCCATCGACAACCTGAGCAAATTTGACGGCACAAAGGAGGAGATCCGCTACCTGGTCAACGGAGAACGGCTTTACGGCCAGACTCTGCTGTTTGCCACAAAAGAGGCGGCGGTAAAACGGGTGAGCGGAGCAGAATTCTGCACCAACAACCGGATGGTGGCGGCGACCAAGCTCCAGGAAGGGGATGAGGTGGCGGCGATTGAGCCGGTGAGGGAGGAGACGGATGTGATTCTCCAGACCGACGGAGGCGTGTTCCTGCGGTTCCCCCTGGAAGAAATTCCCGCCATGAAGAAGGCGTCCCGGGGCGTCCGGGGAATTCACTTAAATTCCGGGGAAAAATTGGAAAAAGTCTATTTATTAGGAGACAATCCTGTAGTAGAATATAAGGGTAAGAACGTCCACCTAAACCGGCTGAAAGTCGGCAAAAGAGACGGAAAAGGAAGCCGGGTGCGGCTGTAGGCCGGCCCGAAACAAAGGAGAAGGAGGAGATTTATATGCCAACACTGACAATTCCCACACCCCACATGGAGGCGAAGGTAGGAGACATTGCGGAGACTGTCCTGCTGCCGGGAGATCCCCTGAGAGCGAAATTTATCGCTGAAAACTTCCTGAAGGATGCGGTGCAGTTCAACGCCGTGAGAAATATTTTCGGCTACACGGGAACCTACAATGGCAAGAGAGTTTCTGTAATGGGAACCGGAATGGGCTGCCCGTCCATTGGAATTTATTCTTATGAGCTGATCCACGGATACGGCTGCAAGAACCTGATCCGTATCGGATCCGCGGGAGCGTTAAATCCCGACGTTAAGGTGAAGGATCTGGTATTCGGTATGGGTTCCTGCACCACGTCCAACTATGTAAAGCAGTTCCGTCTTCCTGGAGATTACTCCTGCATCTGCAGCTTTGAGCTGCTGGAGAAGGCTGTGGCGGCTGCCAGAGAGAAGAACCTGCGGTTCCACGTAGGCAATCTGCTCTGCTCCGATATGTTCTACACTCCGGATATGCCCCAGATTGGAACTTCCTGGAGCGATATGGGCGTTCTGGCAGTGGAGATGGAGTCCGCAGCTCTTTACAGCAATGCTGCCGCTGCAGGCGTCAATGCTCTCTGCATCGTGACCATCTCTGATTCCGATATTACAGGAGAGGCCATGACCGCCAAGGAGAGACAGGAAAGCTTCACTGATATGATGGAGGTAGCTCTGGCTCTGGCGTAACCTGAGGTGTCCGGCAAAAGGCTGTTTCTGTAAATATGGCGGCAGTCTGTCGGATTGATCGCGAAAAATAAGGCGCATGTCTCTTCGGGGGTGTGCGCCTTATGCGTACATTTGTGCGCATAAGACAAAAAAGTACTTGAATTTTTCTCATGGTTGTTATAGGATAGGAGAAAAATGTCCCCGGGACTGGAAAAAAGGAGAATCATTATGGATAGAAAACTGAGAGTAGGCGTTCTGGGCGCCACAGGTATGGTAGGGCAGCGCTTCATATCTCTTCTGGAAAATCATCCCTGGTATGAGGTGGTGACGGTGGCAGCCAGCCCCCGTTCGGCAGGCAAAAGCTATGAGGAAGCAGTGGCGGGCCGTTGGAAAATGGCAGCGCCCATGCCGGAGGCAGTGAAAAAGCTGACGGTGATGGATGTGAATGAGGTGGAGAAGGTGGCGTCCACCGTCGATTTTGTGTTCAGCGCCGTGGATATGACGAAGGATCAGATCCGGGCCATTGAGGAAGCCTACGCCAGAACGGAGACTCCGGTGGTGTCCAACAACAGCGCTCATCGCTGGACTCCGGACGTTCCCATGGTGATTCCGGAGGTAAATCCGGAACATTTTCAGGTGATTGCCGCTCAGAAGAAGCGGCTGGGAACGGAGCGGGGATTTATTGCGGTAAAACCCAACTGCTCCATTCAGAGCTACGCCCCGGCTTTGGCCGCCTGGCGGGAGTTTGAGCCCTATGAAGTGGTGGCCACGACTTACCAGGCCATTTCCGGCGCGGGAAAGACTTTTCAGGATTGGCCGGAGATGGTGGAGAATATCATCCCCTACATCGGCGGTGAGGAGGAGAAGAGCGAACAGGAGCCGCTGCGGATTCTGGGCCGGGTGGAGAACGGCGAGATCGTGAAGGCAGCGGAGCCGGTGATCACCTGCCAGTGCATCCGTGTGCCCGTGCTGGACGGACATACGGCGGCGGTATTTGTAAAGTTCCGGAAAAAGGTGACGAAGGAAGAGCTGGTGGAGAAGCTGGTGAGCTTTCACGGACTTCCCCAGGAGCTGAAGCTGCCCAGCGCTCCCGCTCAGTTTATTCAGTACATGGAGGAGGACGACCGTCCCCAGGTGAAGCTGGACGTGGATTTTGAAAAGGGAATGGGCATTTCCATTGGCCGTCTGAGAGAAGACACGGTGTATGACTGGAAATTTGTGGGCCTGTCCCACAATACGGTCCGGGGAGCTGCCGGCGGAGCGATCCTCTGCGCAGAGCTTCTCACCGCTCAGGGATATATCAGCGCGAAATAAAAGCCGGAGCGAAGTCAGGAGTAGAGGGAAAGCATAAGCGGAGGAAAAGTGCCATGGCTTACAGCAGAACATTATTTGGAACCACGCCCGACGGCAGACAGGTGCAGGCGTATACCCTGGTGAACAGCCGGGGGACAGAGTGTACATTTCTGAATCTGGGCGCGGTCTGGAACCGGATGTGCGTGAAGGACAGGGACGGCCGAACGCGGGACGTGATCCTGGGATATGACCGCCCGGAATATTATTTAAAAGATGACGCGTTTTTCGGAGCGGTGGTGGGGCGGAATGCCAATCGCATCAGCGGAGGCCGCTTCACGCTGGAAGGAACAGAGTACCAGCTGGCGGTGAACAACGGTCCCAACAATCTTCACAGCGGTCCGGACGTATACCGCGACCGGATCTGGGAGGCGGAGGCCGGAGCGGACGAAGCGGGCAGCTTTGTGATCTTTTCCCTGTGGAGCGAGGATGGGGATCAGGGCTTTCCCGGGAAAGCCAGGATTGAAGTCCGCTACACCCTGGGAGAGGACGACAGCGTCTCCATCTCCTATGCCATGGTGGCCACGAAGACCACGGTGGCTAATTTCACCAACCATGTATATTTCAACCTGGCGGGGCATGAGACCGGTTCCATCCTGGACCAGGAGGTCCGCATCCACGGATCAGCCTTTACCCCCACCGACGCCGTGTCCATTCCCACGGGAGAAATCCGCCCGGTGGAGGGGACTCCCATGGATTTCCGGGAGTGGAAGGCCATTGGAGAGGAGATCGATCAGCCTTACGATCAGCTGGTTATGGCCGGCGGCTACGATCACAACTGGGTGATTGACGGCTGGGACCAGAGTCTCCGGCTGGCGGCGGAGGCGTTCTGCCGGGAGAGCGGCATCAGGGTTAAGGTGTACACGGATCTGCCGGGAGTACAATTTTATACGGGAAATTACATTGACGGATCCATGCCGGGAAAGGAAAATGCCGTGTACGGAAAGCGGGCGGGTTACTGCTTTGAGACTCAGTATTTTCCCGATTCCCTGAACCACCCCCAGTTTCCGTCTACGGTGCTGCCGGAGGGAAAAGAGTACCGGAGCACCACGGTATACCGCTTCAATCTCTAAAAATCTTCACAAAATTTAAAAAACGGGAAAAAAGCCCTTACATTTTCTCCTGATTTTGTATTAAAATAGGAAGAGAGAGCTATAGGTTTGTGTTGATTTAGGAGATGAGAAAAATGTTTCAGGCTGGAGATGTAATCGTATGCGGAAGCCACGGAGTGTGCCGGGTGGAAAAAGTTGGATCGCTCTCCTCCTCCGTGGCGGACAAGGACAGGATCTACTACACTTTGAGACCGCTGTATGAACGGGGAAGCGTGGTGTTTACGCCGGTGGATAATCAGAAGATGGTGATCCGGCCGGTTATTTCCAGGGAGAGAGCGCTGGAACTCATCGATGGGATGAAAGAGGCGGAAGGCCTGGGAATCCAGGATGAGAAAAAGCGGGAAGATGATTACAAAGAGGCTTTAAAAACCTGCCGGGCGGAGGAACTGGTAAAAATGATCAAAACCATTTACGCCAGAGGTCGTTCCCGGGCTGCCAGAGGAAAGAAGGCGACGGACGCGGACAGCCGGTATTTCAAGCTGGCGGAGGATTATCTCTACGGGGAGCTGGCGGTTTCCCTTGGAATGGAGAGAGACCAGGTAAAGGCATTTATCCAGGACCGGATCGGCGGGGAGGAAAATTAAGAGGACGGAAAGTCCTCTTTTTTTTATCTGGCCGTAGCTCCGGCCTGTGCTTTGTGTTACTATAAAAGGGACAGATGCAGGACGGAATGTCAGACAGGAGGTAGAGCGTAAGTTGGAGCCCACAGTGAGTGTGATTGTACCGGTTTTTAATTCGGAGGAATATCTGGAGCGATGCGTGGACAGCATCCTGAATCAGGAATACCAGGATCTGGAGCTGATTCTGGTCAATGACGGAAGCACAGACCGGTCGGGGGAGATCTGCCGGCGGTATGAGGAGCAGGATCCCCGGGTGTTAGTCATGACAAAGGAGAATTCCGGAGTGTCGGACAGCAGAAATCTGGCCATCGGACAGGCCGTGGGAAAATACCTGCAGTTTGTGGACAGCGACGACTGGCTGGCCCCGGACGCCACCCGGCTCTTGGTCCGCCGGATGGAGGACACGGGCTGCGGCCTGGTGGTGGCGGATTTTTACCGGGTTTCCGGGGAGCTGGTCTCCCACAAAGGGGATATCGAGGAGGACGGGGTCATGTCCCTGGAGGAGTTTTCTTCCCACATGATGGAAAATCCCGCAGATTTCTATTACGGCGTGCTGTGGAACAAGCTGTATCGGAGAGATGTAGTGGAAGCCTGGCACCTGCGGATGGACCGGGAGATCAGCTGGTGCGAGGACTTCATGTTTAACCTGGAGTATATGCGCCATATTGAGACCATCTGCGTGCTGCGGACTCCCATTTACTATTATGTGAAACGGAAAGGTTCTCTGGTAAACCAGGGGATGAATATTTCCCGGGTGATCCGGATGAAGCTGATGGTCTTTGAGTACTACAACAATTTTTACAAGCACGTGCTGGACGAGGAGGATTATGAGAAATACCGGCTCCAGGTTTACCGGTTTCTGGTGGATTCGGCGGGGGACGGGACTGTGCTCCCATCCATTCTGGGCAGGGCGAAGCGCCTGGGAGAGGAGCGGACGGCGGTGTCCCGGGAGGCGGTGATGGAGGACAGTGTGCTGGCTGAAAGATACCGGGAGCGGAAACTGTTTGAATACTACCTGGAACCGGTGGCCATAAAATGCAACCTGCCTATGGTGGAGATGACCCTGCTGTTTTATGTGAGCGGAGCCAGGCGCTCCTACACCAGGAAGGAGCTGGCAGATCTGCTGAATATTTCCAGGACCAGACTGCGGACGGCTCTGCAGCGCCTGTCCGGGCGGGGAATGATCCGGACGGCGGAAGTGAAGGAGGAAAACGGCCGGAAGCGGCAGCTGGAAATCTTTCTCCAGCCGGCGGCCAGCCTTCTGGAAGGGGATTTCCAGGCGGTGCGCCGGGATTATGAGGAGGCCAGGTTCCGGGGATTTGACCGGGAGGAGCTTGACGCCTACCGGGAACTGTCGGAAAAGATCCGGGAAAACGTCCGGCGGATCTTAAAGGAACCGGCAAAGAGGGCCGAAAAAGGGAGTGGAGAAGAACCGGCGGGAACGCGGCGGCGGAAATAATGGGAAAATATGGAAAAAATCCTGGAAACTATTGTAATGTTTCTCTGATGAAAATATAATATTAAGTAGCTGCACGTTAATGGGTTAAAATATTAAAGAAACGGCAGCGATCACGGAATACGGACCAGAGATTGACTGAAAGACAGACCGAAGATTGACCAAATATCAGACAGAGCAGAGACTGGAAACTGGACAGAAATTTGACTGAGAGAACAGGCATCACAGAGCAGTTGGATTTTTTAGGGAGGACAAGTCATGCTGAAAATGTGTGGAAAAAGGATTGCGGTTCTGCTGGCAGCTTCTTTGGTTGTCACGTCGCTGCCGGCGGCGGCCGCGGTTTCAGGAGCAGGTGCGAAAGAAAAGACACCTTTGTTGACGGTAATCGATGAGGCGACTCCGTCGGAATGGGAGGAAACGAAAGATGAAATATTGGAAAAACCAGAGCAGACACCTGGTTTTTCCAGCATATCTTTGGATCCAATAGCCACAGATCCGGAGCTGGAGCAGGAAGACAGCCTGGATCCTGACTCAGTTCCCACAGATGTGACGGAATGGTCATTTGAGGGAACTTCCGGGGTCGTGCAGGCGACGATGGAGGGAGATTCCGGCTACTGCGGCGAAATCTACATAGACGCGGAGCATGGGAAGGCGGCGCCAAGAGACACGAATGGAGATACCCAGATCAACGCTGGCACAATTCTCTATATTCCGGTAGCGGGAATGACAGAGGAACTTCTGGGGCGTCAGATCGTTCTTCACGTTCAGCCGGGTGATGGCGTTGCTTTCACGGCGGAAATCTACGGCGGGTCGGAAGACGGAGAAGAACTGGACGTGCTATCCCAGGGCAATTACGTCTATGCCATTGACTATACAGGCAGCGAGGATGTCTACGTAAAGCTGACGGTAGGCGGCTCGGGTTCAGCCTATTTTACCTCCATTGAGGTGACGGAGCAGTGGGAGACGCCGGTGGGACCGCAGGAGACGCCGGAGGAATTTCCTACCGAGGTGAATTTTGCGGATGGAGAGACGTGGCCGGCCAGGGAAATTACGGAAGAGGAATTGATTCAGGGACTGTACTTTGACCCGGCGGATGGCACGCTGGAGTTGAGGGGAAGCGACCTGATGGGGCATGGTTCTGTCATCTACATTCCTTTAAAAGGCGGAGTGGAGGCGGATGTATCCCTCACCGTATATGGGGGTACGGTCCTGGAAGTAGCAGGAGAGTCTTATGAAGCTGCGGCCGGATCCGGCTGGCCCGCTCTTACAGTTCTGGAAAATTATACGGCGGAGGAAGACGAGTGGATGGCGGTCGTCCTTACAGGCGGTCAGAATTATATCCGTTCTATTTCGATCGACTATGCGGAGCAAATGGCAGCTCCGGACGGAAGCGTGACGGAGTGGCTCTTTGACGGAAGTGAACAGGCATTTTCCGGCAGTCTGCAGGGAGAAAGCGATTACTATAATCATCTGTACATTGACGCTTCGGAGGGCAAATGCGAAGCCCGGCCGGCAAATGGCGACACTCAGGTGGGCGCCGGGACCTGGATCTGGGTGCCGGTATCCGGAAAGGGTGAACTGGTGCTTACCTCCTACGCTAACAGTGATACGGTGATTGAGGCGAACGGACAGATTCTGGAACCGGCCGGAGCCGGATACACAGAATATTCTTATACCCATGACAGCAATCGGCTGGAGTACGTGGCCGTGTATTTCCGGGGAAGCTCTTATCTGAAGCAGATTATCTTTATCCCGGAGGCCGGTCAGATAACGGCGGGCGTGGAAGTCTGGGATATGGGCGGAGCTGAGCCGGAGGAGGGAACCAGTTATATAGACGATTCCTTCTGGGATGGCCATGGGGAATATTTTGCGGTAAGCACTTCCAATCCGGAGAAATACGTTCTCCAGCGCGGGGAGATATCCATTGGTTCCCTGATCCTGAATGTGCGGAACAACGACCGCGTTTATTATGGGGATGGAACTTACAGCTATGGAACCACGAGTGAAGGAGGACTGGACGGAACTGCGGCGGATGGAGAGAGCTTTGACGGCGCTTACTACTCCAACGGATCCGGACGTACCATTGTTCTGGAAAATCTGACGGCAGGAACCCAGGTGACCTTCTATATGAATTCCACCAATGGAGCGGAAGGCAGGCTGGCATTTACCGATGGAGATCTGGAAGCGGAGATTGTCTCCGGTGGCACTCTGACGGCGAATACGGAGGCCCACGTCTTCCAGGTACCGGAAAACGGGACTTATACCCTTTCTCTGACAGGAACCGGGGAGACAGAGCCGAAGCTGGCTCTCTACCGGGTGGTGAAAAATTCCGGCTGTCTGGTGGAAGGATCCATTACAGTGCCGGATGGCTTCGCATATGACAATTTTGACCTCTACTTTGTGCCCCAGGAACAGAGAAGCAGCGGCGTTGTCTATCAGGCGTCTGTACTTCCGGAAGGCAGCGGCTTCCGATATGAGGCGGCCCTTCCCCAGGGAGTTTATCAGCCGGTGCTGGCCAACGTGCTGGGTTACGGCTTTGAATCCGGGACCATGATTACTGTGAACGATTCTCAGGAGAGTGTGGTGGCGGACCTTGAGATTGTGGCGAAGCCTACGGTGTCCGTGAGCGGAACCATTTCCGGATTTGAGAACGGCACGGATTTTGAACAGGCAGGCCTCATCTGGGTGCCGGAAAATGAACTTCAGTCTCCGGCGGTGATGGTTCTCACCTCAGGGCAGACGGAAACAGAACTGACTTTTGAGGGAGTTCTGGACACTTCCACGGCGTATACGGCGGTGCTCACCGGCCTGGATGATTATCAGATTACCAGCGGAGGAAGCACGGTGACCGGGGCGGAAGCGGGAACTTTGACCATTTCCATGACGGTGGAGAAAAAGGCGTTTTACCCGGTGAAGGGCAGTCTGCTCCATCTGCCGGCGGAAGCGGAAGTGACCTCTCTGACTTTTACGGAGATCAAGGCAGACGGCAGCCAGGGACAGATTTATTCCGCCCAGGTACAGAAAACGGCGGACGGCAGCGGCCAGACCTATGAGACAAAGCTGAGAGATGGAATTTACCAGGCGTCCATGACCACGGCGGACGGCTGGTATGAGACGGAAACCCATGTGACCGTGGCCGGCGGGGAGACGGTAAGAGATTTGTATGTGTCCTTTACGGGAACGCCGGATCCCATTCCTCTGAAGACCGACCTCTACGTAGGATATCCCGATAGAACGGATGGTTTTGCTACCATGACAGAGGCGATGAAGGCCGCGGAAGCCATGCGGCTGTCTGACGAGGAAACCAGAATCACCATCCATCTCTACCCGGGCACATACAGGGAGCAGGTGACGGCGGATGTGCCGGGAATCACCCTGGTGAACGATTATCCGGAGCAGGGAGAGGCAAAAATCACCTGGTATTACGGCATCGGGTATGAATATTACAGTGTGGGTGAGGACGGATTTTACGATCCTGCCCGTGCCTATGACAAATATGAGAAAAATGAGCCGGCCAACTGGGGCGGTACTGTCTATCTGACAGAGAATGCGGACGGTTTCCGGGCGGAACATATTGTCTTTGAAAATTCGTTTAATGATTATGTGACGGAAGAGGAAATCGAGGACGGCGTCAGCCTTTCCCACAGCGGTCAGAGCAGCATCAGCTTTGAGCGGACACTGGGGGCAGACGTGATGAGCCGCGCCGCTACCGAGCGGGCGGCAGCCCTGCTGATCTATGCGGATCAGACGGAATTTTATGACTGTGAGATGCTCAGCAGCCAGGATACCCTTTACACAGATGAGGGAACGGAAGGATATTTCAAGTACTGCCTGATTGAAGGAAATACAGATTACATTTTCGGATATGGCGACTACTACTTTGATCAGTGTACCCTCAGCTTCTGCGGGTATTCCGATGAGGCTTCCGGCGGTTATATTACAGCGGCCAGGGAGCCGATGACGGATGGCGGCGGATATCTGTTTGAGAGCTGCAGCATTGTGAGAAATACGGAAAACGGCGCTCTCCATGCACCGGGATATTTTGGACGGCCCTGGGGAGACGCGCTGAATGTGACTTTTGTCAATTCTGTCCTGGAATCCGCAGATGTGATTGCGGCGGAAGGCTGGCATGAGATGAGCGGACGGCAGCCGAACGGAAGCACCTGCCACGAATACGGAACTGTAGTTGCTGGAAGCCCCGTGGATGTGACGGGACGTGTGGAAGGAACGGTGCTCACAGAGACGGAAGCGGAAACGGTGGATCAGACCCCGGAAGCCTTCTTTACAGCAGGCTGGACGCCGGAGTATGCGGATAAGGAAGAAGACCCCGGAACGGGAGAAGTGCCTGGCGAAGGAGAGGATCCCGGAACGGGAGAGGTGCCCGGCGAGGGCGAAGACCCTGGAACGGGAGAAGTGCCCGGCGAGGGCGAAGACCCTGGAACGGGAGAGGTGCCCGGCGAAGGGGAAGATCCCGGAACGGGAGAAGAACCTGGCGGAAGTGAGGACCCGGGAGAGGATTCCTCTTCTGACAGCGGTTCTTACTCTGATGATTCTGATGGGAATGGATTCAACGATATAGGAATCCGGACCACAGCGTGGACATACTGCACAGCGGGAACGGATGGTACGTGGAGCTGGGATGCGGCGGCCGGCACCTGGAGCTTCCGGTTAAACGGGGGCGGAGTCATCCGGGGCCAGTGGGCGGCTATTCGTGAGCCGGCAGCGGAAACTGCCGGAGAGACAGCAGATTCCTGGTACTATTTTGACTGGAGTGGAAATCTTCAGGCAGGCTGGCTGCGGGATAACAGCGGCGTCTGGTATTATCTGAATCCGCGCCATGACGGTACCTTTGGACTGATGCTCACCGGCTGGCAGGAAATCGACGGACAGTGGTATTCTTTCAATCCGGAGTCAGACGGAACCAGGGGTGCCATGTACGCCGGCAGGCGGACGCCGGACGGCTATCAGGTGCTGGCGGATGGCCAGTGGGACGGTCAGGCGGCAGTACCGGCAGAGTGAGGCGGAAAGGAAAATTGAAGTAAGAAAAACGGCGGAAGGCCGGGGGCAGACGAGAGCTCCCGGCCTTTCTGTAAGGGTGAAGGCCAGGGAGAGGATGCGTTGCCTTTTCTCCGGGAGAATGATATAATTCACTCCATGTAAAGAATTCCATATCGCGGAGAGGAGCGGAATATGACAAAAGAAAATGTTCTGCTGACCAGACCGCTGCCGGGGCTGTTTTTCCGGTATGTGGCTCCGGCCATGGCAGCCATGGTGCTGGACGGCATTCAGGGGATTATAGACGGGATTTTTATTGGAAATTATGTGGGGGCGGACGCCATGGCCAGCGTCAACATCGCCAATCCCTATTATCAGATCATCATCGGCAGCAGCATGGTGATATGTTCAGGGACGATGAGCGCGGCGGGCCGCGCCCTGGGAGCGGGAGATGAAAAACGGGCGAAAGATATTTATCATTCGGCCCTGCTGGTGCTGGCGGCAATCTCTGTGGCTCTGATGCTGGCGGGAATTTTCGGCCACCGGATCATTGCCAGGCTCCTGGGCGCCAGTCCGGCTCTGCTGGAGAATTCCTGCCGGTATATCCGCGCTCTTGCGGTGTTTGTGCCGGCCATTTCCTTTAAAATTCTGTTTGGATTTTCCGGCCGTCTCATTGGCCGGCCCCAGCTCTACCTGGCGGGGACCGTCACCACCATTTCCAGCAACATTTTTCTGGACTATCTGGCCGTAGGAGTGTTGGGACTGGGAACGGCGGGAGCGGCCGGCGCCACCGGCCTGGCCTATCTGGCGGGACTTCTGGTGGTGGTCCGCCCGCTGCTTCGGAGAGAGACGGTGCTGAATCTCTGGGACGGGGGGTTCCGCCCGAGGGAGATTCTGCATGCGGCGTTCAACGGTTCTTCGGAGGGAGTCACCTATGCGGCCACGGCGGTGACCGTGTTTCTGTTAAACCGTTCTTTTATGGAAGCGGCAGGAGAAGGAGGAGTGGCGGCATTTACCATTATCAGCTATGTGGGAAATTTTGTGACCCTTTTGATGTTTGGAATGTCGGACGGCATCAGCCCCATTATCAGCAACAATTACGGGGCGGGCAACTGGGAGAGGATCCGGAAAACTCTGAGGGCCGCCCTGATTTCCAATTTTATTCTGGGAGCCGTTTTGTTTGCCGTGTTCTGCCTGTGGGGACGGGGACTGATCAGCTTGTTTCTGGACAGCGCCGCCGATGGGGAAGTGATTGCCATGGCGGCGGCTGGAGCCAGAATTTACGGACTGTGCTTTCTGGCCAGCGGGTTTAACATCGTTCAGTCCGGCTATTACACGGCTCTGGGGGACGCGGTCAGTTCCATTCTCATCGCCGCCAGCCGGGGAATTGTGTTCGTGGCTCTGGGACTGGTTCTGTTTCCAGGAGTCTTTGGCCTAAACGGCGTGTGGTTTTCTCTGCCGTTTGGGGAGTTTGCCACTGCAGCGGTGTGCGGGCTGCTGTATCTGGGCAAACGGAAGATATGGAAAATACAGGGACGGGGGGAGAAATGATGAATGCCTATCTGGGAATTGACGTTGGCACGTCCAGCGCAAAGGCGCTGCTGATGCGGGAAGACGGGGCGGTGATTGCCACGGCCTGGCGAGAGTATGACATTCTGCGCAGACGGCCGGAGTACGGGGAACAGAATATGGAGACGATCTGGCAGGCGGTAAAGCAGGCGGTGGGGGAGATCAGCAGTCGCTGCCCGTCGGAGGCTGCCCAGATCCGGGGAATCAGTTATTCCGGTCAAATGCACGGCCTGGTGACGGTGGATGAAGATGGAAAATTAGTCCGCGACGCCATCATATGGGCGGACCAGCGGGTGGGAGAAGAGGAAATGGACGCTATTTACCGGCAGGTCGGCCGGGAGTCCATCCATGAGACGGCGCTGAATGATCTGGCCAGCGGATTTCTGCTCTGCTCGCTGGTGTGGCTGAGGGAGCATGAGCCGGAACATTACAGCCGGACCGCAAAGGTGCTTCTGCCGAAGGATTATATCCGTTTCCGCATGTGCGGGAAGATGGGAACGGACCACTCGGACGCCTCCGGAACCATGGCCTTTGACGTCCGGAACCGGCAGTGGGCCTGGGAGATCCTGGACCGGCTGGGCCTGGATCGTTCCCTGTTTCCGGAAAGCCGCGAGTCCTGGGAGACGGCGGGAGAACTGCTCCCGGAACCGGCCAGGGAGATGGGGCTGAAGCCGGGAATTCCCATAACCTACGGAGGCGGGGACTCTCTGATGCAGGAGATTGGAAACGGCGTGGTGTCCCGGGAGGATCCCTGGATCTGCAATATCGGAACCTCCTGTTCCCTGAACTGCGCGGTGGAGACGCCGGTTTTTGACCGGCAGTTTCGCACCAACACCTTCTGCCATGTGAAAGATTCCCTCTGGATGCTCATGGGAGCCAGCATGTGCGGGGGCATTGCCCTGAAATGGCTGAAAAATCAGATGTTTTTTATGGATTCCTATGATCAGATGACGGCGGAAGCGGCGGGGGTCCCGGCTGGAAGCGGGGGACTGCTGTTTCTCCCCAGTTTAAACGGATCCCGCTGTCCGGTGAACGATCCCGGGGCAAAGGGAGTGTTCGCCGGTTTGACTCTGGAGCATACCAGGGCCCATGTGATCCGCAGCGTGATGGAGGGAATTGTGTACGGCATCAGAGAATCCATGGAGATTTTTCAGAGACTTGGGATTGACACGGGACGGATCATTGCCTCCGGCGGGGGAGCACGGGGAGCGCTGTTTCGGCAGATAGAAGCGGATATTCTGGAACGGGAGATCTTGACGGTGGAAGGGGAGGAACAGGCGTGCATGGGAGCGGCCATCACAGCCGCCGTGGGCACCGGCGCCTATCCAAGTTATCGGGAGGCCTGCCGGGAAATCATCCGCTTCCGGCCGGAGCGGACAGAGCCGATCAGGGAAAATGCGGCGGTGTACCGGGAACGCTACCCGGTTTACTGTCAGATGTACCGCCAGACGAAACCGCTGTTTTAACCGGCTTGTGGGAAGGGGAAAATGACAGGGCGGCGGGCCGGAGAGGAAATGGCAGTCCCCCGTTGAAACCTGCCTTTTCCTGTGGTACAATTCACACATAATTTGGCGCAGGAGGACAGGCAGATGTTGCGGGAAAATCACAGAGGCGGCAGAAACAGGGGAAATGAGCGGCCGGGGAGGGAGCTGAGTGCTTCTCCGGGGAGAGGTATCCCGTTGGAGCGAAACGGGGGCAGAAGCAGGAGAAGGCGCAGAAAACGGTCTGCGGCTCCTGTGGCCGCTGGGATTGTGCTGGCGGTTCTCTGTCTCACGGGAGCGGGATTGGGAATCCGGTCTTTTTTAAACAGGCCGGATCCGGAAGCGCTGACGCCAGGGGCGGTAGTGGAGACGGAGAGGTTTCCGGGAGATGAGGCAGCTTCCGAAGGAGAGAAGAGCGGGACGGATACAGACGTATCCGGGCAAAACGGAACTGCGGATTCGGCTGGAGAAGGTACGGACGGACAGGCCGGCGTCCATACAGACCAGGAGAGCACCGGAAACTCCACGGCAGAGGAACGGCTGGCGTCCATGACCCTGGAGGAGAAGGCGGCCCAGCTGTTTATCATCACTCCGGAAGCTCTCACCGGTTATACCCAGGTGACTCAGTCCGGGGAGGTGACGAGAACGGCGCTGGAACAGTATCCCGTGGGCGGCCTGATCTATTTTTCCGGCAATCTCCAGTCTCCGGAGCAGGTGAAGGCCATGACGGCGGGAGTTCAGGAATTTGCTGAGGAACTTCAGGGTCTGCCTTTGTTCCTGGCCATTGATGAGGAAGGCGGCACGGTGGCCCGCCTGGGAAACAACGAAGCTTTTGATCTGCCTCAGATCGAAGATATGGCGGAGATCGGGGCGCAGCGGGATGGCAGTCGGGCCCATGAGGTGGGGACGATCATCGGCGGTTATCTGAAAGAATACGGTTTCAACATGGACTTTGCCCCGGATGCGGACGTGCTGACCAACCCGGACAATCAGGTGGTGGCCAGACGGTCCTTTGGCAGTGACCCGGAGCTGGTGGCAGAACTGTCCTTACAGGTGGCGGAAGGCCTGCGGGAACAGGGAGTCATGCCGGTGTTTAAGCATTTTCCCGGTCACGGGGCGACGGCAGAGGACACCCATGAAGGCTTTGCGGTGACGGATCGGACGCTGGATGAGCTGAAAGAGGAGGAGCTGGTTCCCTTTGCCCGGGCAGCGGCGGACGGGGCGGAATGCATCATGGCCGCCCACATTTCCGTGCCCCAGGTGACCGGGGATGACACGCCGGCGTCCCTGTCCTCCGTCATGCTGACGGACGTGCTGCGGGGAGATCTGGGGTTTGACGGCCTGATTGTCACCGACGCCCTGAACATGGGGGCCATTACGGAACATTACACTTCCGGGGAGGCGGCGGTGGCCGCTCTGAAAGCGGGAGCGGATCTGCTGCTCATGCCGGAGGATTTTGCCGAGGCCTACGAAGGCGTGCTGGAGGCGGTGGATTCCGGGGAGATCAGCGAGAGCCGACTGGACGAGTCGGTGCTGCGGATTCTGGAGAGAAAAATGGAGATGGAAAGAATATAGGGAGAGCATTTCTCTATGGATAATGTATAATCTGTACATTATCCATAGAGATTTTTTGATTTATTACCTAAAATTTTTCAAAATCTTTATCTGGACAAAGATTTTGAAGTTAAAAATGTAAAAAATATAAAATTTTTTATAAAAAAGTTAAGAAAAATAAACAAACACTTTTGATGTAACCGGCTATGTAACTCACTTCATATTATCTAAGACGTGATAGAGTTAGTATGGTTTCTCTATCATGTTTACAATTTACAAATGGACCGCTGAATTCATTTGGTAAAAGGAAGGAGAGAAGTAATATGGAAGGGCGAGGGAGATCCCGAGCGAAGAAGAAAGCAAAGTTCTTCTCGCCGAAACGCCTGACGTCATTCCTGCTTGCAGCGGCCATGGTCTGCACCAATATTGGCTCAGACCTGAGTACGGCCTACGCGGCAGGTACTTCGTCAGAAGTCACATTTGAGATGCGGGGCGCCGATTTGACGGCAGCTGTAGAAGAAGCAATCGTATCCGAAAATGTGGTGACGCCAGATGACCTTAATTTCACCAACGGAAAGGTGGATGATTTTAAGGGGTACTTATTTGGAGAAGGAAAGCTGTACGAGGCCTATCCTGAAATGGAAGGAGGAGATGTGGAGGCAGATATGCGCGTATTTGTCCGCCTGCCGGAAGATGCAGACGACATGTACGCGGTGACCGGTGACGAAGAGGTCATTTTCCTGTACATCAACAACAGCGATGAGACCGTCCGCTTCCGTTCCCGTATTAACTATATGGTAGACGGAGAGGAAAAAGTAAAGCAGACGGACAGTGTTACTGTAAGAAGTTATGAGAGCATCTTTGGAGACGAGGAAGTCAACGTAATTTCTGATCCGGCGGAAGAAATTCCGGAAACTACAGTTCCTGAGACAGAGACTGGGGAAGTTCCCGAGACTCCGGCTGAGGATCCGGTGGCCACAGAGTCAGAGATGACTGTCTCCATGAGCCCCAACGCGGCTGCTCTGGTATCCGCTCCCGGCGAGGAGGCAACTCCGTCCGAGTGGCCGGAGGATGAGACAGACGCAGAAGTTCCCGAGACAACGGCTCCAGAGGAGACCACAGTTCCCGCAGAGGAGGAACCTGCAGCGGAGGAAACTACCGAAGTGGCAGAGACTATTCCGACGGCGACTCCCTCTGAGACTCCGGCAGCGACAGATTCTGAGATCGAGAATGCGCCGAAGCCCAGCTACAGCGATATCGTTGGAATCGGCTGGAGCGGCACAGCAAAGATCTATGCTTCTACGCTGAATAAGCTGCATGCTTTGGACGACGTGGAAGGCTGGAAGGTGGAATATTCCATCGCTCCCGAGGGATCCGCAAGAATCGTGGACGGCGCCAGAGGCGTGGAAGACGGCGAGGATCTGTACTTTGGCGTGAAGAACCAGATCGGCTACGCAGTGGAGACTGTGCTGGCCAACGGCGAGGAGCTGACTGCTGACACCATCACGGACAATGAGGACGGTTCCCAGACCGCATGGTACGCTGTGTACGGCGTGACTGAGGAGCAGAGCATTGATGTGGTGATGGCGGAGACGAGCGAGCATCCGGCGTTTGAGCAGACCCTTGTTATGGATGACGGAATGCAGATCAGCATCAAGGCAGAAGCAGGAGTGCTTCCTGTCGGTGTGGAAGCTACGGCTGAGCGTGTTAGTCAGGAAGTAGAAGCGGCAGTTGTAGAATCTGCAGGCGCAGAAGGCAAGACTCTTACCTCTGTTTATGCCTATGATATTAACCTCTGGCTGAACGGCCAGCTTTTGGATTCTGAAATCTGGGGCGGCAGCAAACACGTGCAGGTTACGTTTTCCGGCGATCCTGTGAAGGAAGCCAGCGAACAGGCATCTGCAGTAGAAGTACTTCATGTAGAGACAGTTCAGGATACTGACCAGGAAGCAAAAGAGAAAGCCGCAGTTCAGGAAGAAGAGATCAAAGCTGAAGACGTGCTTGGCTTTGAAACGGTCAGCGAAGTCGTAGAAGTTCCGGCAGAAGAGTCTGTGGACGCAGTTTCCTTTGAGGCAGAGCACTTTACGGTGTATGCGGTGGCTGCAAGAGCATCAGAAGTATCATTTGGCGATTTTGAAATGATGCTAGGAGAAACTGTTACGGTAAATTCTGACGCGGATAGTTCTTCTTATAATCATAAGTGGTCAGTTGCTCAGTCTGACATAATAAGTGTAAAGGGTGATGGTCGCTCTGCTACTGTTACTGCACTCAATTTGGGAGAGGTAGCGCTCACACACGAGTATTACACTGGTTTCTTGAATCGTCATGAAGAACAGGCGACGGTCAAAGTTGTGTCCAATGAAGGCATGGTAAAGGTCGAATGGTACATTAACGGAGAGGTTGTTGAGACAGACTGGGTTAATGAGGGTGAGAGGCCAACTTATGATGGAACGCAACCCAATAGACAGATTAGGTTTTCAGATGGATCCTCAGCTAATATGAAGTTTAAGGGGTGGGCAACAGAACCGAATTCCAAAAACTTCTCAGATGTGGAGGATTTGCCGGGTGTAACAGAAGATACAAAATATTATGCAATTTTCTCATATGATGCATTGTTTTATTTTGTATTAGAGGGTAAATCCAATACGAGTACAAATGCGAATGACTACATGTTTGCGGGCCCGGATTATTCAAATGACACGGCAGTGTATGGCGAGGTTATTATTCCAGATGGCTTTGGGGGCGCAAGCAGATGGTATGTTGGAAGCCAGCTTAGCACAGATATAGATTCTTATATTATTGATGGGACAACAGATGCTGCTATCAGAAAAGGTCTTGATCAGGCCTATGATGATTATGATTCTCGATGGGAGTATACTATTGACTGGACTACTTTGTCATTCGCCGGCTCCTCAGTAGGATACTACAAGGATTGGAACGGCAACTATATCACGATTTCTTCACAACAAGTGCTTCATGTAGACGGGGCAGTTATACTTGATAAAGAAACTACTGCTGGAATCCAATATGTTGTTACGAATCCGGATCGGGAGGTTGTCACCGCATCAAAAACACATAATAAAGGCGAAGCTGTTGAGATCAATAGTACCGTTCGTGACAGCGGAAACTTCACGACTGATGGAGAAACGTATGAGGCAACGCAGTGGTATGGCGGAGAACTGTACAGATTTGACGGCTGGTATGAAGATTTCAATTATACCACTAAAGCGCCAGAGACTATTACAGTTACAAAACGTCAAACCTTTTATGCCAGATATGTGAAGGTAGATACTTACCGTGTATATTATGACTGGGGTAATCCACCAGAAGTAGTAACAGATGAGTATGTGCTTCCGGTAGATAGGAATGTTTATGAGGAAGGAGATACCTATCAAGTTGATCAGGGTGATTTTGCTCCTGTATTAGAGTATGACGCATATGGAAACGTAGACGGAAGATGGACCTTCAGCGGCTGGACCGATCCGAATAACGGAGTAATGGGAGAAGCCGATGTAACGGTAACCGGAGAGTGGGACTATGAGTATGTTAATGTTGAAGCTCATATGGTGAAATACAGCTGGACAAATGAGCCGACTGGTGATTATGAACAGGATTTACCGAATACTCAAGGCGGTTTGGTAAAGAATCAACCGTATACGATTGATGATGGGTATTATGAAGGCTACACGGTAGACCACCTTGACGCATACGGAAACGTAGACGGAAGATGGACCTTCAGCGGCTGGACCGATCCGAATAACGGAGTAATGGGAGAGGCCGATGTAACGGTAACCGGAGAGTGGGACTATGAGGCTGTTGAAGTAGCAACCCACAAGGTAAGCTACAGCTGGACAGACGCACCGGATGGAGAGTACGCTAAAGAACTGCCGAGCGAGATCACAGGTCTTGTGAAGAGTGAGCCGTACGCGATTGATACTGTTTACCATGAAGGCTATACGGTAGACCACTTTGACGCATATGGAAACGTAGACGGAAGATGGACCTTCAGCGGCTGGACCGATCCGAATAACGGAGTAATGGGAGAGGCCGATGTAACGGTAACCGGAAGTTGGAGTTATGAAGTATTAGTAACATACCGTGTAGTAAATGGTTCTTGGGATAGTGCTGATTCTGGAAATACTAAGGACATTCAGAGATGGGTGCTATTAACAGATGGACAGTATATTTTGACAGAAAATGATATTCCTGTAGCATATCCTAATACTGGATATAGAAATGGCGTATGGTATCCAATTCCTCAAGAAGCTATAATTACAAAAACTTCTAATAAATTGTTCGTTATATCCTTTGAAAGAGATGTATATGAAGCTAGAGTAGAATTTTACTTTGAAAATGTAGATGATATTTTAGTTGAAAAGTCTGAAGAAGATTATGGAAGACCATTTATTATTGTACCTGAAGAGTCTCTTATTTATAATGATCATCAGTATGCCTTAGATAAAATAGAAGGCAATGGGGTTATTATTACCGAAGATCCTGATCAGAACGTAATAAAAGTATACTATGGTCTGGATGAAATAGGAGGAAAAGATCCTGAGAATCCTAACACCCCCGACGGAGTACCCGACAAATACCAGACGACCGTAATGTTCGCGGCTGTCAACGGAACGGTAGACGGAAAGACTCAGGCAGAGAAGGTAGTGACTCTGACCGATGCAGATGGCAAACCGTCTGAGACAGGCAGCTACATTCTGACAGAGGAAGATATCCCCGAGGCAGTAGCAGCAACCGGCTACAGCCAGGACAGCAAGACCTGGGATGTGGAACCGGTTGGAGCGGAGATCAAAGCAGAGGGAACGAAGAACACCTTTACTGTGACCTTCTATCCGGCAGATCAGACCTTTACGGTGCAGTACATCGACGAGGATACCAACGAAGGCTTGAAAGAGCAGGATGTATTTAACGCGAAGTATGGCACATATGTGGACGGAGAAGCATTTGCAAGACCGTTTGAGGGTTACACCTTCACAAGAGCGACGGAGCTTTGGGTAACTGAGGACAATCAGATCAACTATGTATTCGTATACTACAGCAAAGACGTGATCGGAGGAGGAGAAGACCCGAATACGCCTGATGAAGTACCGGATAAGTACCAGTCATTCGTTGTATTTGCAGCGGTGAACGGAACAGTAGACGGAGAGACGCAGGTGGAGAAGGTCGTGACTCTGACTGACGCGGACGGCAAGTGGTCAGCAGACGGCAGCTACACACTGAAAGAGGAAGACATTCCGGAGGCAGTGGCGGCAGTAGGCTACGATCAGGCAACGGCGACATGGGATTCCGAGAATCCTGCAAGCCCTGTTGGATCTGTGATTGATAACGGAGAAGACACAAAGGTAACCTTTACGGTAACCTTCAGCCCGGCGGATCAGACTTACATCGTGCAGTATATCGATGAGGATACCAACGAAGGCCTGAAAGAGCAGGATGTCTTCAATGCGAAGTACGGCGATTACATCAACGGAGCGGATCACGCGATCGAGTTTGAAGGCTATACCTTCACGAGAGCGACGGAGCTTTGGGTAACCGAAGACAACCAGATCAACTACGTATTCGTATACTACAGCAAAGATGAGGTTGGTCCGGAAGGCCCCGACGATGTTCCCGACAAATACCAGCTGGTATTCACCTACGTCAGTGCAGACCCGGCCACCGGTACGGTAACCGGCAAGACTGTGGAGGTTAAGACATTCAAAGATGAGGCAGGTAACTACACGGAAGTGAAGCCCACCAGCCCCAATACCATGGATGGTCACAACCCGGTTCCCACGGCTGCAGACGGATACGCATTCGCGTACTGGACTGAAGAGGATAAGGATGAGAGAGATTATACTTTCAATATGACTTATACTCTGGGACAGAAGGAATATACGGAGAATACAACCTTTGTGGCTCACTTCCTGAAGGATGAGGGCGGCAAAGAAGATCCGAATCAGCCGGATGGAAAGCCTGATGAGTATCAGATCAAGTTTACTTACGTGACAGAGGATCCTGCTCATGGAACCTTTGCGGGAGTAAACGAGGTTTCCGAGATTCTCGATAGACCGACAAACATTGATGGCAGTCCGAATATGGAAGCCGGCGTAAGCCCGACCGTAAGCGTGACTATCACCGAAAACGGCAGATACCGTTTTGATCACTGGACGGACGCCGCGGGTACTGAGTACACCACGGAAGAACTCCGAAATGCAACATTTACAGCAGACGCCACTTTCACCGCGCACTTCCGCTATATCAGCAGTAGCGGCGGAAACGGTGGAGGTTCCGGAAGCAGCGGTGGGACGGGTCCATACACCCCGAGCACAGGCGGCCCCGGTGCGGCGATAATTGGCGATAATGATGTGCCGTTAGCTCCTCTTCCGACGGAGAACAACGGCGGAAACATTGTTATCTTTGACGACAGCGTGCCTCTGGCACCGCTGCCGAAGACCGGACAGCAGTCTTCTAAGGCTCCGGTAACCATGCTTCTGACCGGCATCTTCCTGATGTTCGCTTCTCTGAAGAGACGCAAGGAAGAAAAACAGTAATCCTTTGATTCTGTTTCAGGTCAGTTAAGCGCAGGCCGGCCCGCCGATGGGTGGAAACATCCATCGACAGGCCGGCTTTTTTCAATTTCCAATCGCAAAACCATGTTGATTTCTCACTTATTCTTTAGTATAGTATGTATAGATTATCGTGAGGCCAGAAGGCAGAAGGAGTATCAGAGCATGATAAGAATAGCAGTTGACGCCATGGGCGGGGATTATGCGCCTGGAGAGATTATCAAGGGCGCCGTTCAGGCGGCTGGCAGGAGAGATGACATTCAGATCATTCTCATCGGACAGGAGGACGTGGTCCGGGAGGAGTTGAAGAAGTACAACTTCCGGGAAGGACAGATCACCGTGCAGAATGCCACGGAGGTGATCGCCACGGAGGAGCCGCCGGTGAATGCCATCCGCAAGAAGAAGGATTCCTCCCTGGTGGTTGGAATGAATATGGTAAAGAGAGGGGAAGCAGACGCCATCGTATCTGCCGGCAGCTCCGGGGCCATCCTGGTGGGCGGTCAGGTGATCGTGGGCAGGATCAAGGGCGTGGAGCGGCCGCCTCTGGCGCCTCTCATTCCCACGGAGAAAGGGGTGTCCCTTCTCATCGACTGCGGAGCCAACGTGGACGCCAGACCGTCCCACCTGGTTCAGTTTGCCAGAATGGGTTCCATCTACATGGAGCATGTGGTGGGCGTCAAAAATCCCAGGGTTGCCATCGTCAACATCGGAGCGGAGGAGGAGAAGGGCAATGCCCTGGTGAAGGAGACTTTCCCCCTGTTAAAAGAATGTCCCGGCATCAATTTCATCGGAAGCATCGAGGCCCGGGAGATTCCCCACGGCGGGGCGGATGTGGTGGTCTGCGAGGCCTTTGTGGGCAATGTGATTCTGAAGCTCTACGAGGGCGTGGGAGCCACTCTCCTGTCAAAGGTGAAGGAGGGGATGATGTCCAGTCTGCGCAGCAAGATTGGAGCGCTGTTGGTGAAGCCGGCTTTGAAGGAGACTTTGAAATCGTTTGACGCCAGCAAGTACGGCGGAGCGCCGCTTTTGGGATTGAACGGGCTGGTGGTCAAGACGCACGGTAATTCCAAGGCGACGGAAGTATGCAATTCCATCATCCAGTGTGTGACTTTTAAGGAACAGGGCATCAACGAAAAAATCAGAGAGAGCCTTGGCAGAGAAAAAACTGAAGAAGGAAAGGAATGAGGTCATGGAATTTGAGAAATTGCAGTCGATTATTGGAGAGGTGTTGAATCTCGAGCCGGAAGAGATCACCATGGACTCCACTTTTGTGGACGACCTGGGGGCGGATTCCCTGGATCTTTTCCAGATCATCATGGGCATCGAGGAAGAGTTTGATATTGAAATTCCCAGCGAGGAAGCGGAAAAGATCATTTCCGTAGGGGACGCGGTGGAACAGATCAAAAATGCGCTGAATTAAGCGGTGTTGAGATAAAAGCCCTAAGCGTTAGGGCTTTTTCTGTTTTGAGTATCCGGAGAGAGGGAGAGAATGCCGTTCTCCGGATAAAAAGGCTGCCGGCGGGGCGACCCGCAGGCGGCTTTTTGGAGAAGAGAGGAGCAGTATGAATCGTAAACTGGAGAAACTGGAGCAGGTCATCGGATACAGATTTCAGGACAAGAACCTGTTGTCCCATGCCATGACCCACAGCTCCTACGCAAATGAAAGACACTGGGAGAAAGCCAGGAATAATGAACGGCTGGAGTTTTTGGGAGACGCGGTGCTGGAGCTGGTATCCAGCGATTTTCTGTATCACAAAAACAATCAGATGCCGGAGGGAGAGATGACCAGGACCAGAGCCAGCATGGTGTGTGAGCAGGCCCTTGCCTACTGCGCGGGGGAGATCCGCCTGGGGGACTATCTGCTGCTGGGCCGGGGCGAGGAAGCCACGGGAGGCAGGGAGAGAAGCTCGGTAGTGTCAGACGCCATGGAAGCGCTCATCGGCGCGGTGTATCTGGACGGTGGTTTTGCTAGTGCAAAAGAGTTCATCCACAAATTTATTTTAAACGATCTGGAGGACAAACAGCTCTTTTACGATAGCAAGACTATTCTGCAGGAAATGGTCCAGGGAATGGGGAGAGAGGCTCTCACCTATGAACTCCTGGGAGAAGAGGGACCGGAACACAACCGGGTGTATGAGACCTGCGCGAAGATCGGCAGCCGGGAGATCGGCCGCGGTCAGGGCCGCTCCAAAAAGGCGGCGGAGCAGATGGCGGCCTACCGCGGCATTCTGAAGCTGCAGGAAGAAGGTCAGAAGGCACCGGAAGCGTAGAATAGGGGAATTTATGTATTTAAAAAGTATAGAAATCCATGGCTTTAAATCCTTTGCCAACAAGATCGTATTTGAGTTTCACAATGGAATCACCGCCATCGTGGGGCCCAACGGCAGCGGCAAGAGCAATGTGGCCGACGCCGTCCGCTGGGTATTGGGTGAACAGAAGGTAAAACAGCTGAGGGGCGCCAGCATGCAGGACGTGATCTTTGCGGGAACGGAGCTGAGAAAGCCCCAGGGCTTTGCCTCCGTGTCCATCACTCTGGATAATTCCGACCACAAGCTGCCGGTGGAGTACGACGAGGTGACCATCACCAGGCGGATCTACCGCTCCGGGGAGAGCGAGTACCGCATGAACGGGAGCGTCTGCCGGCTAAAGGACATTTACGAGCTGTTTTATGACACCGGTATTGGAAAAGAGGGCTATTCCATCATCGGCCAGGGCCAGATCGACAAGATCTTGAGCGGCAAGCCGGAGGAACGGCGGGAGCTGTTTGACGAGGCCGCCGGAATCGTGAAATTCAAGCGGCGCAAGGCGGTGGCCCAGAAAAAGCTGGAAGATGAGAAGCAGAACCTGGTCCGGGTGACGGATATTCTCTCCGAGCTGGAAAAACAGGTGGGCCCGCTGGAGAAACAGTCGGAGACGGCGAAGGAATATCTGCGGTTAAAAGAAGAATTGAAGCGCCGGGACGCCAACGCTTTCCTGCTGGAGACGGAAGGAATCCAGTCCCAGTTAAAGGATCTGGATGAGAAGGAGACCATCGTCGCAGACCAGCTGAGAGAGACCAGGCAGGCGTCGGAGCATCTGAAAGAGGAATACGATCAGGTGACGGAAGCCATCTCTGCTCTGGACGGAGAGCTGGCGAAAAAGCGGGAGGAACACTCGGGAGCCGGCATGCTGAAGGGCAATCTGGAAGGCCAGATCGGCGTTCTGCGGGAGCAGATCAACACGGAGCGGATGAACGCGGAGCACATCGCCACCCGGATGGCTTCCATTGACGGGGAGCTGGCGGAAAAGAGCAGCCAGATGTCCGGATATGAGAAGGACCGGGATGAGATCGCCGCCCAGGCGGAAGTCTGCGTGAAAAAGCAGACGGAGGCGGAGGAAGCCCTGCGCCGGGCAGAAGAGGAGATGATGGTCTTAGACCAGAAGATTGAGGACGGCAAGGCTTCCATCATCGCCAATTTAAACGAGAAAGCTTCCCTGGCGGCCAGAAAGCAGCGCTACGCCACCATGTTGGAACAGGCTCAGGTGCGCCGGTCTGAGGTGGCCCAGAAGCTGCTGAAGTTCAAAAGCGATGAGTCCGTCCAGGATGAACAGTTAAAGGACGAGCAGAAGAAGCTGGATGAGATCGAGGCGGAGATCGCCGGCCTGGATACGGAGCGGACGGAGACGGAAGAGCGGATCAGTCAGCTGGAACAGGAAGTCCGCCGTCTGAACAAGAACTTAAATGATACCCAGCAGCAGTACCACACCAGCCACACCAGGCTGGAGTCCCTGCGGAATCTGGCGGAGCGGTACGAGGGATACGGCGGCAGCATCCGCCGGGTCATGGAGGTGCGGGACCGGGTAAAGGGCATCCACGGCGTGGTGGCGGACATTATCACCACGGAGAAAAAATACGAGGTGGCGGTGGAGACGGCCCTGGGCGGCAGCATCCAGAATATTGTCACCGACTCGGAACAGACAGCCAAGCAGCTGATCGAGTATCTGAAAAAGAATAAATTCGGCCGGGCCACCTTCCTCCCCCTCACCAGTGTGGGGAGGCGGGACAGCTTCAGCCAGGAGGCGGCTTTGCGGGAGCCGGGCATCATCGGACTGGCCAACCGTCTGGTTCATGTGGAGCCCCAGTACGAGGGTCTGGCCAATTACCTGCTGGGCCGGGTGGTGGTGGCGGAGAATATTGATTACGCCATTGCCCTGGCGAGAAAATACCGCTATACCCTGCGGATCGTCACTCTGGACGGAGAGCTGTTAAGCGCCGGCGGTTCCATGACGGGCGGCGCCTTTAAAAACACCAGCAACCTGCTGGGAAGGCGTCGGGAGATCGAGGAGCTGGAAGAAGCCTGCAGAAAGGCTCTGGTCCGGGTGGATGAGATCCAGAAGGACCTGACACTCAACGAGGGCCTTCTCTCCGGGGAGCGGGAGCGGCTGGAAGAGCTGCGTTCCGCCCGCCAGGAGGCCGGCCTGCGCCGGAATACGGTGCAGATCGGCATTGCCGGCCTGGAGGAGAAAAAGGCGGAGATCGCCGAATCCTCCACGGACATGATCCGGGAAAACCGGGATCTGGAAGAGCAGCTGAGGGATATCGGCCGCAGCCAGACGGAAATCGGCGATGAGGAGAAACGGCTGGAGGAACTGAACGCCCGGACCAGCCAGGAGATTGACAATCTCTCCGCCCGTCTGGAGAAGGCCAAGGAGGAGAGCGAGAACTGCCGTCAGGCTCTGGCGGCGGCGCAGATGGAGACCTCCGGCCTTCATCAGAGGCATCAGTTTGCCCTGGAAAATATCCGCCGTGTCCGGGAGGAGACCGGACGTCTGGAGGAAGAGAAAAAGAACCTGGGCCAGGGAGCCGGAGGCAGCAGCCAGATCATCGAGTCCAAGGAGGCGGAGATCGCCCAGCTGCGGGAGCTGATTGAGAACGCGGAGAAAAACGCTCAGAGGCTGGCAGGGGAGATCGAGGCGGCAGTCCGGGAGAAGGAAGCCCAGGCGGCCAGACAGGGAGGGTTCTTCCAGAAACGGGAAGAGATTTCCGGGGAGATCAGCCGTCTGGACAAAGAGGCCTTCCGCCTGCAGAATCAGCGGGAGAAGCTGTCGGAGCGACTGGAAAATTACGTCAATTATATGTGGAGCGAGTATGAGCTGACCTACTCCGGGGCGGAGGCTCTCCGGGACGAGTCCGCGGGCAGCCTGCCGGAGTTAAAGAAGCGGCTGGAAGAGCTGAAGGCAGCCATCCGCGCCCTGGGCAATGTAAACGTGAACGCCATTGAGGACTACAAGGAGATCTCCGGCCGGTACGAATTTATGAAGACCCAGCACGAGGATCTGGTGAAGGCGGAGGCTGCCCTGCTAAATGTGATCGAGGAGCTGGACACGGGCATGCGCCGGCAGTTTGAGGAGAAGTTCAAGGAGATCCAGAAGGAATTTGACAAGGTGTTCCGGGAGATGTTCGGAGGCGGAAGCGGCCGCCTGGAGCTTCTGGAGGACGAGGATCTTCTGGAGGCGGGCATCCAGATCATCGCCCAGCCCCCGGGCAAGAAGCTGCAGAATATGATGCAGCTCTCCGGCGGCGAGAAGGCCCTCACGGCCATCGCTCTGCTGTTTGCCATCCAGAACTTAAAGCCGTCTCCCTTCTGTCTGCTGGACGAGATCGAGGCGGCTCTGGACGACTCCAACGTGGACCGGTTCGCCGGTTATCTCCACAAACTGACCAAACACACCCAGTTCATCGTCATCACCCACCGGAGAGGAACCATGATGGCGGCGGACCGGCTGTACGGAATCACCATGCAGGAGAAAGGCGTTTCCACTCTGGTGAGCGTCAGCCTGATCGAGGATGAATTAGATAAATAGAGGAGGAATTGGGAATGGAAGAGCAGAAGAAAGGTTTTTTCAGCCGCCTGGTGCAGGGGCTGACGAAGACGAGAAATAATATTGTGTCCGGCATCGACTCCATCTTCAGCGGATTTTCCGCCATTGATGACGATTTTTACGAGGAGATCGAGGAGACCCTGATCATGGGAGATCTGGGCATCAAGACCACCACGTCCATCATTGAGAATCTGAAGGCCACGGTGAAGGAGCAGCACATCAAGGAACCGTCCGAGTGCAAGCAGATCCTCATCGACAGCATCAAAAAGCAGATGGACCTGGGGGAGAACGCCTATGAGTTTGAAAACAGGAAGTCTGTAGTGCTGGTCATCGGCGTCAACGGGGTGGGCAAGACCACCTCGGTGGGCAAGCTGGCGGGCCAGTTAAAGGACAGCGGCCACAAGGTGATCCTGGGAGCGGCGGATACGTTCCGGGCGGGAGCCATTGAGCAGCTGACAGAGTGGGCCCACCGGGCGGGAGTGGAGATTATCGCCCAGCAGGAGGGATCGGATCCGGCGGCGGTGGTCTACGACGCCGTCTCCGCCGCCAAATCCAGAAACGCAGACGTGCTCATCTGCGACACGGCCGGGCGGCTTCACAACAAGAAGAACCTGATGGAAGAGCTGAAGAAAATCAACCGCATCATTGACCGGGAGTATCCGGAGGCATACCGGGAGAACCTGGTGGTGCTGGACGGAACCACCGGCCAGAACGCTCTGGCCCAGGCCAGACAGTTCATGGAGGTGGCGGATGTCACCGGCATCATTCTCACCAAGCTGGACGGAACGGCAAAGGGAGGAATCGCCGTGGCCATCCAGTCCGAGCTGGGTATCCCGGTGAAATATATTGGAATCGGGGAAAAGATCGACGACCTGCAGAAATTTAATGCCGATCAGTTTGTAAACGCTCTGTTTGATATCAAAGAAAACTGACGGGAAGGGGGGAGAGGCCTCCGCTGTCCGGTCAGAATCCTGCCGGTTCTTCCGCCCGGGGCGGGGCATGAGTATGATTCGCATTGACAAGACAACTCCTTTGGGGAGCAATATTCATTATTTCCTGAAATGGACCTTTATCTCCTGCGTCATCGGATTGACGGTGGGAGTGATTGGCGCCGTGTTCAGCATTGCGGTGCGGTGGGTGACCGCCTTCTGGGAGAGCCACTCCTGGACCCTGTTTCTGGCCCCGGCGGCCGGCGTGCTCATTGTGTGGCTGTACCGGACCTTCCACGAGGAGGGAAACAAGGGAACCAATCTGGTGCTGGAGAGCATTTCTTCCAATGAAGAAGTGTCTCTGGCCACAGCGCCGTTGATTTTCATCAGCACCCTGCTGACCCATTTTGTGTCCGCCTCTGCCGGACGGGAGGGGGCGGCCCTGCAGCTGGGCGGTTCTCTGGGAAACCAGATCGGGAAACTGCTCCGCCTGGACGAGAAGGACAAAAAGGTGGCGGTGATGTGCGGCATGAGCGCCTGCTTTGCCGCTCTCTTCGGGACGCCCATGGCGGCGGGAATCTTTTCCCTGGAGGTGGTGAGCATCGGCGTACTCTACTACGCGGCCCTGGTGCCCTGCGTGTTCTCCGCCTTTATCGGGGCGGCGGTCTCGGAAGGCTTCGGAAATCCGCCGGAGCAGTTTCTGCTGGGGGCGGTGCCGGAGTTTGGCATCACAGAAGCGGTGCTCACTGTCATCCTGGGAGTGCTCTGCGCTCTGCTCAGCATGGCTTTCTGCGTGCTGCTTCACCGGTCGGAGAAACTGTACCACAGCCGGATTCCAAACGGTTATGCGCGGATCGCCGTGGGAGGTGTGCTGCTCATTGCGCTGACTCTGCTGTCCGGCAGCCGGGACTACAACGGCAGCGGCATGGAGCTCATCGGCAGGATCATGGGCGGGGAGACCGTCAGCTATCTGGCCTTTTTCTGGAAAATGATTTTCACGGCGGTGGTGCTGGGAGCCGGCTTTAAAGGGGGAGAGATCGTCCCCACTCTCTGCGTGGGAGCGGCCTTCGGCGCGACGGTGGCCAGGATTGCAGGTCTGGATCAGGGGCTGTGCGCCGCCTGTTCCATGGCAGCCCTGTTTGCCGGGGTCACCAACTGCCCCATCGCCACTGTGATTCTGGCCTTTGAGCTGTTCGGGTACGGCGCCATGCCCTATTTTGCCATTATTGTGGCGGTGAGCTTTACCCTGTCAGGATATTACGGGCTGTACAAGAGCCAGAAGTTTGTGTATTCCAAGCTGAAGGCGGAGTATATCAACATCCGGTCGAAGTAAAACGGCCGGCCGGAGCGCCGGGCGGCTGAAGCACAGGACAGACGGGACAGGTTCCCGCGGGAGGAGATTATGAGGATTATCATTTCCCCGGCCAAAAACATGCAGGTGGAGACGGACCTTTTTGAGGTATCCGGAACCCCTGCTTTTTTGGAACGGGCAGAACACATCCGGGATATTCTGAAGGAATTTGACCGGGAAGAGCTGAAGGCCCTGTATCAGGCCAACGATAAGATCACGGAATTGAACTGGCAGCGGCTTCGGCACATGGATTTGAGAGAGGGGCTGACGCCGGCGGTGCTGGCCTACGTGGGTCTGCAGTACCAGTCCATGGCTCCCCGGGTGTTTACAGACAGCCAGTGGGACTATGTGAAGGACCATCTCTATATTCTCAGCGGGTTTTACGGGATTCTGCGTGCCATGGACGGAGTGGTTCCCTACCGGCTGGAGATGCAGGCGAAGCTCTCAGTGGACGGCAGCAGGGATCTGTACGGCTACTGGGGGGACGCCATTTACCGTAGGCTGACGGATGGGGAGGACCACCCCCTGATCGTCAACCTGGCGTCAAAGGAGTACAGCAGGGCGGTGGAGCCATGGCTGCGCCCCGGCGATCGGTTTGTCACCTGTGTGTTCGGGGAGGAAGGCACGGACCGGAACGGCCGGCCGAAGGTGAAGGTAAAGGCCACCCAGGCGAAGATGGCCAGGGGCAGTATGGTCCGCTATCTGGCGGAGATCCGCGGGGAGACGGAGGAAGATCTGAAAGGATTTCAGGAGGAAGGCTTCCGGTTCCGGGAGGATCTGTCCGGGGATGGGGAGCTGGTGTTTATCCGGAAGCCGGAAGACAGGACTTAGGGTTTCCTTTCGGAAGCGGGATCCTCAAGAAAGGAGCGGATGAACCGGCAGATGCCGGAAATGTCGTTTAAATCCAGCTGTTTCACGGAGGGGGGAAGACTCCCGCAGATCCGGGCGGCGGGGAGGTCGGTGGCCACAGCCAGAAGACCGTCTGGATTGGATACGGGAGCCTGGGAGATCCCCTCCCGGACCACCTCGATTTTCGCATAAGAAGAGTGTTTGAAGCCCTCCAGCAGGATCAGATCGGCTTCCGGAAAAAAAGAGAACAGTTCCGTTTCGGTCACAGGTTTCTCCGTGTCCTTCACGATGGAGAACCGGCCGGAACAGAAAACGGCAGTGCCGAAAGCGCCGGCTTCCTTGTGGCGGAAGCTGTCTGTGCCGGGCCTGTCTGCCTGAAAAGAATGGCCGTCATGTTTGATGACGGCTATTTTTATGCCCTCTTTTGTGAGCTGAGCAGTGATTTTTGTGAGCAGGGTGGTTTTTCCGGAGTTTTTCACTCCGCATACGGCCAGAACGTGCATGGGGAAGACCTACCTTTCTAAAAGAATCTGTACCGGATCGCCGGCTTTCAGCGGTCCGCTGCCGGCGGGGACGTCCACCAGGCAGTTGCAGCCGCTTAAGGACAGGAGCATGCCGGAGGAATGGCCTTCCGGCAGAAAAACGGCCCCGTTTTCATATTTTCCCCGGACAAATCTCCGAAGTCCCCCGGCTTTGGGAAAGGGGGAAGCCAGAATGGCTGAGGCCGGCTGGAGGTCCAGGGCAGAGGTGCCGGCGAGTCTTCCCAGGGCGGGCCTGGCCAGCAGCTCGAAGGTGACGAAGGCGGCGAAGGGATTGCCGGAAAGGCTGAGGACGGGGAGATTTCCCATTTTCCAGAGCATCACCGGGGATCCCGGCTTGATCTGCAGCCGCCAGAAGATCAGTTCTCCTCCGCTCATGGGAACCACCTGGTGGAAAATGTCCTTTTCCCCCACGGATACGCCGCCGGTGGTGATGATGAGATCCGCCAGGCCTTTATCCGCGATCTCCCGGATTTTTAATGCAGCGGCGGCGGGATCGTCCCTCAGCATCTGAATCATCACCGGCTCTGCTCCCAGCTCTCTCAGCCTGGCGGCCAGCAGGTACAGGCTGGAGTTGTAGATTTTCCCGGGAAATCCGGATCCGGAGGGATCCAGAGGTTCTCCCGGCAGGGCCAGCTCATCCCCTGTGGAGAGGAGAGCCACCCGGGGCCTGGAAAAGACGGAGACCTGGGCAGCCCCCATACTGGCCAGAATCCCCGCTTCCGCAAAAGAAATCTTCTGCCCAGCCCGGAGCAGGAGAGTTCCCTGTCGGATATCCTCTCCCCGGCGGGCAAAATTCTTCCCCGAAGGTACGGGCTGGAAAATGGACACCGTCCCGGCCCCCATATCCGTATCTTCCTGGCGGATGACGCAGTCGGCCCCATCGGGCATGACGGCGCCGGTCATGATCCGCAGGGCGCAGCCCGGTTTTACCGTGGCGGAGGAAGGCGGCTCACTGGCCAGATCCTGCCCGGCATACCGGGCGCCGGTCACACGGAGGCGGACGGGGGAGTCCGGGGAAGCGTTCTGAATATCCCCACTTCTCACGGCGTAGCCGTCCAGGGCGGAGCGATGAAAGGGCGGATTGTCCATGGGAGCGGTGAAATCTTCAGCCAGAAACCGGCCGAAACACTGGCTTAGGGGCAGAGTTTCCTTCCCTGCCGGGCCGGGAACGGCCTGGAGAATCCGTTCCACAGCCTGCTCCAGATCCAGGCGGTAAATGGAATTCTTAAACGCTACCAACTGTTCCAGGGTGTTCAGGTTTAAAAGAGGGCGGCCGGCGGGGACGACTTCCACGCGCAGGCCCTTCAGGGCGTCCAGTACCCGGAGCCGGCCGGAATTCAGGGAGTTTTCCAGGGCCGGAAGGGCAGTTTTGGAGTATACGGCGCACAGAGGATATTCCCGTCCTTCCAGATCCCGGCAGATGCAGACATCGCAGGAGGTCCGCTCCATGGCGGATAAAAGCCGCTCCGGGAGGTTCTGGGGGAGAAAGGGCATATCGCAGGAGACCACAAACAGGGCGTCCCCCCGGAAGGCGTGAAGGCCGGAGACAATGCCTCCCAAAGGTCCGCGGTCAGCCTGCTCGTCCTCCACCGCAAGCCAGCCGGGAAGAGCCGGGTCCTGTTCCTTTCTCACGGAAATCAGTTTTTCCTCAAACTGCCACAGCCGGCTGGCCAAAAGGCCGGTAAATGTGGTGTTTCCCCAGGGAATCTCTCCCTTCTGGATTCCTCCCATGCGGGAGGAGCGGCCTCCTGCCAGGATAAGCGCGCCTGTTTTCATCAGATTTTACCTTCTTTCTTCCATATTTATATATTCAGCATTCCTGATAGTCGCAGCCGATCTCCAGCTGGTTGTTGGTATAGTAGCCTTTCAGAAAGGCGAGAAAATTCTGGGCGGTTTTGGAAAAATACCGCTCGGAATTTCTGGCGATGATCAGGGGGCGGAGAATGGGCGGCCCGGCGATGGGAAGCACCTTTACCGCATGGCTGTAAAGACACTTTTTCTGAAAGGACTCAGAGACCAGGGCCACTCCCGTGTCCGCGGCAATCAGATCCAGCATCTGGCAGTGGTAGCATTCCGTCACAACGTGGGGCAGAAAACCGGCTTTTTCACAGATGCTGTCGGTGAATGTCCGGAAAGCATATCCCTGGGGGAGACAGATAAAGGGCTCGTCCTTCAGCTGTTCCAGGGAGATTTCCTGTTCTCCGGCCAGGGGGTGGTTCCGGTTGAGGGCTACCATGAACCGCTCCTCCACCAGCACTTCCTGGATCACGCCCGGCAGATTGAGCCGGTTGGGGAGAATGAAGAAGTCATAGTAATTTCTCTTCATTTCCTGTTCCACATCCCGGGGATCCACGGAAAGCTGGCTGATGCGGATATCCGGGTATTGTTTCCGGTAGGCGATGAGAGCCTCCTGGAGAAGGCTCTGGCTGACGGAGGAACCCAGGGTCAGGGAATTCTTTTCCGATGTCCGGAAATCCTCCATGGCCCGGATGCCGTTTTCAATGAGCAGCAGAGCGGGGGATATGTGCTGGTAAAATGCCTGGCCGCAGCTGTTTAAACTGATATTCCGGCCCACACGGTCGAAGAGGGAGACCCCCAGCTCTTTTTCCAGGCGGTTTAAACTGGCGCTCAGGGCCGGCTGGGCAATGTTTAAGTTTTTGGCCGCCCGGGTGATGTGCTCTTCCCTGGCGATTTCGCAGAAATATTTCAATTGCAGCAGATCCATAGTCCAAACTCCTTTTTTATGGTGAAAATTCATATATCAAACGTTATGAATCAACAAAAAGATTGATATTTTACATTCAGGCAGAACAATGGTAACATAAATATATCGGAAATACAACAAAAACCTACAAAAGAGCAAGGGGGAATGAGTATGTACGATTTCAGTATTCCGGTAGACCGGCGAAATACCAGCAGCATTAAATGGGACCGGGCAAAGGGCAAATTCCATACGGATAAAGATATCATTCCGCTGTGGATTGCCGACGTGGACTTTGAATCTCCGAAGGAGGTAAAGGAGGCGCTGATCCACAGAGCGGAGCATGGGGTATACGGCTATACCTTCGCCATGAGCGATTATCTGCAGTCAGTGGCCGGATGGTATCAGAGAGAATACGGCCTGGACGTGAAGCCGGAGTGGGTATGCCCCACCTACGGTGTGGTCACTGCCCTGTATTTTTCCATTCTGGCCCTCACGGAGCCGGGGGATCCCATTATGGTCAACACTCCCATCTATGATCCCTTCTATGCCATCGTGAGAAATACGGGGAGGACGCTGGTGGAGTCTCCGCTGATCCATCGGGACAACAGCTATTTCCTGGATTTTGACGACATGGAAGAAAAAATGAAGCAGGGCGTGAAAATGCTGATCTTCTGCAATCCTCATAACCCGACGGGACGCGTGTGGACGAGGGAAGAGATGAAGAAGGTGGTGGATCTGTGCAACAAGTACAACGTGTACCTGGATTCGGATGAGATCCACGGAGATCTGGCCCTGTTCGGACATCCCTACATATCGGCTCTGGAGTTTCCGGAAGTCTACGACAAGCTGTCTGTTTACACCGCGCCGGGAAAGACCTTCGGACTGGCGGGAATGATCGCCTCCAATCTGCTGATTCCGGATGAGAACGTGAGAACGGCCATCGACGGCAAATTAAGAGGAGCCTGGATCATGAGTCCCAATATTTTCGGACTTGTGGCTGCTCAGGCGGCTTACGACCACGGCTCTGAATGGCTGAAAGAGGAGAAAGCGTATCTGGAAGGAAACTCCCGCTTTGTGACAGAGTATATTGAAAAGTACATGCCTCAGGTACAGGTGACAAAACACGAGGGAACTTATCTGATGTGGATTGATTTCAGCTGCCTGGGACTGGGAGATGATCTTTACCATACTCTGGTGGAGGAGTGCCGGGTGGGATTTGGAGAAGGAGCCCAGTACGGCGAGGCCGGAAAGAATTTTGTCAGAGTGAACATCGGATGTTCCAGGGAACTTCTGGAGAAGGCTCTGGAGTCTGTGAGAAAACTTTACGAAGAAAGAACAGGAGGGGCAAACAAATGAGTGATGGAGCTGAAAAGAAAGAACTGCTGAAATTTGGCGATTGTATGAGTTTCTGTATCGGACAGATCATCGGATCTGGAATCATGGTTCTGACCGGAATCGCTCTTGCCAGAACCGGACGGGGGGTTCCCCTGGGGTTTGTGGTGGCAGCGGCCATTATTATGATCACTATGGTTCCCCTGGCGGTGCTGGGAGCCGGAATGCCGGGTACCGGCGGCAACTATGTGTATGTCCGTGAGCTGATCGGCAGAAAATCCGGTTTTGTCTATGTGGTGATGTTCGCCGTATCCCAGTGTTTGATCTCCACGTTCGCGCTGGGTTTTGCGGATTATCTCATCGCAGTGGTTCCGGGAGTGAACCGGACGCTGGCGGCCATGGCGCTGCTGATTGTATGTACGGGATTTAACATGGTGGGCGTCAAGACGGCGGCAAAGCTGCAGACGGCCATGGTAGTGGTTCTGCTGGTGGCCCTGGGCGCCTACATCGTCTTCGGCCTTCCGAAGGTAAACTTTGCCGGATTTTTTGAGCCGGGAGCCATTATGCCCAACGGATTTCTGAATTTTCTTCAGGCATCCGCTCTGCTGTACTTCCCCATGGGCGGTGCGAAATTTATCGCGGAGCTGGGCGGCGATATTGAAAATCCTGGGAAAAATATTCCCAGATCCATGTTTCTGTCAACGGGTATCGTTGCCATCTTTTACGCTCTCATGGGCGTTGTGGCGGCAGGCGTTCTTCCCATTGACCAGGTTGCCGGAAAAACTCTGGTAGTATCCGCTCAGGAGATTTTCCCCAGACCCATCTATCTGTTCTTCGTCATCGGCGGCGCGCTGTTCGCTCTGGCGACGACTTTGAACGGAACTCTTTCCTGGATCACCAAGGGCCTTTATGTGGCGGCAAAAGAGGGATGGATTCCGGAGAGTATGGCAGATGAGAATAAATACGGCGTTCCCTACAAACTGCTGATCGTCTTCTTTATCATCGGCGCGGTTCCGATCCTCACGGGAATGGACGTATCCTTCATCTCATCTCTGGGAGTTGGTCTTACGGTAATCTGCAACGTGCTGCCGGTAGGTTCCGCGTTCTTCTTCGCGGAGAAAAAACCTGAGGCTTATAAAAATGCCACGTTCAAGGTATCCGTTCCGGCTCTGAAGGCATTCTCCGTAGTGTCTATCATTCTTCTGCTGGCTACCGGCTGGCTGAACCTGAGAGATCTGACTATGCCTACCTGGATCAGCCTGGTGGTGTTCGCGATCCTCTGCGTACTCTACGCAAACGTGAGAGAAAAGAAAGTGATTGAAAAGGCGCAGGCCAACGGCGGCAAATAAAGTAAATGATCAATATGGTCAGTGAATAATAAGAGACAGAAAAGACCGCTGCAGTTTTCCCTGCGGCGGCCTTTTCTGCGGAATAAAGGAACGAGGTGTCCAATGGAATCATATGCGATTATAGGGTTTGGCACAGCCGGCTATCATGCGGCGAAGGCCATACGGGAGGCGGACCGAACCGGCCGGATTGATGTATACTCCAATACGGGGAAGGCTCCGTACAATCCCATGCTCACCACCTATTATGTCAGCGGAAAGCTGTCCTATGAGGCCATGTTTCCTTTTGGAAGTCTGGAGGAGATTAAAAAGGAACTGGATCTGAACATGATCGACCGGCAGGTCACTGGGCTGAAGGCCAGGGAACATGTGGTGGAGACAGAAGGGGAAGACAGCGGTCCCTATGACAGGATCCTGGTTTCCACCGGGGCGTTTGCCATTGCGCCCAGGGTGGCGGGACTGAAGGAGGAAGACTGCTTCCTGATGAGAACCGATGAGGATGCCCTGCGTCTGCGGGAGAGACTGGACCGGCAGGATGTGAAGAGCGCTGTGGTAGTGGGGGCATCCATGGTTGGAATTAAAGTGGTGGAGCTGCTGGTCAACCGGGGAATACAGACTGTCCTGGCGGACCTGGCGCCATATATGTTCCCCACGGCGGCTTATGAAAATGTGGCCCATGAAATTGAAAGCCGGCTGAAGGCGCGGGGCGTAGGACTGTATTTTCAGAACACAGTGACGGAGGTGAAAAACGCGGGCGGCAGCCAGGTGGCGGTGATGACCGGCAAAGATGAAGTGCCCGCCGACATTGTGGTGCTCTGCATCGGAACCAGGGCCAATATCGGATTTGTGGATCCGGAAGAGGTGAAGATCGGAAAGGCCATTGTGGTCAACGAGCAGATGGAGACTTCCGTTCCCGGCGTTTTTGCGGCGGGAGACTGCTGCGAGGGCAATAACCTGGAGACGGGAAAGACGCAGATCATCGGTCTGTGGGCCAACGCCAACTACCAGGGGACGGTGGCCGGCAATCACATGTCCGGCGGCCGGAAAAAGTTTGACGGAAATATTCTCCACAACATCACCCATTTTATGGATATGGATTTTATCGGGTTCGGAGACAACCGGGCTCAGGGAACGGTTCTGACCAGCGGAGTCCTGGGAAAGGGACTTTACATAAAGGTGGTGTGCCGGGACCATGAGATTGTGGGGGTGAATATTCTGGACAATTACCGGATCAGCGGCATCATCAAGAATTACATGCTCCGGCTGCTCCAGGGCGGCGGAAATGAGCTGACCGTATTCCAGAAGGGAATGCTGATCCAGGCCGGGATGGATGAATCGTTTATAGACAGATTGGAGGAAACAGTCAGTGGAACGAATTGAACAGCTGTTAAAGGCAAAGATTCCCTGCAAAGAGACGGGGATTGAGATCAGGCACACGATCTGTGATATCTGCTGTCCCTCTTTCCACTGCGGCATTGACGCCTATGTGAAAGACGGAAAGGTAATCAAGATCGAGGGAACCAAAGGACATCCCATGAATGACGGACTTCTGTGCACCAAAGGCCTTTCCAACCGGGAATATATTTACCGGAAGGACCGGATTCTCACCCCCCTGAAGCGGGTGGGAAAACGGGGAGAGGGAAAATTTGAGCCCATCACCTGGGACGAGGCATACCGGATCTGCGGGGAAAAGTTAAATGGCTGGAAGGAAAAAGAGGGAGCGGACAGCGTGATGTTTTTCGGCGGCTATACCAAATGGTTCCGCCCCTGGCTCCACCGGTTCGCGTTTTCCTTCGGCACGGAAAATTATGCCACAGAGTCCAGCACCTGCTTTACTTCGGGACTTATGGCGTGGAAGATCGCCACGGGCCGGGCGGCGAAGGGCGATATGGCCAACTGCGGCGTATTTTTAGGCTGGGCCTTTAATCCCTACCATTCCCGCTATCTGAACGGAAAGAAGGCGGACGCGGCCAAGGCCAGGGGAGTGAAATTCATCATTGTGGATCCCCGGGTGACACCGGCGGTGGAAAAGCTGGCCGATATCCATCTGCGCCCCAGGGGCGGCACGGACGGGGCCCTGGCCCTGGCTATGGCCAATATTCTGATCCAGAACGGCTGGATCGACCGGGAATATATTGACAAATATGTGTATGGGTTTGACGCGTTTGCCCGGTATGTATCTCAGTTTAACGAGAGCAATCTGGAACAGCTGACGGGAGTTCCCTATGAACAGGCGGTGGAGGCCTGCCGGATGATCCATGAAAACGGCCCCATGGCCATCAATGAGTCCAGCGCGCCTCTGGCCCACCACAAAAACGGAATGCAGAATTACCGGGCCATCATGGCCCTGTCCGCCATTACCGGAAATTATGACCGGGTGGGAGGCCAGCAGCCCATCACCCACACCTATATCCACCAGGCTTCCGGGTATGAGACCAGGGAGGAGGAATTCTTTGAATCCGTCCGTCCTGTCGGCGGGAAAAAACCGGTGGGAGCGGAGAGGTTCCCCTTATGGTACGCCACAGAGGGAGAGGCTCAGGCCACCGACCTGGCTCGGCAGATTCTGGAGGAGAAACCCTATCCCATCCGGGCGATGGTGGCTCTGGGATTAAATCTCAGAATGCTTCCGGATACCCAGCAGCTGATCCGCGCTCTGGAAAAGCTGGACTTTTTTGTGGATACGGACCTGTTTTTGACAGATGCGGCCAAATATGCGGATATTGTGCTTCCGGCCTGCTCATCCTTTGAGCGGGGAGAGTTTAAGTCCTATCCCGGCGGCTATGCGGTGTACACCAATCCGGTGATCGAACCCCTCGGCCAGTCTAAGAGCGATGCCCAGATCCTCTGCGAGCTGGCACAGGTCATGGGGCTGGAAGATGATCTGTTAAAGAGCGGTTATGAGAACTGCGTCCGCTATATCATTCAGGATCTTTCCGTGACAGTGAAGCAGTTAAAAGCCAATCCCCTTCCCACCCTGGTGCCGGAGCGCAGACCCTATGTGGAGGGGGCGTATATCCGCGGCGGCATGAAGACGAAAAGCGGGAAATTTGAGCTGGATTCCTGCCTGATCGGAGATCATCCGGAGTGGGGGCTGGATTCCCTGCCCACCTACTGCGAACCGCTGAACCAGGCGGACGAGAAGAAATATCCCTTTACTCTCTGCGCCGGCGCGCGCATTCCCAACGCCATCCACTCCCGGCTCCACGAGGTGCCGTGGGTGAGAAGCTTGAGGCCGGATCCCACTGCCGATATTTCCCTGGAAGACGGGGAAGCCCTGGAAATTCAGGATAAGGACGACATTGAGATATTTACAGAAAAGGGAAGCATAACCGTAAAGGCACATCCGTCCGCCAGGGTGCTGCCCGGCATGGTCCATATGTACCATGGATACCGGGAAGCCAATGTGAACGGTCTTTTGGACGGGAACCACCTGGATCCCTATTCCGGGTTCCCCGCCTACCGTTCTGCCCGGTGCGGAATCAGGAAGAAGGGAGGAGAGCAAAATGGGATTAACTCTTGATCTGGATCTGAAAAAATGCACTTCCTGCGGGGCCTGTGCCATCGCCTGCATGGATCAGAATGACATTGACGTGGAACAGGGCATCCGCCCGTTCCGGACGGTGTTTGACTGGGAAAACCGGGAGAAAGATTCTCCGAAGTTTGTCCACATTTCCATTGCCTGCATGCACTGCGAGGATGCCCCCTGCGTGACGGCCTGCCCCAGCGCCTGCATTTCCAAGGACCGGGAGACCAATCTGACCATCTTTGACAATACCAACTGCATCGGATGCCACAGCTGCGCCATGGCCTGTCCCTTCGGCATTCCTTCTTTTAATGAGGAGGGGAAAATGCAGAAATGCGACGGCTGTGTGGTGAGGATCCAGAACGGCTTGGAGCCGGCCTGCGTCCGCGCCTGTCCGGTGGGAGCTCTCCGCCTGGTGGACACCTCGGAAATCGAGGGGGAGGATAAAGAAACTTCTCTTCAGAAGCTGGGCCGCGAGATCGTGGAATTTCAGACCTGACCATCGGAAAAAGAAAATACGCGGGTGTCAAGAAAAAATGCTTGACACCCGCTTTTTTATCGTGTATGATAGCACAGGTGATTGAAATGGAAAAAATCGTCCAGCAGACGCTGCTCTATGATTTTTACGGCGAACTTCTCAATGAGCATCAGAAGCAGATCTATGAAGACGCGGTGTTCAACGACTTATCCCTCAGCGAGATCGCCAGGGAGGCGGGGATCAGCCGCCAGGGAGTCCATGACCTGATCAAACGGTGCGACCGGATCCTGGAAGGTTATGAGGAGAAGCTGGGACTGATCAGAAAATTTCAGCAGACCAAGGAGAAGGTGGAGGAGATCCACCGGCTCACCAAAGAGTTTTCCGAGACGGGAGACGGGAAGCTGATTGAGCGGATCGGACAGATTTCCACGGAGATTCTGGAGCTGGGCTGATAGGCCCACAGGAGGATTGAATGGCTTTTGAGAGCTTAACAGACAAACTGCAGAATGTGTTTAAAAACCTGCGGGGCAAGGGACGGCTGTCCGAGGCCGATGTGAAGGCCGCCCTGAAGGAAGTGAAGATGGCCCTTCTGGAAGCGGACGTCAGCTTCAAGGTTGTAAAACAGTTTATAAGTTCTGTGCAGGAACGGGCGGTGGGCCAGGATGTGCTTGGCAGCCTTTCTCCGGCGCAGATGGTCATAAAGATTGTAAATGAAGAGCTGGTAAAGCTCATGGGCTCCGAGACCACGGAGATTGCCTTAAAGCCGGGCAATGAGATCACAGTGATCATGATGGCCGGCCTCCAGGGCGCAGGTAAGACCACCACCACCGCAAAGCTGGCGGGAAAGCTGAAGGCCAAGGGCAGAAAGCCTCTGCTGGCGGCCTGCGACGTGTACCGGCCGGCAGCCATTGATCAGTTAAAGATCAACGGGGAAAAGCAGGGAGTGCCCGTGTTCGCCATGGGAACCCAGCACAGCCCGGTGGACATCGCGAAAGCGGCGGTGGAGCATGCCAGAACAGGCGGATTTAACGTGGTGATCCTGGATACGGCCGGACGGCTTCACATCGACGAGGAGATGATGGAGGAGCTTCAGGCCATCAAGCAGGCGGTCACAGTGGATCAGACGATCCTGGTGGTGGACGCCATGACGGGCCAGGACGCGGTGAATGTGGCCAGCTCGTTCAATGAAAAAGTGGGGATCGACGGCGTGATCCTGACAAAAATGGACGGAGACACCAGAGGCGGTGCGGCCCTTTCGGTCCGCCAGGTGACGGGACGCCCCATCCTGTATGTAGGTATGGGCGAGAAGCTCTCCGATCTGGAACAGTTTTATCCCGACCGGATGGCGTCCAGGATTCTGGGAATGGGCGATATCCTCTCCCTCATTGAGAAAGCGGAGGCGGAGATCGACCAGGAGAAGGCCAAGGAGCTGGGCCAGAAGTTAAAGAAAGCGGAGTTTGACTACAACGACTTCTTAGAGCAGATGCGCCAGGTCAAGAAGATGGGCGGCATGAGCAGCATTCTGGGAATGATGCCCGGCATGTCTCAGTTAAAGGACGTGGACATCGACGAGAAGGCCATGGACCGGGTGGAAGCCATCATCCTCTCCATGACGCCGAAGGAGCGCTCCAACCCCGGGATTTTAAATCTCTCCCGGAAACAGCGCATTGCGAAGGGAGCGGGAGTTCCCATCAGCGAGGTCAACCGCATTGTCAAACAGTTTGACCAGATGAAGAAAATGATGAAGCAGCTTCCCGGCCTCATGGGCGGCGGAGGCAGAAGAAAAGGCTTCGGAGGCCTGGGAGGCCTCATGGGCGGAAAGCTCAAGATGCCGTTCTGACGGACGGCGGCAGGAGATAGCAAGGCGGCTTTGGCTGCGTTGTTAATAGATAGAATTTACGAGGAGGTGAAAAACATGGCAGTAAAGATGAGACTGAGAAGAATGGGTCAGAAGAAGGCTCCTTTCTATAGAATCGTAGTTGCAGATTCCCGTTCTCCGAGAGATGGAAGATTCATCGAGGAGGTAGGATACTATGATCCCACCGTAGATCCGAGCGTGATCAAGTTCAACGAGGAGGCAGCTAAGAAATGGCTTGCAACAGGCGCACAGCCCACAGAGACTGTAGGTAAGCTGTTAAAGATTGCTGGTATCCAGTAATTTTTCGCTACCAGGGTGCAGTACGAGGTGAACAGTATGAAAGAATTAGTGGAAGTAATTGCAAAAGCGCTGGTGGACCATCCCGATGAGGTTGTGGTTACGGAGACCGCGAAGGAGGACGCGACCGTCATTGAACTGAAGGTGGCGGAGTCCGACATGGGCAAGGTAATCGGCAAGCAGGGAAGGATCGCCAAAGCCATTCGTTCTGTTGTAAAAGCAGCCGCTTCAAAAGAAGAAAAGAAAGTTATTGTGGATATTCAGTAGCTTTAGGACCGCCTGACACCTGGAAGGCGGTTTTTCTTTACATGAAAAAAAGGAGACCGTACAGATGGAAGATATGCTGCGGGTGGGCGTGATCAGCTCCACCCACGGAGTCCGGGGCGAGGTCAAGGTATTTCCCACCACCGATGATCCGGCCCGCTTTGAGGATTTGGAAACAGTATTTCTGGACACCGGAAGGGAAAAACTGAAGCTGGAGATTTCCGGCGTGAAGTTTTTCAAGAACATGGTGATCCTGAAATTTAAAGGATATGACAATATTAACGACATTGAAAAGTACCGGGGAAAGGATCTCTGGATCACCAGGGACCAGGCCGTTCCTCTGGGGGAAGATGAAAACTTTGTGGCGGATTTGATCGGCCTGTCTGTGGTCACCGATCAGGGCGAGACTCTGGGCGTCATGAAGGACGTGATGTTCACCGGGGCCAACGATGTGTACGTGGTGGAACGGGAGAATGGAAAAGAGCTTCTCCTTCCGGCCATCAAGGACTGCATTCTGGATGTGGACCTGGAAGAAGGCGTGATGACCGTCCATGTGCTGGACGGCCTGCTGGATCTGTAGGAAAGGGGAGGCCGTTATGAATTATCACATTCTCACCCTGTTTCCCGAGATGGTGCTGGACGGATTAAACACCAGCATCATCGGCAGAGCCGCGGCCGCCGGCAAGATTTCCATTGAGGCGGTGAACATCCGGGACTATACAAAGGAAAAACACGGCCACGTGGACGACGCCCCCTACGGCGGCGGCGCCGGCATGGTGATGCAGGCCGCCCCGGTCTGCGACGCCTATGAGGCCCTGTGCGGGCGGCTGGGGAAGCGGCCCAGGGTCCTTTACATGACGCCCCAGGGCCAGGTGTTCAACCAGAAGATCGCCGAGGAGCTGGCAAAGGAGGAGGATCTGGTCTTTCTCTGCGGCCACTATGAGGGAATCGACGAGCGGGCTCTGGAGCTGATCGTGACGGACTATCTCTCCGTGGGGGATTACGTTCTCACCGGCGGGGAGCTTCCGGCCATGGTGATGATCGACTGCATTTCCAGGCTGGTGCCGGGAGTGTTAAACAACGACGCGTCGGCGGAGGAGGAGTCCTTCCACGACAATCTGCTGGAGTATCCCCAGTACACCCGTCCGGAGGAATACCGGGGTATGAAGGTGCCGGAGGTGCTTCTCTCCGGCCACCACAAGAAAATCTATGAGTGGCGGCGGCAGCAGTCCATCATCCGGACCCTGGAGAGACGGCCGGACCTGCTGGCGGAGGCCAACCTGGATAAGAAAGAGAAGAAATTTCTGGAAGAGCTGATGAGAAAAAAGGCAGAGGAAGAAGGGGCGATCCGCAGGGCGGAGCCGGAGGATCTGGATCCGGTGGCGGAGGGCTATCGGGAACTCCTCCTTCACGAGGAGGAGCACGGCGCTTACACCGCCTGGAAACTGGGGGTTTATCCCACCAGGGAGACGGCGGCAAAGGCCCAGGAGAGAGGAACCCTGTATGTGCTGGAGCAGGGCGGGGAAATCTGCGCCAGCGTGGTGGCAGATCACGTCCAGGCGGAGGAATACAGCCAGGTGGACTGGAAGTATTCCGCAGAGCCGGATCAGATCCTGGTGCTTCATCTGCTCTGCGTGAGACCCTCAAAGGCCGGCTGCGGCATTGGCAGGAAGATGGTGCAGTTTGTCCTGGATGAGGCGAAGAGGACCGGCTGTCTGGCCGTCCGCCTGGACACCGGCGCCCAGAACCTGCCGGCGGCGGAGCTTTACCGGAAGATGGGCTTTGAGTTGGCGGGAACCGGCTCCATGGCCATCGGCGGGGAGATCGCCCATGAGGGGCATCTGTTTTTTGAGAGAAAAGTGTGAAAAATCTGAAAGAAGTGTAAAAAAGAGGACTGCGCCGGCAGTCCTCTTTCGATTTTGCGCGACACGCCCGGCAAGCGGCCGCCATGCTTGCATGGGAGGACATTTGCCGGGCAACGGACAGCGAACAGCTCTGCTGTGAGCTTTCCGCGGTATCGCGAATCGGATAGGGGAAGGGACTTTCCCTATCCGATTTTACTCTTCCAGCTTCTCCGCCGCCTCTTTCATCAGCTCAATAATGGGCAGGTGCTGGGGACATACGCCCTCACACTGACCGCAGCCGATGCAGCCGCTGGCTTTTCCGCTGTCAGTGACCAGATTGCGGTAGAAGAGGATGGGGCGGCGGTCCTTCGGATAGAGGCGGGAGGTGTTGATGGCTTTGATCACATCCGGAATGGAGATGCCGGCGGGGCAGCCGTCACAGCAGTAGCGGCAGGAAGTGCAGGCTACCAGGGGCATGTCCTGCATCTTTTTAACCACGGCGTCGATGATCTGCCGCTCCCGCTCCGTGAGGGGATGGAAGTTCCGGAAGGTATTTAAGTTGTCCTTCATCTGTTCCTCAGAGGACATGCCGCTTAAAATGGTGGCGACGCCGTCCAGAGAGCCCACAAACCGCAGGGCCCAGGAAGCGGTGGAAGCGTCCGGCTCTTCCGCCTTAAACATCTGCTCCAGCTCCGGCTGCAGATTGGCCAGAGTGCCGCCTTTCACCGGTTCCATGACGATGATGGGGATGTTTCTGCGGTGGAGAATCTCGTAGAGACGTCCCGACTGGACCAGAGGATTGTTCCAGTCTGCGTAGTTTAACTGAATCTGTACAAATTCAATCTCCGGCTGTTCATCCAGGATCCGCTCCAGAAGCTCCGGGGTGCCGTGGAAGGAGAAGCCGAAATGACGGATTTTTCCTTCTTTTTTCTTCTCCGCGCCCCAGCGGTAGCAGCCATATTCTTTATAGAGATTGTATTTGCTGCCGTCCTCAATGCTGTGGAGCAGATAGAAATCAAAATAATCCACCCCGCACTTATCCAGCTGTTCCTGAAAAATCCGGTCCTTGTCCTCCGGTCCCTTCATGGCCCAGACCGGCAGCTTGGTGGCCAGATAAAAAGAGTCTCTGGGGTGGCGTTTCACCAGGGCCTCTTTGATGGCTGTCTCTGATTTTCCGCCGTGATAGACATAGGCAGTGTCAAAATAGTGAAAGCCGCTCTCCAGGTAGGTGTCCACCATCTCTTTCAGCTGCTCCATGTCGATCTCCCCGTCCTTCTGGGGCAGGCGCATGAGACCGAAGCCCAGTTTCGGCATAGTTTTGATGTCAATGCTCATACTTCTTCCTCCTGACTTTGCTTTGTTGTGAAACCTTATAAGTGATAATAATAGTATATCATAGATTTTTTGGAATTTCTTCCCTGAATTTTCTGAATTGGGTGGCAGCCTCTGCCCATGGGCGGTATAATGAGCCTATGAAGGAGAAGGGGGAATGAAAAATGCCGGTATACCGTATTCCATGGAAGAAAAATCTTCGTCTTCAACACCAGCTGTACATGAAACGATGGGATCTGTACGAGAAACCTCAGCGGAAAAAGAAGTCGGTGATTAAGAGACTTCTGATGACCATTTATCTGCTGATCCTGTTTTTTGTGACCGCCGGTGTGATGCCGCCGGAGGGGGACGGCATCCTGCGGCTGATGGTGCTGTTCATTGCACTGTGGGTTTTTTACAATTTTGACAGACTGAGACACAGCGCGGGAATCTGGCTGGCGCTGCTTTTGTCCGTTCCTGCGGGCTGGTTTCGGAAGTCAGAGGAACCGGAAGAGGAAATCTGTTTTTTTGAGGACCGGTTTGAGGTCCGTTCCCCGGAATCCGGACAGACCTATTCCTATGCCCGGCTTACCAGGCTGGAAGAAAGCCCGGCGGCGTACTTCCTCTTTCTGGACAACAGAGGCGGCGGCATCTATCTGGCAAAAAATGAAATCAGGGAAGAGGACCGGCCGGGCTTCCGGGAATTTCTGGAGACAAGGATGGGAAAGGAATGGAAGCCGGCGGATAATCCGGAAAAAGCAGCTATGGGGGAGATCCGGTTTGCAGTCTGTCAGCCCAGAGATGATGAGTGGTACTGGGAAGCGGCGAAAATGGTGGCGAAAGGCCGGCATTCCGCGAAACTGCTGGGATGGGAACTGGCGGCAGCGGCGGCGATTGGGGCGGCCCTGTACTTTATCAGAGGAGATTTTTTGTTTTCTTTGATTTACGGCGGCATGGTGGCGGCGCTCTGCGCCGCTTTGTATCTGGTTCAGGGAACGCCTCCGTTTACCAGGCGGAGAGAGGAGACGGCGGAAGGAGAGCTTAGAAAAAAGGACTCAGAGGGCCGCAGAGGGCCGGTGCAGCTGTTTTTCCGGGAGGAGGCGGTTTCAGACGGACGGGAGGACAGCATTCCCCTGCCCTACCGGTCTGTGCTGGGATATTCCAGGGAAGGGGACTGGTTCCGATTGAATCTGAAAGGCCAGTTTCTGCTGTTTTCCGCCCGGAATCTGACCGAGGGTTCTCCGGAAGCCTTTGAATCCTTCCTGAAAGAAAAGCTGTCTGGGAAAAACGGCTGAAAATCACGGGAAAAACACATTTTTCCCCTTGCATTTTCTTCTCCGTTATGGTAAACTAGCCCGGTATGAAAAATAAGAGATGGTCCTCTGTTACGAAGTGTATTAAGAACATCGAATAGATTCAGGAGGTTCAAAATGAACGACATTATCAAGAACATTGAAGCAACACAGTTAAAGGAGAGCATTCCGGAGTTCCACGTTGGCGATACCGTAAAGGTGTACAACAAGATCAAAGAGGGAAACCGGGAGAGAATCCAGGTATTTGAGGGAACCGTGATCAAGAGACAGAACGGCGGCTCCAGAGAGACCTTTACCGTGAGAAAGAACTCCAACGGCATCGGCGTGGAGAAGACCTGGCCGGTACACTCCCCCTTCGTAGACAACATTGAGGTTGTGAGAAGAGGTAAAGTGAGAAGAGCAAAACTCTACTACTTAAGAGACAGAGTGGGCAAGGCAGCCAAGGTAAAAGAATTAGTAAAATAATGGCGGTAAGTGAAAAGGGACAATGCAAATTGTCCCTTTCTTATCATCTTCCGAAGAATCGGAATTGAGGTATTGCGAGTGGATTTTTATGAGGAAGACAAAAGTCTGCTCCGACGCATCATGAATTGGATGGTTGACATCATTCTTGTCATTGTCTTCGCCTGGTTTACGGTCTACATGTTCGGAACTGAGGTGAGGATCGCTGGGAATTCCATGAATCCGGCGCTGGAGAGCGGGGATGTGGTTTTGATGAACCGCCTGCCCGGTGTGCTGTTCGGCCCGGGCCGCTTTGACCTGGCGGTGTTTGAGCGGGAAGATCAGAAGACCAACGTAAAACGGGTTATCGGCCTGCCGGGGGAGACGGTACAGATCACCGGCGGGCATATTTATATAGACGGAGAACTTTTGGAAGCCGGGGACGGCTTGGATGAGGTCTCTCTGGCCGGACTGGCGGAGCACCCCATCACCCTGGGCAAGGATGAATATTTTCTGCTGGGAGACAACCGGGAGAGCAGCGAGGACAGCAGGTTTATCAATATCGGCAATGTGAAACGAGAGCAGATCATTGGAACAGTATGGATTCGAATATTACCGGTCATCCGATTTGGTCTGACCGGCTGACAGATAGAGGAAACGCCGAAAAGGAGGCAGTATGAACATTCAGTGGTATCCGGGGCATATGACAAAGGCCAGACGGGCCATGCAGGAGGACATTAAGCTCATAGACCTGATCATTGAGCTGGTGGACGCCCGCGTGCCCCTGAGCAGCCGCAATCCGGACATAGACCAGCTGGGAAAGGGAAAAGCCCGGCTGATTCTGTTAAATAAATCCGATATGGCGGACGACCGCCGCAGTGAAGCGTGGATGGCCTGGTTTCAGGCTCAGGGATTCCATGTGGTGAAGGTCAATTCCCGCACGGGAGCCGGCTTGAAGCAGATCAATGCCGCCGTGCAGGAGGCCTGCCGGGAAAAGATCGAGAGGGACCGCAGGCGGGGGATTTTAAACCGTCCGGTGCGGGCCATGGTGGTGGGAATTCCCAACGTGGGAAAATCCACCTTCATCAATTCCTTTGCGGGAAAAGCCTGCGCCAAGACGGGAAACAAGCCGGGAGTGACAAAGGGGAACCAGTGGATCCGCCTGAGCAAAACCCTGGAGCTTCTGGATACGCCGGGAATTTTGTGGCCCCGGTTTGAGGACCAGCAGGTGGGGCTGCGCCTGGCGTTCATCGGCTCCATCAACGATGAGATCCTTCAGAAGGAGGAGCTGGCGGCGGAGCTCATCTGTTTTCTCACGGAATCCTACCCGGAGGCTCTGGGAGGAAGATACGGGGAAGAGGTAAAAGCGGCGGCCGGCGGGAGTGAAGAAGATTCCTCCCATTCCGGTGATTTGAAACGGGCTTATCAGGTTCTGGAGGAGATCGCCAGGGCCAGAGGGTGCCTGACCAAAGGCAGCGGTCTGGATACGGCGAAAGCCGCCGCCATTCTGCTGGATGATTTCCGCAGCGGCAGACTGGGGCGGATTACCCTGGAACTGCCGCCGGATGGAGGAGAGGAAAAATGCCTGGAAAACTGACGGAAGAGAAGCTGGCGGCGGAGCGGGAGCGGCTGGCCCGCATGAGAGAGTACGAGGATACTTACGCCGCCGTGTCCGCCATCTGCGGCATCGATGAGGCCGGGAGAGGTCCTCTGGCCGGTCCGGTGGTGGCGGGAGCGGTGATTTTGCCGAAGGACTGTGAAATCCTGTTTTTAAACGACTCCAAAAAGCTCTCGGAGAAGAAACGGGAGGCCCTGTTTCTGGAGATTCAGGAGAAGGCGGAGACCTGGAGCGTGGGCGTGGTGGGCCCGGAGGTGATCGACGAGATCAATATTCTTCAGGCCACCTACCAGGCCATGAGAGAAGCCATCGCGGGTCTGAAGGTGCAGCCGGGGCTGCTGCTCAACGACGCGGTGACCATCCCAGGGGTGGAGATTCCCCAGGTGCCCATTGTGAAGGGGGACGCCAAAAGCCTGTCCATCGCGGCGGCCAGCATTATGGCGAAGGTGACCAGGGATCACCTGATGGTGGAATACGATCAGATTTATCCCCAGTACGGCTTCGCGAAGCACAAGGGCTACGGGACGGCGGCCCACATCGCGGCGCTGAAGGAGTACGGCCCCTGCCCCATCCACCGGAGGAGCTTTATCACCCGTTTTGTGTAGGGACGTTTATGAATAAGAGAAGAGAGGGCGGCATCCGGGAGCGTCTGGCTGCCGCCTATTTAAGTGAACGAGGACTGGAAATTCTGGAATACAACTACAGGACTGCCCGGGGAGAGATCGACCTCATCGCCAGGGAGAAGGACACTCTGGTGTTTGTGGAGGTGAAATACCGCCGGGACGCCCGCATGGGATATCCCCAGGAGGCGGTGACCCCGGCCAAACAGAGAAAGATCCGGCAGGTGGCCGGGGCTTATCTGGCGGAGAAGGGCGGCAGCGGCGGCCTGGCCTGCCGGTTTGACGTGGTGGCGGTGCTGGGAGATGAGATCACCTGGATACCGGGGGCTTTTTAGGTTGGAGACAGGGAGAGGAGAAGAGAGATCATGGCAGAGATAAACTGGAAGCGAAAAGACGGGGCGGAGCCCATGGAGACAGTGGAGCGGGCGGGAGTTCCCTATCTGCGATTTCCGGCCCTGGAAGAAACCGGCCTGGTGATCCACGGATTTTCCACCAGGCTGGGCGGAGTGAGCCGGGGCTGTTACTCCTCCATGAATCTGTCCTTTACCAGGGGAGACGACCGTGAGGCGGTGGAGGAAAATTACCGCAGAATGGCGGCCGCCCTGGGGGTGGAGACGGAGAGCCTGACCCTCACCTGGCAGACCCACACGGTGAATGTGCGGAAAGTCACCTGGGAGGACCGGGGCAAGGGAGTTTCCAGGGAGAGAGATTACCGGGATGTGGACGGTCTGGTGACGGACGTGCCGGGAATCACCCTGGTGACGTTTTTCGCCGACTGCGTGCCCCTCTATTTCCTGGATCCGGTGCGAAAGGCCATCGGTCTGTCCCACTCCGGCTGGCGGGGAACGGCGGCCAGAATGGGTCAGAAAACTTTGGAAAAAATGAGAGAGGAGTTCGGCACCGATCCACGCGATGTGATCGCCTGCGTGGGCCCCAGCATCTGCGGGGACTGCTACGAAGTGGGGGAAGAAGTGGAGGCTGTGTTTACCGTGGAATTCGGCCCCCGATGGGAGCGGGAGATTCTCCGCCCGGGAGTCCGGCCTGGGAAGTACCAGCTGGATCTGTGGAAGGCCAACGAGGCGGTGCTTCTGGAGGCGGGAATCGCGCCGGATCATCTCCATGTGACGGATATCTGCACCTGCTGCAATCCGGATTACCTCTATTCCCACCGGAAAATGGGGGAGAAGAGGGGAAATCTGTGCGCGTTTCTGGCGCTGAAATCTCCTTTTTTTGGTCAAAAATACCTTTGAAAATTTGAGAAAAATTTCATGTAATTATAACATAGGCCTGACAGTGTAAAAAAGCCATCTCTTCCGGGAATCAAGTCTGACGACAGATTCCCGGAGGCGATGGCTTTTTATCGGCTTTTTCAATGGATAGTCTGGAAATAATCGTATCCGTCCGCGTGGTACCGGGCCACCAGCTTCTGAATCTTGGCGGTGGGGGAGAGGGCGGCGTTTAAGGACGCGTCGTGGTTGAAGGAATTGATGATGGCCGCCAGGTATTTGCTCATGTCCGCCTCCAGATACCAGGGCCGCTCCAGAAGCTGGGGCGGGCGGTAGTTTAAGTTGGTGGTGACCACATAGTCGAAATATTCCCTGGCGTAGTAGTCGTCAAATTTCTCCAGACCGTCGGTAAACAGGCCGAAGGTGCAGCAGAGGATGATTCGCGCCGCGTTCCGCATTTTCAGCGCTTTGGCGGTGTCCAGAATGCTCTCGCCGGAGGAAATCATGTCGTCCACGATGATCACTGTCTTGCCGGCCACGGAAGTGCCCAGGAATTCGTGGGCCACAATGGGGTTGCGGCCGTCTATCACCTGGGAATAGTCCCGGCGCTTGTAGAACATACCCATGTCCACACCCAGATTGTTGGCCAGGTATACGGCCCGGTGCATGGCCCCCTCGTCAGGGCTGATGATCATCAGGGAATCCTTGTCCAGACGGATGGGAACCTGGTGCTCAAACAGAGTCTTCATAAACTGGTAGGTGGCCATGAAATTGTCAAAGCCGCACAGCGGGATGGAATTCTGCACTCTGGGATCATGGGCATCAAAGGTGACGATGTTGCTCACTCCCATGCTCTGAAGTTCCTGCAGGGCCATGGCGCAGTCCAGGGATTCCCGCTTGGAGCGCTTGTGCTGTCTTCCCTCATAGAGGAACGGCATGATCACATTGACCCGGTGGGCGGTTGCCACGGTGGCTGCTATGATCCTCTTTAAATCCTGGAAATGATCGTCGGGTGACATGTGGTTGGTAATCCCGCTTAAGGTGTAGGTGAGACTGTAGTTGGTGATGTCCACCATTGCAAAGATGTCGGTGCCTCGCACCGATTCGTTGATGACCGCCTTTGCCTCGCCGGAGCCAAACCGGGGGCAGGCACAGTCCAGAAGGTATGATTCCACGTTATAACCGCGGTAGCGCAGGTCCGCTTTGCGGCGGAGCAGCTCTTCCGTATCGTTTTTCCGGAAACTTACGATGTAATCGTTGACTTTCCGGGCCAGGGGAAGGCAGTCCTCCAGGGCAGCGATCTTTAGGGGAGCTACCGGAAGGGAATCATTAAAAACGTAATCGTTCGCCATGAGATAATCCTCCATTTCTACCCTAATTTATACCATTTTACAGGAAAGACAGTCAATAGACAGGCGCTATTTACAGGAAAAAAAACAATCGGCCGGAGCGGATTCCTTTACAAAGGTGGGGAATCTTGGTATGATGAAACCGGTAATTTGTGAAATGAAAAGAAAGAGAATATAGGAATGAAGAAGATAAAAGGACATAAAATCAGCGCGGTGGAGCCGGGCTCCATCGGAGAGGAACTGGAACTGGAGCCGGGGGACGTGCTGCTCACCATTAACGGGAGGGAGATCGAGGATATTTTCGATTACGAGTACCTGGTGGACAGCGAAGCCCTGACCATGGTGGTGCGGAAAGCTGACGGCGAGGAGTGGGAGCTGGAAATTGAAAACGGCGGGGAGGATCTGGGGCTTTCTTTTGAAAACGGCCTGATGAGCGATTATAAAACCTGCAGCAACAAATGTATTTTCTGCTTTATCGACCAGATGCCGCCGGGAATGAGAGAAACCCTGTATTTTAAGGACGATGATTCCCGGCTGTCGTTTCTTCAGGGCAATTATATCACCCTGACCAACATGAAAGACCGGGATATTGAGCGGATCATCCGCTTTCACCTGGCTCCCATCAATATTTCTGTGCAGACCACCAATCCGGAACTCAGGTGTATGATGCTTCACAACCGGTTTGCCGGGGAGGCGTTAAAAAAGATCGATCGTCTGTACGAGGCGGGGATTCCCATGAACGGCCAGATCGTGCTCTGCAAAGGAGTGAATGACGGGGAGGAGCTGGAGCGGACCATCCGGGATCTGACCCGTTATCTGCCCCACATGGAGAGCGTCTCCGTGGTTCCTGTGGGACTGTCCCGGTTCCGGGACGGCCTCTATCCTCTGGAACCCTTTACCCCGGAGGATGCGGGGGCGGTGATCGATCAGATTGAGGCCTGGCAGAAGAAGATTTACCCGGAGTACGGCATCCATTTCATCCATGCCAGCGATGAGTTCTATATGCTGGCCGGCCGGGAGATGCCGGAGGAGGACCGCTATGACGGCTACCTCCAGCTGGAGAACGGGGTGGGAATGATCCGCCTGATGACGGAGGAGGTAGCGGCAGCTCTGGAAGAACTGGACGGGGACGATGGAAAAGACGAGCTGTCCGTGGCCACCGGCGTGCTGCCGGCCGGTTATCTGAGACAGTATCTGGATCAGATCCGGAAGAAATTTCCGGGGAGGACCGTGCACCTGTACCCCATCGTCAACCGGTTTTTCGGGGAGAGCATTACGGTGGCGGGCCTGGTGACGGGCACGGATCTGCTGGACCAGTTAAAGGGAAAACCGCTGGGAAACCGGCTTCTTCTGCCGGAGTGCATGTTCCGCAGCGGGGAGGAGGTATTCCTGGATGACGTGACCAGACAGGAGGTACAAAACGCTTTACAAGTACCGGTGAATATTGTAAAATCAAGCGGACAAGATTTCGTGGACGCTGTTTTGGGCCTTCAGAGAGAGGAACCGGAGACGGCGGAATATGAGCCCTATGAGCTGAAAGAGCTGTATAAGGAATGGGAGATAGAAGAGGAGTAATTATATGAGCAAACCAATTGTGGCAATTGTGGGACGGCCCAACGTAGGCAAATCCACCCTGTTCAACGTGCTGGCGGGAGAGACCATTTCCATTGTAAAGGACACGCCGGGAGTGACCAGGGACCGGATCTATGCGGACTGTTCCTGGCTGGACATGAATTTTACCCTGATCGACACGGGAGGAATCGAGCCGGACAGCAAGGACGTGATCCTGTCCCAGATGCGGGAGCAGGCGGAAATGGCCATCGCCACGGCTGATGTGATCATTTTCATCGTGGATGTGCGCCAGGGAATGGTGGACGCGGACAGCAAGGTGGCAGATATGCTGCGCCGGTCCAGAAAGCCGGTGGTGCTGGCAGTGAACAAGGTGGACAGCTTTGCCAAGTTCGGCAACGACGTCTATGAATTTTACAATCTGGGAATCGGAGAGCCGATTCCTGTTTCTGCTGCTTCCAGACTGGGGCTGGGAGAGCTGCTGGACGCGGTCTGCGCCCATTTTGACGCCAGCCAGCTGGAGGAAGAGGACGATGACAGGCCCAGGATCGCCATCGTGGGCAAGCCCAACGTGGGCAAGTCCTCCATCATTAACCGGCTGACGGGGGAGAACCGGGTGATCGTGTCCGACGTCGCAGGAACTACCAGGGACGCAGTGGACACCGCCGTTGTCCACAATGGCCAGGAGTACGTGTTTATCGACACCGCCGGTCTGCGCCGCAAGAGCAAGATCAAGGAGGATCTGGAGCGCTACAGCATCATCCGCACGGTGGCGGCCGTGGAGAGGGCGGACATTGTGGTGCTGGTCATCGACGCCACCGAGGGAGTGACGGAGCAGGATGCCAAGATCGCCGGCATCGCCCACGACCGGGGCAAGGGCATGATCATCGCCGTGAACAAGTGGGACGCCATAGAAAAAAATGATAAGACCATTTACGAGTTTACCAAAAAGATCCGGGATACCCTGGCCTATATGCCCTACGCGGAAATGCTTTTTATCTCCGCGAAGACGGGACAGCGTTTAAACAAGCTGTACGACCTCATTGACGCCGTGCGGGAAAATCAGAACCTGCGGGTGGCCACCGGCGTGCTCAATGAGATCATGACGGAGGCGGTGGCCCTTCAGCAGCCGCCGTCGGACAAGGGAAAACGGTTAAAGCTCTACTATATCACCCAGGTGGCGGTAAAGCCCCCCACCTTTGTGATCTTTGTCAACGACAAGGAGCTGATGCACTTTTCCTACACCCGTTATATTGAAAATAAAATCAGGGAAGCCTTCGGCTTCCGCGGCACGTCCCTGCGGTTTATCATCAGGGAACGGTCCGGAAAGGAGAAATGATCATGGAACGTATCATCTGTCTGGCTATGGGATATGTGTTCGGCCTGTTCCAGACCGGATATTTTTACGGAGAGCTCCACTCCATTGACCTGCACCAGTACGGCAGCGGAAATGTGGGGACCACCAACGCTCTGCGGGTGATGGGATGGAAAGCGGGCCTGATCGTGTTTCTCGGGGATTTCTTAAAGACGGTGATCCCCTGCATGCTGGTGCGGTTTGTGCTGTTTCAGAATCATCCGGAGATGACCTATTTACTCATGCTCTACACGGCCCTTGGAGTAATTCTGGGCCATAATTATCCCTTTTACATGGGATTCCGGGGCGGCAAAGGCATTGCGGCCACAGCCGGCCTGATCTTTTCTCTGGACTGGAGAGTGACTCTGATCTGTCTGGTGATCTTTGTGGGGACGGTGGCCATTACCCGGTTTGTGTCCCTGGGATCCATCCTGGTGGTGCTGGCTCTGGCGGCCTGCGCCGTGTATTTCGGAAGTCACGGATATTTCGGACTGGGGGAGGAGTATCTCACGGAGTTTTACGTTCTCGCGGCGGCCATCGCCCTGCTGGCCATCTGGCGCCACCGGGCCAACATCGGCCGGCTCATCCACGGGACGGAGAGCAAGCTGGGAGAAAAAAAGAAATCATAAGGAATTGAGGTGTGCATATGGCGAAGGTTGGCGTGATCGGAGCGGGAAGCTGGGGCATTGCCCTCTCCTTCCTTCTCCATAACAATGGACATGAGGTGACTGTCTGGTCTGCTCTGCCGGAGGAGATCCGGGAGCTGAGAGAGAAGCGGGAGCACCATACCCTCCCGGGACTGATCCTGCCGGAGGATATGGTTTTTACGGAAGATCTGGAGACTGCCATGAAGGATCAGGACCTGCTGGTGACGGCGGTCCCTTCTGTTTATGTGCGGGGAACGGCGGAGAAGATGAGACCGTTTTTAAGAAAAGGCCAGATTGTAGTCAACGTGGCGAAGGGAATTGAGGAGAAGACTCTGAATACCCTGTCCCAGGTGCTGGAAGAAGAGCTTCCCGGGGCGGACGTGGCGGTGCTTTCCGGCCCCAGCCACGCGGAGGAAGTGAGCCGGGGACTTCCCACCACCTGCGTGGCCGGCGCCCGCAGCCGGAAGACGGCGGAGTATGTCCAGAGCCTGTTTATGAGCGAAGTGTTCCGGGTTTACACAAGCCCGGACGTTCTGGGAATCGAGCTGGGCGGAGCCCTGAAAAACGTCATTGCCCTGGCGGCGGGAATCGCCGACGGCTTAGGCTACGGGGATAACACGAAAGCCGCTCTGATCACCAGGGGAATCGCGGAGATCGCCCGCCTGGGCACGGCTATGGGAGGAAAATTTGAGACTTTCTGCGGCCTGTCCGGCATCGGGGATCTGATCGTCACCTGCGCCAGCATGCACAGCCGCAATCGGAGAGCCGGCATCCTCATCGGAAAGGGTTATACCATGGAGGAGGCCATGAAGGAGGTCCAGATGGTGGTGGAGGGAGTGTACTCCGCGAAAGCCGCTCTGGCCCTGGCCAGAAAATACTACATGGCCATGCCCATCATTGAGCAGGTCAACCAGGTGCTGTTTGAGGGGAAACCGGCGTCGGAGGCGGTAAAAGAACTGATGCTTCGGGATCCCAGGGAGGAAGATTCCGGCCTGACATGGTAGTATGATAAAGTTTTGCGCGTTAAATAGGTACAAAAGTATTGACAAGCGAAAGTGAACTACTTATAATTGGAAAAAACTTTTTTGAGGAGGAAACAATTATGAAAAAAGCGATCAGTGTGGGATTAGCCGCCGCTATGGTTCTTTCCATGGCAGCCTGCGGCAGCTCTGATACTGCTGAGACCACGGCAGCCGCCGATACCACCGCGGCTGAGGACAGCACGGAGCAGGCGGACAGCAGCGAGGCAGCTGCGGACGATGGGATGGAAGAGTTTATCATCGGCAGCACCGGCCCGCTTACGGGAGCCAGCGCTTCCTATGGTACCAGCGTAAAGCAGGGCGAGGAGATCGCCATCCAGGAGATCAACGAGGCCGGCGGCGTACAGGTGGGAGATACCACCTACAAGCTGGTTCTGAATTTCCAGGATGATGAGGCGAAAGAGGACAAGGCAGTTACTGCTTTCAACACTCTGGTGGATGCGGGCATGAACGCCTATGTAGGCGCCGTTACCACGGGAGCCTGCCTGGCCCAGACCGATTTAAGCTATGAGGCCAACATCCTTCAGATCACTCCTTCCGCATCTGCAGAGGCTGTGACGGAGAACCCCAACGTATTCCGTATGTGCTTTACCGATCCCCTTCAGGGACGTATGATCGCACAGTATGTGCTTGACAACGGATATGAGAGCGTTGCCGTGCTCTGGAACAACGCAGACGAGTACAGCGCAGGAATCCATGATGCGTTCGTGGAGGCTCTTGAGGCTGAGGATGCAGGACTTCTGGTTGCAGATGAGTCCTTTGCCACCGGCGATGTGGACTTCAATACGCAGCTGACTGTGATCAAGAACAGCGGTGCGAAGCTGCTCTTTGTACCGGCTTACTACGGAGACGTGGCATACATTGTTCAGCAGGCAAAGGATGCCGGCATGGATTGCGACTTCGTGGGAAGCGACGGCTGGGACGGCGTTTTAGGACAGGTTACCGATCCCAGTGTTGTGGAGGGCGCAGTATTCTTAAGCCCGTTCCTTGCTACGGAAGATTCTGCAGCAGACTTTGTGAGCAAATATGAGGCCGCTTACGGCGCTACGCCGGATCAGTTTGCCGCTGACGGATACGACTGTGTATACGTGATCAAAGCCGCTATGGAGCAGGCCGGATCCATTGAGTCCGATGCTCTGATCCAGGCTATGACCGAGATCACCGTGGACGGTCTGACCGGACAGGTGAGCTTCGATGAGAGCGGCGAGCCCAACAAGACCGCAAAGTTCGTCCAGATCGTAGACGGCGAATATACGGCCATGTAATAAACGGACCGATGTGGAGAGATGGGGATTGCCGGAGGGCATATCCCCGTCTTTCATGTTGGCCGGAAGATGTAAAAGAGGTGGAACAATGTTGACAAGTATAATGGAACAGTTAATGAATGGTTTGAGAACGGGAAGCATTTATGCCCTGATCGCTTTGGGATACACCATGGTTTACGGAATTGCAAAGATGATTAACTTTGCCCATGGCGATATTATTATGGTAGGCGCCTATACCCTATACATTGGCATAGCTCTGTTACATCTTCCTGTGATTGCGGCAATGCTTCTGACCGCAGTGGTATGCTCGGTCCTGGGCGTGCTGATTGAGAAAATTGCATATAAACCCCTGAGAAACGCCCCGCCCCTGGCAGTGCTTATTACGGCAATTGGTATGAGTTATTTCCTGCAGAGCGTTGCTCTGCTTATTTTTTCGTCCACACCTATCCCCTTCAAGTCGGTGATCAACCTGGATTCGGTGCAGGTGGGATCTGTGAACATCTCCGGCATCACCATTGTTACCCTGGTGGTGACCACGGTGATCATGGTGGCTCTGACCCTGTTTATCAATAAGACGAAAGCGGGAAGCGCCATGCGGGCCGTGTCTGAGGACCGGGGAGCGGCGGAGCTGATGGGAATCAACGTAAACGGAACCATTTCCATGACCTTTGCCATCGGTTCTGCTCTGGCGGCCGTGGCAGGAATCCTGTATATCTGTCAGTACCAGTCCCTTCGCCCCACTCTGGGAGCTCTTCCGGGCATTAAGGCCTTTGTGGCTGCGGTGCTGGGAGGAATCGGCAGCGTGCCGGGAGCCATGCTGGGAGGAATTGTGCTGGGACTGATCGAGAGCCTTTCCAAGGCCTACATATCCACGGAACTGGCAGACGCCATCGTATTCGGCGTGCTGGTGGTCGTGCTCTTGGTAAAGCCCTCAGGCCTGCTGGGCAAAAAGACATTGGTGAAAGTGTAGGTGGGAGTATTCATGAAAAAGATTTCAAACGGACAGAACTGGTTTCGGGCGGCTGTGATCCTGCTGTCCTATGCGGTTGTGACTTTATTGCTGAAGGGCGGCCTGTTGAACCGGCAGTACACGTCTCTGCTGGTGCCTATCGCCGTCAATATTATGCTGGCAGTCTCCTTAAACCTGGTGACCGGGTTCCTGGGAGAACTGACCCTGGGCCACGCGGGATTTATGTCCATCGGGGCCTATACGGGAGCTTTGATTTCCCTGAATTTCGGTGACACCGGAGTGCTTCCGGCGCCCCTCGCTTTTGCCCTTGCCCTGATCTGCGGCGGCCTGATGGCCGGAATCTTCGGATTTATCATCGGCGTTCCCGTTCTTCGGTTAAGAGGCGATTACCTGGCCATTGTAACTCTGGCCTTTGGAGAGATCATCAAATCGGTGATCAACTCTCTGGAGATCACCAACGGCGCCAGAGGCTTAAGCAAGATTCCTCTGTACTCCAACTACACCAATTATGCAGTGGTATTCATTCTCATGGTGCTCACGGTGCTGGCGGTGACCAACCTGATGGATTCCAGAGACGGGCGGGCTATCACTGCCATCCGTGACAATGACATCGCTGCGGAATCCATCGGAATTCCCATCAGCTATTTCAAGGTAAAGGCATTTGTGATCTCCGCGTTTTTCGCCGGAGTGGCGGGAGTCATCTACGCCCACAATGTGGGATTGTTAAAGCCGGGAACCTTTGATTATAACAAATCCATTGAAATTCTGGTTATCGTGGTTCTCGGCGGAATGGGAAGCATCCGCGGCTCCATTATCGCCGCGGTGATCCTGACGGTGCTGCCGGAGCTTCTGCGGGGGACGGACAACCTGCGGATGCTTTTGTACGCCATCGTGCTGATTGCTATGATGATTTTCAATAACTCCAAAATCAAGGATGGTCTGATGATGAACCGTACCTTCCGGAAACTGGGAAGAAAGGAGGCGTAAAGAATGGCATTGCTGGAAGTGAAAAATCTGGGGATCTCCTTTGGAGGTCTGAAGGCGGTGGACGCCTTTAACATCACCATCGAGCAGGGCCAGCTTTGCGGCCTGATCGGACCCAACGGAGCAGGGAAGACCACCGTGTTCAATCTGCTCACGGGCGTGTACCAGCCCACCCTGGGAACCATTACCCTGGATGGCAGCAGCCTGGTGGGGAAAAGCCCGGCGGAGATCTGCAGGAGCGGCGTGGCCAGAACCTTTCAGAACATCCGTCTCTTTGGAAAAATGACGGTTCTGGACAATGTGAAGGCGGCTCTCCACAATCAGGTGAAGTATTCTGAGCTGTCCTGCTTCTTCCATGGACCGGTGTACAGGAAGAAAGAGCGGGAGATGGATGAGCGTGCCATGGACATTCTGAAGGTGTTTGACCTGGACTCTCACGCGGATACCCTGGCCTCCAATCTTCCCTACGGCCAGCAGAGGAAGCTGGAGATCGCCAGAGCTCTCGCCACCAACCCGAAACTTCTGCTTCTGGATGAGCCGGCGGCAGGCATGAATCCCAATGAGACGGCGGAACTGATGGATACCATCCGCCTGATCCGGGAAAAATACCATATCACCATTCTTCTGATCGAGCATGATATGAAGCTGGTGGCCGGTATCTGCGAGTATCTGACGGTGCTGAATTTCGGAACGGAGCTGGCCAGCGGTACGCCGGCCCAGGTGCTCAATGACCCGAAGGTAATCACCGCATATCTGGGCGAGTAGGAGGAAATGGGAATGGCAATGTTAAAGGTGACGGATCTGACCGTCAATTACGGAGTGATACAGGCGGTGAAAGGGATCTCTTTCGAGGTGGAAGAGGGAGAGATCGTAGCTCTCATCGGCGCCAACGGAGCGGGAAAGACCACCACGCTCCACACCATCACCGGAATGATCCCGGCGAGAACCGGTACCATCGAATTTCACGGGACGGATATCACGAAGGTTCCCGCCCACAAGATCGTGTCCATGGGGCTGGCCCATGTACCGGAGGGACGGCGGGTGTTCGCCCAGCTGACGGTGCTGGAGAATCTGAAGATGGGAGCCTATACCAGAAAGGATAAGGACGAGATCGGAAAATCTCTGGAGGAGATTTACAAGCGGTTTCCCAGGCTGAAGGAGAGAAAAAATCAGCCGGCGGGAACTCTCTCCGGCGGTGAGCAGCAGATGCTGGCCATGGGCCGTGCTCTCATGTCAAAGCCGAAGATGATCGTCATGGACGAGCCGTCTATGGGACTGTCCCCCCTGTATGTGACGGAGATTTTCAAGATCATCCAGGAGATCAATGACAGCGGCACCACCGTGCTTCTGGTGGAGCAGAACGCGAAAAAGGCTCTGGCTATCGCTGACAAGGCCTACGTGCTGGAGACGGGAAATATTGTGCTTTCCGGAAAAGCCTCCGATCTGATGAACGACGATTCCGTGAAAAAAGCGTACTTAAGTGAATAAGGTTCTGTGATAAAGAATAACCCCCTTGAATATACTGTATCAGCACAGCAAGGGGGTATTTTTATGGACAATTTTAATGTATACAAGGACATTCAGGCCAGAACCGGCGGGGAGATCTACATCGGCGTGGTGGGGCCTGTGCGCACGGGGAAATCCACATTTATCAAGCGCTTTATGGAAACCCTGGTGCTGCCGGAACTCACCGACGAGCACCAGAGAAACCGGACCAGGGACGAACTGCCCCAGAGCGCGGCGGGCCGGACCATCATGACTACGGAGCCCAAATTCATCCCCAAAGAGGCGGCCCTCATCCAGCTGGACGATGGGATCCAGGCAAAAGTGCGGCTCATCGACTGCGTGGGGTTTATGGTGGACGGGGCCACCGGTCATATTGAAAATGACGAGGAGCGCCTGGTAAAAACCCCCTGGTTTGACTATGAGATTCCGTTTACCAGGGCGGCGGAGATCGGCACCAGGAAAGTGATCAACGATCACTCCACCATCGGGGTGGTGGTGACGGCGGACGGGAGCTTCGGCGATCTGAAGCGGAGCAGCTATGTTCCGGCGGAGGAGCAGACGGTGAGCGAGCTGAAAAATCTGGGTAAGCCGTTTATCATGATCCTCAATTCCATGTACCCCTACTCGGAGGAGGCGGGGAACCTGGCGAGGGAGCTGGAGGCAAAATACGGCGTCACCGTTCTTCCCGTCAACTGCGAACAGCTGAAAAAAGAGGATATCAGCCGGATCCTGGAGAAGGTGCTGAAGGAATTTCCGGTGACGGAGATGGATTTTTACATCCCCAAATGGCTGGAGATCCTGCCCGCCACCCACTGGCTGAAGAGCCAGGTGATCCAGGCTGCCAGGGATATGCTGAAAAAGGTGAACCATATGAAGGACGTGGCGGCGGAGCTGCCCCAGGCCGCTTCAGACGCCATCCGGGGCATGAAAATCCGGGGCATGGAGATGGCGGACGGCAGCGTGGCCATGGACGTGGAGGTGGACGACAGCTACTATTACCAGATTCTCAGCGATTACGTGGGAATTCCCATTGAGGGAGAGTATCAGCTTATGCGGACCTTAAGCGAGCTGGCAAAGATGCGTACAGAATACGAGAAGGTGCAGAATGCCATGAGCCAGGTGCGGCTGAAGGGCTACGGCGTCGTCACTCCCGAGCGGTCGGAGATCATGCTGGATGAGCCCCAGGTGATCCGCCACGGCAACAAGTACGGCGTCAAAATGAAGGCCGAGGCCCCGTCCATCAACCTGATCAAGGCTCACATCGAGACGGAGATCGCCCCCATCGTGGGAAACGAGCAGCAGGCGGAGGACCTGATCGCCTACATAAAAGAAAACGCCAGGGAGAGCGAGGATGGCATCTGGAGCACCAACATCTTCGGCAAGTCCATCGAACAGATCGTAGAAGACGGCATCCAGGCCAAGATCTCCCAGATGACCGAAGACTGCCAAATGAAACTCCAGGACACCCTCCAGAAAATCATCAACGACAGCAACGGCGGAATGATTTGTATTATTATCTAGCAATGAGCGGGCAGCAGGGAACAGTTGAAAGTCAGGCGGGGAGCTTGCTCACCGAATGGCTTTCGGCTGTTTCCTGCTATGCGGCGAATGCCGCAAAGCGACACAGCCGCTCCAAGGCGAGGTCTTTTCGAGCCTGGAGACGGCGTGAGCAGAGCAGAAGGAGCGAAGCGGATTCGAGCTTTCAGCCCGGCGGAGTAGCGGGGAGGAAAGCCGGGCAGCGTTTGCGTCTCTGCGGCGGACTGTTCTCTGTCAGAAAAGATCATGTCCGGCTGTCTTTGCCGGATGCGGACTGAACCGTCTCCTCACTGGGGCGGTTCTGTTTTTGCCTGTTTTCTCTTTTTTTCTTCCACTTTTCTCCCAGACGGCAGAACAGTTCTACAGCCATCCGGTTTGCAATCAGTCCCATTACCAATCACCTGCCTGTCGATATTTTCCAATATTGTCCGTTATTTCAGAGTGTCAGATCGTTAAAACATCCCTTTTTGTCCGCCGGGCCGGAAGACCAGGAGTGATCCCTCCGCGATGACGGCTTCCAGACGGAGGCCGCTGAGGGCATATCAGAAGAGCTTCTTTTTTTCCTCAGAAATCTTTCAAAAATCGAAGCTGCGCCTTCTCGCTGCCGTATCCCATGGCCCGGTAGAATTTATGGGCCTCTGTCCGCTTCATCCCGGAATTGAGCCGGACCCCCCGGAGTCCCAGGTTCTTCCCCCAGCGCTCCGCCTGGGCGAGGAGGGCCCGGCCTGTTCCCTGCCCTTGATATTCCTGGGAGACCGCCAGCCCCAGGATATTGACCATGGGTTCCATATACAGCGTGCAGTACCGCTCTGCATGGATAAAGCCGCAGACGCCGCCGTTAATTTCCGCTACAAACACAGCCTCCCTTTTCCGGTCGACGGCTTCCATCTGACGTTTCACCAGCGCTTCTGTGCAGGGATATCCCAGCTCCCGGCTGCTGATCCGGCAGATGGCGGAGGAGTCCTCCGGCCTGGCTTCCCGTATGATCATGTGCGTACCTCCTGAATATATTTTTTCTATTATATCACTGGGGCGCCGTACTCTGCCAGGGAAATTGGAAAGTCGGGCGGCAGAAAAAATCAGAACGGACCCGTTTTCATTCCCCTCGGATTCATGTATAATAGATGGTATCCAATGGATTTACAGATTTTCGACAGGACGGGAGGGATTCCATGAAACTGACGTTTATCGGCGCGGACCATGAAGTGACGGGAAGCTGCCATTATGTGGAAGCCGGATCCACAAAATTTCTGGTGGACTGCGGCATGGAGCAGGGAATCAACGTGTATGAGAACGCGGAGCTGCCGGTTCCCTACTCGGAGATTGACTACGTGCTTCTGACCCACGCCCACATTGACCATGCGGGATTGCTGCCCTATATCTACGCCAGGGGATTCCGGGGACAGATTGTCACCACCATCGCCACGGCGGATCTGTGCGATATCATGCTTCGGGACAGCGCCCACATTCAGGAGATGGAGGCAGAGTGGAAGAACCGGAAGGCCCGCCGGGCCGGGAAAAAAGAGATAGAGCCGCTCTACACGGTCAACGACGCCAATCAGGTGCTCCACTATTTCCGGCCGGTTCCCTATGGGGAGACGGTGATGCTGACGGACAGCGTTGCGGTGAAATTTACTGATGTGGGCCATCTGCTGGGTTCCGCTTCCATTGAGGTCTGGCTGACGGAGGGAGAGGTTCAGAAAAAAATTGTTTTCTCCGGAGATATCGGCAATAAGAACAAGCCTATTATCCGGGATCCCCAGTATCTGGATACGGCGGATTACGTGGTGATGGAGTGTACCTACGGCGACCGTCTTCACAAAAATAAGGATCATGACCATGAGGCGGAGCTGGCGAAGATTATCCAGGAGACTCTGGACCGGGGCGGAAACGTGGTGATTCCGGCCTTTGCCGTTGGCCGGACCCAGGAACTGCTCTATTTTATCCGCCACATCAAACAGCACGGCCTGGTGAAGGGACACGGGGATTTCCCCGTCTACGTGGACAGTCCTCTGGCGGTGGAGGCCACCCATGTATTCACTCAGAACCTGATGGACTGTTATGACGAGGAGACGGAGGCCCTGGTGCGCCAGGGAATCAACCCCATTTCCTTTAAGGGGCTGAAGCTGTCCATCACCAGCGACGAGTCCAAAAATATTAACTTTGACGAGACGCCGAAGGTGATTATCTCAGCCTCCGGCATGTGCGACGCCGGACGGATTCGCCACCATTTAAAACACAACCTATGGCGGCCGGAGTGCACCGTGGTGTTTGCCGGATATCAGGCGGTGGGGACCCTGGGGCGCACCCTGATCGACGGGGGGCACACGGTGAAGCTCTTCGGCGAGGAGATCGAGGTGAGGGCCCATATTGAGCAGATTGAGGGCATCAGCGGCCACGCGGACCGGGACGGCCTGATCGAGTGGATCACCGCTTTCAAGGTAAAACCGCAGAAAGTGTTCCTGGTGCACGGGGACGACGCGGTCTGCGACATTTTTGCGGCAAATCTGCGGGAAAATTATCACCTGGATGCCCAGGCCCCATTTTCCGGTTCCGTCTTTGACCTGGCAGCCGGCCAGTGGCTGACGGTGACCGAGGGCGTCCGCATTGAGCGGGAGGAGAAGCCTGCGGCGAAGAAGGCGGCCGGCGTCTATGCCCGTCTGCTGGCAGCGGGAGAGCGCCTGCTCACAGTTATCCGCCACAACGAAGGCGGTGCCAACAAGGATCTGGCCAAATTCGCCGATCAGATCCAGTCCCTCTGCGACAAGTGGGACCGTTAAAAAGCCGTATGCAGCCCGGCCGGGGAATATGTGCCGGGCTGCATACAGCCTGAAAATAAGCGCCGGCTTCGGCTCCGGCAAATAGATCATACAGGAGACAGACATGACAAAAGTGCAGATATTCACAGACGGATCCGCCAGAGGCAACCCGGACGGACCCGGGGGTTACGGAACCATTCTTCAGTTTACCGATTCCAAGGGAGTGCTCCACGAGCGGGAGCTGTCCGGGGGATTTGTGAGGACCACCAACAACCGGATGGAGCTGCTGGCGGCCATTACCGGTCTGGAAGCTTTAAACCGGCCCTGTCAGGTGGATCTATATTCCGACTCCAAGTACCTGACAGACGCCTTTAACCAGCGCTGGATTGACAGCTGGGTGAAAAATAACTGGAAGCGGGGAAAGAGCGGCCCGGTCAAGAACATTGATCTCTGGGAGCGGCTGCTGAAAGCAAAAGCCCCCCACCAGGTGAATTTCATCTGGGTGAAGGGCCATGCGGGGCATCCGGAAAATGAGCGGTGCGACAAGCTGGCTACCTCCGCGGCGGACGGAGATGACCTTCAGGTGGATGAGGGAGTGGACGGCTGAGGCGTTTATCCCAGGGAATCCATCAGATTCTTTTTCCTGATCTGGAAATAGATCAGTCCGGCGGCGTCCGCCAGGAACCAGCCGATGGGCACAGACCACCAGATTCCCAGGACGCCGAAGGCGGGGATGGCGGACAGCAGATAAGCCAGAACCACCCGGGTGCCCAGGGAGATGACGGTGAGGACCACGGACATGCCCGGCTTTTTCACTGCCCGGTAAAAACCGTAGAGGAGGAAGAGAACGCCGATTCCGCAGTAAAAGGCGCCTTCCACTCTTAAGTATCCCACGCCGATGGAGATGATCTCCGTCTGGGATCCGTCCACGAAGATGGTCATCAGCGGGCGGGCAAACAGGAATACAAGAGCAGAAACGAACAGGGAAAATCCCACGGCCACGGCTCCTGCCGTCCGGATGCCCGTTCGGATCCGCTCTTCTTTTTTTGCCCCGTAATTCTGGGCCACGAAGGTGGAAAAGGCATTTCCGAAGTCCTGGACCGGCATGTAGGCGAAGGAGTCAATTTTCACCGCCGCGGCGAAGGCGGCCATGACCGCGGTTCCAAAGCTGTTCACCAGGCCCTGGACCATGAGAATGCCGAAATTCATCACCGACTGCTGGACGCAGGTGAGCACAGAGAACTGGGAGATTTCCTTGAGAATGTTCCGGGAGAGCCTCCGATGACGCTTTTCCGGCTTCAGGCCGGGAAAATGAGCGATGGTGTAGAGGCCCAGGCCCACTCCCGAGAGGTACTGGGAGAGGACGGTGGCCCCGGCAGCTCCCTCCACGCCCCAGTGGAACACCACCACAAACACCAGGTCCAGCACAATGTTTAACATGGCGGACAGGGCCAGAAACATCAGGGGAGCCACAGAATTTCCCAGGGCCCGCAGCAGGGAGGCAAAGTAATTGTAGAGGAAGGTGGCAAACAGGCCGGTGAAAATCACCCACAGGTAGCTGCGCATCATTCCGTACACCCCGTCCGGAACCCGGAGAAAGGCCATGATGGGGTCGATGAAGAGGAACACGAGGACGTTGATTGCGCAGGTGAGAACGGCGATCATGACAAAGGACACAAAGATGCTGGATTTTAACCCGTCCTCATCCTTTGCCCCGTAGCGGATGGAAAAAATAGCTCCGCTTCCCATGCACAGGCCGAGGAAGATGGAGGTGAGAAAGGTCATGAGCGTGTAGGCGGAGCCCACGGCAGCCAGGGCGTCCGGCCCGAGAAACCGCCCGACGATTAAGGTGTCCGCCACATTATAAAGCTGCTGCAGCATATTTCCCAGAGTCATGGGAAGGGCAAACAGCAGAAGAGTCCTGGCGATGGGACCTTTGGTCAGATCCTGATTCATAGATACATACCTCCGAAAATACAAATTGAAAGTTTAACCTTTCGTTTTGCAACTATCATAAACCGGACAAGGTAAAGTGTCAACTGATTGTCTGCATTTTGTTGACTTTCCGGCGGAAACCGGGCTATAATGGGGGTCAGACAGAAGGGAGGACGAAGCGTGTTTCTAAAGGGACTGGACGAGCTGGATCAGAAGATTGTGGAGCTGCTCATAAAAAATGCGAGGATGTCTTATTCAGACATCGGAGAACAGGTGGGAATTTCCCGGGTGGCGGTGAAAAGCCGGATTTCCGCCCTGGAGGAGAAAGGGGTGATCGAGGGGTATACCACCATCGTCAATCCTCAGAAGATCAGCGGGGCTCTCTCCTGCTACTTCGACATTGAGACGGAGCCGGGGGCCCTGGAGCGGGTGGCGGAGACCCTGGCGGCCTGCGACATGGTCACCCAGGTCTACCGGGTGACGGGAAAGAGCCGGATCCACGTTCACGGGGTGGCGTCCGGACAGGAGGAGATGGAGTATTTTATCCGGAATGTGGTAGATTCCCTGGAAGGAGTGGTGTCCGCGGAGTGCAGCATCATTCTGTCCCGGATCAAGGATGTGAAGGGGCTCCGGCTGTAAATACGGGAATATTTTAAATAAATCTTACGAAATATTACAGCTTTCATTTTGCTATTTTCATTCATCCCCGTTTATGGTATGGTAAGGCTATCAGGAATGAGGGAAAATAATTATGAGCAGAAATAAAGAAATTGCCTGCATCATTCTGGGAATTCTGGTGTGCGGGATCCTGGTCACCAGTTTTACCAGCAGCCTGCTGCGGGAGCAGGAGCGGGGACTGGCGGCAGCTCAGGATTCCGGTTATGCCGGGGAGGAAGAGCTGGCGCAGGCACGGCTGTACGGGACAGCTGGAGTTTCGGCGGAGATGGAGTCTCTGCCGGCAGAGGATGGAGAGGAATATACAGGCGCGGCGCCGGAGGCGGCGGGATTGTCTGGCGGGGCGGAGAATCCGGCGGACGGAGCAGAGGCCGGAGAGTTAGAAGCCGCGGCGGACGGCGCAGAAGCTGGAATCCAGACGGCTGGAACCGGGGAAGCACTGGCGGAGGCGGAGGCCTCCCCCGCTTCCCCGGCGGCGGGATCCCAGGCAGTGTCCGGCATGACTTCCTCCGCGTCCAGAGCCAGATCCGGTGCCGGGGATGAAGAACAGAAGGCCAGCCTGGCGGCAGCGGAGAGTTCTGCGGCGGAGTCCATAGCGGCGGACGATACGGCGGGACCGGGGATTTCCCTGGCGGCGGAATCCGGCGGGACAGTGCTGTCGGAGGAGAAGAAGACGGCGGCTGATTTTAAGCGCCGCCTGGAGGAGATTGACCGGCAGATCGAAGACCAGCGTGCCAGAAATGAAACCTATACCACCTACGATATGTGGACCATGGCGGAGAACGAGAGAAAGCTGTGGGACGGAGAACTGAATAACATCTACAGTACGGTAAAAGACCACCTCCCCTCAGATCAGGTGGAAGCTCTGGTGAAGGATGAGCGGGCCTGGATCGTGGAGCGGGACGCGAAGGCGTCGGAGGACGCGGGAAAGTACGAGGGGGGAACCCTGGAGAGCGTGGAATATTCCGCCTCCCTGGCCGCCTCCACCCGGGCCAGAGCTTACGAACTGGTGGAGACTTACGGGGATTATCTGTGGTAAAAGGGGGCGGCGCCTTCTGGAGGAAGGGCCGCCGGATCGCCGGATCAGAGAGGCCGGCCGGGCATTTGTCAGTGCCCGGCCGGCTTATTTTGTGCAATATGCCCGGCCGGCGGACGCCTTGCCTGCATGGGCGGACATTTGCCGGGCAATGGACAGCGAACCGCTCTGCCGTGAGCTGCCCGTGGTATCGCGAATCGGATAGGGGAAGGAATTTTCCCTATCCGATTGAAATTTTTTGCCGGCGCTGCCGGGGGGAGGGCTTGATAAATGTAAATTCCTATGATAGGATAAGTAAGATATTGAGGTGTTTTCTGCGGGAATGGTTTCGCGAAAGAACAGACGCCAGGAAAGCACAAGAGAGAACAATTGGAGGATGAAAAGACGTGCAGAAGTATGGTGTAAACGAACTGAGGAGAATGTTCCTGGACTTTTTTGAGAGCAAGGGACATCTGGTGATGAAGAGCTTCTCCCTGGTTCCGCATAATGACAACAGCCTGTTGCTGATCAATTCAGGTATGGCTCCCTTAAAGCCATATTTTACCGGACAGGAGATTCCGCCCAGGAGACGTGTGGCCACCTGCCAGAAGTGTATCCGTACCGGTGATATTGAGAACATTGGAAAGACGGCCCGTCACGGCACTTTTTTTGAGATGCTGGGCAACTTTTCCTTTGGAGATTATTTTAAAGACGAGGCCATCCACTGGTCCTGGGAGTTTCTGACCGAGGTGGTGGGACTGGATCCCAACCGCCTGTATCCGTCGGTTTACCTGGACGACGACGAGGCCTTTGACATCTGGAACAAGGAGATCGGCATCCCGGCGGACCGGATCTTCCGCTTCGGCAAGGAGGACAATTTCTGGGAGCACGGCGCCGGCCCCTGCGGCCCCTGTTCTGAGATCTATTACGACCGGGGCGAGAAGTACGGCTGCGGCAAGCCCACCTGCACCGTAGGCTGCGACTGCGACCGCTACATCGAGGTGTGGAACAACGTGTTCACCCAGTTTGAGAACGACGGCCACGGCAACTACACGGAGCTGAAACAGAAAAATATTGATACGGGCATGGGACTGGAGCGTCTGGCCGTGGTGGTTCAGGACGTGGACTCTCTGTTCACTGTGGATACCAACAAGGCCCTGCTGGACGCGGTGTGCGCTCTGGCCCATACGGAGTATCTGGCGGACGAGAAGAAAGACGTTTCCCTGCGTATCATCGCCGATCATGTGAAGTCCTGTACCTTCATGATCTCCGACGGCATTATGCCTTCCAATGAGGGAAGGGGCTACGTGCTGCGCCGTCTGCTGCGCCGGGCAGCCCGTCACGGAAGAATGCTGGGCATTGAGGGACGGTTTATGGCCGGTCTGGCAAAAGAGGTCATCGAGCTCTCCAAGGACGGATATCCGGAGCTGGAGGAAAAGCAGGCCATGATCTTAAAGGTTCTGACGGAGGAAGAGGAAAAATTCAACCGCACCATCGACCAGGGGCTGGCTATTCTGGCTTCCATGGAAGGAGAGATGAAGGAGAAGGGAGAGACGGTGCTCTCCGGCGAGAACGCCTTCAAGCTCTACGACACCTACGGCTTCCCCATCGACCTGACCAAAGAGATCCTGGAGGAGAAATCCTTCTCTGTGGATGAGGACGGCTTTAAGGCCTGCATGGACGAGCAGAAGAAGAAGGCCAGAGCGGCCAGAAAGACCACCAACTACATGGGAGCGGACGTGACGGTCTACCAGTCCATCGACGCGGCACTCACCACAAAATTTGTGGGCTACGACCGTCTGACCCATGATTCCAAGATCACGGTTCTGACCACGGAGACGGAGCTGGTGGAGGCTCTCACCGACGGCCAGACCGGCACGGTTATTGTGGAGGAGACTCCTTTTTACGCCACCATGGGCGGCCAGCAGGCGGACACCGGCGTGATCGTCTGCCCCGAGGGAGAGTTCCAGGTGGAGGACACCATCGCTCTCCAGGGCGGCAAGGTGGGCCATGTGGGCCGTATGGTGAAGGGAATGCTCCGGGTGGGCGAGACCGTCACCTTGAAGGTGTGCGCCGAGAGACGGACGGCTACCGCCATCAACCACTCCGCCACCCATCTGCTCCAGAAAGCGCTGCGGGTGGTGCTGGGAGATCATGTGGAGCAGGCCGGTTCCTACGTGGACAAGGACCGTCTCCGCTTTGACTTTACCCATTTCTCTGCCATGACGCCGGAGGAGATCCGGAAAGTGGAGGATCTGGTGAATCAGGAGATCCAGGCAGCTCTTCCCGTGAAGACGGAGATCATGAGCCTGGATGAGGCGAAGAAGACGGGAGCTATGGCCCTGTTCGGCGAAAAGTACGGAGAGAAGGTCCGGGTGGTGAAGATGGGAGATTTCTCCACAGAGCTGTGCGGCGGCACCCATGTGGCCAACACCAGCGCCATTTCCTCCTTCAAGATTATCTCCGAGTCCGGCATTGCCGCAGGTGTGAGAAGAATTGAGGCCCTCACCGCCGGCGGACTGATGAGACACTACGAGGAAGTGGAGCAGGAGCTTCACCAGGCAGCGGAGGCTGCAAAGACCACTCCTGCAGATCTGAAGAAGAAGATTCAGGCCATGCAGGAGGAGATCAAGAGCCTTCATTCAGAGAACGAGAAGTTGAAGAGCCGTCTGGCCAACGACTCCCTGGGCGACGTGATGAATCAGGTTCAGGAAGTGGCCGGCGTGAAGCTTCTGGCCGCAAAAGTGGCCGACGTGGATATGAACGGCTTGAGAAACCTGGGAGATCAGCTGAAGGACAAGCTGGGCGAGGGAGTGATCGTCCTGGCCAGCGTATCCGACGGCAAGGTGAACCTGATGGCCACAGCTACGGAGGAGGCCCAGAAGAAGGGAGCCCATGCGGGCAACCTGATCAAAGCCATCGCCGGTCTTGTGGGCGGAGGCGGCGGCGGCCGTCCCGGCATGGCCCAGGCTGGCGGCAAGAATCCGGCCGGGGTGGAGGAAGCCCTGAAAAAGGCCGGGGAAGTGCTGGCAGAACAGGTAAAATAGCCGGGATTTCCAATAAATTTGTAATTTCCTGTTGACGAACACGGAATTTATGGTATAATCATTCCAGTGCTATAAAATACCCAAACAGTTGTTTTTTGCACTCATTACACAACTGGAGGGAGGTCAGGTGAGCTATGTCTAACGTAATCGTAAAGGATAACGAGAGTCTGGACAGCGCGCTGCGCAGATTCAAGAGAAACTGTGCTAAGGCAGGTATCCAGCAGGAGATCCGCAAAAGAGAGCATTACGAGAAGCCGAGCGTAAGACGGAAGAAAAAGTCTGAAGCGGCTAGAAAGCGTAAATTCAACTAATTGAATCATTGCAATGCAGTTAAATCCCCGGCAGGTGTCTGCCGGGGATTTTTGTAGTATCTCCCCAGGTTTCCGCATACAGTAATAGAGAATGGAATAAAGGGGCTCTGCCTATGGGACGCCGGGTGAGAATGGCGGCTGCGGAGGCGCTCAAGCTTCCCAGGGACGTGGTTCTGGGGGAAACTCTCATTTTCATCGAAGGCAGCCGGAGCCTGGTCATTGAAAATTACAGGAGCATCCTGTTTTACGGAGATGACCGGCTGAAGCTGCTGACGAAGACCGGCCGGGTGAATGTGGAGGGAAAGGGACTTAAGATCGAGTATTATGACGAGGAGAGCATGAAAGTCACCGGGAACATCCGCAGGGTGGAGCTGGAGGGCGTGTAGGAGGGATCTGGGAGATGATGACGGCCCGCTGGTGGAAGGGATACGTGTTGGTGAGACTTCGGGGAGGGGAGCCGGAGCGTTTTCTCAATCTCTGCCGCAGCCGGGGAATCGAGCTGTGGGACCTCCAGATCACAGAGGAGGGCTGCCAGGGCCTGATGACCGTTCCGGGGATTCTGGCCTCCCGGGAGCTGCAGAAAAAGTCCGGGATCCGTCTGCGGGTGCTGAAGCGGTTCGGCCTGCCCTTTTTCCTCCGGAAAAACAGAAAGAGAAAGGCCTTTTTTGCCGGCCTGGCTGTCTGCCTGTCCCTGCTGTACAGCCTCTCATTTTTTATCTGGGACATCCAGATCGAGGGAAATCGAAAATACAGTGAAGACACGTTGATCCGATATCTGGACGGGCAGGGGATCCGGTGCGGGATGATCCGGGGCCGGGTGGACTGCGAGGGACTGGAGGACAGTCTGCGGAGCGATTTCTCAGAGATCACCTGGGTTTCGGCCCAGGTATCGGGAACCAGACTGGTGGTTAAGATAAAAGAGAATGAGGCTCTTCTGGAGATTCCGGTTCCGGATACGGAGCCCTGCGACATTGTGGCGGAAAAGGACGGGGTGATCACGGATATGATCGTCCGCAGCGGAACCCCTGCGGCTGCTGTGGGTGACAGGGTGACCGCCGGCCAGGTGTTAATCCGCGGGATGGTGCCGGTGACCGATGACAGCGGAGCGGTGGTGGCGGAACATCCGGTGCGGGCGGACGGGGATGTGACGGTCAGGACCACCCAGACTTACCGCCGGGAGTTTGGGCGGTGGAAGACGGTGGAGGCCATGACGGGAAGAGTCCGGCTGGGCCTGTTTGTGCGGGTGGGAAATGTTTCCTTCCGGCTGTTTTCCCCGGACAGTGGCAAAAGCAGCTGGAAGACCTCCATGGAGGAGAGACAGCTGCGCCTCACGGAGAACTTTTTCCTGCCGGTGTGGTGGGGACTCATCCGCTCCCGGGAGTACGTTTCCTACGAGCGTCTTTACACGGAGGAGGAGAAAGAGAGGGCCGCGGCCAGAACTGCGGAGGAGTTTGCGGAAAATTTAGAGCGAAAAGGGGTGCAGATTGAGGAAAATAATGCTAGAATAGTAGAAACCGACTCCGGCTTTCTGGTGGAGGGCAGCGCGGTCCTCCGGGAACCCATAGGAGAGAGCCGGAAAATGGAAGTCAGCGAAATACCAGCAGTAGAGGAGAATGACAGAACAGAATGAGTGTGATTGAGACGATGATCGACATTCCCGCAGAGCACGAGCAGAACGTCTGCGGGCAGTTTGACAGCTATATTAAGAAAATTGAGAGAACGCTCCACGTGACCATGGTGGCCAGGGACGGGATGATCAAGGTGATCGGACCGGAGGAGATGGTGAAGCGGGCCAGGAGCGTATTCTCCAATCTCATTGAGCTTTCCAAGCGGGGCAATACCATCACGGAGCAGAATGTGGATTATGCCATCTCCCTCTCCTTTACGGAGAGCGACGGGCAGATCCTGGAGATTGACCGTGACATTATCTGCCGCACCATCAACGGAAAGCCGGTCAAGCCCAAGACGGTGGGCCAGAAGCAGTATGTGGACATGATCCGGAAGAAAATGATCGTGTTCGGCATCGGCCCGGCCGGCACGGGAAAGACCTATCTGGCCATGGCCATGGCCATCCAGGCCTTTAAAAACGGGGAGGTAAACCGGATCATTCTCACCAGACCGGCCATTGAGGCGGGGGAGAAGCTGGGCTTTCTGCCCGGGGACCTTCAGAGCAAGATCGATCCCTATCTGCGCCCCCTTTATGACGCCCTGTACCAGATCATGGGGGCGGAGAGCTATCTCCACAACTCGGAGAAAGGGCTGATCGAGGTGGCTCCCCTGGCCTACATGAGAGGTCGGACCCTGGACAGCGCCTACATCATTCTGGACGAGGCTCAGAACACCACCCCGGCCCAGATGAAGATGTTCCTGACCAGAATCGGATTCGGCTCCAAGGTGATCGTCACGGGAGACCAGACCCAGAAGGATCTGGCGCCCGGTTCCGTATCCGGACTGGACATGGCCATCAAGATTCTGGGGAAGATTGACGACATCGGCTTCTGCCGGCTGACCAACCAGGATGTGGTCCGCCATCCCCTGGTGCAGAAGATCGTTCAGGCCTATGACGATTACGAGAGCAAGATGAAAGACAAGGGAGAAAAGCCCGCAAGGGGCATAAGGAGAAGGAAATGACCATTGAGATCGAATACGAAGCAGAGAAGAAGCTGGAGCTTCCCTATGAGACCATTATCCGGGACGTGATCGAGGAAGCCATGGATTACGAGGGCTGCCCCTATGAGGCGGAGGTCAGCGTGGTGCTGACAGACAACGAGGCCATCCGGGAGATCAACCGGGATTACCGCCAGATCGACCGGGCCACGGACGTGCTGTCCTTTCCCATGGTGGATTATGAGCGGCCGGCGGATTTTGACGGCCTGGAGGACCACGCGGAGGACTATTTCAACCCGGAGACCGGGGAACTGATGCTGGGGGATATTATCGTCTCCGTGGACAAGGTGGAGGAGCAGGCGGAAAAGTACGGCCACTCCCAGGCCCGGGAGCTGGCGTTCCTCGTGGCCCACAGCATGCTTCACCTGTTCGGATATGACCACATGGAGGAGGATGAGCGCCTGGTGATGGAGAAAAAGCAGGCGGAGATCCTGGAGAGGAGAGGGTACCGGAGATGAAAAAAACGGGGGGATTTGCGCTGTGTCTGGGTGCCTGCCTGCTGATGGCGGCGTCCGGGTGCGGAAAAAACTATGAGGAGGCGGCGGGAACTCTTCCCGCTCAGACGGAGGAGGTCCGGACGGAGCCGGTGGAGGTGACCGCCGCCCCGGAGGAGACCACGGCAGAGTTTGTGCCGGAGGAGCGGATCGCCGTGGACGGGCGGATCCAGAGCTATCTCACGGGGGAGATGAGAGATGCGGCCCAGGCGGACCGCCGGCCTCTGGCGGTGATGATCAGCAACGACCGGGAGGCCTGGCCCCACTACGGCATGGGCCGGGCGGGGGTGATCTATGAGGTGCCGGTGGAGGGGAATATGACCCGCTACATGGCCATCATGGAAGATTACGACGACCTGGAGCGGATCGGCTCGGTGAGAAGCTGCCGCAACTGCTTCATCGATTTTGCCAACGAGTTTGACGCCATATACGCCCACTACGGCCAGAGCACTTTTGCCAAGCCTCAGCTGAGGGAGATCGACGACATCAACGGGATCGAGGGGCGGGGAGCCCAGGCATTTTTCCGTTCCTCCGACCGGAAGGCGCCCCACAATGCCTACACCAGCTTTGACCGGATCCAGTCGGCCATCGTGGACTTGGGCTACAGTCAGGAGTACGGGGCGGACTACGAGGGCCACTATCAGTTTGCCCGGCCGGGGAAGGAGACGGTGTTAAGCGGCGTCGAGACGGTGGATGCTGTGCGGATCGTGCCCGGGTACTCCATGTACCACTCGGAATTCCGCTACAGCCAGGAGGACGGACTCTACCACCGCTATCAGGCGGACGCGCCCCAGGAGAGCGACGAGGGGCCGCTGGCGGTGAAAAATGTGATCATCCAGTACTGTCAGTCGGGATATTACGCCAATACGGAATATTTGAACATTAACGTGGACACCTCCGAGTGGGGGTATTACGCCACCGGGGGGAAGGCGGTGACCGTCACCTGGAAAAAGGAGGACGGCATCACCCGCTACTACGGTCCGGACGGGGAGGAAATCCGCTTAAATCCTGGGAAAACCTGGGTCTGCATCCTCTCGACGAAGGATGTGGACAGGACGGAGTTTTATGGAGAATAACAGAAGCAGAGCAGGAAGAAAAACAGAAAACAGGGCCAGGCCGCAGATGGGTCCTGCGCCCCTGGCCGTGTGGGCAGCTGGGGCGGGAGCAGTGCTGCAGCTGGTAGTCTTAAGACAGATAGGACAGGGCGGAGATGTATTATTTGCGTCTCCCGGTCTGGTTTATGGAGTGCTGTTTCTGGCGGCGGCCTTCGCCGTGCCCAATGGGGTGGCGGGAGCAGTCCGGGCGCGGATGAAAAAGGGAAAGACAGGAGAGGCGTCTCGGCTGTTTTCTGTGTCCCTGATCCTGGCCCTGGCAGTGGGAGCAATTCTGGCAGCCCTCCTCTTTTTTGGCGGCGGCTGGATAGCCGGGCGCGCGGGAGGCCGGGAGAGCGCCGCGGTGTGGAGGGCTCTGGCCCTGGCAGCCCTGTTTGCCGCCGGTTCCGGGGCGGTGCGGGGGTATTTTTATGGAATGGGAGTTTCGGCTCCCGGGGTAATCTCCATCCTCCTGGAAGCTGCAGGGGGAGGGGCGGCCGCCCTGTGGCTGGCCGCAGCCGGACAGGCCCAGGGGGAGCGTTCCGCCCTGGTTTACGGCACGGATCTCTACAGGAATGTGTTTGGAGCAGAGGGAGCGGTTCTGGGACTGGGAGCGGGAGCGGCCCTGTCCTTTGGGTTCCTGCTGCTGGCTCTTATGGTCTGCAGAAGGGAAATGTTCAGTCCGGGAGGACGGAAGAAAAGTCCGGCAGCTCTGGGACTGGAGATTTCTGCCGCCGCTCTTCCGGGGATCGTGACGGTGCTGGCCTTTGGCGGCTGCTTTCTGTCCGGAGCTTTCCGGCTGGCGGGGGAAGACGGTGCTGCCTGGGCCGGAATCGGGAGAAGCCGCCTGGCGGTATGGGCGGTCTCATCGGCGGTGTGCGCCCTGGGAGTGGGCAGAGCTTCCTACCTGCCCAGAGCCCGGAGGTCCATGAGAACCTGCCTGACGTCCGCGGCGGTGCGGACGGCGGCAGCGGGGGCAGTGGGAGGCCTGGTTCTGGCTCTGGCCTGGCGTCCTCTGTCTGCTTTCCTGTTTCCCGGGACGGAGGCGCCGTCCCTGGGAGCGGCGGTTTTGAACGGAGTTACCGTACTCTTTCTTTCCCTGGCAGCTGTCACGGCCGCCGCCCTGTTCTCCCTGGGAAAACGGTGGGTGGCTGCGGCGGCTGCCCTGGTGGCTCTGGCGGTCTCCCTGGTCCTGTCCCGCCTTCTCCCGGCGGCTCTCCCTGACAGTGTTCTGAGACTGACGGCAGCCCAGGCCGCGGGGCCGGCCTGCTTCTGTCTCCTGACAGGCGCGGCTCTGGCCCTCATGGCCGGAGGCGGAGGAAGCCGGACGGAGAAAAATTCCCGGCCGGAACCGGTGCGGGGAAGATCCAGACGGAGATGAGAGGAGGAGAGGACAGTGGTTTACACAGTGACCTTAAACCCGTCCCTGGACTATGTGGTGACGGTGGACGGATTTGCCGTGGGAAAGACCAACCGGACCACCTCAGAGCAGATGGTTCCCGGGGGAAAAGGAATCAACGTGTCGGCGGTGCTGAAGAACCTGGGGGTGGAAACCCGGGCTCTCGGCTTCACAGCCGGTTTTGTGGGGGAGGAAATTGAACGCAGGCTGAAGGAGGCCGGGCTGGAGTGCGAATTTATCCGGCTGAGAGAAGGCTGCTCCCGGATCAATGTGAAGCTGGAGGGGTATGACGGCACGGAGATCAACGGCATGGGGCCTGCTGCGGATCCGGCGGCCCTGGAAGAGCTGATGGACAGGCTTTGCGGCCTGGGAGAAGGGGACGTGCTGGTGCTTGCGGGAAGCGTTCCCGGCGCCATGCCCCGGGATCTGTACGGCCGGATTATGGAACGTCTGTCCGGGCGGGGAATCCTCTTTGCCGTGGATGCGTCAGGGGAGACTCTGCTTCAGGTGCTGAAGTTCCATCCCTTCCTCATCAAACCCAACCGGGATGAGCTGGGAGAGCTGACCGGCACCCGCCCCGGGACGCTGGAGGAGGCGGCAGCGGGGGCGGCCCGGCTGCGGGAACTGGGAGCGGAAAATGTGCTGGTGTCCATGGGCGGCGAGGGCGCGGTCCTGGCAGATCAGACGGGGGCGGTCCGGGCGCTTTCCGCGCCGGAGGGGACGCTGGTCAACTCTGTGGGGGCGGGAGATTCCATGGTGGCCGGATTTCTGGCCGGCTGGCTGGAGCAGAAGGATTACTCCCACGCCCTGGCCATGGGAGTGGCCGCGGGAAGTGCCAGCGCCTTTTCCCAATCCCTGGCCGACGGAAACCAGGTGCGCCTCCTGTACGATTCCCTGAGAGGAAAAATCCGGATTTAAAAGGGAACGGTTTTTCGGTTGGGAGTTGACAGAAAAAGACAAGTGTGTTAAATTAGGGCTTAGCGTAAATACTGTGACAGGGAATAGTAGCCATTGGAGCGCATCAGAGAGCCGCCGGCAGGTGAGAGGCGGTTGCGGGAAGGTGGTGAACTGGCCCTTGAGTAGCCCTCTGAAAGGAATTATCCCAGTAGGACAGGCCGGCGGCCCGCCGTTACAGGGACAATGAGGGGCACACGGAAGACGTGTGAAATAGAGTGGTACCGCGTGGGTATGATCCTGCGTCTCTATAATCGGATAGAGGCGCAGTTTTTTTTGCGCGATACGCCCGGCATGCAGCTGCCGCCCGGAGGTGCTTGCACATCCGGGGAGGCAGATATCTGCCGGGCAACGGACAGCGAACAGCTCTGCTGTGAGCTGCCCGTGGTATCGCGAATCGGATAGGGGAAGGAACTTTCCCTATCCAATCTTTCAGAAGAGGCCTCCGCTTTTCCCGGAGCCGTTCTGCTGCCCGTCCGTTTTCCAAGAAAGCACCATATATTAAGGAGGAACTGTCATGGCACAGTACAATCACACAGCCATTGAGAAAAAATGGCGTGAGAGATGGGAGAAGAACCCCATTAACGTAAACGATGGAAAGAAGGAAAAATATTACTGTCTGGATATGTTTCCCTATCCGTCCGGAAGCGGCCTTCACGTAGGCCACTGGAGAGGATATGTGATCTCTGACGCCTGGAGCCGTTATCAGCTGTTAAAGGGAAAATATGTGATCCATCCCATGGGCTGGGACGCCTTCGGACTGCCGGCGGAGAACTACGCCATCAAGATGGGCGTCCATCCGGCGAAATCCACGGCGGAGAACATTAAAAATATCAAGAGACAGATCAATCAGATCGCAGCCATCTACGACTGGGATATGGAGGTCAACACCACGGATCCGTCCTTCTACAAATGGACCCAGTGGATCTTCGTCCAGATGTTCAAGAAGGGTCTGGCCTATGAGAAGGAATTCCCCATCAACTGGTGTCCTTCCTGCAAGACCGGTCTGGCCAATGAGGAAGTGGTCAACGGCTGCTGCGAGCGCTGCGGCACTCCTGTGACCAAGAAAAATCTCCGCCAGTGGATGTTAAAGATCACGGACTACGCGGAGCGCCTGTTAAACGATCTGGACAAGCTGGACTGGCCGGAGAAGGTAAAGAAGATGCAGACGGAGTGGATCGGCAAATCCTACGGCGCCGAGGTGGATTTCCCCATCGACGGAAGAGAGGAGAAGATCACAGTCTACACCACCCGCCCCGACACTCTGTACGGCGCCACCTTCATGGTGCTGGCACCGGAGCACGCTCTGGCAAAGAGCCTGGCCACCGACGAGACCAGAGAGGCTGTGGAGAAGTACATTTTTGATTCTTCCATGAAGTCCAATGTGGACCGTCTCCAGGACAAGGAGAAGACCGGCGTGTTCACCGGAAGCTACGCCATCAACCCCTTAAACGGAGCAAAGGTACCTATCTGGCTGTCTGATTACGTGCTGGCGGACTACGGCACGGGAGCCATCATGTGCGTGCCTGCCCATGACGACCGTGACTTTGAGTTCGCGAAGAAATTTAACCTTCCCATCATCCAGGTAATCGCCAAGGATGGCAAGGAGATTGAAAATATGACCGAAGCCTACACTGAGGCGAGCGGAACCATGATCAACTCCGGCGAGTGGAACGGCATGGAGAGCTCCGTGCTGAAGAAGGAAGCTCCCGCCATGATCGAGGCCAGAGGCATCGGCAAGAAGACGGTGAACTACAAGCTCCGCGACTGGGTATTCTCCCGCCAGAGATACTGGGGCGAGCCCATTCCCATCGTTCACTGCCCCAAGTGCGGCAATGTTCCCGTTCCTGAGGACCAGCTGCCTCTGACTCTGCCGGAGGTGGAAAAATACGAGCCCACAGGCACAGGAGAATCCCCCCTGGCTGCCATCGACTGGTGGGTGAACACCACCTGTCCCTGCTGCGGAGGCCCGGCGAAGAGAGAGACCAACACCATGCCCCAGTGGGCCGGTTCTTCCTGGTATTTCCTCCGGTATGTGGACAACAAGAACGACAAAGAGCTGGTTTCCAGAGAGAAAGCAGACAAATACCTGCCGGTTGACATGTATATCGGCGGCGTGGAGCACGCGGTGCTTCATCTGCTGTACTCCCGGTTCTACACCAAATTCCTGTACGACATCGGCGTGATCGACTTTGACGAGCCCTTCACCAAGCTGTTCAATCAGGGTATGATCACCGGCAAGAACGGTATCAAGATGAGCAAGTCCAAGGGAAATGTGGTTTCCCCGGACGATCTGGTGAGAGACTACGGCTGCGACGCCCTGCGGCTCTACGAGCTGTTTGTGGGACCGCCGGAGCTGGATGCGGAGTGGGATGACAGAGGAATTGAGGGCGTATCCCGGTTCCTGAAGAGATTCTACACGCTGGTGATGGACAACAAGGACAAAGATGTGAAAGAGACCAAGGAGATGGTGAAGATCCGCCACAAACTGGTCTACGACATCGAGCAGAGATTTGACCAGTTCAGCTTAAATACTGTAGTGTCCGGATTTATGGAGTACAACAATAAGCTCATCGACCTGGCCAAGAAGGAAGGCGGCATCGACAAAGAGACCTTAAAGACCTTCGTGATCCTGCTTTCCCCGTTCGCTCCCCACATGGGCGAGGAGCTGTGGGAGGCTCTGGGCGGCACGTACAGCGTGTTCCACGCGTCCTGGCCGGAGTGCGACAAGGAGGCCATGAAGGACGACGAGATCTCCATTCCCGTACAGGTAAACGGCAAGACCCGCGCGGTGGTCAGCCTTCCGGCGGACGTGTCCAAGGAGGATGCTCTGGCAGCTGGAAAAGAGGCGGCTGCGGACAAGATCACCGGAACCATTGTGAAGGAAATCTACGTTCCCGGCAAGATCATCAACCTGGTGGTAAAATAATAAATAGTAAATACAAAAACAGCGTATGTGCAGAAGAACGGCCATGCGCTGTTTTTCCGTGAAAAACTGACAGAAAACGGAGGAAAAAGAGAAAAAGTGGGAAAGCGTATTGCTGAATTTGTCAAAAGGGAGACGGTGCTCTCCGCAGCCGCGGTGCTGGCGGTCGTCTCCTGTTTCTTCGTGACGCCGGATCGGGAGTATCTGGGATATATTGACTTCCGGACCCTGATCCTTTTGTTCTGCCTGATGACGGTGATGGCGGGTTTTAAGCAGATGGGTGTGTTCCGCATACTGAGCGCCGGACTTCTCCAGCGGGTAAAAAGCGGGCGTGGCCTGGCTCTGTGCCTGGTCTTCCTCTGTTTTTTCTGCAGCATGGTCATCACCAACGATGTGTCCCTGGTCACCTTTGTGCCCTTCGGACTTTTGGCTCTGGAGATGGCGGGAATGGAAAAGCAGATCTGCGCCGCGGTGACGTTTATGACCATCGGGGCCAACTTAGGGAGTATGCTCACCCCCATCGGAAATCCCCAGAATCTGTATCTCTACGGGAGATCGGGGATGGGAGCCCTTTCCTTTGTGGCTCTCATGCTTCCCTATGCGGCTCTGTCCGCCCTGATGCTGGCCGGAGCCATCCTGCTGGCGTTCCGGAAGGAGACGGTCAGCTGTCAGGTGGAACGGCCGGCGGCGCCCCCGAAAAAGCGGCTGATCCTGTATCTGGCCCTCTTTGCTGTCTGCCTTCTGACCGTCTCCGGCGTTCTCCCGGAGGGAGCCCTTCTTGTCATCGTTCTGGCGGCGGTGCTCATAGACCGGAGGGAGCTGCTGGCAGAGGTGGATTACGGTCTGCTGCTGACCTTCGCCGCGTTTTTTGTGTTCATCGGCAACATGGGGAGACTCCCCCAGTTTCGCGGATTTCTGGAATCGGTGCTGACGGGCAATGAGCGGATCGCCGCCGTGGCCGCCAGCCAGGTGATCAGCAACGTGCCGGCGGCCCTTCTCCTCTCCGGATTTACCGATCAGTGGAGAGAATTGATCATCGGCACCAATCTGGGCGGCCTGGGCACCCTCATCGCCTCTATGGCCAGCCTGATCTCCTACAAACAGATTGCCGTCCGCCATCCGGAGAAGAAAGGTCCCTATCTGATTTTCTTTACCGTCTGGAACGTGGTTTTCCTGGCGGTTCTGCTGGCGGCGTCTTTCCTTTTGGGGTGAGAGGAGATTGACAAATCCCCGGGAGTTTTCTATACTTTCTGTATCAATTTGCTTCAGACAGCAGGACAGAAATGGAGGCAGCGATGAGAAAGAGAGGAAGGATCCTGGCCCTTCTGGAGGCAGGTTTTTTGGTAATGGGAGCTGGGGCGGCCTACGGGGCGCAGGCAGGCCCGGGAGACGGCCTGATCCGCACGGAAGACGGGAGAACAGAGCGGGCGGAAGCGCCCGGAGAGACGGAGAAGGAGACGGAAAGAGCAGAGGAGACTGCCGGGGAGAGCGCTCTGCCGGCGGTGCCGGAAGGACTTCCCGACGGGGATGTCCTGTCCGATCCCGCCATTGCCGGGGACACGGACAAGATCATAGTGGTCCGGGGACAGGGCGGGTCTGCCGTCCGGACCGCTTATTACCGGGCGGAGGACGGCGCGTGGGGGCAGGTGTTTGAGACCTCCGGCGTGTGGGGCTTAAACGGCTGCTCGGCGGATAAGGTGGAAGGAGATAAAAAGACGCCCACCGGCGTCTACCGGTTCAATCTGGCCTTCGGCATCCTGGATGATCCGGGAGCGGTCCTTCCCTACCACAAGGTGACGGCGGAGGACTACTGGGTGGACGATCCGGAGAGCCGGTACTACAACCGGCTGGTGGATGCCTCCCAGGTGGAGAAGGACTGGGACTCCGCGGAGCATCTCGTGGATGTGTCCCCCTATTACAATTACGCCCTTTCCCTTACCTACAACGAGGAGGCGGTTCCGGGAAAGGGCTCGGCCATCTTCCTTCACTGCACCGCGGAGGGATATCCGGGATCCAGCGGATGTATCTGCATCCCGGAGCCGGAGATGAAGCTTCTGCTCCAGCAGGCAGATGAGCGCACCAAAATTGTGATTCTGGAAGGGATAGGCGGAAGGCCCGGCTAGGGGCGGCGGGCTGCCAGCTTTCTGGAAAATAAGCGCAGCATGGACAGCTTTTTCTGCTCCGAAGGGGGCATGTGGGAGCTTAAAATGGTGACGAGGACATCTGTCTCCTCGTCAGAGAAGCGGATGCCTTTCTCACCGGCCTCCGCCTGGAAGGAGAGGAGAAGGGAGAGTATCTGCGGGCCCGGCGTCCGGTTCAGACGCTCCGAAAACTCTGTGAGGACCTGGATTTTTTCCGGGTCCATTTTTTTCAGCCTGGGATCTTTTTTCCAGTCGCTCATGAAAGCTCCTTTCTGTCAGCTGTTCTGCTGCATGGCCTGTACCATAAACTGCACGGTGTCCATCCGGGACTGCTGCTCCGGGGAGAGGAAGGTTTTCATCTGCTCCATGGGGGTGGATATGCCCCGGAGAAGGTTGGAGAGCAGACCGATCAGTTCCTGTTCGTAGGTGTTGCCGTAGGGCTTGATGGCGTCCAGCATCTCCGCCGGGCCTGCGCCGGTCCGGTCTTTGGGGTCCCGTTCCCCGGAGCCGATTCCCGTGGCTGCCACCTGTTCATCCCGGAACAGGTTGATGGTTCTCTGCAGCTCCCGTATTTTGATCACTGTGGAAAAAATTCTCTGCTGGGGGACGTTCATATAGGGCAGGGCGGCTTTCATCATCTGGAGATGATGATCCCCGGTGAGATAGTCCAGATCTGTCAGTTTCAGAGGCTGTTCATCGTAATTCATGGTTCCATACCTCGTTTCCTACTTTGGTGACAATATATGCTCCGGTCAAGGATTTCATGCCCGCTGCATATAGTAATTGTGACAGGAGAGTGATGAACGATGGCTACGCGCCTGATTATAGATGGAAATGCTGTCTACGAGATTGATGAGGAGTGTTTGAAGAACCGCCAGAGAAAGGATCCCGGCCGCCGCATGGTGAGAGGCCAGGAGACGGGAACACCGCCGGATGGAGGCAGAGACCGGGGGTCCGGAAGGGCGGGATAGAGATCCCGCCCCGGTGCGGATTCCGCCGAAAATAATTCTGCCCGCGGAAAGAGGGCGCGGCTGCCGCCGTGCCCTGGTGCTTTCCCGTTTTTTGTTGTCAGCAGAAGCCGTTGCCGCCCCAGCCGCCTCCACAGCAGCAGCACAGGATCAGGATCCACAGCCATTCGGAGCCGAAGCCGCCTCCACATCCGCATCCGCAGCCGTCTCCGCCGTGATTTCCTCCGCAGCAGCAGCACAGGATCAGAAGCAGAAAGAGGATGTTGCATCCGCCGCTGTTTCCTCCTGTTTCACATCCGCAGCCACATCCGCAGTTTGTAGCAGCCAAATCACTCATGTCTGTTCCTCCAATAAGATGATTACACTTCATCATATGTCGCCCGGCTTGCCACAGTTTCACCTTTTTGGAAAAAAATTTAAACAACAGATTGAAGTAACGCGGGAGTGGTGTATAATACTGATAAATCAGAAAGACCGGAACGGGCGGGCAAAAGGATGCCGCCCGGCCGGAAAAACAGCAGCAAGGAGAGAGACATGAAGCGATTATATTACGATTCTTCCTACATAAAGACGTTTACGGCGGCGGTGACCGGCTGCCGGGAGGGGAAAAAGGGACTGTGGGAGGTCACTCTGGATCAGACCGCATTTTTCCCGGAAGGCGGCGGACAGCCCTATGACACGGGAACCCTGGGAGAGGCCCGGGTGAAGGAGGTTCACGAGCGGGGAGAGGAAGTGATTCACTACACAGACCGGCCCCTGACCGTGGGAGAGACGGTGGAGGGAGCCATCGACTGGGACCGGAGGTTTGACAATATGCAGGGCCATTCCGGGGAGCACATCATCACCGGCTGCATCCACCGGCGCTTCGGCTATGACAACGTGGGATTTCACATGGGAAGCGAGGAGATTACCATCGATTTTAACGGGATGATCACCGGGGAAGAGCTGGACGA